>CADECY010000007.1:129984-155560 GCA_902825945.1 uncultured Acidobacteriota bacterium
GTGGCGACAAAGGAATCGGCCTCCCGGATCGAAGCTTCCATCTCTCCGATGAGGGCGGTTACGTCGGAGCCGATCTTCATCGACGTCTCTTTGAGAGAACGGATCGCGCGCGCATTGAGGTTGTGCTTGAGAAAGAGCACCTGATCACGGAAGGCGCCGAGCACTGGCTTCATGCGCTTTTCGGAATCCCTCATTTTGCGAATGAGCGTGTCGTAACGCGACTCGGTATCGCGCAGCAGAGTCCGGCTTTGGGTCTTGAGGGACCGGTCCGACATCTGGTCGATCTCCTTGCCCCATTCCTTGAACATGTCGCTCGCCACCATCTCGATGGCGCTGACGCGACCGCCGACGTCTTTCGCACGATCTTCGCTCTTTTCGAACTCCTTGTTGAGCTTCTTGTAGACCTCTTCGAGCTTTCCGCCATCGAACCCGGTGACGGATTGGAACGCTTCGAGCGTCGTCTTGAACTGCTCCTTGGCCTCTTCCTGATCCTTGCGCGCGTCTTTCACGCGCGAGACGAGGATGTCGCGTTTTTCCTTGCCGAGCTTGACGGCGGTCGCGTAGAAGAGTTTCGAGCAACCGGCGAGCGGCGCGAGCGGCAACAAGAACAGGGTTCGGCGGTTCATTCGAGCGGTGATCCTCATCGATAATAGCGCTTATGGATATCGCCCAGCTTCAAGCTCACTTTCGCGGAGAAGTCATTACACCCGGCCATGCCGGCTACGATGCCGCGCGGCAAATCTGGAACGGGATGATCGACCGGCGGCCCGCCGCGATCGCTCGTTGCACGGGCCCGGCGGATGTCGCCGCGGCTGTTCGCTTCGCGTCCGAAAACGATCTGTATCCGGCAATCCGCGCGGGCGGACACAATGTCGCCGGACTCGCCATGCTCGACGGCGGCCTCGTGATCGACGTCACGCCGATGAAGGGGATCTCCATCGACCGCAAAGCGATGACCGCCACGGCTCAGACCGGACATACCTGGGGGACGTTCGATCGCGAAACGCAGATGCACGGACTCGCTACGACGGGCGGCTTGATCTCCACCACGGGAATCGCCGGGCTCACCCTCGGCGGCGGAATCGGCTGGCTCATGGGCCGCTGCGGCCTGGTTTGCGACAACACACTCTCCTATGACGTCATCACGGCCGACGGGTCGCTGGTCACCGCGAGCGCGAACGAGCATCCCGATCTGTTCTGGGCACTCAAGGGCGGCGGCGGAAATTTCGGCGTGGTCACCTCGATCACCTATCGCATGTATCCCATCACGCAAGTGCTATCGGGCATGCTCGTCTATCCGCGCGCGATGTCGGCACAGGTGCTACGGCGGTTTCGCGATTTCGCCGAAGCCGGCCTGCCGGATGAGTTGATTCTCTATTGCGGCATCGTGACGACGCCAGATGGGTTCCCCGCTATCGCCCTCATTCCCTGCTACTGCGGCGATGATCTCGCGGAAGGCGAGCGGCTTCTCGCGCCACTGCGCAAGTTCGGACCGCCGGTCGCGGACATGGTGGGCCGGATGCCATACCTGGCCCTGCAACAGATGCTCGACGCGGCCGCGCCCTACGGCATCCGCAGCTATTGGAAGTCCAGCTATCTCGCCGGGCTCCCGGATGACGCCATCGAAGCGTGCGCCGCCGCGACCGCTGCTACCTCGTCACCGCGATCGCTGGTGATGATCGAGCATGCCCACGGGCGCGCCACCGCTCCCGCGCCCGATGCCACGGCGTTCGGCTCGCGCAGTCACGCCTTCGATCTGGTGATCCTGTCGCTGTGGTCAGACCCCGCCGAGGATCAGACTCATATTGACTGGACTCGCGATACTTTTCGCGCCATGCAACCATGGGCCGCAGGAAGCGTCTATGTCAACGCGCTCTCGGAGGACGAAGCCGAACGTACGCCCGAAGCTTACGGTCCGAACCATTCGCGGCTGCGGCGAGTGAAAGCCCAGTACGATCCGGGCAATCGATTCCGCCACAATCAGAACATCAAGCCTTGAGCACACCGCGAGCGGACCCGGTGCTGTCGGCGAATCGCTCCACCGGGGTACCGAACGCGTCGAGCATGCTTACGTAGAGGTTGGCGAGCGGCGAATCTTTCTCGTAGACCAGGTGCTGACCCGCATCGATACGGCCCCCGCCAAGTCCCGCCATCACGAGCGGCACGTTGTGCGGGTTGTGCGAATTGCCATCGCGGATACCGCCACCGAGGAGCATCATCGAGTTGTCGAGCACGTTCGACTCGCCTTCCTTCATCGCGGTAAGCTTGTTGCACAGATAGGCAAACTGCTCTACGTGCCACCGGTTGATGATCTGGTACTGGCGCAGCTTGTCGGCTTCCTTCTGATGGTGCGAGATCTCGTGGAATCCACCTGTGACGCCATCGACGAAAGAGAAGTTCTGGTTCGAGACTTCGTTTCCGTACATGAAGGTGGCGATGCGCGTCGAGTCCGTCTGGAAGGCGAGCGCGATCATGTCCATCATGAGGCGTACGAGGTCGCCGTAGTCCTTGTGCTCGGTGGGCTTCATCGCTTCGGTGACCGGCACGCGAGCCTTCCAATTGGCCAAGCCCTTGTCACTCGCGCGTTCGATGCGCTCTTCCACCGATCGAACGGCGGAGAGATACTCATCCATGCGTAGGCGATCGGCGGCGCCGAGTCCCGAGCGGAGTTCGCGCGCATCCGACAACACGCGGTCAAGCAGCGGCTTCTCCGCTTTGCCCGAACTTCCGGGACGCCCGGCTCGCATCAGGCGTTCGAACACGAGCGCTGGGTCGATCTCCTTGGCGAGCGGCATGGCGGGTCCGCTCCAGGAGATGTGCGATCCGTAGACGCGCGTGTAACCGACATTGCGGTCGACGCCGGTGGAAACCGGGGAGGTCGCCAGTTCGAGTGACGAAATCGGCGTTTGCCGGCCCATTTTTCGCGCGGCGAGTTGATCCATCGACACGCCGTTGACGCTGATATCGACGCCGAGCGTTTTGGTGATCGTGGTGGAGGTGAGCCAGCCCGAGATCTTGACGTAGTGTCCGTCGCCGCCGACGCTCGCCGCGTTCCACAGGTTGGTGAGTATCGTCAGCTTGTCTTTGATGGACGCGAGCGGCATCAGCGTGGGCGACAATTCGAACTTGCGGCCTTCGCCCTCCGGAGTCCACATGTCCGCGTTCACGCCGTTCGGCATGTAGAAGGCCGCCATGCGCACGGGACCTCTCGCGCGGGCCGCGTCACTGGCCATCGCTTCAAGCCAGGGCAGCGCGAGGGAAGCGCCCGCGCCGCGCAACAGAGTCCGCCGGGAAATGGGTTGGGTCATTGCAGTTTCGGTACCGTCACGTCGAGGAAAGGTTCGCTCAGCACGATCTGCTCGATCAGCGTCTGCGACCGGTAACCGCTCTTGGCGGTCTCCGCCACGATTTTATCAATTGCGCAGTGATCCTCGGGGGTGAGTCCACGGCCGAGCGCGTATCCGAGAAGTTTCGTGGCGAGGTGGCGCGCGAACTGATCCTTGCGGCTCATGAGCAGCTTCTTGAGTCCGTCTGGACCGTCGAACGTCTCGCCGCTCGGCAACTCGCCGCGTGCGTCGACCGGTTTGCCTTCGTCTTCGCCGCGCCAGCGCCCGAGCACGTCGTAGTTTTCGAGTCCGAAACCGATCGGATCCATGCGCTGATGGCAACTGGCGCAAGTTGGATTGGTGCGATGCAGTTCCATGCGCTCTCGCAGGGTCTTGGGCGCTTCGGCCTTGCTCTCCTGCAATTCAGGAACATTCGGTGGAGGCGGCGGAGGCGGAGTACCGAGCAGCGACTCGAGGACCCACTTGCCGCGTAGCACGGGACTGGTTCGCCGAGGATACGACGACACGGCGAGAACCGCCGCCATGCCGAGCACGCCGCCACGATGGCTGTTCGGAGGAAGATCGACGGCGATGGGCTGCTGACGGATCCCCTTGGTTTGCGGGAGTCCGTAGAAGCGTTCGAGCTTGTTGGTCAGCACGGTCCAGTTGGAGTCGATCAGATCGGTAACGGGCTTGTTCTTGGCGAGCATCTCCTGAAAGAAGATGATCGGCTCGTACTTGATACCGGACTGGATCTCGGCATCGTAGTAGGGCGCGAAGAGCTTCTCGTCGGGCTTGATGTCGCGGCCGAGTTCGCGCGTGCCGAGCCACTGTTCGACGAAACGCTCGGCGAACTCGGTCACCTTGACGTCCTTCAGCATCCGTCCGATCTCGCAGCGCAGCACATCGGGATTGCGCATCTGACCAACGTCAGCCAGCGTGGCGAGATCCTTGTCGGGCGTCGAGCCCCAGAGGAAATAGGAGAGGCGCGAGGCGACGGCCCAGTCTCCGGTTTCGAGGCGGAACAGGAAATGCGGCGAGACGAGAACCGCGCGGAGGGCGTAGAGGATCGACTCATCGAAGGTGTCGCCACGCTTCTGGGCGTCGTTGAAGAGTGCGAGGTACTTTTCGATTTCGGTGGGTTTGGCCGGGCGGCGGAAGGCACGGGGCAGAAACGCTTCGAGAATCGCGCGCGCATCGGTCTTCGAGGTGAGGAAGACAGCCCGCGAACGCGGGTCGCGCCGGGCATAATCGAGCGCGGTCTTCGCCGCTTCGAGATACTTCTCCCCGTGCATTGGCGAAAGGAACAGCGTCTCGGCGGCGTTGTCGAATCCCTCGCCGCCCGAGCCATCGGCGGGCAACGCGTGTCCGGCATTGATGTGGATATTGAGCAGGTCGCGGACTGTGGCCCCGTATTCGGCGCGATTCAGGCGCTTGAGCCGCGCGGGTGGCGGCTGGATGCCATCGGAACAGGCAGCCGCGCGGACTGTTTCGGTTACCCAGGCAGCGAACGACTCGCGCTCGTCGAGCGAGGGCGCTGGATGGCCTTTCGGCGGCATCGAGTTGTCCTTGACGCGCGCCGCGGCCTTGGTCCAGATGGGTGCGCGTTCATTGACGGCACCAAGGGTTTGGAGATTGAGTCCGGCTACCACTTGCTTGGTCTGATGGCACTTGTAGCAATAGGTTGACATCAACGCGCGAGCGTGAGTGAGATCGTACGCGGCGGCGGGGAAGGCCGCGAGAAACAGGATCAGGAGTGCCACGGTTTTCATCGACTAGGCTAGCAAAGGGCGGTGCTATGCTTGCAAACGTGGCGAGGTTCACGGTCCGGAGTCTGGATCAGAAGATGCTCGCGGCTCTCTTGCTTCCTGTCGCGGTACTCGCGCAGGATGTGGTTCCCGCGCGCCTCGATCTCGAGCTCCGCAACTACCTGCGATTGACGGACACCCAGTTCGGAACGATCTTCCGCAATACGGCGCAGCATCGCGCGGCGCAAACGGGCGCGTTGACTCGCGTCGCCACGCTGAATCGCGAGATCGAGAACGAGACGCGGCGCGAACAACCGGACCCGGGCGCGCTCGGGGCGAGCTATCAGGAGATCGAGTCGCAGTGCCGGCGCTACGCGGAATCGCTGCGCGAGCTGAATCAACAACAGTTGCGTGTGCTTAAGGACGAGCAGCGCGCGGCACTGCGCGGCTTGGCCGAGCAGGCGCGACTGAGTCCGCTGGTGCCGCTCGCCGGGGCGGTGTTCCTGATTCCGAAGCGCGATGGCACGAACGAGTTCCGCTGGACCGATATCGTGCTCATCAACGATGTCCCGGCGGAGCTCGCCGTCTATCTTGGCCTCTCGCCCGCACAACTCGAGTCGCTCCGAGGCGCCGTCCGGGGGCATCGGGACTTCGTCGCGGCGCGCCGGGCACGAGTGGGCGAAGTGAACCAGGAGATCGAAGCGGAGATCTCGCGGCCTGCGCCATCGGGAATCGAACTCGGGATGCGGTACTGGGAGATTGAAGCGCACCGGCGGCAGATCACCGAGCGCGAGGTGTCGTTTCGGCGGAATTTGCCGGAGTTGCTCAACGCGGAGCAGCGAGCGCGGCTTTCGTTGCTGGTGCAACCGGCCGATCGGCTGGAGACGATCTCGCAAGCGGAGTCGAACGGGCTGATCGGAGCGAGCGCTGAGTCTCTGCCCGCGAGCCGGCCGGGGACGCTTCCCTTCTTCCTCACCTCCGTGATTGATCTCGCGTTCCCGATCGGCGATCTTGCGCCGCAGGGTCCGGGACGTTCGTGCGTGGGCGCGCGTCCGGTGTTGATCGCTGATCCGGTGCGGCCTCGCTGAAGTAGATCAGACGGCCAACAAAGGAGCCTCTCATCGCCGTCCGCCGGATTTATCGGCGGCTGGGACCATGTGGCCGCGCGAGTAGCGTGAGTCGCGATAACCGGAATCGGATGCGCCCAGGTGTCTGAGAAAGGTGTCGCGGCGAAAGCGGTTCCGGCGCTGTGGTGCGAACGCGAGCGTGGATGGCGTGAGTTCGCGCCCGGTCCAAACGGGTGTTTGGCTAGGCGTGATGGCAAACGATGAGGGCGGGCTTGACGGCGAGGGTGGGATCGGGGATGCGCGCACGCTCCGATCAGATTCCGTTACTGCACCGCGACACGCGAGACGCCGGCGTTGTTCGCCGAATCGTATACCCGAATCGCAATCACCCGTGGACCCGATGACGCCGAATCCACTGGAACCGTGAAGCTCTCCTGCCGCGAATCGATCACACCGTCGGCCGCGGCAAGCGGAGTCCACGGACCTGCGTTGATCGAATACTCCGCGAACCGCAGTGGCGAACCCGCATCCGTTGCCTCGACCCGGATCTCCGCACCGTTGCGCACCGCGCGGACCACGGGCGGAGTCCGGTCGATCAGGATCGGGGCGCTCAGCAGTTCCGCCTCGCGGGCCTGACCGGGCGGATTGATCGCTTTGTCGGAGGCGACCACGCGGAAGACGTAGCGGCCGTCGGCTAGTTGCTCGGCATCGAGCAGATGGTTGGCCTCGGGCACGTTCTGCTTGAGTGGTATCCACGCGGAGTCGCCCTCGCCCTTGACGAGGAGCGAATAAGTGAGTTTGTCGGTGTCGGGATCTTCCGCCGCCCAGGTGATCACGAGTTGTTCGTTGGCGGCGCGCGTGATCGGCTGGGTCGCGGTCCCGCCCGCGGATGAAGTGGTTTCGCCCGTGTCGGTCACGGTGATCGAGTAGGAAGCCGTGGGTTGCGCAGCGGGAGTCTTTGTCGAGGTCGCGGCGGAGACCTGCGCGGAAACGGTGACGCTCTTCACCACCGGCGGGTTGTTCTGCGGCAGATACGCCAGCCGCACGGAATCGAGCGAGGGTCCGGCAGCCGGGGTACCGGTCAATTCGGCCTTCCATTGAACGTAGCGCGCGTTCGGACTCCCGATTTGCGCGCCGTCCCCGCGAGTCAGCGGCTCGGACCATTCCGACCAAGTCTTGTCGGGCCGTGCCGAGTTACCGCTTCGCGTGCGGATCGCGACCGCGCAACCCGTACATGAATCCGCGAGCCACGAGAGCTGTCCCCAGCGAGAAATGTTGTTGGCGTCATGGACCGGCGATTCGAACTCGCCTTTCGCCGAGTCTGCCGAGGGAAGGCGCATGAGCTTGCCAAGTTCGCCGGTCGCGACCACCACTCCGCCCGTCACCGGCAGCAACCGCGTCACTTCCGTCTCTCGCGTCTCGGCGATCAGCGAGACCTTGCGATCGGCCTCGAGTCGATACAGCCGGCCGTTGTTGTCGGTGGCGATGTGGAGCGATGTGCCGTCGAGCGAGATGTCGTAGGCGTTCTCTTCCTTCGAGATCCAAACCGTCTCCACCGTGTTGTCCGGATGGATCTTCAGGATCGCGGACTTGTCCATCCCCGGGTATTCGACCACCGTCGATGTCGCGGTACCTGCTGCCGCCGTGGCCGCGGCCGCTGGCTGGGTGCCGGATTGGGGCTGCTGTGGCGGCTTCGGCTTGATATCGGGTCCGGCCTGAGCAGCCTCGTCCGTCACGGTGATCGTGGTGGTGACCGTCGGCGTGTTGCCCGCCGGCTGCTGTCCGGACTGCTGCTGTGAGGCGGCCGCGGCGCTTTGCTTACCCACGGAACCGCCCATCGCGGCGGCGTAGATCGCACCGTCCGGCGCGGGTAGAATCGCGCGGATCTCGGGGAAGTTCGCATCGAGCAAGACGAACGCGCGATCCTTCGCGGTGACGCGATAGAGGATTCCATTCGGTTCCGATCCCGCGAGCAAGCGTCCTTGCGAATCGAACGCGAGACTTGTCACATGGGCCTGTCCAGTCTCATAGTAGACTTCGCCTTGGCCTGGCGCGGTGACGCGATAAATGCGTCCGCCATCACCTGTACCCGCGAAGATCGAACCGTCTTTCGCCACGGCCAATGACCAGATGAACTTTGCCTCCGGCTTGAAGAACTCAGCGGCCCTGCCGTTTTCGATTCGATAGATCTTGCCGCTGGGCGAAGTGCCCGCGTAGACGCGGCCCGCGCCATCCACGGCCACTGCGAAAATCTCAGGCTCGTCGGAGGTCCAGATGAGTTCGCCTTTGCCGGACCGGTCGATGCGATAGAGGCGCCCTTTATGGCCGGTCGCGGCGTAGGTGGTTCCATCGGCGGCGCGCGCGATGCTCCACACCACTTGCTGGCCTGTGTCGAACACGGGCTCGAGCTTGGGCCCAAGTTGCACGCGCCCATCCTTTCGCAGCGAGCAGTTCTCGAAGCGGCCCTTCGAAAAATCCTGGTAGGTGTTCAGCTCCCACGATGCCGGACTCGATGCCATCGAGATCGCGGCGCAAGCGCCGGCCGCCGCCAGCAGTTGCTTGATCACTCTTTCACCTCGATTGCCGCGGACTTGGATCCGTTGATCGACGCGCCGTCGATCCGGAACTCCGCCTCTCCGATTTTCGAACCCCACGCCGTCGCAGCGCCGGACGTGAACGCCGGAGTCCGCTTCAGCACGAGCGCAACGGAAGGCGGCGGATCCGCCATGATGTGTCCCTGGACTTGAAACACGGGCTCAGGCCGCCAGACACGCAGCGTGGCGATGTTGTTCGGTTTGAGTCCGTTGAGCAACGCGTGGACCTGCTTGGCTGTGCCTGGCGCCTGCAGCAAGACTTGCTGATACTCGACTAGGTTCGCCGTCATCGCGTCGGTCACGGTGAGGTTGACCTGACCCGGCGTGAGTCCGGCTGGCGCGCGCCATGTGGTCTTGCGCAAGATCTCCTTGCCACCCGAGCCCGAGAACTGCGCGAAGATGTCGACGCTCTCGCCCGGCCGGATTCGCGATTTCGCCGGCCAAACGGCATCCACCTGATACTGGCGCTTCTCGGTGGTGGTCTTCAGGTCGAGTGCCACGCGCTTGACGTCGAATTCCGGAAAGCCACTTTGCAGCGCGTAGCCAACTGGCAACGACCCGGAAAGTGAGGCGAGCAATGCGACGTTCGCGTCCGACGAATAGATGGTGTCGATCGCGACGGGCGGCGCCGCGGCGAATTCGATCTTCCCCTTCACCGTCACCGTCGATGCGCCTTGCATCCGTTCGGTGGCGTCGACGGCCGAGAAGGTCGCCATCTGCAACAGGAACGGCGTGATCAAGCGGTCCCGCACGATTTGCATGTCGTAGCTGGCGCGTTCTTCGCCATCGATCGTGATCGCGACGGGAATCGTCGATGCACGATGACCGAGCTTACCGGCCACCGCGGCGGTGTAGTCGTTCGTGATGGAGCCCATCCACTCGCGGCCTGATGAGATCTTGAACGAAGTGGAAAGGTTTGGCAGCAGCGTCAACACTTCTGATCGTGCGAACGGAATTTCGACGGGGCCCACCGCGAGAAACCGGTGACCGAACGCATAGACCTTGTCGCCATCCACGTGCGTCACCGTGCCATCGGCGCCCATCGCGAGATCCCCCGAAATCAACTGCACGCTGATCATCGATCCGGGCTGGACCAGCTTCGGATCTCCGTTGCGCATCGGTCCGCCGCCGCCTAGCGTGCCTTGCGCGGGTTCGAGCCCGAGTTGGCGAAGCTGTGGGGCGAATTGCCCGGCGGTGCGCGCGGTGAATCCACTCATCGACAACGGCGTGGCGAGTTCGATCAGCCGTGAAGTTCCGAACGGATACTCGGCACGTGGCGGCAGTCCCGCGGCGAGTTGGGGCTCGCGCGGATCGAATTGCGCTCTTCGGCGCTGCGCGGGTTCCTGACGGAGCATCTCTTCGATGGGGCGGATTCCCGCGATCGGGTCCTTCGAAAACTGGAACGCCGATGCGATGGCGCCCACCAGCTTTCCGTCAATGTAGACGGGGCTTCCGCTCATGCCTTGCATGACGCCGGAATGCGCCAGTGGACCGCCGGAGAGGCGACCGAGGATGATCGACTGCTTGGGTCCGGCGTTTTCGAGGACGCCGAGAATCTCGACCTTGAACTCTTCGATCTTGGTGCCGGAGAAGACGGTCTTGCCCGTGCCGACCATGCCCGCGCGCAGGCTCTTCAGCGGAAAGATGGCCGTTTGCGCGCACAACGGCACCGCGAGCAGGAGCGCGGCGGCCGAAATTCGGGTCACAGTATTGATTGTAGACGCCGCGCTGGGCGGTACTGTTCCCGGTCAACCGGGAAGCCGATGCCAAACCCAAACGGGGTTGGCAAAGCAAGCCGGAGGACATCGCCGGTGATCGCGTCGTTTTCACGAATTACGCGATCGCCATCGGCGGGTGAGCGCGATGGTACGCCAAGACTCGGGGACTCCTCGATCATGAGCGTCGAGATCAGGCCTCCGACACGGTCGGACACCTTCGTCTGGGCCAGCCGTGCGCATCGCGGCTGATCGTTCAGCATCGACACAGCGGCACCGCTGGCGTTCCTGTTTCCGGACTACTTCGCGCCCTGACGCGCCGCTACCACGCGGCTGGCGATCATGTCATGGATGCGGTCACGCAGCTTGCTGTCCTTGAACTGGAAGTCGTACGTGCTGCCCTTGTTGGGGCGGATGCGGAGGTTCTTTTTCTTTTTCGAAACTTCGCGAATTTCGGAATACTTCCAGTTGCGGGAGTGCTTGGAGTCAGTGAGTGATTCGAAAGCGAGTTCGGTGTCCTTGAACATCAGCTTGCCGGATTGGTCGCCGTTGCGAACATCGAATATTTCGCCGCCGGGTGCTTGCGCAAGCATCATCGCGCATGTCAACAGGAACAGAAGGATCAGGCGTTTCATCGTCATCAGGATAACGCGATTAGAGCACGTCGGCAAACGTACGGCGCAGGCGCCAAAAGGCGGCGTGCCCGAGAACGCAGATCGCATAGGCGCCAGCCCAGAGCGCCAAGAGCGAACCGGCGCCTGGCGCGCGCGCCTCGAGCAGGATCTCGCGATATCCGC
This sequence comes from uncultured Acidobacteriota bacterium, assembly GCA_902825945.1. Classification (GTDB taxonomy): domain Bacteria; phylum Acidobacteriota; class Terriglobia; order Bryobacterales; family Bryobacteraceae; genus SYLY01. The sequence goes on from CADECY010000007.1 coordinate 141,232, forward strand.
GAACCAACAAGAATACCGGGCTTTGTTCCAGGACTCCGCGCGCCCAAACCGGCACTTGCGACTCCGGATAGCAAATCGGTGTCAGGAAAAAAACCAGCGTGAGGAAGAGTCCGATCACCTGACCCAAGTCGCGCAGGAAAACGCCGCATGCCGCGAGCATCCAGCAGCAGCCGAGTGTCAGCATCAACTGCGGAATCGCAAGCGTGGGAAGCCAGAGCGCGGTGAGTGGCGGGGCTCCGCGCGTGGCCGCGAGAAGCGCGAAGAATATGAGGAGAGCGAAGGCCTGCGTGACGAGTCCGGTGACGGCGAGATTGGCGGGCAGCGTCTCCACCGGAAAGACGAGCTTCTTGACGAAATTCCGGTTCTCGAGAATCACGCCGGGCGCGCGGCCCACCGCTTCACTGAATGGGAGCCAGGGGAGCATGCCCGCCAGAAAGTAGAGCACGAATCCCGCGCGGCTCGGATCATTGCCGAACCTCGTCTCCATCACGACGCCGAAGACGAAGAAGTAGGTAAGCATCAGCAGCAGGGGATGCAGGATGGTCCAGCCGGCGCCGCCGAGCGATCCACGATATCGCGCGGAAATCTCGCGCCGCACCAGGGCCGCTAGCAGCCGCCGGTTCCGCCAAAGCGAATGCAGTGGCTGGATCAGCAGGGTCCGCACCCGCGCAGGAAGCGACTTGCGCCGAAGCCGCGAGAGCGTGGTGACTTCGAATCCATCGATCGCGGCCGCACCCCGCGTCACCCGCGCTTCGACCGCAAGAAACGGCCAGTCGAGCTGATGGAACCATCCGTCGGAGTCAGCGTGCGGCGAAGCGTAGATATGGTAGCGCCCGTCTTCCTTCGGCAACTCGATCGAGAGCTCGAGCGGAGCCGCGGCACCCGGTTCGATTCGCGCGGGCAGATTCGTCCATTCCCCTTCTGACAGGAACGCCGCCGTTTCCGGATCGTAAACCTGCGTGCCCGCGCAAATGCCGCCATCAGGCCGCCACGCCGTGTGGGTGCGATTCTCGAGATCGAAGCGCACGCGGACGCGCAGACCTTCCGCTTCGACGGCTGGATGAAGATATCCGGCGCTCATGCGCGATAGGCGGCGCGCTCGAATTCTTTCAAGAGCCCTACCGCGAGGGAGTCGACAAACGGCTTGAACTGCATCATGATCACCGCGCAGCGGCCGCTTGCCGGATCGATCCAGAAATGGGTATTGTGAATGCCCGCCCACGCGAGGCTGCCCGCGGCGCGTCCGCCCTCGTGTGCCGTATTGTTGCGCAAGAAGCCGAGCGTAAAGCTATCGAAGTGTCCGGGATGGAGATCCATGTCGGCGGAAGCGAGAGGAGCGGTCGTCTTCAGAATGCCCGCGCGGAGCTTGCCGGTTTGATTGCTGCGCATCAGTTGGATACTTTCCGGCGACAGCACACCCGAACCGTTGTTCAAGATCATGCGCATGAAGCGGATGTAGTCGGGCGCTGTGGAGAAGAGTCCGCCGCCGCCATTGAACGATCGCGGCCGCTCGGGCAGCTTCCGCTCGGCCGGCGTCATCGTACCGTCCGCCTGGCGTTGATAACCGGTTACCAATCGGTCGAACTTCGCGGCGGGAACGAGGAAGCTCGTATCGGTCATGCCGAGCGGCTGCAAGATGTTCTCCTGGAAATAATCCTCGAGCGATGTGCCGCTCACATTCTCTACCAGGCGTCCGGCAAGGTCGATGCCTTGGCCATATTGCCAGCGCGTTCCCGGATCGAAGATCAACGGCGACGGTCCCGAGGGCCGCGCTTCCCAGCGCTTCATCGTGGTGTCCCAGAGCGAATAGCAGAGGCCAGACGTGTGCGTCAGCAGGTGCCGGAGCGTGATGGGAGTCTTCGCGGGGCGCAATCGTGGCCGGCCGGTGGAGGGATGAAACCCGGCGAGAACCTGACGCCCGCGGAGTTCGGGAAGATGGCGCTCGGCTGGTTCATCGAGCGCAACCTTCTTCCGTTCCACCAACTGCAGCGCCGCCGCGGTGGTGATCGCCTTGGTCATCGAAGCGATGGCGAAGATCGAATCCAGTTGGATCCTGACGCCCGACTGAGCATCGCGCGTGCCGAACGCGCCTTCGTACAGGACTCCCTGGGCGTCTGCCACCATCGCGGCCACGCATGGGATCCCCCGCTGCTTGCAGCCGCGCTCTAGCGTTTCCGATATCGAGTCTTTCGAAAGCGCGGGGGCGGATGCGGCGGCCGCCGCTCCGAGAAAGAGACGCCGGAGAACCATCTTCTTATCTCAACACATGCCGCATCAATCGTAGAGCCACGATGGATAGCGATGCCGCACGGGCCCAGCCTTCTGGCCCACCGCATAGATCCCATCACCACGAAGGTCTTTCGGAAGTCCGTAGCGTTCGAGCACGTCTTCCACCCAAAGCAGTTCAGGCTTCGGCAGATCGCGAAACGGACCCGTGTCGAGCAGTGTCACCGTGAATCCCGCATCATGGAGCAGCAGGTAGATCTCCCGCGGCGTGTATTCGCGATTGTGGCGCGCGTCATTGGCTTCCGCTTCGGGCTTCAGGTAGGCAGGGAAGAACCCCGGATGGTAACCCTGCAGAATCGCGGCGATCGCGCGATGCGACGATATGTTCGGCGTGGTGATGACAACATGCCCGCCATCCTTCAGGATTCGGTTGATCTCGACCATCATGAACATCGGGTCAGACGGGAGATGCTCGAGGAGCTCGCAGCAAAGCACCGTCGAGAAGTAGCCGTCCTCGTAAGGGAAGCGATCCTTCTCCGCATCGAAGAGATCGACGTCGCAGGCGAACTCTTCACCGGAAGCTGAAGTGCGGCGCTTCGGATCGATTCCGCCCGCTGGTCCGTAATAGCAGCCACGCACCTCGCCGTATCCGAGCCGGGTCTTCAGCGCCGGCGTGATCTGCAGGTAGGCGCCCATCTCGAGCACGCGATCGCCGGGGCCACCGGGCGGCGTGATGGCGAGAGTCTTTTCAAAGCGCGTGAGATGCGTTTCGACGTACTGTTGATCCTGAGGAGTCACGCTCCAGGACTTGATGTACCCGGTTTCGACCGGCGGCAGGCAAGGCGCTTCCGTCACTGCCGGCTCACTCTCGGGCGGCGGCGTCCAAGGCTTCGACTCCACCACGCTCCGGCAGAAGGAAACGTACATCCGGGCGACGCGGTCCCAGTTGCACTCCGCGCGGACCCACTCGCGCGCCCGTTCGCCGAGCGCGTGACCGAGATCGCGGCGTTGTACCAGCAGTTGCAGATACTCGCTGAGGACGTGCTCTTCCTGGTGCGAAACCGGGACCTTCAGGCACGCCTCCTCGGGAAACTCCCCGAACGCGCCGACATCGGAGACGAGCACCGCTTTGCCGAGTCCGAGCGCGCGCAGCAGCGTGCCACTGGTTTCGCCGACGGTCGGATAGCGGAGATTCAGCACTACGTCGCAAGCAGCGAGATATCCGGTGAAGTCGTTGATATCATCGACCCGTCCGAGCACGCGGACCGCTCCTCGCAAGCCCATGGTCTCGATCAGGTGTTCGACATTCAGCTCCGGATGAGGCTCGCCCGCGAGGATCATCTTGGCGCGTGGCTCATTGCGCGACACGCGCTTGAACGCTCGCAGCGACTCCGCGATTCGCTTGTAGGGCTTCAAATGCCCGAACGTACCGACGAGGACGTCGTTGTGCTCGAGGCCGAGCCGCGCGCGATAGGCCATGCGATCGACATCGGGAATCCAGGCGCCGTGCGGGATCTTCGCCGCGGGTCCCGTGAATCCGGCCGCACGAGCGCGCTCAATCACGAAATCGGAATGCGCGATCACTCCGCGGGTGCGGCTCAGCAGGCGGCGCAGCATCGGAACACCGTCGTAATCCGGACCCATTTCGAGCGCACGCACGCGCCGTGCGAAGGCCAGAGCCTCGGGTCCGCCATCGAATTCGCACTCGCGCAGGTAAGCGTCCCAATCGTTGCGTTTGATCGTCAACGCGGCGATCAGGTGATGCAGATTCGCTTCGTGCAGCACCACGATTCCGGGCTCGGCGAGCGCGGCTTCGTAGGCATTGATGTGATCGGGATTGTTGCCGATCTGATAGAGCGCGATATCGCCCGGGCCACCCATCTCGACATTCGCATGAGCGCGCATCGCTGGCAGGAGAGTGGCCGAATAATCGGCAATGCCGCTCGCCGCCGGCGGAAGGGGCGAGCAAAGGGCGATCCGCATCTTCAGGAACGCGCGCCAGCCGTCTTGTAGCTGCCGGTTTTGGCGCGGCGTCCACTCTCGGCAACGCTGTAGTAGACGTCGAGCGTCTTTCGCGCCGCGTCTTTCCATTCAAATCCGGACGCGCGCTGGAGGCCTTTACGTTCCATGCGCGTGCGCAAGTCCGAATCGCGCAGGACATCACGCATGGCGCGCATCATGTGGGCGGGCGAGGCGGGATCGAATGTGATCGCGGCGCCGTCGGCCACTTCCACGGTCGCGGTGATGCTCGAACAGGCGACCGCGCGCCCGCACGCCATCGCCTCGACGATCGGCAGCCCGAATCCCTCATAGAAGGATGGAAAGACGAATAGGTCGCAACCGCCGTAGAGCAACGCCAGTTCGGAATCGGGCACGAAGCCGGTGAAGCGGATCCGCTCCGACACAGCGCTCCGCGATGCTGCCTCGCGGACCCGGGATGCGTACCAACTGTCCTGACCGGTCAGCACGAGATCGTGGCGCAGTTCCGGGTGCGCACGGAGGAGTTGCTCGAACGCCTGGATCAGTCCGATCTGATTCTTGCGCGGCTGGAGGTCACCCACCATCAACAGGTAAGGATTCCGGAGATGGAACCGCTCGCGGACTTTCTCTCGCGCCGCCTCGCGCGACATGGGACGAAAGACAGGGCTCACGCCGTTCGGGACTACGACGATCTTGTCGGGGTCGAGCCCATAGGCGCGCTGGATGCACTGCGCTGAAAACTCGCTCGGGGTCAGGACTCGCGCGGCGAGCCGCACGGTCCGTTGTACGGTCATTCGCAGTTGCCAAACGCGCGCGGGCGGGAAGTACTCGGGCCGGTCGAGAAAGCTCACGTCGTGCACGGTGGCGACCAACGGCGCGGAACAGACCAGCGGCGCCGTGTATTGGACATGAAGCAGGTCAGGCCGGTCCTGGCGGACCCGGAGAGATAGATCGACGCCCAAACGGCGAAACGGGTTCGGCGACACGTAACGAGTCGTGAAGCGGTCCGGCACCATTTCCAAGGCACCGGGTTCGGAGACATAGGTCACGAACTCGGAGCCCTTGTCGAGCACGGCGAAGTTGCTCAACAGGTTCCGGACGTAGACCTCATTCCCCGTCAGGTTTCGCCCAAGGGCGTGCGCGTCGACAGAAAAGCGCATCACGTTCTTCCAGTATATTCAAACACCCAGCGATTCCAAGATTTTCCAACCCGCCTCCCATGTAAAATACTCGAGAAACATCCGGCGCCCCTGGGAGGCGAGATGACTTGCCAGGGTCGAATCGTCGAGTATCGCCGCGATCGCACGTTCGAAGCCGGCGGGGTCATCCGCGATGAGCAAGTGCTCACCATCGCGTGCCGGAAGGCCTTCCGCGCCAAGCGTTGTGGAGACGATGGGGACCGCGGCCATCCACGCCTCCAGGATCTTCACCCGCGTTCCGGAACCAGAGAGAATCGGCACGATCGCCACTTGCGAGGTAGCGATGGAAGGTAGCGTGTCGTCCACCTCGCCGGTCGCTTCGGCCCGTGGGATTTTGTCGATGGGCGGCGGATTACGCCCGGCGAGCAGCCAGCTCGAGCCGGGATACCGGTCGCTCAATCGCGGCCAGACGTTGCACGCGAACCATTCTACTCCTTCGCGGTTCGGCTGGTAGTCGAAGTTCGCCGAGAAGACGAGGCGGTGCTGCTTGGCCGGATTCCCGGGATCGCGACGCGGGATCGTGTTTGGGTAGACGTGCGCGTTGCCTGCGGGCGCGGGGGCAAGAACTATGTCGAACTTCGGGAGCAATTCGCGTTCCATCTCCGCCGCGGCCCGAGCGAAGCGCCTGTGCAAGGCACTGACAGGCCAGTGTGCCGTTTGGGACCAACGCTGATGCAACTCTGACTCGACATTGTGCAGGTTGAGCATCAAACGCCCCACATTCGGACGAAGAATGTCCGCATACGAGGCGGTCCAGAAATGTTCGAGCATGCACAGGCCGTACTGCCGGCGCGAGGCGAACGCGCCGATCTCGCACTCGAATCCCGAGAAACGATCCTCTAGCGGCGGAACCTGGCGCGCGGCGCGGATGGCATTGCGCGAAATCCGCGCGAGCGGAGATTTCGAGTGCCGCGGCAACTCGATCAACATCGAATCGGCAACCAGCCCGGAGGGGAGCGCTCCGCGCGGATCCGGCATGTCCGGCTCGCGAAAGAAGATCGCGTCCGTTTCGTAGCGCCGCGCTAGATAGCCCAGCATCGCGGCCGTCCGCATCGACCCGCCGCCGCGCAATGGATACGGGGCTTCCGGGCAGATGATCAGCGCCCGCATCGAGCCTAGCGTGCCGCCCGCCGGAACGACTCCGCGTGATAGTCGAACCACACCGGCCGGTAACGCTCGAGCATCTCGTCCTCCTTGTGCGCGAGCCCTTCCATCTCGATGTAGGTGTGGTCGACCCCCGCCTTCACGAGCGCTTCGTGAAACTCGCGGACCGTGGCCAGATGTCCGTCGTCCTTGGTTCCGCAAGCGACCTGAATCCGCAGGCGGCCCTTGATGCCGGCCAAGTTCTTCTCGAGCAGCAGGAAGGTATCGTTGTCGATGTAGCGAGCCCTGTCCCTCCCGAGGTAGTTGTTCGGATATTTGCGGGGTTGTGACGGATCGAACATGTTCGCGATGTGATAGACATTGCCCGCCTGGTTGAACAACGAGCAGAACATCTCCGGATACTTGATGGCGAGGCGCGTAGCACCGCGGCCGCCCATCGAGAAGCCTTCGATCGCGCGCCCGTGCCGCGTGGCGATGGTGCGATAGGACGAATCGATATGCGGAATCAGTTCGCGAATGATCGTGGTTTCGCCCATGTAGCGGCCATCCGCGGAGTCCTTGTAGAACGTGTATTTGCCGCCGTTCGGCATCACCATGATCATGGGCGGCCAGCGCTTGGCGCCGATTCCTTCGTGCAAGATCGCGGCCGCCAGTTGTCCGTGCCGTTCATTGCCGCCGGCGCCGTGGAGATTGTAGATCACCGGAAATCGGCGCGACGGCTCGGAGGCATAGGCATCGGGCAAATAGATCAAATAGCCGATTTCACGCTTCATCGAAGCACTCGAGTAGGTGTGATGCGAAACCCCTTTGGGCAGCGTCCCCGCCTTCGGAACGTTCACCCATTCGATCGAGGCGTTCGGATCGGGCCCGTCCGGACCAACCTGCGCATGGCCCGATGCCGCGATCAGGGCGGCCATCAACATTCGATTCATGTTCTATCCACGATACACTGGAGTATGACCTCGGAAGCATCCACTTCCGTCGCCACCGCTGGTGCACTCTATGACGAACTCGAAGCCAAGATTCGCCAGCTTCGGCCGAACGAAGACCTGACGCCCCTGCGGCAGGCCTACGACTTCGCCTGCAAATATCACAACGGGCAAATGCGAACGTCCGGTGATCCCTACGTGATCCACCCGGTGTGCGTGGCGCACATCCTGGCCGAGATGAACCTCGACATGGTGGCGATGCAGACGGGCCTTCTGCACGACACGATCGAGGACACGCCGGCCAAGCTCGAGGATATCCGGAAGCTGTTCGGCAGCGACGTCGCGCACTGCGTCGATGGCGTCACCAAGCTGAGCAAGGTCCATCTCTATTCGCGCGAGGACCGGCAGGCCGAGAGCGTCCGGAAGATGCTGCTGGCGATGGTGAGCGATCTGCGCGTGATTCTGGTGAAACTGGCGGACCGGCTCCACAACATGCGCACGCTCGACGCGCTCCCGCGCGACAAGCAGCAGCGGATCGCGCAAGAGACGCTCGAGCTGTATGCACCGATCGCGCACCGGCTGGGAATGGGCAAAGTCCGCGGAGAACTCGAGGATCTCGCGTTCCGCTACGCGGAGCCAGAAGAAGCAGCCGAACTGGCCAAGCAGCTCGAATCGCGGCGGCTGTCGAGCGAGGAGTCGTTCAGCGAGATGAAGCAGACGCTCGCGCTCAAGCTGGCGCGGGAGGGGATTCCAGCACGGACCGAAGGCCGGATCAAGCGTGTCTACTCGGTTTACCAGAAGCTCAAGCGGCAGAAGATCGGACTCGAACAAGTCTACGATCTGATGGGCCTGCGCATCGTCACCGACTCGGTGAAGAACTGCTACGCCGCGCTCGGGGTGATCCACAACGAGTGGCATCCGATTCCAGGGCGCATCAAGGATTTCATCGCGATTCCGCGGCCGAATCTCTATCAGTCGCTGCACACCTCGGTGATCGGGCCCGGTGGACTTTCCTTCGAGGTCCAGATCCGGACCGAAGAGATGCACCGCATTGCCGAAGAGGGCATCGCCGCGCACTGGAAGTACAAGGAGGGGCGGCGCGGCCCTGACGAGGATGATCAGCGCATCGCCTGGTTGCGCCAACTGGTGGAATGGCAGCGCGAGATGCGCGACCCGGGCGAGTTCATCAACACCTTCAAGGTGGATCTCTACCAGGAAGAGGTCTATTGCTTCACTCCGAAGGGCCGCGTAATCATCCTGCCGCGCGATGCCTCGCCGATCGACTTCGCGTATGCGATCCACACCGATGTCGGCCATCACTGCGTAGGCGCGAAGGTCAACGGCCGGATCGTTCCGCTGCGAACGGCGCTCCGCAACGGCGATGTAGTCGAGATTCTCACGCAGAGCGCGCACGAGCCGAGCAAGGACTGGCTGAGCATCGTCAAGACATCCCGCGCGCGGAACAAGATCCGGCAGGTGATCAAGGCCACCGAGCGCGAGAAGGCGGTCGAGATCGGCGTCAAGTCGATCGAGCGCGAAGCGCGCCGGCTGGGCGTTTCGCTGTCGAAAATCACACGTGAAGAGTGGGACAAGATCTGTTCCGATCACGGCTGCACCAAGCTCGACGATCTGCATGCTTCGCTCGGATATGGGAAGTTTTCGGCACGGCAGATCCTGAGCAAGTTCTTGCCGGAAACGGCGTCCGCCGCGCAACCGGCGGAAGGCGCCGCGGCGCAAGCACCCGTGCCCTACACGCCGCCGGTGGACGACAAGGATCTGGTGATCCGCGTCAAGGGCGTGGACGACATCATGACGTATCGCGCCAAGTGCTGCAATCCGATTCGGGGCGAACCGATCATCGGCTACATCACGCGCGGCAAGGGTGTCGCGGTGCATGCGACTTCGTGCCACAACGTGGTGAGCCTGATCTACGAATCGGAACGGCGGATCGATGTCGAGTGGGCCCGCGCGGTGAACGAAGCGTTCGAGGTCCACATCATCGTCTATTCGGAAGACCGGCCGGGCGTACTGAATCAACTGACGCAGATTCTGTTTCATGAGAACTCGAACATCCGAAGCCTCGAGGCCCGCGCGGACGAGGAGCGCGGCGGCGACGCGGCGATCGTCGAGATGGCGGTGGAGGTACGGGACAAGAAGCAACTCGAACGCGTGATGAGTTCGATGCGGCGAATTCCCGGTGTTCGCGACGTGGAACGTAAGCAGTAGAGGCTACACTGGAACTTGGCTCTCATGACGAACTTGGCCACCGAGCCCGACCACATCGCCATCTCGAAATCGAAGGGCATCAAGATCGACTGGAAGGACGGCCACACCAGCAGCTATCCGCTCGAGCTGCTGCGCGATGAATGCCCCTGCGCATCCTGCACCGGAGCGCACGGCACCGAGCCCCAGCGAACCAACTACTCCAAGCCCGACCCGTCGCCGTTCCAGATGTACAAGCCGGCCCTGAAGATGCTCGACGTCGAGGAGGTGGGCTCCTACGCGATCCGCGTTGCCTGGAACGACGGCCATGGCAGCGGGATCTATTCGTGGAATCACTTCCGCAAGATCTGCCCATGCGAAGTCTGCCGGGGCGAGCGGCGGGACTGAGCGCGGTGCGGCTCATGGATTTCGGTTTGTTGTTGGGAATCGGAGCAGCGCCCGCGATGGCCGCCGCGGTGAACGATATCGATCAACGGGTCGAGCATCGCCACGCCGAATCGAACGGCGTCAAGATCCACTATGCCGTGCTCGGCGAAGGTCCGTTGGTATTGATGATCCACGGATTTCCCGACTTCTGGTATTCCTGGCGCCATCAGATGGACGCTTTGTCGAAGACCCACCGCGTCGCGGCGATGGACTTGCGCGGTTACAATCTCTCGGACAAGCCCGTGGGTACCGAGAACTACGATATGCGGCTGCTGGTGGCCGACGCGGCCGCGGTGATCCGGCACGCGGGAGCCGCTCGCGCGATCGTCGTGGGGCACGATTGGGGAGGCGCGATCGCATGGCAGTTGGCGATGCACGTGCCAGCGATGGTCGATCGGCTGATCATCGTGAACCTGCCCCATCCGCACGGGCTCGCGCGCGAGTTGGCGAGCAACCCGGAACAGCAGAAGAGCAGCGCCTACGCGCGGAATTTTCAGAAGCCGGATGCGCACGAATCGCTCAGCGCCGAGAAGCTCGCCGAACTCGTTCCGGCGGATGCGCGCGATCGCTACATCGAAGCCTATCGGCGGTCGAGCTTCGAAGCGATGCTCGCCTACTACAAGCGGAACTATCCCCGGGAGCCATACGCGGCGCCCGCGGACGAACCCGTGCATGTGAAGGCACCGGTTCTTCAGTTTCATGGGATGAGAGATCGAGCGTTGCTGCCGGGCGCCCTCGATGGCGCCTGGCGATGGATCGATAACGCCTACACGCTCGTGACGATTCCGAATGCCGGGCACTGGGCGCACTGGGATCAGGCGGATCTGGTGACGCGGGCGATGGTCCGGTGGGTGAACGAGAAGTAGGTGGTCCCGCTTCGGGTCATTCGTACCGAAGCGCTTCGACCGGATCCAACCGCGCGGCCTTACTCGCCGGCCAGATTCCGAAGAAGAGCCCCACGCCAACCGACACGATCACACCGAGAGCCGCAGCCCACAACGGCACGGCGGTCGGCAGCGTGGGGAAGACGATACGGGCGATGGTCGAGATTCCCCAGCCGAGTAGCATCCCGAGCAATCCGCCGGCCGCGGTCAGCACGACGGCTTCGGTCAGAAACTGGAAGACGATGTCCTGGCGGCGTGCGCCAATCGCTTTGCGGACTCCGATCTCTTTGGTCCGCTCGGTGACAGAGACCAGCATGATGTTCATCACGCCGATGCCGCCAACCAGCAGTCCGATCGAACTCAGGACCACCATGACGATCGCGACCGTGGAGGTGATCTTGCGGAAGTCGTCGATCATCTGCTCGGCGGTCGAGATGGCGAAGGTATCGGGCTTGTCGTAGGGGATGCGGCGTTCCTGCCGCAGCACTCCCCTGACCTCGTCCGCCGCCACCGCCATCTTGCCGTCCTCGGCGATCACCACCAGCATATGTTCGACCGCGTTCGGGAACATCTTGCGCATCGTGAAATACGGCAGCAGGAAGCGATTGTCCTGCGAACCCGGGAAACTCGCGGACGGGCGCGACATGACGCCGATGACTTCGAACTGATGGCCGTCGAGGTCGATCCATTTGCCGACCGGATCGACGTTCGGAAAGAGAGCGCGATACGCGTCCTCGCCGATCACGACCACCGGCAGGCGGCGTTTGTTTTCGATATCGGTGAAGAACCGTCCGAACTTCATCTCGGCGTTTCCGCTGCCCGCGTATCGGTCGTCGGTCCCGCCGATATCTATCTTATAGACGTCGTTGCCCTTGAACCGGGCCTTGTGGATCATGTTCCAGCTCGGAAACAGATACGGGCTGACATGTTTCACGCTCGGGCAGCGCTCGGAGATCTGGATCGCGTTGTCGTAGGTGAGCGGCTTGCGGGTCCGCTCGTCGGCGGAGAGGTTGCCGGAGCGCGGCCCGACCTTGAATTTGAAGACGATCAACGTGTTGGTGCCGAAGCTCTTGAGGATACCTGTGATGGCGCCGTCGAGTCCGGCGATGATCGAGCCGACTCCGATGATGGTGCCCGTGCCGATCACCACGCCGAGCACGGTAAGCGCGGCGCGGAGCTTGTGTTGGCGCAGAGTGCCGAGAGCGAGCGAGATGTTCGAGATCGTCGAGATCATCGTTCGGCCCTCAGGGCTTCGATCGGGTCGAGCATCGCGGCGCGTTTGGCGGGATAGATGCCGAAGAAGAGCCCGACGACGGTCGAGAGTCCGACGCCGAGCAAGATCGCGGTGAGCGGCATCGCCATCGGAACCGGGGTGACGTTGCGAACGAGAATCGAGACCAGCGCGGCGATCGTCACCCCGATCAATCCGCCGGTGGCCGAGAGTGTCGCCGATTCGACGAGGAACTGCTTCAGGATGTCGGCACGGCGTGCGCCGACGGCCTTGCGGATGCCGACTTCGTGGGTCCGTTCGGTGACGACGGCGAGCATGATGTTCATGATCACCACTCCGCCGACGACCATGAAGACGCTGACAACGGCGATGGCGGTGGCAGCGATGGCGCCGGTCATCTTGTCCCAGGCGCCGAGCAGCGAGTCCGAGGAGACGATCGCGAAGTTGTCGTCCTGGCCCGGACGCAGGTGACGATAGGCGCGGAGCAACATCCGGATCTCGTCTTGCGCCTGGAAGAGATGATTCCGCGACAATGCGACCGCCATGTAGCCGAGCCCTTCGCGCGAGCCGTAGATCTTGAACGCGGTCTCGATCGGGATCATCGCGAAGTTGTCGAGCGAGTTGCCGAAAACGCTGCCCTGCTTCTTTGCGACACCAACGACGGTGAACGGGCGGCCGTCGATCTTGAGCTGTTTGCCCACGGGATCGATGTTCGGGAAGAAGGCTTCCTTGAGGTCCGGCCCGATGAAGGCGACGGCGATGTGACGCTGGTTCTCGGTGTCGGTGAAGTAGCGGCCGAGTTCGATCTGCGTGTTCGTGATTCCGGCCATGTTTGGCGTGCAGCCGCGGAGTTGGACACCGTCCAGTTTGTCGCCCTCGTTGGTGGCGGTGACACGGCGAAAATTCTGCATGCCGATGTCGCGAACGGTTCGGGCGCGCTCTTTGAGGAAATCGTACTCGTCGCGGCGCAGTTGCGGATTCTTGCGCGACAGTTCGAGAAACTTCTTGGGGTCCCAATCGCCGATGAAGGCCATACGCACGATTCGGAAGCCGTCGGCGCCCATGTCGGAGACGTTCTGGGCGATATAGAGGTCCATGCCGTGAATCACCGACATGACCGAAATCAGAGTGGTGGTCGCGAGGATGATGCCAAGCAGGGTGAGGAAGCTGCGGAGTTTGCTCGCGCGCAACGATCCCAACGCGATCCAGACGGCTTCGCGGAAGGACGCACCGGTGGAAGGAAGCGCGGTTGGGCCCACGTTAGCAATACGAGCTTAGCGGGTTTCGAGTTCCATCCGCGTGAAGGTGCCGCCAGCGGCGGTGAATTCGGCGAGGAACTGGTCGCGGCGGTCCGGGAAGAGGTGACGCACCGCATCCTCGACGAGCGCGACCGGTTTCCCCGTCTTCAGCAGGCCGAGCGCGGCGTAGCGAACACAGATTTCGGTGACCACGCCGTAGACCACATAGCGGTCCGCCTGAAGCCGTTCGAGTATTCCGGGAAGTTCGGGCGCGGTGAAGCAATCGAAGTGCTGCTTGGGAAGGATGATTTGATTCGGGACCAGTGTCGATTCCGGTTTCTTTTGACCCACGGTTCCCACGACGCAGTGGGGGCGGTACCAGACGAACTCGGGATCGTTCTCGGAGTGCGCATCCATGGTGGAAACGAGCGGGATGCCGCTGGCCGAGGCGTGGCGATTCAGCCGGGCGATGTTGGCAACAATCGTCTCCGCGCCGGGGACGTAGAGGGCTCCGGTGGGGAAGAGGAAGTCGATCTGGGTGTCGATGTCAAAGAACACGGTCCGCATGCCGGACCTCCTCGAGAAGTTGTTCGAGCGCGGGGCTGTATTCGACGAGGTAGGGTTCGGGCGAAGCGTCGAGCGAACGGATCGCGGGAGGGAGTTTCGCGATCGAAGCCGCCGCACGCTGGCGTGACTCGGCAAGCGAGGGGAGCGGTTCCACGAGTTGCCCATGCAGGATCACGGGCCGGAGTAAGGGCGCCGGCAGCGGCGTGTGATCGCAGGGACATTCGCTGTGACGCGCGATCACGTCATGATCCTCGAAGCGGAACACCTGCTTCGCGCCTGGATAGGTGTGCTTGCCGGGGCTGAACTTGGCCGTGTAGCGCGT
>CADECY010000007.1:155660-156920 GCA_902825945.1 uncultured Acidobacteriota bacterium
CGGCTGGCCGAGCGAAGCGGCGCGGCGCGTGCCTTCGCGCGTATCGTAGGTGTCGACAAGGTGGACGGTGCGCTCGCCGAGCAGCGCCTGCAGGCGGCGGAAGGCTTCGGTTTCACTGGCGAACGACTGGACCCAGGAATGAGCGGAGGTGCCCTGCACGGGGATGCCGAAACGGAATCCGGCTTCTACGTTCGAAGTGCCCGAGCAGCCGCCGAGATAGGCGGCGCGCGCCGCGAGGACTCCGGCTTCGGGGGAATGCGCGCGGCGCGTGCCGAACTCGGAGACGGAGCGGCCTCCGGCGGCGGCGAGTACGCGCGCGGCTTTCGACGCGATCATCGTCTGAAAGCTGATCGCCGCGATCAGATAGGTCTCGACGATCTGGGCTTCGACAATCGGCGCGCGGACGGTGAGGATCGGCTCGCCACCGAACATTGGCGTGCCTTCAGGTACGGCGAAGACATCGCCGGTGAAGCGGAACTCTTCCAGCAACTTCCAGAACCCGGCGGGCGCGAGTTGGAACTGCGGGAGCGAGCGAAGGTAGGCGATCTCCTCGGGGCGGAAGCGGAGATTCAGCAGGTAGTCCACCGCCTGCGCGAGTCCGGCGGCGAGGAGATAGTTGCGGTTGGCGGGCAGGCGGCGGACGAAGAGTTCGAACGTCGCGATCTCACCGGTCTTTCCGGCGGCGGTGAATCCTGCCGCCATGGTCAATTCGTAAAGATCGGTGAGGAGCGCGTTCACGGCTCCTACTTCTTCTTCTCGTCTTTCTTGGCCGAAGGAGGCGGAGGTTCCTTGACGTCACCAGCGGCCTTCTTCAGATCCTCGAACGTCTGCTTTTCGATCTGATAGGTGGCCGGTTCGTTGTCACGCTTGGCGAAGTAGTTGTCGCCCGTTTGCGAAACGAGCACCTTCTCGGTGCGCTTGCCGTCGTTCGACACGACGGTGGCATCGAAGACGGCGCTGGTGAAGCCCGCGTCCGCGAACTTCGAGGCCTTGAGCTCGCGCAACTTGTCGATCAAGTTCTGGACGGAAGTGGCGTCCATCTCTTTCTTGTTCGCGTCGTGCCACTTGTCGCCCGTCTTTTCGTCCTTGGTTTTGGTGACGGTGATCGCCTTTGCGCCGTCATGCACCTCGACCTTGGTGGGATCGCTCCAGCCGAAATCGAAGAGCTTCTTTTGGCGGTAGTCGTCCGTATCCTTGGCGAGTCCATCGCCGAGATCGGTGGCGGCTTTGAAGACGCCCTCGGCCGCGGTACCCTTCGCG
>CADECY010000008.1:0-139790 GCA_902825945.1 uncultured Acidobacteriota bacterium
GTATCGGAGGTCTCCCGCCCATCCGGATAGAGGAGCACCCCTCCCTCGGCCGCAGCGCTCGACGGGAACATGTCCGACATGGCAAAGGCCGCGCCGGCCACGTAGTGGCTCATCCATTGATCCGGAATGCCGCTCGAGAATTCCCGATAGAGGCGGAACTCAAAATAGACTCGTGGATCGAACGGCCGGGGGGCGCGCCCGAGCAACCAGGCGTTCCAGTCGGTCTCTTCGCGGCGGATCACGTTCACGTCAGGGACGCCACGCCAGCGCTGTCCATTGAAGTTGGCCTCGACCGCCACCCGGGTGACGCGTCCCAACTTGCCGGAACGGATGAGGTCACGGACCGCATGGTAGTTGCCCACGCTGAAGTCCTGCGTTCCTATTTGCACGATCTGGCGAGACGCCTTGACCGTGCGGTAGGCTTCCCTGACTTCGCGCAGCACGTTGCCCATCGGCTTTTCGCAGTAGACATCCTTGCCCGCCTTGACGGCCTCGGTCAGCAGGAGGGAATGCGCGAAATCGGGTGTCGCGATCACGACGCCGTCGATCTCCTTGTCGCTCAGAACCTGTTCGAGATATTGCACCTGCTTGGGCGCGATGCCAGAGCCTTGGCGGACCATCTCCGCCGCGCGCTCGCGATTTCGCGACCATAAATCGCAGACGGTTGTGAACTCGAAGTTGACGCCGCGTGACAAGGGCATCGAGTCCTCGATCAGGAAACGGCCCCTGGCGCCGACCCCGACCAAGGCGACGCGGACGCGGTCATTCGACCCCCTCGTTCGCAGGTACGACGACGCCGTCAATCCGGCGCCAGCGACGAAGCCCCTACGAGTAATGGTATGCTCCATGGAAATCGCACTACATATCCCTTGACCGTAGCGCAACGATCTGCGAGAATGCATTAACAGCCTACCATGGCTGTGCATGTGTCGCATGGTGCCATCGTTTTCAAAGTACGGCTGCGAGTCCTAGGACCCGTGGCCTTTTGTGTTTGCGGCGGACCTTCGCGGCGGCATGGTGATCGATCGGGCCACCTCTAGAAGAAGGACTCGTGTTTTAGGAGAGGAAGTAGTGAAAGAAAAAGGTACCGTCAAGTGGTTCAACAACGCCAAGGGATATGGATTCATCCAGCGATCCACCGGCGAAGACGTCTTCGTGCACTTCAGCGCGATCGAGATGCAGGGTTACCGTACCCTAGATAACGGCTCCGAAGTGGAGTTCGTGGTCAAGCAGGGCCCGAAGGGCCTGCAGGCGGAAAATGTCAGCCGTCCGATGGAGATGGCCGCGGCCGTCTAGCCGAGCGGGCCAACCGGGCGGAAACGAGGGGCCGGTTTTCCGAGGCCGGCCCCGATACCGTTAGTTCGTGATGTCGTTGGTGCGGCTCTCCTGCCGGATCGGCAGGTAGACCTTGTACCATTCCTTCTGAGCGTCGCTGCCCGAGTACTTGTCGAACGCCTCTTTGCTGGCGAACTCCATGACAATCACCTGGTCGAACTGTTCGAGTTGGAGCTTGAACGTTTTCGTCCAGACGCGGGTAAGCCCCGGATAGGCTTTCGCGACCGCGTCGAGCCCGTCGATTGCCTTCTGGATCTGCTCCTTGGTGGCCTCTTTTTTCCATTTCACGTTGATCACGTGAATGATGGTCTTCGGCTTCAGGTCGGCTGCCATGACGGCGCCGCTGGTGAGGGCGATGGCGAGCATCGCGGTGCTAAGCAATTTCTTCATTCGCTGATTGTCCTTTCGAAACTGGGATGTCCGGCGCGGCGTCGCGGATTCGAAGACCGGACCACTTTTCACTGATGACGATCGAGTTGCCGGGGTTGCGAACAAAGTACTTCAACGTCACCGGCCCGGCGATCCGCGACGAATCGGCGGGCACCAGCTCGCGTAGCGTGGAGATGTCCTGCGAGCATTCGTAGGAGACGCCGTGCAACTCGTAGTTGAAGTGGATGAGGTTATCCTGAACGTCGCTCAGTACCCCTGAATGCAGGCGTCCGCTCGCGCTGAGCATGAGGCGGCGGCGGCGCTCCCGATCGGCGGGCGAGATCCGGATCTTCAGCACGATCTTCACCGCGGCGGCGATCAACAGGCAAGCCAATAGCGCCAGCAATGCCAGCAAGCGGTTGTCGGACCACATCGTCGAACCCGTTTCGCCCTCGGCGGGGCGCGCCAGACGCTATCGGGTGCCAACCTCCTGGAAAGCCTTCGCGTAATCCTTCAGGAACTGGTCGAGTCCCTTATCGGTGAGCGGATGATTGAACAGCATGTCGAGCACCTTGAAAGGAAGTGTTCCGACATGCGCGCCGGCCAGCGCGGCCTGCGCCACGTGCAACGGCGACCGCAGCGACGCGGCGAGCACTTCCGTCTTGAAACCGTAGTTGCGATAAATCTGGCAGATGTCGGAGATGAGCGTCATGCCATCCTGCGCGATGTCGTCGAGACGGCCGACGAACGGGCTGACGTAGGTGGCGCCGGCCTTGGCGGCGAGAATCGCCTGTCCGGACGAGAAGCACAACGTGACATTGAAGCGGATGCCTTCCTTGCTCAACTTCGCGGTCGTTTTGATGCCATCGCGGGTGAGCGGCACCTTCACGACGATGTTTTTGTGGATCGCAGCCAGTTTCCGCGCTTCGGGCACCATCTCTTCGAACTTCGTCGAGACCACTTCGGCGCTGATATCGCCATCGACGATGGCGCAGATCTGGCGAATCCGCTCCTCGAGCGGAATGCCTTCCTTGGCGATGAGGCTGGGGTTGGTCGTGACGCCGTCGACGATGCCCCAGTCCGCTCCCTTGCGCAATTCATCCAGATTCGCTGTATCGAGAAAAAACTTCATGACTTCCCCAGTTTATCGTGTTCAGGGCGCCTGCACCGTCACCGGCTGCGAGGGCGCGCTCGTATTCCCACTCTCATCGACAGCGGAGACGGTATAGCGATAGGTTAGGCCGGCCTTTACCTCCCGGTCGCTGAAGGAGGCCGCGCGCGTCAATTCCCCTGCTGGAGCGGGCGCCGCATCGCCCGTGGCGCGGAAAACGCGATAGCCCGCGACATCGGGCTCCGGACTCCGGTCCCAGGCGAGTTCGATGGTGCCGATTCCGGCGACGGCGGTGAGTCCAGCGGGCGCGGACGGCGGGAAGATGTCACGCGCGACGGCCGTGATCTCGGGGGAAGCCTCGCTCCGTGCGCCGCCCGGATGAATCGCCTCGAGTACGAAAGCCGCCTGTTGCCCAGGCTGGATCGTTTTGTCGATCCATTCCCGTCCGCTGACCGTGGCGGCTTCGGTCCAGGCGTCCACGCTTTTTTTGCGAATCGTGACCGAGTGTCCTTCGGGAACGTTCCATGAGATGCGGATGCCTTCCGGATGAGGTTCCGCTTTCACGTTGGCGGGCAGGGCGACCGGATCGACGATGTCGAGCGCCGCGACTGGCGACCAGTCCGACCATTTGCCTTTGAGCGATTGAGTCCGAACCTTGAATTCGACACGTTGGCCGACCCTTTCGCGGACATCCCATTCGGCTTCGGCGGGTCCGGGTTGGCGCGCCTCAACCGCCACACGATCGGCCCCCGCCAGCAGTTCGACGTCCGCCACCCGGCGGATTCCCACCGCGTCTGTCGTGAGCGCGGGAATCTCGAATCCGATGCGCGCTTTCGGTCCGATCTGCACGGCGCGTAGTGCCGGTACGGGCAGAGGGATGTTCAGTGCGGGCGGAAGTGGATCGCCCACGTATCCGCACCCGGCGGCGAACAACGCGGCGATGGGGACGAGAGTTCGGCGCACCGCTTAGAGGATGTAACGGCTGAGATCCTGATCCTTCACGATCTCGTCCAACTGAGCGCGCACGTACGCCGCGTCGATCTTGATGTTCTTCTTCTTGAGATCCGGACCGTCGAACGAAATCTGCTCCACCACCTTTTCCATGATGGTGTGGAGACGGCGCGCGCCGATGTTTTCCATCTCTTTGTTCACCGACGCCGCGATCTTGGCCACCTCTCCGATTGCGTCTTCCTGGAAAACCAGTTTGATGCCCTCGGTCTCGAGCAGCGCCTGATATTGCTTGACGAGCGCGTTCTTTGGTTCCTGGAGGATGCGGATGAAGTCAGCTTCGGTAAGCGGCCGGAGTTCCACGCGGATCGGGAAGCGCCCCTGGAGCTCGGGGATCAGGTCCGAGGGCTTGGAGACATGGAACGCACCCGCGGCAATGAATAGAATGTGATCGGTGCGGACGAATCCGTAGCGAGTGTTGATCGTGGTGCCTTCGACGATCGGCAGGATGTCGCGCTGCACGCCCTCGCGGCTCACGTCCGGACCGTGCCCACCTTCGCGCCCGGCGATCTTGTCCACTTCGTCGAGAAAGATGATGCCGTTGCGCTCCACACGTTCGATCGCGATGCGGGTCACCTGATCCATGTCGATGAGCTTTTGCTCCTCTTCTTGGACCAGGTATTCGAACGCCTCGGCCACGCGCATCTTGCGCTTGCGGGAGCGCTGGGCCAACAACCCGGGAAGGATGTCCTTCAGGTTGATGTCCATGTCTTCCATGCCCATGTTGCCGGCGAACTCGATCATCGGGCCGCGCTCGCGAACATCTACCTCGACCATGCGATCGTCGAGCTTGCCCGAGCGGAGACGTTCACGGAGCTTGTCGCGGGTCCGCTCGAGCGAATCGGAAGGCTCGGGTTGAGCGGGCATCAGCAGGTCGAGGAGGCGTTCCTCGGCGTTGCGTTCGGCGCGGTCGGCCACTTCGTCGAGCTTCTCTTCGCGAACCATGTCGATCGAGATTTCGACGAGGTCGCGAATCATCGAATCGACATCGCGGCCGACGTAACCCACTTCGGTGAACTTGCTCGCCTCGACCTTCAAAAACGGAGAATTGGCGAGCTTGGCGAGCCTGCGTGCGATTTCGGTCTTGCCGCATCCGGTAGGCCCGATCATGAGGATGTTTTTCGGCATCACCTCTTCGGCCATGTCGGGCTCGAGGCGCTGGCGGCGAATCCGGTTGCGGAGCGCGATCGCGACGGCGCGCTTGGCGTCGGCCTGGCCGATGACGTATTTATCGAGCTCCTGCACGATCTCGCGCGGAGTCAACTCGTCGAGGAGTGGCGCGTCCTTGTCGGACTGCGAGGGAAGGTAGATCACCATCTCAGAGTTCCTCGTAGCGAACGTTCTGGTTGGTGAAGATGCAGATCCGGCCCGCGATTTCCATCGACTTCTCGACGATCGCACGCGCGTCGAGTTCGGTGTTCTGTAACAGCGCGACGGCGGCCGACTTGGCGTAGCCCGCACCGGACCCGATCGCCGCCACTGCCTCGTCGGGCTCGATCACGTCGCCGTTGCCGCCGAGCAGGTAGGTATTGTTGAGGTCGGCGACGAGCAGCAGCGCTTCCAGATGCCGCAGCACCTTGTCGGTGCGCCAATCCTTGGCGAGTTCGACCACCGACCGGGGCAGGTTTCCGTTGTGCTGTTCAAGCTTGGCTTCGAAGCGCGAGAAAAGCGCGAATGCGTCCGCCGTGGCCCCGGCGAACCCGGCGAGGATTTTCTCCTTGTAGAGCCTGCGGAGCTTGTTGGCCGATCCCTTGAGAACTTCCGAACCCATGGTGACCTGCCCGTCACCGGCCATGACGACTTTGCCGTCCCGGCGCACGCAAAGGATCGTGGTGGAACGGATGCGTTTGTTCATTTCGAATCCTTCATTGTAGCGTGGTGGCTATCGCACGGGCCGAGAGTTCGAGAGGCACAACTTCGGGCCTGATGTGCGCTGTCAAGCCATTTGTCCGCCCTGCCAGTTCCGCGATCATCAGGTCGATGACGCCGCACTCCGGCGGCGCCGTCCAATTTCCGCTCCGCTCGTTTGGCGAGCGCAATACGGGGCCCCCAGGCAACGGCGGGCCCCAAACCTAATTTTGCCAGCTACAAGGACATGATGATCACCATCCTCATCCTCATCGGCGGAGGGCATCTGGCAGCTACCTCAATCGGGCATAGAAGCCGAGCGACGCCGGCTACGTCGAAAACGTAGGGTTATCCCACCCGGCCGCAGGACCCGCTGGCCGAATTGGTGAAGATCGACCCGAAATCGATCGGTGCCGGCCAGTATCAGCACGACGTCGATCAGAAGAGCTGCGTGAATCGCGTGGGCGTCGACCTGAACACGGCGTCGTGGGCGTTGCAGCGATGCGTGTTGGGCATCAACGAACGGACCGCGCTCGAGATCGTCGAGTATCGCAACCAGCACGGCCGCTTCCGTTCGCGCCAACAGTTGATGGAAGTGAGCGGATTCGCGGCGGCGAGAATCCGCTCGACATGACGGCGGTCCATCCGGAGTCTTATCCGGTGGTCGAGAAGATCGCGGCCTCGCTCGGAATTGGCGTGCCCGATCTGATTGCCAAGCCGTCGGCATCCATACGCTCTCCGGCATCATCGAGGAACCGCGCAATCCGGGACGCGGCCCGCGCGACCAGTTCGTCGCTCCCAAATGGCGCGACGATGTTCGCGAAATCGCCGACCTGAAACCCGAGATGGTGCTCGAAGGCGTCGTTACCAACTTCGTCGCGTTCATCGACCTCGGCGTGCATCAGGACCGGGCTCGTTCACGTAAGCGAGGTTTCGCACCGCTTCATCAAGGATCCGCGCGAGGTGCTGAAGGCTGGACAGATCGTGAAGGTGAAGGTTCTGGCCGTGGATCCGAAAGCGAAGCGTATCGGGCTCTCGATCAAACAACTGAAAGCGGCGCCACAGCAGCAGGCGACCAAGGGCGGCAAGCCACCGCAGCGGCGGCCGGAACCCGCACAGAAAAAGGGCCACTCTCGAGGATCAGCTCGCGGCGCTGAACGCCCAATCGCCGCCCGTGGTGCTCGGGCAGGTCCTTGATGTCATCCGGGTCAGTTTCGATACGGCGACAGGCATCGTAATTCGATTCTAGTCGAACCGGATCGCGCGGGCCGGATCGAGAGTCACCGCTCGCCGCGCGGGCAGGGCCACCGCAGCCAGGCCGGCCGCGAGGAGCAGAATCGCGGACCCGGTGAACGCGAGCGGATCACTCGGCCGCAGGTGGAACGGATCACCCCGTAGCGCGAAGCCCGCCGCCAAAGCCGTCAGAAGGCCGATCAGCACCCCCGCCAGCAAGGAAACTCGAAGCTCCGAGAACAGCACGCCGAGAATCGACAATGGCTCCGCGCCTAGCGCGCGCCGGATCCCGATTTCGCGCGTGCGTTGCGTGACGCCGCACGAGACGATTCCGAAAACGCCCATTGCCGCGAGAATGAGCGCCGCCAGGCCGGCGAACGACAACGCCGCGGCGAGGAAGCGGTACGGCTGAGTCCTCCGCTCGAATCCCGCGGACATCGGAAGAGCCGATGCGAGCACGCGGCTGTCCGCCGATTGGGCCGCTTGGCGGAGACTCTGCAGGATCCGTTCCGGAGAAGTCCGTGCCTTGACGAGAAGCTTGTATCCACCGTGCGCTGCCGGGTCCAGGGGTGTGTAGAGCTCGCTCGTGTTCGCAGCCATCACCTTGATCAGCCTCGCGTCCGCCGCGACCCCGATGATCGTGCGCTCTCCCTTCGTCCGCGGGAAGCTCTTGCCGAGCACGTCGATGGTTCCGTACATTCGTTCCGCCACGCGCCGCCCGATGATCGCGGTGGCGCGATGGTCATCCGAGGGTTCGAAGTCGCGGCCTCGCAGCAGCGGGATCTCCATCATCCGGAAGAACCCAGGCTCCACGGCGACCGAAGTGACGTACAAGCCCGGTGCATCCCGATCGTACGTGCCCTCATTCAAGCTACTGCCGAGCGGTGCGCTGGAGACGACTGTCACTTGGTCGACCTCAGCGTTCCGCTGTGCGAGCTCCCGGACTCGCGTCCAATACCCGCGAGCCGCCTCGCCCTCGATCCCGTAGCGATACAGATTCGGATCGAGCACGGCGATGTTGCCGTACTCGAAGCCCAGTCCGGATGTCAGCACTTCCTGAATTCCCCGGACGAACATTCCCGCGACAAACAGCAGGAGACAGCTTCCGGCTACCTGCGCGCCCAAGAGCCAGCGCCGGGTGCGCGAGCCGCGAGGGCCGCCCGAATCGCTCACCCGGAGATGCAGTCCGAACGAGCCGCGAGTCGAACTGATCGCGGGAACGAGTCCGGCGAGAGCGGTTGCGAAAATCGCGAACCCCGAGGCAGCGAGAGCCGTGCGCCAATCCGGATTGAGATCGAGCCCAACCGGGACGCCGAGACCGCGAATGGTGAGCGCCAGTAGTGCGCGCTCGAGCGCGAACCCGAGGATCGTGCCAGCCGCGACCAGCATCGCGCTCTCCACCAATTGCTGCCGGATCAACTGTTCGCGGCCCGCGCCGAGCGAGGCACGAATGCTCGTCTCGTGCACTCGCGCGCTCGCTCTCGCCAATACGAGATTCGCCAAGTTCGAACAGCCCACTCCGAGAATTAGGAGCGCGAGTGCCATTCCCAACGCGGCAATCGCCCGGACGGAGAAGAACTCCTGATCGGTTTGGAAGTGCCGGTCTCCGGAATACGGCTCGAGCCACTCATCTTTCTTTACATCGCGCGGACGAGCCGCCGCCAACGCCGATACGGTTGCGCGCATGGACTCGCGAGCGGCTCCCACCGTAACGCCGGGACGCAGCCGCGCGTACAATTCGACACGGCTCGTATCCCACGCGTCGATCTTCGCGCCGTGTACGAACCACGGCAACTGTTCGATCGGTATCCAGACGTCCGCCCGTGAAAATCGCAAGCCTGGATAGTTCGCGGCGGCGATACCGACGACTGTGGCCGTTCCGTTATTGATCCGGACCGTGCTGCCGATCACGGCGGGGTCCGCCCCGAATCGCCGCGTCCACAGGGCATGGCTCAAGACGACCGCGGGTGGAGCGCCGGGACGCTCGTCCGGGTCCTCGTGTAGAACCCGGCCTGCTGCTGGTCCGTAGCCGAGTTCATCGAAAATGTTCGGCGAAACGAACTGCGCGTCGATCTGATCCCCCGCGTCACCGTTCCAAGCGGAGGGAACGGTCAGAGTGGTGATCACGCCCGAGATGGCGGAGTTGTTCGCGCGGAGAAATCGCGCCATCGGGTAGGGCACGCTGCTCGACGTATGGCTCACGCCCTTTCGATAGAGGCGCGCCAGCGACCCGGGGTCGCGGATCGCCGGCGGGCGCAGCAATACCGCGTCGATGATCTGGAACAACGCGAGATTCACTCCGATCCCGGTCGCGAGGATGGTCACGGCGCTCGAGGCGAATACAGGCGACTTCCGGAGCACTCGCGCCGCGAATCGGGCGTCGAGCCAGGCTTGGTCGAGCCAACGCCATCCCCAGGCGTCGCGCGCCTCCTCGCGGCGGTGAAGCGAGTGTCCGAACGCGCGCGGATCGCCCATTTGGCGCCGGTGTTCGGCCATCTCCTCCTCGAGTTCGCGTTCGAGGCGGGAACGGTTCAGCAGAAACCAGAGGCGGCGGGCGAGTTCGAGAAGCTTGTCCATGGTCACGCCATCTTCAGGACCGCGAGCGTCGCCTTCGACAGCCGCTGATACTCGGCCATTTCCGCATCGAGTTGCTTGATTCCCGCCGCCGTGATCCGGTACACCCGGACCTTGCGATTGGTCTCCGATATCGTCCACTCGGCCTTCACCCAGCCCTTGATCATCACCTTCTGCAGGGCCGGATACAGCGAGCCCTCCTCGACGGCGAGTTCGTCCTCGGAAAGCTGGTGAATCCGTTGCGCGATCGCGTATCCATGGAGCGGTCCGCCGCGAAGTACGCGCAATACCAGCATGGCGAGTGTGCCGGGAATCAGGCCAGCTTCTCTAGGCATAGAATATCTATGCCTAGAATACGCAAATGGGGCCGTCCGTGCAACAGGAATCTTCGTCCAGTCCTCGCTATCATGGAAGACTCTCCTCCGTATGGATTCTCCCCGCCCCCTTTCGACACCGATTCTCTTTCACATTTCCCAAGACGCTTCGATCCCGCTAAAGAGCTTGGTCGCCACCATCGAACTGCTCGATGGCGGTGGAACCGTTCCCTTCATCGCGCGGTACCGCAAGGAGGCGACCGGCAATCTCGACGAAGTCCAGATCCGCACCGTTCAGGAAAAGCTCGAGTACTTCCGCGAACTGGAAGACCGCCGCGAAACGATCCTGAATTCGATCCAGGAACAAGGCAAACTAACGCCGGAACTGAAGTCGCGCATCGAGTCCTGCCTCGACAAGACCGGACTAGAGGACCTCTACCTTCCCTACAAGCCGAAGCGCCGCACGAAAGCCACGATCGCGCGCGAGAAGGGCCTCGAACCTCTCGCGCTCTACATCTGGAATCAGCAGCCGGCGGAATACTCGCTCGAGTCGTTCGCTGCCACCTTCGTCGATCCAGCCAAGGAAGTGAACACGGTCGAAGAGGCGCTCGAAGGCGCCCGCCACATCGTCGCGGAAACGATCAATGAGGACGCGGACCTGCGCAAGATGGTCCGCAAGATGATGCACGACGAAGGCCACGTGGTGGCTCGCGCGATCGAAGGCGTCGAGGATCCCGAAGGCAAGTACAAGATGTACGCTGATTATCGCGAGCCCGCGTCGAAGATCCCGTCGCACCGCATGCTCGCGATCCGCCGCGGCGCCAAGGAAGGCTTCCTCACGTTTTCGATCGACCTCGATCGCGACCGCGCGGTCCTGATGCTCAAAGGTAAGGTGATCAAGGCGCCGGGCGATTGGCAGCCCCAGATCGACGCCGCGGCCGAGGATTGCTATGACCGCCTGCTGAACCTCTCGATCCAGACCGAAGTCCGGCTCGAACTGAAGGATCGTTCCGACGAGGAGGCGATCAAGGTATTCCGCGAGAACATCGAGAACCTGCTGCTCGCACCGCCCGCGGGCATGTTGAGCGTGCTCGCGATCGATCCCGGCATCCGCACCGGATGCAAGGTCGCGGTGGTGGATGACACCGGCAAGTTCCTCGAAAACTCGGTCATCTATCCGTTCGAACCGAGGAACGATCTCGCGGGCTCGATCAAGACGCTCGCGAGTCTGATCGCCAAGCACAACACACGCGCCATCGCGATCGGCAATGGAACCGCGTCGCGCGAGACGCAGGCGCTCGTGAATGATTTTCTGCGGCAGGCGAACCTGCACGATGTCTTCAGCGTTTCGGTGAACGAGTCGGGTGCGTCTGTCTATTCAGCCTCGGACATCGCGCGACAGGAGTTCCCGGACCTCGATCTCACGGTTCGCGGCGCGATCTCGATTGCGCGCCGGCTCCAGGATCCGCTCGCCGAGCTCGTGAAGATTGACCCCAAGTCGATCGGCGTCGGCCAGTATCAGCACGATGTCGACCAGAAGAAGCTGATGCAGAGTCTCGAAGGCAGCGTGGAAAGCTGCGTGAACCGCGTCGGCGTCGACCTCAACACCGCCTCCTGGGCGCTTCTTCGCTACGTCTCCGGAATCAACGAGCGGACCGCGCTCAAGATCGTCGAGTATCGCAACCAGAACGGCCGATTCAAGTCGCGCCATCAGTTGATGGACGTGAGTGGATTCGGTCCGAAGACGTTCGAGCAATCCGCCGGATTCTTGCGCATCCGCGGCGGTGAGAATCCGCTCGACATGACGGCCGTGCATCCGGAGTCCTATCCGGTAGTCGAGAAGATCGCCGCGTCGCTGGGTATCAGCGTGCCCGAACTGATCGCCAAGCCGGACCTTGTCGAGAAGGTGAAGCTCGAGGGCTTCCAGACGGAGACGGTCGGCATCTACACCCTCTCCGATATCCGCGAGGAACTGCGCAAGCCCGGCCGTGATCCGCGCGACAAGTTCGTTGCGCCCAAGTGGCGCGATGACGTTCGCGAGATCGCCGACCTGAAGCCCGACATGGTCCTCGAAGGCGTCGTCACCAACGTCGCCAACTTCGGCGCGTTCGTCGATATCGGCGTGCACCAGGACGGGCTCGTCCATGTCAGTGAAGTTTCGCACCGCTTCATCAAGGATCCGCGCGAGGTGCTCAAGGTGGGTCAGATCGTGAAAGTAAAGGTGCTCACCGTCGATCCGAAAGCCAAGCGCATCGGACTGACGATCAAGCAGCTCGAAGCCGCGCCACAGCAGCAGGCGATCAAGGGCGGCAAGCCACCGCAACGGCGGCCGGAGCCCGCGCAAGCCAAGCCGAGCCTCGAGGCCCAGCTCGCCGCGCTGAACGCCAAATTCCGCACGAAATGACCCATCCGAAGCCGGGCCAAACTCCCCGGCTTCGGCTTCCGCCGTTTGGTGTATACTGAATCGCAATTCGACCGCCTCGGAGATAGGCGGTTGATTCCATTCGGAGTTTCCAGACGCTCAGGAGGCGAGCAGATGCGGAGCCATAGCCGTTTTTTCCCGCGGTTTACCGATCGTCGAGTTGCCGAAGCGGCATTCGCGTCCGTCACGGTTTCGGAGGATCCGATTCCCGCCTTCGATCCACCGCTCGAACCGAGGGACGAGGCAGTCTTTCTCTTGCAGGTAGCGGCGGAGGTGGAACACGCGCTGATGGCGCAGTACCTGTACGCCGCGTACTCGCTCGATGCGGCGCACCCGCAAGGCGGAGTGTGGCGCAATTCGATCCTGCAGGTGGCGCGAGAAGAGATGGGGCACCTGCTGACAGTGCAGAACCTGCTGCTGGCGATCGGTGGCCCCGTGTTTCTGGAGCGGGACCTGTATCCTTTCGAGTCGCGCGTGTATCCGATCCCGTTCGAACTGAAAAAAGCTTGCCGGGAGACGATCGGCTTCTACGTGCTCGCGGAGATGCCCGGTCGCGACCAGTTGACGCCGGAAGAAGCGGCCACGGTCGATGAGATCATCCAACTGCTCGATTTGCCGGGCGGCCGGGTTGTCAACCGCGTCGGAAAACTGTACACGCGGCTGATCGGCCTGGTGGGTGCGCTTTCGCCAACCGATTTTGTCAACGAGGCGGGTGATTATCAGGCGAGCGGCGCCGACTGGCTGGCCGGCCCCTTCTCGCTGATCGTGCCTCCGGTGACCAATCGGGAACAGGCCGTCGCGGCGTTGCACGCAATCGGTGTTCAAGGCGAAGGAGAGCAGAGGCAGCCGGAGCTGAATGCTCATTTCGACCGCTTCCTGGCCATCTATCGCGGATTGACAGCTTCCGGCAGTGCTGTCCCCGTTCATGCCGTTGCGGACAATCCCCATGTTCCGGCGTTGAGCGGCGACTCAGGCGCCTCCGCCATTACACACCCCGAATCGCGCCGTTGGGCGCAACTCGGCAATTTGCGCTACCGGTTACTGCTGCAGTTCATCTCGCATCATCTGAGTCTGCGCCGGACAATCGACTTGGCGGGGCGGAACACACTTCGGGACTGGGCGCTCGGCGAGATGCGCGGGGTCGCCGCAGTCGCGGCGAAACTGACCACTCTGCCTCTCGACAGCTCAGGCGGCACGGCTCGGGCCGGAATGCCTTTCGACATGCCGTACTCGCTTGCGCTGCCCGACGAGGAGAGTCAGCGTTGGCGAAGTCACCTCGACGTGCTGCGGGCCGCTTCGCGTTTGATGGATCAAATCGGCGAGGTGCCGGAACTGGCTGCTTTGCGAGCACTGACTCGGGCGCAACTCACGGAGCTCGAGCGCCGGGCGGGCAAGATACTCGCGATTCAGGAGATCCGGCTGCTGCCGCCGCTCGCGATCGGGCGGCTTGGCTCGTCGGGGGCCAACACCGCGGCGGAATACCCGGACGTGATGGACAACTACGCCGCGTTGCTCCCGGACCAACCGGCGGATTTCCGGACCTTGGCTCCGGCGGAGACGTTGCGCGTGGATGTAGCGACGGGTCGCGTGACCGCCGCGGAAACACCGGCGCAAGTCCGGTTTCGCGGCGCGGATGGGCGAATTCGTCCTGTTGCGCCCTTCTTTGAAGTCTGGGCCCGATTCACCGAAGAGGGAATGCTGCAACCTCTCACGAGTCGGCATCTCGAGATGCTGGGGCTGACGGCGCAGTCGGTGCGGTGGAGTGTCCGGGCGGCGAACCTGAAGGCGTACCGGCGCACAGGCGACGAAGGCGACCGGATCAGCGCATCGATCGCCAATTTCAACGATCACTCACTGCGTCCGCTGACCGGCACCGCAGCCAATTTCCTCACGGGGCGTTCGATTCCCCTCGGTTGGATCCAGTACCTGCAACCCACCGAGGAGTTCCCGGAAATCCGCGCGCGGTTCACGCCGGGGCTGGGGCGCGTGTATGGAGCCTCGCAGGATTTCGAGGAAATTCAGGTTGTTTACAATTCGCAGGTGGGGTCATGGGACACCCGCAACGACCAGGACGCGACTGTGGACACCTCTCCGGTAGCGCGTTCGCGCCGCCGCACTTCGCCGGTGCTGATTTATGCGCGCCAGGAATCCGGGCCCAACGAGGGCCAATCGCTCGGCTATCTTGACGACACCTGCGACGGAATTCTCGAGGTGTCGCTCGATCATGGCGGCCGGACGCTTCGCGCCATGTCGCGATTTTCGAGCGGGCCGCCGGACTTTGCGCCGGATTCGTTCCACGTACGGACGGTGCAGGACGATCTGCTACAGATGGCACAGGGCCCGTCACCGCAAGCCGCCGTCGCCGAGCCGGAATTGGCGGATCACGTGATCGATGTTCTGCGGCGCGCGGTCGAAACGGTTCGGCTGATGGACACCGATCTGTGGAACCGGCGCTACTCCGCGAATGCGTTTCCGGCTGCAAGGGTGCGCTACTTCACGGTTCGCGGAATCCACGAGGGCGTGTTGACGTCGCTCCAGGGGCTGAAGGAGCCTGCCGGCTCGCCAGGAAGGCTCGGGGCCGTGGCCGCCCTGCGCCGCGTGGCCGCGATGCTGCGGCCGTTCGATCGGGACCGGATTGACTTCACCGCCGCTGGCCGGCAACGAATGCCTGCCATGATGCGCGGGGCAAACGGCCTGGACTTGGTGTTGAGCCGGCGGCAGATGGCGCTGATCGACCGGGCGATCGAGGTTTTCTCCGCCGCGGGGCCGAGTCCCGGCGAAACGCCAGAGAGCCGCATGCTCCGCATGATCTCGACATTCTCGGGATTCTCCGGGCTCCATGGGGCGTTTTCCGTTCCCGGCGGCCCGCCCCTGAGCGCGCGATTCTCCGATCCACCGGAAGTGCTCGAGTACCTGCGTTCGGCACCGGCGCAAGGCTCCGTTGCCGGACAGCTGGGCTTGACCGGACGCCCGCTGGTGGCTCGAGGACAGCCGGACCAGTCCGCGTTCGTCAGCCTGATCAGCAACGCGGCACATCCGATGAACCCGCGGTTCCTCTCCTATAGCGACGAGGGCCGCGATGGCATTCAAATCGTGCGGGAATGGATCACGTCTCTGGGGGTGAGCTGACATGCCGAATCCGATCGAACCGAAGAATCGCACCGCGCAACTTGCGTACACTGCCCGCGGGAATCCGCCGGCGGTCAGCCCGGCGGCGGCAATCTCGAACTGCTTTCCAGGGCTGGAATTCGACTTTCGAAACATCTGGAAGAATCTGTTCGAGGGAGTGGAGACGCACGAGGCCGGTGAGGGTGTACATATCGTGCTGGGCGTCAGCCCGGGTTCCGATGCGGCCACGGCTGGGGTGACCGCGTTCGACATCCTGGTGGCCGTCGATGACTTGGCTGTCAACGCCCAGCGGACGCGGCCGAACGGGACCCCAGGCCCCCTTTCCGCGTTGGAGTGGTCGAACGCCGTCGTGGACATCCTCGCCAAGGCGGGCACGGAAGCCCGTGCGCGTTGCACATTTTTCAATCCCGATACCCAACAGCAGATCGATGCAAGTCTCCGCGTGCGGCCGGTGTTCGACGGCGACTCCGCCACCCTAGCGGAAGTGCTGGCGGAGCCGGGTGCTCTTACCCAGAGCCTGTGTTCGCCGTGGCAGGCCGACTACCGGGAATGCGGATGCTTCTACTGGTCGGCGAGTCGGCCGGATTTCGTCAACGTCACCGCCGACGCGCAAGGCAACGCTCGCGGGCACAATTGGATGCAGCGCGACAAATCCCCCGGAGCGGCCTATTCGCCCGATAATGTAGGCGACCCGGCGCAACTCGACTACATCGACCTGTACAGGAACTGGGAGCAGGCCCTTCGATTCGTGACCGGTGGGCGGACGGAAACCTGATGCTGGTTCGAATCGCGCCTTCGGTGTCATCGCCGCCGCCGGCGCCGCCGAAACAGAAGGACTACCATCTGTTTGAAACGGAACTCGGTAGCCATGTCTTGGCCGCTGATGGTTCGCGTGTCTACTCGATCGGGGCGGACACGGCGCGTGCTCTTGCAGCTGACCCGGATGAATTCGGCCGCCTGGGGCTCCAGCCGGACGCTCGTTACGTGGATGACACCGCGGTCGAGGATCCTCCATTGCGCGCGCTGTCCCTGGCCGTGGCGCAGAAGTGCAACCTCGGCTGCGTCTACTGCTACGCGTCGCGAGGAACATTCGGCGATGCCCCGCAAAACATGTCCCTCGAGGTGGCTCTGGCGGCTGTCGACCGGCTGTTCGAGGGAGCCAGCGCGGGCACCCGTCTGAATCTTTCTTTCCTCGGCGGTGAGCCGCTGGTGAACCGTGGGGTGCTTCGCGCGGCGGTGGAACACGCCACGCGCCGGGCGGCGGAGACTGGGGTGGTAGCCGGGTACTCGATCACAACGAACGGTACGCTGATCTCCGGGGACGACGGACAATTTTTCGAGTCCCACGGGTTCGCGGTGACGATTTCGATGGACGGGGCCGGAGCCGATCATGATCGGCTTCGCCCCTTTCAGGACGGTCGCGGATCCTACAGCCGGATTCTCGAGCGCGTGACGCCGCTTCTCGCGATGCAGCGGCGGATGCAAGTGTCGGCGCGCGTGACGGTGACCCCTTCCAATCTGGATCTCCGAGGGACGCTCGAAACGCTGCTCGGGCTCGGCTTTCATTCGGTGGGCTTTTCGCCGATGCTCGCCTCTCCTGGCGGAGCGGCGGAAATGGGCTCGGGCGATCTTTCGCTGATGCTCGAGCGAATGATCGAGTGTGGCCAGTCATTCGAACGGAGCATCGTGGCCGGGGAGCGCTTCGCGTTTTCGAACATGGCAACCGCCATGCGTGAGATCCACCGGGGAACCCACCGGCCGTATCCGTGTGGCGCGGGTGCCGGATACCTGGGCGTTTCCGCGACGGGCGAACTGGCGGCGTGCCATCGCTTTGTGGGAGACGCGGCTGGTGCGATGGGAAATCTCCGGGATGGCGTCGACTCTGTCCGTCAGAATGCCTGGTTGCGCGAGCGCCACGTCCACCTTCAGGAGCCGTGCAGTGGATGCTGGGCGCGTTATCTTTGCGGCGGAGGATGTCATCACGAGGTGATCCACCGTGGCCGGCCTGCCTGCGACTACATTCGGGGCTGGCTGCACTATTGCCTGCAGGCGTATGTCCGGTTGTTGGATCGCCGGCCCGATTACTTTGACTGACGTTTGCGTGGTGGGCGCGGGTCCGGCTGGGTCCACCGCAGCCATGCTTCTGGCGCGGCTCGGATACTCGGTGATCGTGCGGGAGAAGCAGACCTTTCCGAGAGCTCATGCCGGCGAATCGCTGCCTCCGAGCATCCTGCCGATTCTCGGCCGGCTCGGTGTGCGGGAAGCGGTCGAAGGGGCGGGGTTTCTGCGGCCGCGCGGAGCCCACGTATTGTGGAGCGGAGACAGCCCGGAGTGGGCCGGCACTTCGGGAGACCAGCCAGGATTCCAGGTCGACCGGGCGCGCTTCGATCAGATTTTGCTGGACGCCGCCATTGCCGCTGGAGCTCGCCTGCTTCCCGCGGCGAGTGCCGACTCGATTGGGGCCGAAGCGCGCATGGCCGTCGATGCTTCCGGACGGCGGCGAGTCATGTCACCGCGCGCGGAGGCCTTCGCGCCTGAAACACTGGCGGTCTATGCGTATTGGAGGCAGCCCGAAGGGATGTCTCCGGAGACACTCGTGGAGGCGGGCACGCATCACTGGTACTGGGGCGCGCCTTTGCCGGATGGGACCTTCAACGCCACCGTTTTTGTCTCGCCGATTGAGTTCGCTGGGAGGTCTGCCGGAGAATTGTACGGAGCAAAGCTGCGGGAATCGATCCTGATGGGTCCGCACTGCCTCGAGCGCGTGTCGCCGATCCTCGTTTGCGACGCGACGCCGCGCGTTTGCTCCGCGCCCCTGGTGACGGCGAACCGGATCATGGCTGGCGAATCGGCGTTCTCAATCGATCCATTGTCGTCGCAAGGAGTGATGGCCGCGATGAGATCGGGGATCCACGCGGCTGCCGCGGTCCACACGATTCTCGCCCATGCCGATTGCGCGCTGGCGGCGGAGTTCATCGAGAGCCGCGCGCGGGCCACCGTTCGCTCACACGCCCGGCTGGCGGCGCGCGGATATCGCGATAGTGGAAGAGAATCCGCGTTCTGGCGGGAACGGAGTTCCTGCCGGTGGCCCGCGGTGGAAGCCGGGCCGATTCCTGGCCTCGATTCTTCCGTTACACTCGCCGAGGGCGTCGCATTGCGCGGAGTGCCCTTTCTTGCTGGCGACCGGATCGTGGCGGTCGATGGAATCGCTGGCGGTTCGCTCGAGGAGCCAATGGTCGAGTTGGGTGGACACTCAGTGGCTTCGCTGCTGCGTCCGGTTGCGAATCGGCCATGCAGCGCGCGAGACTTGCTTGAAATCTGGTCACGGCGGATGCCGGCCCGAGATGCGGTCCGGGTCTTCGAACACCTTTGGAAGGCCGGCGTGCTCGCTACTTCGCGTTGCGCATGAACTTCAGGCTGTCGAGGCCCACGCGGTCGAACAGTCCCTTGGTGTCGTGCCCAACGCCTGGCACCGAAACCCAATCAACGGGGACTCCCATCGCGATCAGCTTGTCCTTGAACTTCACGTTCAGCGGAAAGAGACTGTCCGCGTCGCCGCACACCATCCGGACCCTCACCTGGCCGCGAATCCGCCCGAGGTTCTTCTCCGCCCACACCGCCGGATGATGAGCCTTCAACCGCTCCGCTTCGATCAACGCCGCGCCATACGACACAACAGCACTGAAATGTTCCGGATGCCGGAAGGCGAGCATCAACGCGCCGAAGCCTCCCATCGAGAATCCATCGATCGCGCGCCCGTTCGCCGCCGCGATCGTGCGGTAGCGCTTGTCGATAAGCGGAATCAGCTCCTGAATGATCGAACTCTCGACCTTCAATCCCGGATCCGCGTCCACGAAGAATGTGTCGCCCAGGCCTTCCACGAACACGTAGATCCTCGGAGCCACTCGATTGTTCTCCATCGCGTCGCGTAGCGTCTTGCGCGTGCGCTCCCACTGCCGGTCCGGACTTCCACCGCCAGCCCCATGCAAGTTGTACACCACCGGATAACGCGCATCGCCGGATTCGTATCCGGGCGGCAGATACACCTTCACGCGAATCCGCCGCTCGTTCAGCGTGCTCCAGTAGCTGACATCCTCGATGTCCGCGCGGCCGCGAGCGAGCGGCGTCACGGTGATGTTCCGGAACTCGACGCCGCCGTGATCGCCCTGCACGAGAATCGGTCCGGGGCGGTCCTCGTACGGATTCTCCGCCATTCCGGTCAAGCCCCGGACCTGCTGATGGTCGATCACCGGGACTCCGTTCAGCACAGCGCTCAGATCGCGCCCAATCAGCGTCAGGTCGAGGTTCTGCCATTCGCCCGCGCGCCGGCTGGCGTTCACGCTCGGCGCGATCTGGCTGTAGAGCGACACGTTTCCGTGCACGTCCGGCGGTTGTCCGAAGTCGTCATTGAGCTGCACCTCGTAGTGGCCGCGCAGTCCGATGCCGCTGTTTCCGCCCTTCGGCAATCGATACTCGACGTGCAGCCGGAAGTTCGAGAACTGCTGCTTCGAAACCAGTGTGGGCGCCTTGCCGGAAGTGTTCGAAAGCACGCCGTCGCGAATCCGCCAGCCGTCTGGAACATCCTTGTCGAACAGGCGGATCGAGTTTGTGTCGCGCCAGAGCCCGTCATCTCGATCGGGAAGCGTCACCGTCCGCCAGCCCTTCCATTCGATCGTCGCGCCACCTTCGACCGCCGTGCTTCCCTCGATGCGATCGCCGGCGAGCCGCACCGTTGTCTGGGCCCGTGTGGTTCGCGGCGGCTGACCGTCGAACGTCCGTTCGACCCGGAAGGTCAGCGTGTCGCCTTCGATCTTCGGATCGCGAATCGCTGCCAGGCGTCCGCCCGTGACGCCGAACAAGTTTCCGCTCGGCGGATTCGTATCGTAGATCTCCATCCACAGGGTCTTGCCCGCGGCGCTCGTCGATTGCAACGTCCAGCGTCCCGAGAACGGATTTCCCGGCGCCGGTGGAGCTTGGGCACGAATCACGACAGCGCGTACTGGACCCGTGTTTTTCACCTGAAGGGACTCGCGGCCTTTCGCGAAGATCGTGTCGCGTTCGCCCGCTCGCATGGTTCCGTTCACCGTGATCGAACCCTTCCAGACGAAAAGCACCTGCTCGGAGCCGGCGCCCACATCCGCCCTCAACTCCTCTCCCGGTTGGAGCGCATGATGCGCCGCCTGAATCCCGGTGGCACCGATCGTGCGGTCCATGAAGACGCCGTTGCGTGAGGCGAAATCGACATACTGAATCGCGCCGGGCGTCATCTCACCTCGGGGCGGGGCCGCGCCCGCCTTCATCGAATCGCGCGCACCAGTGTACAGGAGGAAATCCGGCGGAGTCTGGAAGCTGATCATCACCGAGTTGTCCTCCGCGGTGATGGTGCCATGGATCTGTCCGGCCGGCACGAAGATCGCCTGGCCCGCGGGGACGCGCCGTTTCGAATCTCCCTGGCGCATCAACGCCGCGCCAGTCAGAACGAGGATCGTGTCGCTCGACTCGCCGTGTGTGTGCGGCGCGAACTCGTCGCCGCGGTTCGAGACCGAAAGGTTCAGCGTGATCCGGCGCGCGCCCATGCCGGGATGGACAATGCGGCTTGAAAAGACGCGGCCCATCAGGAATGGCTTGGAGTCCAAGAACGGGATGAGACGCACCTCGGCGGACGCGAGCGTGGCGCAGAGGAGCAACGGTCCGATTCGGGAGAGGATCATGCCGTCAGTATAGACGTCCGCGTAAAAAAGTCCCAACGGCCTGTTGACATTCGATTCAAAGTGCCGCAATATGGGGACATCACTGAGAAAGGAGGTGGTCCAGCAACAATGGATTCTTACAGTAGTAACAGATCATTGATGATTGACGCACAGGAGGTGGCCGACTGTTGAGTCTGCCGCTCTGAACCGCTCAGGTCACGATAGTGACGTGGCCGCCGCTCCTGTGGACCGGCCGCTCTTGTGTGACATTCGACGGATCTCGAACCCCCGCCACGCTCATTGCGCTGGCGGGGGTTTCGTACTTCTGATGCTGATGCTCACCGCCTCGCCAGCAGCAGCCGAGTCCGTCACGAATGGCCATGGCTGGTACAACTACTTCGGCGAGTACGGACTCGGGTCCGGCTGGTCTTGGTGGACGGAAGTGCAAGCGCGCCGGGGCGACGGGATCGTCGATACGCAACAATACTTGTTTCGCACCTCGATCCTGAAGGAGGTCCGCAAGGGTCTGAAGGTTGGCGGTGGATACGGCTTCATTCGTACCGAGCCGTACGGCAAGGCGCCGGTCGCGACTACGTTCGACGAGAACCGCCTCTATCAGGATGTCCTCTGGAGCCACGCGCGGGAGAAGTGGTCGTTCGCGCATCGCTTCCGCTGGGAGGAGCGCCAGTTGATGTTGCGCACTGGAACGCTTTGGACGCAGCGCCTCCGGTACCGCCTGATGGTGCGCCGGCCGCTCGCCAAGTCGAGGAACTGGTACTGGACCGCTGGCGACGAGATCTTCCTGAGTGTGCCGCCCAACAAGGCGCCGAAAGCGTTCGATCAGAACCGCCTGATGGCCTTGCTGGGGCATAGCTTCAGCGGAGGCTGGCGGGTCGAGTTCGGCTTCATGGAGCAGAGCCTGCTGCAGCGCAACGGCAGGATTCTCGAGAACAACCACACTTTCCTGCTTCAGTTGTTTGCGCCAAACTGGAAGATACACAAATGATCCGGCGCGATCAGTTCATCCTGGGCCTCGCCGCGGCCCCAAGAATCCGGCTCTCCGATGCTCACCGTTCCGCCGCCGCGCGAAAGCGCCGGATCTGTGTCCAGTTCGACGCGGCCGATCACCGGCATGTGAAGCTCGCGCCGCGCGAGTGGCTTGCCTATCTGTTCGGACACGTGGATGCGCCCGGCTCGCAGATCGATACGATCCTGTGGGATGTCGCGCTGGGCGATACCTACGCGGTCTATCCGAGCAAGTTGCTGCCCTCGAGCCACGACGTGCAACTGACCGAGTGGCGCCGCGGCGGATTCGAGTGGGTTCCCGCGATGCTCGCCGAGTGCCGCAAGCGCAAGATCGAGGCGTTCTGGCATCATCGCTTCTCCGAAGTCGACATCCTGCCCGAGGGCGGATTGATGATGGACAAGCTGAGTCCGCTCAAGGCCACGCATCCGGATTGGGTGATCAAGTCGTGGTGGTGGCAGGGACTGTGGAACGCTGCCTCTCCCGGACTTCGCGAGCACAAGGTACAGGTGTTGCGTGAAGTGGCCGAGACGCTCGATATCGACGGCATTCAGATCGATTTCGCACGGCATATGCCGTGCCTTCCGCCGGGCCGTCAATGGGAGATGCGCGATCACGTGACGGAGTTCCTGCGGATGATGCGCCGGATGCTCGTCGAAGTGGAGCGCGCGAAGAACCACCCTCTGCTGCTTTCGGTGAAAGTTCCAGAGACGCTGCGCGGCTGCCGGATCGACGGACTCGACGTCGCGTCTTGGGCCCGCGAGGACTTGATCGACATGCTGACGCTCGGTTCACGGACCGCCACGGTCGATGTCGAGGACTTTCGCAAGGCCGTGGGTCCGCGCATCCGGCTCTCGCCTAGCATCGATGATCATCATGCCACAGACGGTTATCGATTTCCGCCCATCGAGGTCTTTCGCGGGATGGCCACCAACTGGCTCGAACAGGGTGCGGATTCGGTCACCACGTTCAACTGGTCCGCTTCGCCCGGGAAGCCTTCTTCCGATACGCATGGGCTTGCGTATCGCGAGATCGGCACGCTCGAAACCATGCAAGGAAAGCCGCTGGTCTTTTTCGTCGAGCGGCGTGGCGGATATCCTTGGTCGGAAGGCTATTTCAATCAGAACGCCGATCTTCCGCTGCCCGCGCGATTGGCGAATCACGGCGGCACTTCGATGTTCCCGCTCCGGATTCACGCGCGAGCGATTTCGAAAGCACGCCTGTCGATCGCGCTGTTCCAGGCACGCGAGACGGACCGGCTCCAGGTCGAATTCAACAGACGCCCGATCGGGGAGCCTGCGGCGGAAGATTGGAAAGATCCGCAGATTTTCTCGCCCAAACCGCAACCGAACTCCGGCGGCACGGGCGACTACCAGATCGATCCGAATCAGAAACTCCGGCGGCTGTCGTTCGACCTGCCACCTTCGCTCATCCGCCGCGGCACGAACGAGGTGTCGATCCGCGTGAAGGAACGTTCGATCTACCGGATCGGCGAAGATATCCAGGTCGAGAAGATCGAAGCCGCGGTCACGCCCTGATTATCGCCAGCCCACTGGCTGCGTCCAAGCCTGCTTGAATCGCAGTTCCGGGCTCGGCGAGTCCGGAGTCGCGCTCGAAACTATGACTGCCCGCACGTAGAGTTCGTCACCGCGCATGCGATACGAGGGCGTGAGTCCGCTCACTTGCGCGAACACCTCACCGATCGCGGGCGCGCTCGCGGACTTGTAATCTCGCGTCGTCTCACCCACGATCCCGGCTCGTGCTCTTCCTTCGAGATTCGCGCCCTTGCGCGCGCCAATAAAGCGCGTGACGAACGTCTCGCTGCCACGCGATTGAATTTTCAGCGACAGCGTCTTCGACGCCGCGTCGAACGCGACATCGTCCAACTCCACACCCGCCGATGAGTAGAACTGCCCGGCGCGAATCGCGCGAACGATCGATTCCGGCGTGAGATGTCGCGCTCGGACCATGATCCAGCCGCGCCCGGGAAGCGACCGCGGCTTGTTGCCGTGATAGTCGTGCGAATCGTCAGTGGCGAGCCCGTAGAGCGGCGCCGCGCCATAACGCGCGATTCGCAATGTGCTGGAGATGTCCCAGATCTCGTCCGTCGAGGCTCGCGTTGCGTCGCCAGGGTCGTTGTCGCCGTCGACGCCGTTCCACACCTCGAAGAACTGTTCGCCCACCACCGCCGCGAGATCCTCCGCGGTCACACCCCACTTGTAGTTCGGGTGATTGACGTGCAGCATCACCTCGCGTCCGGTTCGTTTGGCTGACTCCTCCACCATTTGGAGATTGCGCACGATCGTCTCGCGAATTGTCGAGCCGATTTGGTAGGGAAGCTGCTCGGCGAGATTCGACGCGTTCATGTGCAGCGTGCGGCCATCGCCTGAGGCGCCCGTCAACTCCTCGCTCTGGATCATGAGGAAGCGGTTCCGTTCCTCGACGAGCGTCCGGTACTCGTCGAACGTCTTCAGGCGCACCTCGTACGAACCATCGCTCGCGGATCCGCGCGTGCGCACCCATGAATCGCCGAAACGCTTGCGGTACTTGGCGAACGCATCAACGCCCGCGCGTGCGTTGATCGCCTTGACGGGCATCCACCGTTCACTCGAGCTGAGCAGGTTGTGGTCGGAGAGCGCGAGAAAATGATAACCCTTGTCGCGATACCACTCGGTGATCATCTCGGGGAAATCGTCGCCGTCGGACCACAGCGTGTGCGTGTGCAGGTTGCCCTTCCACCAGCGTGCCGGTGGATCGGACTCTACTTGCGCCGGTAGCGTCGCGAGTGCGAGTAGCCCCGCGAATCCGCAAATCGAAAGCAGCCGCAAGCGGCTCGAGGTGAGCATGTCGCGTTCATGGTACAACATCGATGTCGCGTTTTCGTGTATGTTTGTTGACAAGTCTCTCGTCAGGGTAAGGAGTGTTTTCATGTATACGCGCCTCTGTCTCGCGAGCGCCTTGTTCGCGCTTTCCGCCGCGGCTCAGACGACCTTCGCTTCGATTACGGGTACGGTCACGGATCCGAACGGTGCCGTGGTGCCAGCCGTCACCATCGAGGCCACTCACCTCGAAAGCAACTACAAACACAGCGTCGTATCGAACGAGGCGGGCGTCTATACGCTCGCGCAGTTGCGCGAAGGCGTCTACATGGTAAAGGCCGCCCATCAGGGCTTCCAGGATTTCGTCGCGCAAGACGTGCGGCTCGTCGCGCGAGACCTGCGGCGGCTCGATATCCAACTTCGCATCGGCACGGTCGGCACGACCGTCGAGGTCCAGGGCGGCGCGACGCTGATCGAGACCGAGACCGCGCGCATCGGCAACACGAAAGGCGCGCAGACCTTACAGTCGCTTCCGCTCAACACGCGATCGCTGTACGACTTTCTCGGACTCACGCCGGGAGTCGTCGGCGCCGGCGGCGGCCAGGCAACGCGGCGGTTCGCCGGAAGCCGCGTGAACCAATCCGACCAATCGATCGACGGTGTGACGGTTTCGAACGGCTACGACGGCACCCAGATCAGTCCGCTCGTCGGCTACATTGGCGGTTTCGAAGAAGTGCGCGTCGACTTGGCGAACAACACCGCCGACATGGGCGCGATCGGACAGGTGACCGTGATCTCGAAAGGCGGAACCAATCAGCTCCACGGCATGGCCTGGAATTACTACTCTTCGCCATGGTTCCGCGCCCGCGATCCGTTCTCGCCAGCGCGTCCGACGGGTGTGAATCATCAGCCGGGCTTCCAGGTGGGCGGGCCGGTGACCATTCCGAAGCTCTACAACGGCAAGGATCGCTCGTTCTTCTTTTTTTCGTTTGAAACGTCGCGCGGGTCGAATGTCGCCCAGCTGCTGAATCCCACCGTTCCGCTGTCTGCTTGGCGCGCGGGCGATTTCTCGGCGCTTCGCGGTCTGACGCTGCGTGATCCGTCGGGAACCACTCCCTTCGCCAACGCCACGATTCCCGCCTCCCGCATCAATTCGGTGTCGCAGCGAATCCAGACCAAGTTCTTCCCGTTGCCGAACTTCGGCGACCCGACGGTTCTCACCAGCCAGAACTATCGCGAACAGGTTACCCGCCCGTTCGATCCGAACACGTTCTACACGATCCGCGGCGATCATCGCTTCAGCCAGCGAACGTTCATGTTTGGCCGCTGGACTTGGAACCGCGCGCACAGCCGGGCATACGAGGGCAACCTCCCCGCGATCGGCCGGCGCTGGCAGACGCGTGACACGCGGGCGATGGCGTCGTCCTTCTCTCACACCATCAACCCGAACCTGATCTCCGAGACGCGCTTCGGCATCACCTACAACGACAACCCGCTACATGGCGCCCAGCGGGGACTCGAGATCGTGCGCGAACTGGGCTTGGTCGGCCTCGCCGACAATCTGCCCGACATCAACGGACTCACGCAGATCGGATTCGCGGGTATCGGCCTCACCGGCATTTCGCAATCGCAGTGGCGG
Organism: uncultured Acidobacteriota bacterium; assembly: GCA_902825945.1. GTDB lineage: Bacteria > Acidobacteriota > Terriglobia > Bryobacterales > Bryobacteraceae > SYLY01. The sequence goes on from CADECY010000008.1 coordinate 26,516, forward strand.
CATCCCGGATTCAAGAACTACGTGCAGCAGTACCAGCAGCACTTCAACTGGTTCCGCGGAAAGCACAGCCTGAAGGCGGGCTTCATCCTCACTCGAGTACGATTCCAGGACAATCAGGCATCGGCGAATCTGTTCGGGAATTTGAGCTTTGGCCCGACCTTCACCTCGCAGCCCTACGCCGACTTCCTGCTCGGCATTCCCACCTCGGCCTCCCGCGCCTTCGCTCCGGTCGAAATCAGCCGCCTGCGTTGGGCTGAGGATTTTTTCGTCACCGACGATTTCAAGATCACACCCACGCTGACCCTGAATATCGGCGTTCGTTACGAGTACCATCCCGGATACAAGGAGGAACTGGGACAACAGTCGGTGTTCGACATCGCGACAGGCAAAATCGTGGTTCCGGACGGCGCCTTGGGCCGCGTCAGCCCGCTCATGCCACGCGGCTACGTGGACGTGGTGGAAGCGAAGTCGGTGGGTTGGCCCAGTGCCACGCTCCTGAAGGGTGACAAGAACAATTTCGCGCCGCGGTTTGGCTTGGCGTGGCGTCCCATGGGTCCGAACACCGTATTCCGCATGGGCTACGGAATCTTCTACGATGTCGTGCCGCGGAACGTGGGCGCCGGCGGTTCGCCGTACGTGATCAACGAGCCGACTTTCACCAACCCGACGGGTGCGCCGTCGGTGATCTTCCCCCGCGTGTTTCCGGCGTCGGTGGGCGGCCCCTCGACGGTCGGTCTGCCGGCGGGAAACCGGCTCGACCTGCGCGATCCGTTCAGCATGCAGTACAACTTCACGATCGAGCATCAGCGATGGAACACTGGCTTCCGTGCGTCCTACATCGGGACCAACACGCGCCAAGGCCAGTGGGGCTACAACATCAATCAGCCCGTGGCCGACGGCAGGCCCTTCATCGACAAGCCGCGGCCGTACCCGAATTACCCCGCTATCACCTACATCACCAATGGCGCTGGACATCAGTATCACTCGATGACGCTCGAGGTGAATCGCAAGATGGCGGCGGGGCTCTACTATCAAGCTTCCTGGACCTGGGCTCGGGACATCGGCGATCTCGATCGCGGAGCCTCCGGCGAGAATGCCTATGATCGCCGCCGCGAGCGCTCCGTCTGGCTCGACATTCCCACGCACCGCCCGAGCGCGAATCTGATCTACGAACTCCCGCTCGGCAAGGGCAAGCGATTCCTCTCCTCCGGACGCGCGATGAACGCAATCTTCGGCGGGTGGGAGATCAGCGCTGTCTACAGCGGATACACAGGCCAATTCCTGACGCCCCAGTGGACCGGGCCCGATCCCACCGGAACGGCGTTCACGGCCAGCAGGACCCCGGCGCAGGTGACGATTCGCCCGAATCATCTCCGTGACGCAAACCTGGCTGACGGACAACGGACGACCGGCCGCTGGTTCGACCCGTCCGCCTTCGGCCCGCCGACTCCGGGCTCGTTCGGTAGTTCGGCGAAGGGTGTCGTGATTGGTCCCGGCTCGAGCGTCTTCCACACGGGTATCGCGAAGAACTTCTCGATTGGCGAGCGAGCGCGGCTCCGCTGGGACATGATCGCGGCGAATGCCTTCAATCATCCGAACTACGCCAATCCGCAGATGAACATCTCGCAGTTGGCGAATGTCGGTGTGATCACCGCTGTCGCGGGCGATGTGGCGGTGTTGGATCAATCGGGGCCGCGTCGGCTTCGGACCAGCTTGACGATCGAGTGGTAACCGGATTCAGGAGCGCCGCCGTCCGGCGCTCCTGAGCAACTCCCGCCGGATCGCGGCGAGCAGAAACCACCGGCGTTCGTCTGTGATCGTGCTTCCGAAGCGAATGTGCCGAAAGGCAACCCCTGGACGCATGAGAAGAACGATCACCGCTCCGGGCTGCATCTCGAACGTGAAGCCGCCCTTGGCAATCGCTTCGGTGGCCGAGTCAATCGAATCCCAATCGAAGCGCTGAATCCAGCCGATCCGGCCCCAACCGGTGCGGACCGTTCCGCTGCTGCCTTCGCGGCGAATCGCAATCTTGCCGAACACCATTGCCCCCACGTACGCCCATACCGCGATCGCGATCGATCCGGAGAGGAGCCTCGCCGCCAAAGGCATCGTTGGTTCCGGGAGCAGTCCGGTTGCGAAGGCAGTGGCCATTGCGGCGGCGGGGATTCCCAAGAACGCGTGCCAGGACCGCAGGACCGCATAGGCTTCGAATCCGCCGGGCATGGTCCGGAGCCCGTTCCGGACGGCGGATCGGCAATGTTGCCGGGCCCTTGGTCCGGAGCGCCGAGCAATTCGGAGAACCGGAACGCGGAGCCACAGCGGACGCACAACGCGGTGTCTGCGGCGACATTGATTGATATTGGCCGCCTCGATTCGCGCCGAACAGCTCGGACAGGACGGTTGGGCCATCGGCAATGAACTCCCGGGACGCCGCTACGATGGCCGCTGCGCGCGAAGCCACTCCGCCAAGTTCGGATCGAGGAAATCCTTCGCGTGCAGATGCGCGCCTTCGAAATACGGCAGAGTGGTGGTGAGCGCCACCACACGCGCGCCAGAGGCGAGCGCGGCCTGAATCCCGGGAATCGAGTCCTCGAAGATGACGCAGTTTTCCGGTTTCAAGCCGATGAACTCCGCCGCTCTGAGATAGATCTCCGGATCGGGTTTGGGCCGCTCGACAAAGTGCCCGTCCACCACTCGCAGGAACCGGTCGCGGATGCCCGCGCCCTCGAGAACGAAGTCGATATTCGCCGGTTCCGCGTTCGAGGCGACGGCCATCGGAGAGCCGCTCAGTCCGTCGAGGATCTGGCGGATACCGGGAATCAGATGCTGCTCCAGGACCGGCGCCATCATCTCCCGATAAAGCCGCTCCTTCGCAGCTCCGTGTTCCAGAACGTGATGCAATTCCAAGCCGCCGCCGAAGAAGTCCCGCACGATGTCATCATTCCGCAACCCGTGCATGCGGCGTTGCACTTGCGAGGGATCACGGCCTTGGCGCTCGAGGTAGACCTCCCAAGCCCGGTTGTGCATCGGGGTAGAATCAATAATTACCCCATCCATGTCGAAGATGGCCCCGAGGCCGGGGCCCAGTAGACTGTCCGCCTGAGTCAATACGTGATCATAGCATCCGCAGAATGAGTTTCGACGAAGTCATGAGGGCGCTCGCCTCGCTTGGCAGCGAGCAGAACCGCAAGATGTACCAGCGCCACGGTGCCGGGCCGGACGTCTACGGAGTGAGCTTCGCGAACCTCGACAAGATCCGCAACCGGATCGGCAAGGACACTCAACTCGCCCGCTCGCTCTGGGTTTCCGGTAACACCGACGCGCGTTGCCTGGCCACCATGATCGCCGAGCCCACCGAGATGCCGGAGATCGAACTCGATTCTTGGGCGCAGAGCATTACCTACTACGTCCTCGCCGATCTGTTCGCGCGCAACATCGTATCGCTGAGCCCGCACGGACAGTCGCGGATGGAAGCCTGGATTCACTCGAGCCACGACCTCATCTGCCAGGCGGGCTGGAACCTCGTCACCATTCAGGCGGTCCAGGAAGACTCGCTCCCCGACACCTACTTCGAAGAACACTTGAAGACGATCGAGGCCAATATCCGCAACGCCGCCAACCGCTCACGCCATTCGATGAATGCCGCCCTGATCGCGATCGGGATGCGCAACGCGCGCCTCCATGCCATTGCACTGGCCGCCGCCGAGCGGATCGGGCGTGTGGATGTGGATCACGGTGACACCGACAATGTCACTCCCGATGCCGTCATCACGTTGCGTCAGGCCGTGCGCAAACGTTAGTAGTTAGTGTTCAGGCCCGAGATCCCGGGACGATGAACGGGGGAACGGGAAGAGGAGCGCGGCCGGCCCACTCGGGCAAGCCGATGTGAGGTTCTGCCCGCCACCAATCTCGACGGAGACGCCATCCAGAGATCGCAACCATCCGGGCGCGTGGCCGGCGTCACCATCAATACTCACACGGGTGATTTCACCAGGGCCAGCGCGGCGCGGTGTGGAGCATCGTGGTAACCAACCGGGCACGGGCCCGGCGTGGACTGGAGAAGAGGCGCGGGGATGAGTTTCCGCAGGTTGGGTTTCGCGGGATATCTCGGTTTGATCGCTGGCTCCGGCTGGACGGGTACCACGGGGTGCAGCCGCTCCGCACTCGTTCGGATGCCTGGATTCGGGCGCGAGGTGGCCGCCCCGTCATCCTCGCGGCGGACATCTCCGTGGACGGCACCGGCAAGTATCGGCAAACTCGGTGGCTGCCTGCGCGATTCCGATTGCAACGATACCGAAACGCGGGACAAGAGCCTTGGGCGCCGCCGCGATTCTCGAGCCATCACGGGGATGCTGAGCGCGGCCAGCCTGGCTTGGATCGTTCGCCGGCGCCTTACCGCACCTTGAGCACGATGAGCGTCTGATCGTCCTGGATCGGCATCCCCGCCGCCCACGTGTCGAAGTCCTCGAGAATCGCATCCACGATCTTCTTGGCCGGCAACTGGCTCAGGCCGCGAAAGAACTCCGCAAGCCGGCTGTCGCCGTACGGCTGCTTGGCCCGGTTCAACTGATCCTGAATTCCATCCGAATAGAGCAGAATCACATCGCCCGCTTCGACCGGGAAGACGGTCTCGTCGTATCGCCGGTCCGGAAACATGCCGAGCGGAAAGCCCTCGAGGTGCGGCGCGATGATCTCACCGTTGCGGCAGATCATAGGCGGGATGGACGCGGCGTTCGACACGGTGAACTTGCGTTCACGAGGCTGCCATAGCAGCACCAGCAGTGTTAGGTACTTTCCCGAAACGCTGCGCTGCATCAGCGCATCGTTGAGGGCCTGCATCAGCGCGGCCGGAGTCTTTCGGCGCGGTGCGAGCGTACGCAACAGTCCCGTCACCATCGCGCCGTAGAGCGCCGCGGCGGCGCTCTTTCCCGCCACGTCGCCGCAACTGATGATCGCGTAGTCGTCGCCTTGTTCGAAGAAGTCGAATACGTCGCCGGTGATCTCGTGCGCGGGCCGGAAACCGATTCCGATTTCGAGGCCGGCGATCTCCGGGTCGGCGCGCGGCAACAGCACCGATTGGAGTTGGCGCGCCGCGCTGAGGTCAGCCTCCATGCGCTCGCTCTTGTCGGAGATATCTTCGTACAGGCGCGCGTTGACGATCGCGCCCGTGACCTGCGGCGCCACCAGTGTGAGCAACTGCTGATGTTCGTCGGTGAAGAACCCGATGCGTTCGCTCTCGAGATTGAGCACGCCCACCAGTCCGCTGGGCGCGATCAGCGGGATCGCGAGTTCGCTCCGGATTCCGGGAATCGTCTCGATATAGCGCGGGTCCGCCCCGGTATCTTCTACCCGGATCGGTTGCCGCTGCACCGCGCAATTCCCGGTGATTCCCTTGCCCATCGGAATCATGTTGAGCTTCACGCGCTTGTCGAAGCGAATGCTGAAACGGTGCCGCAGCACATCCTGGGCCGGGTCGTGCAGCAGAATGCTGAACGCGTCGTAATTGATGAACTCGCGGACCCGTTCGGCAACTGTCGAAAGCAACTCGTCGAGATCGAGCTTCGAGGCAAACTCCTGCGCCACGTTAGCGAGTGTCCGCAGCGTGCGATTCTGCCGCTCGAGCTTGCGGAACAGATTCGCGCGCAGCAGGAACGACGCGACTCGGGAAGCGATGAGTTGCACCATCGCCGAATCCTCGCTCGTATACGCATCGCGCTGCGCGGACTGGAGGTCGATCACGCCCACCAGGCGCGAGCCCACCGTCATCGGTACCGCGAGTTCACTTTGCACCGCGTCGAGCACGGGCAGATACCGCGGGTCGGATTTCACGTCGCCTACCAGCACTGGCATCCGGGCCGACGCTGCAATGCCCGTGATCCCTTCATCGAGTGGAATCACCAGGCCGCGTGTTGCGTCGCGGCTCAATCCTTCCGCATGCCGGACGCGTAGTCCCTTCGCGCGTTCGGAATAGATCAGGATCGCCACCACCTCGCTCGGCACCACGCGCTTGACATATTCGCTGACGCTCTTCAGCAGCGAGTCGAGGTCGGGCGCGGACGAAGTCGCCGTCGTCACCTCGAGCAGAAAGTCGAGCAGTTCGGCGCGATCTCGAAATCGTGCCCGATTGCGGCGCTGCGCCATTTCAGTAGCCGCCCGCCGCGGCAGCGCCTTCGACGATCTTCACGCTCGCGCTCGCGCCAATCCTCGTCGCGCCCGCCGCTGCCATCTGCCGCGCGTCTTCGAGTGATCGCACGCCTCCCGAGGCCTTCACTCCGATCTCCGGACCCACCACCTTCCGCATCAGGGCGATATCGTGCGCCGTGGCACCGCCCTTCGCGAATCCGGTCGAGGTCTTGACGAAGTCCGCGCCCGCCAGCTTCGAAAGCGTGCAGGCGATCGCCTTCTGGTTGTCGTCAAGCAGCGCGGTTTCGATGATCACCTTGACGATCGCGCCACCTTTGTGCGCGGCCTCGGCCACCGCCGCGATGTCGGCGCGCACGGTCTCGGAATCGCCCGACTTGAGCGAGCCCACGTTGATCACCATGTCGATCTCCTGGGCTCCGTGAGCAAGCGCGATCTCGGTCTCGGCGCGCTTGGACTCCGTACTCGTGGCTCCCAGCGGGAATCCCACAACGGTGCAAACCTTGACCGGAGATCCGGCCAGCAGCTTGGCAACCTTCGGCACCCAGAACGGATTCACGCAAACACTCGCAAACGAATACTTGCGCGCCTCGGCGCAGACCGTCTCGATCTCGGCCGCGGTCGCCTCGGGCTTGAGCAGCGTGTGATCGATCATGGCGGCGATGGCCGTATCGATCTTGGTTAGCTTCTCGCTCGCGGATACCCGGTCGGCGCCCGCCGCCATGATGTCGCGCGTCTTCCTCGCGCAGGTCTGCACGCAGCGCTGGGTACAATCCGGGCAAATCGTGTCCGGAATGTTGAGGCCTTCGCCTTTGAGCGCGTTGGGGACGTTCAGCCGCGCCAGCAGTTCGTTGCCGATCTCGGCAACCAGCCGGTCGAGTTCCTGTTGCGTCATCCGCGCCTCTCGACAGCCATGATCTTGTCGACGCGCGCCTGATGCCGTCCGCCTGCGAACGGAGTTCCCAGCCAGACGCGCAACACGGTCTCTGCCTGCGATTCGGTCAGCAATCGCCCGCCGAGCGTGAGAATATTCGCGTCGTTGTGTTCCCGGCTGTTGCGCGCCGAAGCGGTGTCGTAACAGAGCGCGGCGCGGATGCCATCGACTTTGTTCGCCGCCATCGCCGACCCGATTCCCGCTCCATCGACGATCACTCCGCGCGCCGCCTTGCTGGATGCGACCAGGTCCGCCACCTGCACGGCGATATCCGGATAGTCCGCGGCCTTTTCCTCGTAAACGCCGACATCGCGCGCCGCCAGCCCCAGTTCGGCAAGCACGGGCAACAGCGCCTGCTTCATCCGGAATCCGCCATGGTCGGAACCGATCGCGATCGTCTTCTCCGGCGGCGAATTGCTATCGATCTGATCGGGTGCCAGTTCGACGATGCGGACTCCGCGCTCACGGGCCAGATCGCGCGCCGAGGGAGTCAGGATGCTGCCTCTGGCGATACGAAGCTCGCCCGATGCCGGAATGTCGCGCTCGGTAAAGACCTGTCGCATGAGAAGTCGAAAGCTCCAGTGTACCTCCGGAGGGTGTTCCGGAAGCTCGAGCCGTGGTCTTCATTACCCAGCGGATCGCAGAGCCGAGTGCTACAGGTTAGACTTCGGCGATACCACTAGAGACGGCGTCTTGTCGTCGTGGAACGGACAAGTCCCGAGGCGCCATGCTTTTTCAGTTCGACGCCGAAGCCCATCACGAGACGCTCGATGGGCACTTCTCTTTTTGGACCGCTCGATCTCGGAGCCGGGAATGCGCGCCAGGGGAATGTCCTCCTTGGAGATGTCGCATAAGGGGATGCCGTCAATATTCTCCTTTGCGATTTCGCTAGTCGTATATAAGAGTTCGCGAGGCAAGGATTCCCGCTCCCCCCTCTATCCTGGTCTCGTGAAGAAACGAGTGCCTCCAGAACTGGACTTCCACGAGCGCCGCGCCGCTCTGCGCAATGAGCGTGGCCTCACCTGGGACGCTCTTGCCGATCCGGTCGAGATGCATATCTCGCAAATCCGCCGCTACGAAGCGGCCAATCACAACCGGCAGTGGACGGGATGCGGAAACTGGTGCGAGCTTCGAGCGTGAGCGCGGATATGCTTCTGTTCGCCTATGCTTCTGCGCGCCAAGGATGAACGCGGTCCTGATGACGACCTGCGCTTGCAGTTCGAAGCCGCCTCGCGGCTCGATCCGGAGAAGAACGTGATTCGATCCGTGATCGAAGGCATGGTTCTCCGCAACACCGTCAAAGGCGGCCGAGCGCCGCCTCGCCGCCGCCGTTCGGGAGCCCCGAGCCGGCGACCACAGATCCCACGCCAACACGCCCACCGATTCATAGACCGCATGCCCGAGGCGCAACTCACCGGCCTGGTCCAGTTCCTCGAGACCGTCGAACCCGGGGCGTCCGCGCTCCGCAACGCTCTGCTCGATGAGGAAGAGGAAACCGAAGCAGAGAAAGCCGCAGTTGCCGAAGCTCGCCAATGGCTGCGGAACAATGCAGGCAAGGGCATTCCGCCCGCCGAGCCCATGCGCCGGCTCGGACTCGACTAAACCGATGGACATCGAATGGACCGAGGCCGCCAGGGCGGACCTCGCCGGAATCGATCCGCCTGAGTATCGGATACCGGTGGGGGGCTACGGGGGCTGATTCCACAACGACGGCGCGACCCGCATCGTCCTGCGGGTGCGGAACCGCCACGAAGCCTGCCGCTGACCGGGCTTCACCCGCGGGTCCGAAGAGAAGGAGCGGGCCGCCGTCCGCCGGGCTGCGCCCGTCTGGCCGGGCGTCACCGGGCATTCGATGGATTGGCCTCCGGCAGGGTGGAATACCGGCGCGCTGGGAGCGATGACATTACGGCGTAGTCCGATGCACCGGCAAGCCGGTCCCCGAGCGCGATGCGCGCGGCGCATGTCGCGAGCGGCTTCCGCCGCCCGCCCCGCGTTTGATCCGCGCAGGCCGGTCCAGAGGCGGCCGCTGGCGCGCCCGCCGCCGTCCGGACCTATTCGCGCGGCTACGTGAAGATCATGGATCGATGGTCGTCATGGAGGGCTGCAAACTCAGGCAGCCACATCAACAGAGATCGACGACGGATGATCGAGATCGGACCCCTCGTTTATTTCAGCGGAGGCACCGCCCAGTGCCACGCAGACTGCCACATGTCGGACGTACCCCGAACCCCGCCGGTAGCCCGTCGGGAGGACGCGATCTCCAAATCGGAGCGCACCAGCCTCACTCTTGCAATCTGGCGCCCAATAAAGGTTCATTAGGTGATACGCCTGCTCAGGCCTGAAAGACAAGTGAACGAGTCGAACTTGACGGGGCACCGAGTGGCTCCCTTCAAGACAATATTATTGGGTCCACTTTAGGCATTCGGACGGATCAGTACTGTGATCTTTGGTCATCTGAGGACAATATGGTTCTCATCCTTCTCTTTTCTTTGGGGGGGCCATCGCCGATCCGATTCTACTCCATCGACAATCACTCCGCGGGCAGCCTTGCCCGATGCGACCAGGTCCGCCACTTGCACGGCGATATCCGGATAGTCCGCGGCCCTTTCCTCGTAACGCCGACATCGCGCGCCGCCAGTCCCAGTTCGGCAAGTACGGGCAGCAATGCCTGCTTCATCCGGAATCCGCCATGGTCGGAGCCGGTCGCGATCGTCTTCTCCGGCGGCGAATTGGTATCGATCCGATCGGGCGCCAGTTCGACGGTGCGGACTCCGCACTCACGGGCCAGATCGCGCCGATGGAGTCAGATGCTGCCCTTGGCGATACGAAACTCGCCCGACGCCGGGACGTCGCGCTCAGCGAAGACCTGTCGCATGGGAAGTCGAAAGCTCCAGTGTCCCTTCCGCGCCATCTCCCCGGCTTTGGCGGGTCAAATCTTCTCTGAATTGCCCCGATCTACGCTAGTAAATGTAGCCGCGCCATGTGACGCCGCGGTCATCCTTCAGCACGATTCCCGAGCCGTCGGCGACGCCAGTCATGGACCTACCCTGACCGTCACGGAAGCGGTATCGCACGTACTCCGGCTCACGTTCGGCCGAGCCGTGCCACACATTGCCTTGGGTATCCCTGAGACGGACATAACCGCCGTCTCCGAAACCCTCGGCGCGGCGATGATCGGCACTTTCAAATTGGAAGAAGCGGCCCTCTCCAGGGGGCGTCGTTCTGCGGCGGCGAATCCTCATGCGTGATGAATCGACGCATTATGGGGGCACCGATCATGGATCGGAAGTACCGATTTATCCCGTCATACTACCCGAGGCTTGACAACGCCAATTCCGAGTGGGCGCATCGTTTCGACGAGCCTTTGGAACATTGCCTCTCCCTGATACCGCCCGACGATCGCGCCGCCTGAGCCGGCGAAGTTGGCGGAAGCTCCGCAGGAGCGAGCGGTTTCAATCATCTCGAGATTGCCCTTTCCGATCTTGTAGATCTTGGCGCGCAAGTCGAAGTTTGCGTCGATCAGCTTGTCCAGCCGGGCAAAGTCGCGATCGATCAGTGCCTGGCGGCCCTGTTCGGCGTAACCCGCCCAGGTTTTCATGGCTTCGACAATCTCGGTATCGCCACGATTCCACCGTGCGCGGATGTCGTTATGGAAGACCTCGGTGCCTTCGCTCAGCGACGTGCGATAGGCGAGATAGAGCTCAGGCAGCAAGGCGGGATCGATCGGCTCATAGTTGCCATAGCGCCGCTGGTCCATCAATCCCTTGGCGAAGTCCATGTATACCACGCCCTCATAGGCCTGAATGACGCGGTCTTGGAGACCCGCGCTCACGCCGAGTTCGATCGTTTCGGTTTCGAGCGCGATATTGGCTTGCACCGGCAGGGGGATGTCGAGGCGGAAATACTGCATGAGAGCACGTAGAGCGGCGGTGATGATGGCGCTCGACCCGCCCATTCCGAGCCTAAGCGGAACGGTGGTTTCGTATTCGAGGGTAAAATTGCGTTCCTCGATCTCGATACCCTGGTCACGGCAGTAGTCCATCAATCTGACGAGCAGGGCCTGAATGATGCGGATTCCGCCGTAGTAGCCCCGCCATCGCGTGGTGGCATAAACATCCTGCAAGCTCTCCCAAACGGGCATGTCCGCTTTCGACGGCGTAATCTCGAGGCGCGCGCTCGGGTAGACGAGCACACGAGCGCGGAAGTTCTTTACCAATAATGATATTGTCTTCCCAAAATAGCCGTCGCTCGGATTGCCGAGCAGTCCGGCGCGGGCATAGGCGAAGGTTTCGATCATATAGACTCAATTGTATGCGTGTCGTGGCTCAACGTGTGTCGGGTGCCAGTGTCACGGTGAATGGAGAAGTCACCGGATCTATCGGCCACGGCCTCGTTATTCTGTTGGGTGTCGCCACGGGCGATACCGAGGCGGCCGCGGATTATCTAGTGTCCAAGCTCGCCGGTCTTCGGATTTTTCGGGACCATGAGGGCAAGGCCAATCACAGCGTGCGCGACGTGGGCGGGAGCTTTCTGATCGTGTCTCAGTTTACATTGATGGCCGACTGCCGCAAGGGGCGTAGACCGGGATTCGATGACGCCGCACCGCCCGGCATCGCCAAGCGTCTCTATGAATACTTCGTCGAGGCCGCGCGAAAAACAGAAATTCCCGTACAAACGGGTGTTTTTCAGGCCGAGATGACCGTTAGTCTGGCTAATGAGGGACCCTTCACGATTCTTTTGGATTCGAACAAGAATTTCTAGAGTCTCTCAATTCTCCTTCCGCATCGAAGATGTCAGATATACTCCGGGCGAGTGTTTCCGCTCGTTCCGGCCTACCCCCAAATCGTCGGCCTCGAGGGGGTTCACAAACTGCTTCTGACATGTGTTAGGATAGTAACAAATTTCACACACGGGGTGACCCATGCCCAAATTGACCATAGAAAATAGCATCCTGCAGGCCGCGTTGGAAGGGCTAGAAGCCCAGAAGGCTCGCATCGATGAACAGATCCGAACCGTTCGTGCCGCGCTTGGCGGCAAGACGGTTGCTCCCAGGCCGGCCGCTGAAGCCAGCTCGGGTGGTTCCGCATCCAGAGGCAAGCGCGAGCTCTCCGCAGCCGCTCGCGCTAGAATCGCGGCCGCGCAGAAGAAGCGCTGGGCCGAGTACAGAAAGAACAAGAACGCTCAGCAGTAATCGTCGTGTTCGAGTCGCCGCCCTGGTCCCGGCGGTAAGCTGTCCGCCGGAACCCTGGGGTGGTGTGTGTGTGCGGGCTGTTGCCCGCGTGACCGTTCTTCGCTACGCTGACTCTACATGAGCGAACTCAGCAGGATTGGCGTGGCGATCGACTCCGATCTTCTCGCGCGCTTCGACGCACTCATTGCCGAGCGCGGCTACAGCAACCGGTCAGAGGCGTTCCGCGATTTGATTCGCGATGAATTGGTGCAGCGCTCCTGGGAGCGCCCCGACGAACAAGTCGTCGGCACCGTAACGCTCGTTTACGACCATCATGTCCGGCTGTTAAACGAGAAGCTGACGGGCATGCAGCACGATCACTATCACAACGTGCTCTCGACACTCCACGTGCATCTCGATCACGACAATTGTCTCGAGGTGCTCATCGTCAAGGGGAGGTCAGCGGAGGTCCGCAAGATCGCCGAAGCGCTGATCAGCACCAAGGGAGTGAAACACGGCCGGCTCACGCTCACATCCGGAGGTGCGGGCCTTTGATCGCCGGCCATGGTGTCGACCTTTGCGAAGTCGCGCGAATGGGCGGCGCACTCAGCCGGAACGGAGACGCGTTCTTGCGCCGTGTGTTCACCGAAGGCGAGCGGACCTATGCTGAATCCTCGGCTAATCGCCTCGAGCGCTACGCGGCCCGTTTCGCGGCCAAAGAAGCGGCCATGAAAGCTCTCGGCACTGGCTGGGCGAGCGGTGTCACCTGGCATGACTTCGAAGTGCGAAACGAACCCAGCGGCAAGCCGGTTCTCATGCTCCACGGCGAAGCCGCGTCCATCGCTGAATCGCGGGGAATCACCCGGATTCACCTATCGCTGACCCACACCGCTTCTAACGCGATGGCGTCGGTGATTCTGGAAGCGGAGTGAGCACGCGCTGCGCCTCCTCGAGGCGCTTGGTCTCCTGATAGGTGTAGACGATACGGTGGATTACCGTGATCGTTCCGATCACCGCGATCACCCACAGGATCGCCGCCATGCGATCGCAGAAGGTGCCGATCATCAGGAGTACGATCCGCTCGGGCCGTTCCATGAACCCGACCTTGCACTTCGGGATGGTGTTTTCCGCGCGCGATCGCGTATAGCTGATCATCACCGACGTGGTCATCACGATCGCGGTCAGGATGATGTAGAGCGGCCGGTTGATGTTGGCATAGTAGATGAGCAAGCCCATCAGCAGGGCGAGATCGGAATAGCGGTCGAGCACGGAATCGAAGAATCCGCCGAAGCGTGTCACTTGGTTGGTCTCGCGCGCCACCCGGCCGTCGACCATGTCGAACAGCGCGGCGCCGGTAATCACCCAACCCGCGGCGAAGAAGTTCCCGGTGGCCAGCACCGCCGCCGCGCCGATATTGATTAGCAGCCCCACGAAGGTCAGCATGTTCGGGTGGATGCCCGCCCACGAGAGTCCGCGGACGATCCGGATGATGATCCAGTCGCAGGTGTTGCCGATGAGCCGGGTGTACGTCGTCATGCCCGTTCCCCTTTTTACGCCAAATCGTGGATCGTGGTCAACTTGATGATTTCGAATTCCCGCGCACCGCCGGGAATTTGAACTCGTACCGTGTCGCCCACTTCCTTGCCGAGCAGACCCCGCCCGATCGGCGAAGTAGTTGAAATCTTGCCATTTGCGGCGTCGGCGTCCTCGCTCGTGACAAGCCTATAGACGACTTCCTCGTCTTTTTTCACGTCCAGTACCACAACCTCTGAACCGAGTCCCACCCGGTCGCGGGGGATCTTGCTGAAATCGACCATGGCGAAGTCACGCATCCGGCCCCGGACCTGGGAAAGCCGCGCATCGACGTAGGACTGGCGCTCTTTCGCGGCCGAATACTCGGCGTTCTCGCTCAAATCTCCGAGCGCGCGGGCTCGAGCGATCTCCCTCGGTAATTCGACATGAAGTTCATGTTCGAGCGCCGCGATCTCGTCAAGCAACTTCTTCTTCAGCTCTTCCACAAATCACCATTATAGTCTGGGCCTGTACTTCCAGCAGGCCTCGACGTGATCGTCCACCATCCCCACCGCCTGCATGAAGGCGTAACAGATGGTGGAGCCAACGAACTTGAACCCCCGGCGCAAGAGCTCCCTCGACATCGCGTCACTTTCCGGCGACTTTGCCCGGACACGCTCCCGGGTCATACCGGCGGGGTCGAACAGTGTCCTTCCGCCCGTGAATTGCCAGATGAACGGGTCGAAGCCCGAGAATTCGTCCCGTGCGGCGAGGTAGGCGCGCGCGTTGAGCGGCGCCGCGTGCACTTTCAGCCGGTTGCGTACGATTCCGGGGTCGGCCATCAGGCGCTCGAAATCGCGGACGCCGAAGCGGGCGATCTTTTCCGGATCGAAACCGCGGAAGGCCTTGCGAAACGCCTCGCGCTTGCGCAGAATCGTGATCCAGCTCAGTCCGGCCTGGAATCCCTCGAGCATCAGCATCTCGAACAGCGCACGATCGTCATGAAGTGGCACGCCCCACTCGTTGTCGTGATAGCCGGTGTAGAGAGGATCGGTTCCGCACCACCAGCACCGGATATGTTCGGCGCTCACTTGCCCACCAGCACCAAACGCACATCCATTACGTTGGTGCGGGTGGGTCCGGTCATGATCAGGCCACCCACCTGCTCGAAGAACCGGTAGGAATCGTTTCGGCTCAGGTAGTCGCGCGGGTCGAGTCCCTTGGCACCCGCCGTGGCGACGGTGGCGCCATCGGCGATCGCTCCGGCGGCATCTGTCGGACCGTCGGTACCATCGGTACCACCACTCAGTATCACGGTGCGCGGCAGCCCGGCGATCTCGATCGCACCCGCGAGCGCGAACTCCTGGTTTCGTCCACCGATTCCGTTGCCGCGGATCGTCACCGTGGTCTCCCCACCCGAGATGACGCAGACGGGCGGCTTCATCGGCTGGCCCGATTGATGGATCTCGCGCGCGATCGCCGCGTGCATTCGCGCGATCTCCCTGGTCTCGCCCTCGATCAATGTCGAAAGCACGAGCGTGCGATAGCCGAGTTGGCGGGCGTGGGCCGCCGCCGCGTCCACCGCGAGGCGGTTGCTGCCCACCACGATGTTGTGAGCGCGCGCGAACACTGGGTCGCCTTCCTTGGGTGTGTCCGGAAACTTCCCCGCGCATCCGGCCTCGATGCGGTCACGAACGGAGGCGGGAACTCGATTGAGAAGGCCGAATTCCGCGAGGATCGCGTGGGCGTCCGCGAAGGTCGAGTGATCGGGAACCGACGGGCCCGATCCGATGACATCCATCGAGTCGCCAATCACGTCGCTGAGCATCAGCGTGATGAGCGTGGCGGGCGAGGCCAGACGAGCCAGTTGTCCGCCCTTGAATCCGGAGATGTGCTTGCGGACCGTGTTCATCTGATGGATGTTGGCGCCGCACTCGAGCATCAGGCGCGTGGTGGTCTGCTTTTCCGCGAGCGTGATGGGCGGAACCGGCGCGGGAGTCAACGCGGAAGCGCCGCCCGAGATCAGGCAGATCACCAGATCGTCCACTGCCGCGGACGCTGAGAGATCGATGAGGCGCCGCGTGCCTTCCACGCCCGCCTCATCCGGAACCGGATGTCCGCACTCGTGAACTCGGATTCGCTTCAGCTTGGCCGTGTGCCCGTACTTGACGTTGATCCAGCCATCGGTCACGCGCTTGCCAAGCGCTTTCTCCACCGCGACCGCCATGGCCGCGGAGGCCTTGCCCGCACCGAGCACGAGAACACGCCGGAACCGCGGCAGCGAGTAGCGGCGGGCGCCGGCGATCAGCGTGTCGGCCTCGACGCACAGGAAACGCGATACGGCGGCTACCGGATCGGCGGCCTTCAGAGCCGCGCCAAAGATGGCGGATGCGTGTTTGCGGAGTTGCTTTTCCATGGGCTTCAGAACACCGGCAAGGCCAGGATCGATTTGACGGCTTCGGCGGGATCGTCCGAGGTGATCGCGACGCGGTAGTCGGCTCGAGCGTAGGCTGCCTGCCTCGAATGAAACAGCGCCTCGAATTTGACCGGATCACGGGCGAGCGGCCGGTGGACTTCGTTTTCGATCCGGTGTTTGATCATCGCGAACGGACAGTCGAGCCAGATTGAGATACCATTGCCGGTCACGAGATCGACATTGTTTTCCTGGGCGAACGCGCCGCCACCGAGCGAAATCACGGCGGGCCGGCCGTGCTGGACGCCCCGCACGCGCTCGAGCAGCGCATCGTGCTCGCGGCGCCGGAATTCCGTTTCGCCGAACTGTTCGAACATGGCCGAGATCGTGCACCCGGCCGCGGTCTCGATGTCGTCGTCGAGGTCGATGAAGTTCCAGCCCAGTTCGTCGCCTAGGAGGCGGCCGACGGTAGTCTTGCCGGAGCCCATGAACCCCACGAGGTAGAGTCCGGGAGTGCGGATGAGCTTCGAATTCATGCCGTACCGGGCATTATTGCATGTCGAGCGTATCGTATATCCTGCGAAGCTGCCGGTCGATCAAGC
This sequence comes from uncultured Acidobacteriota bacterium, assembly GCA_902825945.1. Classification (GTDB taxonomy): domain Bacteria; phylum Acidobacteriota; class Terriglobia; order Bryobacterales; family Bryobacteraceae; genus SYLY01. The sequence goes on from CADECY010000008.1 coordinate 43,288, forward strand.
CGGGGAACAACGCATAGCCGAGCACGAGCGCCCAGCCCGTCCTGGGAGTCACGACGGTACGTTTGTTCGCTTCGAGCCCGCCCACCAAGGCTCGCGCGCACTCTTCCGGTGAGATGGCGTGGCGGCGGGCCTTCCAGAGTTTGTCGGGCGGCTTGCCGGAGATGACGTTGGTCTGAAATCCGGTTTGGACGTAGCCGGGGCAGACGTCCATGCAGTGGATCTTGTCCCTGGTGAGCTCGATGCGCAGGCCGGAGGTGAGCCCGCACACGGCGAATTTCGAAGCCGAGTAGTTGGAAAACCACGGAAGCGGCACCAAACCGCCGATCGAACTGACGTTGACGATGGCTCCGCCGCCCTGCCGCCGCATCGGAGGCACCACCCGCTGAATCAGGTCGAGTACGGCAAAGTAATTCAGCTCGAACATATCGCGGACCGAGGCCATGTCGGCCCGCCACGAGGGCGCATACATCCCAACGCCGGCGTTGTTGACGAGAATGTCGATGCGGCCGAATCGAGAGAGAGCGCTTTCGACGGCGAGTTGCCGGGCGGCCGGATCGCGCAAGTCCGCCGGAATCGCGAAACCGCCCGTTTCACCGGCGATTTCTTCGAGCCTTTCCTTCGATCGCGCGACCAGGGCGAGTTCGCATCCGCGCCGCCGAAACTCCCTCGCCGAGGCCGCGCCGATCCCTTCCGACGCGCCCGTCAGGAGCACTACTTTCCGAGCCAAGTCCATTCGTGGGCCATAATGGTAGCATATGCGCGAGGAACTGCTGCCACTGTTTCCGCTGGCGGTAGTGCTGCTGCCCGGTAACAAATTGCCTCTCCACATCTTCGAGGACCGGTACAAGGACATGATCGGCCAGGCGATCGAAAATCACACTGAGTTCGGGGTGGTTTTGGCGGCTCAGGGTGGAATCGCCTCGGCCGGCTGCACCGCCACCGCGGAAGAGGTGATCAAGCGCTACGAAGACGGACGCTTCGACATGCTGGCGCTCGGGCGGCGCCGGTTTCATCTCAGGTCACTCGACCAGGAGATCGCCTATCTGCGAGGCGAGGTGGAGTATTTCGGTGACGACCCTGGTGAGGCTCCGGAGCATCTTCGCGCCCGCGCGCTCGAGGCCTGTTCCAACATCGAAAGCGACGAGCAGCAGCCGTTCGAGGCCAACGATCCACACCTGAGCTTCCGCCTTGCCCAGCGGTTCAACGATCTCATGTTCCGCCAGCAGTTGTTGATGACCACGACCGAAGAGGGGCGGCTGGAAAGCATCATTGAATATGCTCCCGCCTATGCCGACCGCCTGCGGAACGCGGCGCACATGAGGCAACTGGCCGGCAAGAACGGACACAGTCACAAACCGCCGAAGTTCGAGGATCGCTAGGTTCTTGCGTCACGAACTCTGGATCGACGCCGACGACACGCTTTGGGAGAATAACATCTTCTTTGAGCGCGCCTTCTCGAGGTTCGCCGAATATCTCGGCCATCGCGAGATGGGCCCAACCGAGGTGCGCGCGTATCTCGACGAGATCGAGCACGTCAACAACCGTCTGCACGGATACGGTTCGGCGCGATTCGCGCTGAATCTGCTCGAGTGTTTCGGGCAGCTATGCGGACGCGAGGTGAGCGCGTACGATCGCGACTTCATCCTCGGGATCGGCGATGAGCTCTCGAATCACCCTATGGAACTGATCGCAGGCGTCGAGGAGACGCTCGCCTATCTGGCCGATCGCCACGAGTTGCTGTTGTGCACCAAGGGCAATCCGGCCGAACAGCAGGCCAAGATCGACCGGTCTGGCCTCGCTTCGCACTTTCGCCACGTGCGGATCGTGCGTGAGAAGGACGCCGCTTGTTATCGCGGTCTCATACAGGATCGCGGCATTGATCACGACCGGTGCTGGATGATCGGGAACTCGCCGAAATCCGACATCAATCCCGCGCTCGAGGCTGGGCTGGGCGCGGTCTACATTCCGCACTCGCATACGTGGCACCTCGAGCATCAGGATGTTCCCGAAGATCACGATCGGCTGTTGGTTGTCGACAGCTTCCGCGATCTCCGGGGGCATTTCTGAGCGCCTACCAGATCAGCTTCAACCCCAACTGCATGTTGCGCGGCTGATTCGCCTGCCCGCCAATCACTCCAAAGCCCGGATTCCCGACCGTCGTGTTCGGCAACCCGAACACGGGCGTATTGGTCAGATTGAATGCCTCGGCGCGGAGCTGCAGGCGGACGGACTCAGCGATCGGCATGTTCTTGATCAACGAGAAATCGAGGTTGACCGCACGCGGCCCGCGATTGCGGGAATCGAGGCGCGGCGTGTTTCCGAACTCGAACGAGACCGGCAGGCGGAAGGCGGCGGCGTTCAGGTATCCCGATCCGCCGGAGACGCCGCCCAGACGGCTGCTCGGATCGCCGCTGGTTTGCACTTCCGAACCGGTGAAGCTGGCCCGGCCGCCTGCGTACGCGGGCGTTCCCGAAACACCGAACACGAGCGGCTGTCCGGACTGATACGTGTAGATGCCATTCATCTGCCAACCGCCGATGACCCAATTCAGTCCCCGGTCCGCGCCGGAAGCGAACCTGCGGCCCTTGCCGAACGGCAGATCATAGACGCTCGAAATCACGAGACGGTGCGGGAAGTCGGATCCGAGCACACTTCGGTCGATGGCTCGGTTGAACTCGTTCTGATAGCCGGGGCTCTGTCCGGCGTCGAAGAACGAGGTGGTCAGCATGTTCACGTCGCCGAGGTTCTTCGAGAATGTGTAGCTCAACGTCGCGAGCAGGCCGCGCGTCATGCGCTTCTGCAGGCTCGCCTGTAGCGCGTGATAGCTCGTATTTCCTGCTCCGATGAAGTTGACGCCGAAACCCGTGAAGTGGGGATAGGCGCGCAGCAACTGGTTTTGCTGTACCTGACGCGCGGCGAGCGGACCGGCCGTGATCACGTTGAAGAACGGATTGTTGACGAGCCCGTTCAACTGTCCCACGCGATTCAGGTCGCCGGGTTGGCCGAAGAACGAAGGATTCAACGCGTTCAGTCCGGCGTTGATCGGCAGCTTGACGCCTTTGTTGCCAGCGTAGGTGACGTTCACGCCTACGGCTCCCGGCAGTTCGCGTTGAACTCCGAAGTTCCACTGCAGCGAGTAGGGCAACGGCGTGTCGTGGACCATGCCCGCGATGCCGGTTCCCACGAGCGTGGAGGCGCCCTGCGACGATCCGGCAAGAGGCTGAAGGCCTTGCGGGAAAGGGTTCGTCAGCGATCCCACCGGCGTCACGCTGTCGAGCGTCGCGATGAAGGGAGTCGTGACCGTGAATCCGGGGTTGCCGCCGTTGAACAGACGCACGAGACCCGGCGTGTAGAAGACGCCGAATCCGCCTCGCACGACGGTCTTCGGATTCGCTGAGTACGCAAATCCGAGCCGCGGCCCTAGGTTGTTCGCATCGGTCTTGTAGCGGCTTCGGGCCGCGCCGTTGACCCCTCGGAAGACGAGTCCGCCGCGCAGGTCCGGAATGCCCGAGCGCTGAGCGAGCGGGCTCGGAATGTTCGGATCGACGGTCGCGATGCGGTTGTAGCGCTCGGTCGGACCCGTCTCGGCTTCCCAACGGATTCCCGCGTTGACGGTCAGCTTGGAGGTGACCTTCCAGTCGTCTTGCACGTAAAGCGCGTGATAGAAGCCCTGCTGCGAGGTAGCGTCGGAGAAGGTCAGCAGTCCGCCAGTCGGGATGCCGAGAAGGAACGACGCGAAACCGAGATAGGGGGCTTGACCGCCGGGGACTCCGGCCACTGGATCGGGTCCGCTGGTGAAGGTGGTCCCAAAGGAGAAGTTGCCGCCGGGATTGCCGAGGCTCGCGTTGTGATCGAGGAAAACGCGGCCATCCCAGCCGAACTTGATCGTGTGTCGCGAGCGGACCCAACTCACGGCCGCCGCGAGATTGTGGGAGTAGCGAGTGAAGCGCTGATTGCCGCTCTCGTCGTTGCCGTTGAATCCGTTGATGCCGATCACCGGCAAGAAGCGCTCTTGCACCTGGCTGGCGTAGAGCTGACTGAATCCGAGCCCGGCGAGATCGGTGCCGAGCGAGTACGGATCGCGGAAGTTGCGTTGCCGGGCGAATCCGTAACGCGCGTTCACCACCAGGTTCGGGCGCAGCGTCATGATCTGGTCGACCACCGCGACGTGCGACTTGATGAATTGGTTGAACCCGGCCGGACTCGACACGCTGTTCCAGTAGTTCGGCTCGTAGTGATCGTTCCAAAGGCGGCTGTACCGGCCGAAGAGGCGATAACGTTCGGAGAAGTTGTGGTCGAGCCGGAAGGAGAACTGCTTGTCGTCATCGCGCGAACTCGCCACCGAATCGAGATTGTTCACGATGCCCGCCCGCTGCGCCGATGGATAGAGCTTCAGCAGGTTCTGCGCAATGGCCGTCTGGCGCCCCGCCGGAATCAGCTTGCCCGGAAACGGCGTGCGCAGGAAACGTCCCGGCGCATCGGGATTCGGGCGGACCGTGGCTGGATCGAAGATGTCCGCGGGAGCTTCAGTGAGCGCGCCCGTCCGCATGGTGGCGGTGGGAACACTGAAGGTACGGAAGAGACTGCGGCGCAGGAAGACCTGTTCGTAGTTGGCGAAGAAGAAGGTCCGGTCTTTGCCGTTGTACATCTTGGGGATCGACACCGGGCCGCCTACGGCGGCACCGAACTGGTTATAGCGGAGCGGCACGCGGCGGTCCTGCCGTCCGGGAATCGGGTTGGTTCCCGCGCGGTTGATGAAGAAGTTGGTGGAGTCGAGCTTTTCGTTCCGGAAGAACTCGTATGCCGATCCGCGGAAACGATTGGTTCCGGACTTGGTCACGATGTTCAGGATTCCGCCGCTGGTGCGTCCGAACTCGGCGGGTGACATGTTGGTCTGCACCTTGAACTCTTCCGTGGTGTCGATGGTGGGAATGAGTGCGGGCTGGCCCTGGCAGCATACGGTGATCGGGATGCCGTCGAGCAGGATTTCGTTCGCGCCCGTCATGCCGCCATTGGCGAGGAAGTTGTTGGCTCCGGCGGCTTGGGCGGCGCCGCGTTGCTGCGCGATTCCGGCGCCGAATCCGCCGAGCGGCGTGACGCCTGGTGTGAGCGCCGCAAGCGCGAACGGGTTCCGGCCGTTGAGCGGCAGATCCACCACCTGGCGCTGCGTGATCACTTGACCGAGGTTTGACGAATCGGTTTCGAGGACGACAGCGGAGGCGTTGACCGTCACGGTCTCCGAGACTTGGCCGACGGTAAGCTGCGCGTCGATTCGGGCCTGTTGGGTCACTTCCATGGTGAAGGTGCGCACGAATCGTTGGAAACCCTGCTTTTCGATCGCAATCTGATATGCGCCGGGTTGGACGAACGGAAAGACATAACTGCCGGTGTCGTTGGTTTCGGCCGATTGCGCCAGTCCCGTGCCGGTGTTGGTCAGCTTCACGGAAGCCTGACCCACGACAGCGCCGTTGGCGTCGGTCACGAATCCGGTGACAGTACCGGAAGTCGTTTGCGCGTGAAGCGCGAAGGCGGAGCATACCGCCAGAATCGTCAATGTCCTCAAGAGCAATCTCCCTTGCGGCATCTACGCCGCTGTACTCACATGATCGCATCCGGGGGGGCGGAATGTGTGACTGGGAGGGCGAATCAAGATTCGCTAAGCCCGCGTTATGGCGCGACGGCAGCTTCGGAATCTTGCGACTTCCAAATGGCTCGATGGGCTCACGATATCAGCCGCGGCGTAACTCCCATGGTTGCGCGGGCGCGTTCCCTGCTGGGAAGATGGGCCGATGCAAGCTGGAGTTTTCCGAGTCGATATCACGCCGCCGGTTGGTATCGCGATGTGCGGCTATCTCGCCCGCGAAGGCGTCTCGAAAGGAATCGAGCGGCCACTCACGGCGACATGCCTCGTGCTCGCGTCCGGCGGCGCGAAGATCGTGATCTTTGGCTGCGATGTGATGGGGGTGTTCGAACCCGATGCGACGATCGTCCGCCAAGGTGTGGCGCAGTTTCTCGGAACGACACCCGAGTCCGTGCTGATCAACGCCAGCCACACGCACTGCGGACCTACGATGCGGCGCGACTACTCCTGGGAATCGCACCAACAGCACGCCATGCAGGATGACTACGCAGACTCTCTGCGAGAGTCGCTTCTGATGTGCGCGATGGAGGCGAACAAGCGGCTTCAGCCAGCGCGATTGGGAACCGGCTGCGGCGAGGCGTGGATCGGAATCAATCGCCGCGAACTCGATCCAGAATCGGGCAAAGTGTTTCTCGGCGAGAATCCCGGAGGCCCGATGGATCCCACCGTCGGGGTGATTCGGGTCGATGACAGGGGCGGCCGGCCAATCGCGACCGTGTTCAGCTACGGCTGCCACACAGTGACGATGGGTCCGAAGTTTCTATCCCTCTCGCCCGATTTCCCGGGACCGGCGCGCGAACTCGTCGAACATGCCACGGGCGCGCCGTCGATCTTTCTGCAAGCGGCTGGTGGCAACATCAACCCGATTACGGGAATCGGCGCGACCGAAGACGATTCCGCGGATATGATCCGGCTCGGTAACATTCTTGGCGCGGAGGTGCTGAAGACCGCGATGGCAATCCGGACCGACAAGCGGCGCGGCGAACGCGTCATCTTCCAATCGCTGACACGCAACAGCATGTACCCGTGGGTTCCGATGGAAGACCGCGAGATGCGGTTGGGCGCCGCCGGCGAGACAGCGGACCTCCCCCTAGTGGATCCTCCGGCTGTCGAGGACGCGCGGGGAATCGTGGCGCAACGCGAGAAGATGCTCGACGAGGCGCGGAAGGAAGGCCGGCCCGTGCACCAGCTTGCTTTCTTCCATCGTTTCGTTGATTGGGCCCGCTTTCTGCTGCGCGAAGTGGAATCGGGCAAGCGAAAATTGACCGTCGATGTGACGCTGCAGGCGCTGCGGATCGGCGACCTCGCGATCGCAACCGCGGCGGGCGAGACGGTCGTCGAACTCGGGCTTCGGGTGAAGGCGGCGTCGCCATTCGCCGAAACGCTCTTCCTTGGATATTCGAACGGCAATGTAGGGTACCTTCCGGCGGCTGAACATTATCCGCCGGAGGGATGGTCTCCATGGGAGACCTATCAGGTGCCCGACATGCTCTGTCAGTCGTACATGCTGCCGATGCACCCATCGCCCGAGGCGTCCGGAATTCTGGTGGACCGAAGCGTGGCGCTGTTGCGCAAGCTCTTGTAGCGCGTCCTTCGCGGCGTCAGCACGTTGAGCCCCCGGCGGCATAATATGGTCCCATGTCGCGATTCACTCGCCGCAATCTTCTCCAGGGAGCCGCGGCCGCGTCCGCGTTCGCCCAAGCCAGCGGCTCGCCGCTGAACGTCATCCACATCGGCGTCGACACCTGGGGTACGCATCACCTCGGCGCCTACGGCCATCCGGAATACATCACGCCGAATGTCGACAAGCTGATGGCGAAGTCGGCGATGTTTCTCGACGCCTATCCGCAAGCGCTGCCGACGCTGCCCGCGCGCCGAGTGATCTACACGGGCCGGCAAGTGTTCCCTTCGTTGAAGATCGCGCAGCCGGACGATCCGGTGAAGATCCGCGGCTGGCACCAGCTTTACTCGGACGATGTCACGATCTCCGAAGCGCTGTCGCAAGCCGGCTACATGACGGCTTTCGTCAGTGATCTTTATCATCAGTTCAAACCGGGCAAGAACTTCACGCGCGGGTTCGATTCGTGGCAGTTCATTCGCGGCCAGGAGTGGGACAAGCTGCGCACCGCGCCGCGCGGCAAAGTGGATCTGGCGCGGTACAGCCATCCGGCGATGCCGCAGAAGGCGCTGCGCAAACCCGGTTCGGTTTATCAGTATCTGCTGAACCGGCAGGACTGGAAGACGGAGGACGACTGGCTGGCGGCGCAGGTCTTCCGCGCCGCGGCGAACTGGCTGCGTGACAACGTGGCGGAGACGCAGCCGTTCTACCTCCATATCGAATCGTTCTCGCCGCACGAGTTCTGGGATCCGCCGGAAGCCTTCTACCGGATGTACTTCAAGAAGGACTACAGCGGGCCCACACTCATTCACCCGCCGCAGAACACCGCGCGAATGAGTCCACTCGAGGTGGAGCACGCCAAGGCAATGTACGCGGGCCTGGTCACCTTCACCGACTCGCGGATCGGCAAGTTCCTCGAAACCGTCGAGCAACTCGGGCTCATGAAGAACACGGTGATTGTCTTCGTGGCCGATCATGGCACGATGATGGGCGAGCAAGGACAGTTGCACAAGGGCGAAACGAGGCTGCGCGTCCAGTGCACCAACGTTCCACTCTCGATCTATCATCCGCGCGAGAACTGGGCGGGGCGCAGGATCGGCGGTTATGTGAGCCACACCGATCTGATGCCGACGATTCTCGATCTCACCGGAGTTCCCACGCCGGGACGCGTCACTGGCGAAAGCCTGCGTTCGCTGATGGCGGAGAACCGGGCATCGAAGCGGGAGTTCGCGCTCACGGGATGGGGGGAACACGCCTCGATTCGTACGCCGGAGTGGAATTATCATGCGCGTTGGAGCGCGGGTCCGAAGTTCGAGGAGTTGTACGATCGTAGGAAGGATCATCTCGAACTGAAGAGCTCCGCCGAGGCGCATCCGAAGGCTTGCGAGAAATTCCGCAGGCAACTCGCCGGCTACGTAGAAGCGGGCTGGTCCGTCACGAAGGGCCAGTTCCACATCGAGGCCTCATGAAGCGCCTTCGGACGGGAGTAATCGGGCTCGGCCGCTTCGGCGAACTGCATTGCGAAGCGCTGGCTGCGATTCCGGAAGTGGAACTGCACTCGCTCTGCACCCGCAATCTGGAACGGCTGGCTGGAATCGGCGCGCGATTCAGCGTGTCGCGCTTGTTCACAGACTATCGAAGGATGCTCGAAGATCCGGAGCTCGACGCAGTGAGCATCGTGACGATGTGGCGCGATCATGCGGCACCCGCGATCGAAGCAATGCATGCGGGCAAGCACGCCTTCGTCGAGAAGCCGATGGCTTCGACCGAAGCCGACTGCGCGGCGATGATCCGCGCGAGAGATGAATCAGGCCGGTTCTGCATGGTGGGCCAGATCTGCCGTTTCAATCCGCGATATCAGGCCGCCAAACGCGAGATCGAAGCCGGAGCGGTGGGCGATATCGTATCGATCTACGCGCGCCGCAACATTCCGGCCGCGGTCAGCAAGACAGTACTCGAAAAGATCGGACCCGTGGCCGGTGACGGTGTCCACGACACGGACCTCATGTTGTGGTTTACCGGCGCGCGGATCGTCAGCGCTTACTGCCAGACGCACTCGGTGCGCGGGTTACCGAATCCCGATCTCGGCTGGACCACCTATCGATTCGATACCGGCGCGATCGGTGTGTGCGAGAACGTCTGGTTCCTGCCCGAGGGCACGCCGTATCGAATCGACGAGCGGATGGAGATCATCGGGACGAAGGGCTGCATCACGATTCAGGAATCCGGCCCAGGGATTTCGGTGTGCGACCCGTCGGGTTGGCGCGCTCCGGATACGACCTATTGGCCACTCGTTGGCGGTGAGCGTGCGGGCGCGTTGCGGGAAGAACTGCGCTACTTCGCGCGCTGCATTCAGCAGGGTGCGGCGCCTTCGGTGGTGACGCTCGAGGAGTCCGCCGCCGCGGTTCGCGCGGTTCTGGCAGCGGAGCGGTCCGCCGTGAGCGGAGTGCCTGTCGTCGTGGAATAGCCAGGCTACGCGAACACTTTCTGGATCACTTTACCGCCGAAGTCACGCCGCCACCCGCGAACCACATCGTGAATCCGAACGGGCGGCGGTCGCGCCCGTTGCCGCCTTTGCGACATGGGCGGTCGGCCGACCTCGCTGCTCCAGATTCGGACGACGAGCGTCGTGTCGAGCAGTCCGAGTTGAGCGGACCGGCAATACTGACATGATCACCTGGCTGGGCCCGACTTGCCCGGCCGGAGGGGTGGATCAAAACCTGATCAAAGATGTTGGCTGGCCTGTGTCTCTATTGTTTTCAATGATTTATCGGCTCTGCTGGCTTGATCTGCCCGCCAGCAATCAAAACACCGTCAAATTGTGGTTGGATCACACCCAATGAGGCACATAGGCTGCTTGCGGTTTCACCGGATCAGCGGGCCGGATCAGCTTCCGATCGAGTGCAAGCCGAATGATTCGAGAGACTTGCGCGGCATTCCTGCCCTCGATCCCGAATCGCTCGCGCAGCGTACTGTTGCGCATCCGCGCTCCGCTGATGAACTGCAGAACGGCATGTTGGTAGCACGCTCGAATATACTCGTCCGTCGTCATCTCAGCGAACCGTCGTGGCGCGTACAGGACCACCCGTGTTGCGCCGTCCTCCGCCCGGAAATCCGGCGCCGGGAGCTGGAACAGCTCGACGGACCGAACGACCTTGTCGATCCCGCTCCCTTGCTCCTCGCAAATTCGCATCCTCCGCATCAACGCGGCCAGCGCCTCATTACGGGATCTCGGCGCACAGTCGATGAACCGGTCGGGATTGACGAGCGGAGCGCCCGGGTTGGTGATCTCCAGACGATCGTTGAACAACTCGATCAGCGGACCTGTACCGGTGATCGTCAGATCCTGATGGATCAAGGCGTTGGCAACCAACTCGCGAATGGCAACGGGCGGGTACAGTGGCGTGCCGGTGCGAAAGGCCTTGTCGATATGTTCATTCCGCGGCACCAGCCCATCAATGAAGCCGACGAGATCCTCGAAGTCGAGTGCATACCCCTGTTGGCCTTCGCGCCGGTGGGTGACCGTGTCCGCCCGGCTGTTTCCGCCATACCTCACGAACCGAATTCTCTTGCGGGCGATCGAACTGTCGAAGCGGTCGAGTTGAAACGCCAATAGGAGCGCGCCGAGATTGGTGATGTTCCAGCGGCCCCCGACGTCGGTTTCGATCAGCCGTTCCTCGACGAGTTTCGCCAGAATCGACTCCTGCTGGCTGGGCCGTGATTGGCCTGTCATGGTGAAGAAGCTCGCTGCGTCGAGCTGAGCGAGAACCTCGTCACCGGATAGAAACTGCGCGGCCATGCCGCGTTCCCAAGCGTAGGGGCGGATCTTGTCCCAGAGTGCGCGCAAACGGTCCGGGTAATCCGAAAGCTTCGGAGTGGCGCTGCTGATGCGAATGTAGGCGTGCCCATCGAACTCCACCGGACTCACCGTCGTCGCGGGTACCTCCAGCAGCACTACGCGTCCGCCGGGATGTTGGACTTCCTTGAAGGCGAAATTGAGACTGGGTCTGAGGCGCTGCGCCAACCAAAACTCCAGCGGATGGCCCTGTTCCCTTGCGGCGGAAGGATCGAACGAGGTCCCCACCACATCGTGTGTCTTGTCGGCGATTCCCCAGACCACGTGTGCAGGGTACCGGCCGTACAATCGCGCGGTGTTCGAGAGCGCCGAGATCAAGCGCCCGATCATGTTCGGGTCCGCGTTGTTCTGCGTGAACTCCGTACAACTGGTTTCCGAAGGCGCGTGACGCAACTCGCCGATCAGCGCGATGGCACGAGGATCGCTTCGGAACCTTGCGCCTGAGCTACGCGAATACCTTCTGAATCACTTTGCCGCCGAAGTCGGTCAGCTTCTCGTGGCGTCCGTTGTGCAGATACCAGAGCTTGTGCTGATCGAGACCCATCGCATGCAGGATGGTGGCGTGGAAGTCGCGCATGTGCCAGCCGTCGATCGCGCGCAGTCCGAAGTCGTCGGTGGCGCCGAGCGTTTGTCCGCCTTTCACGCCGCCGCCCGCGAACCACATCGTGAAGCCGAACGGGTTGTGATCGCGCCCGTTGCCGCTTTGGGACATTGGCAGGCGGCCGAACTCGCTGCCCCAAACGACGAGTGTCGAATCGAGCAGCCCGCGTTGTTTGAGATCGGTGAGCAGCGCCGCGACAGGCTGGTCCGACATGCCGCACATCCGCTCGTGGTTCGCCTTCAGGCTGTCGTGGGCATCCCACTGATAGCTCAGCGGACCACCGCCATGATACAACTGCACGAACCGCACGCCGCGCTCGACGAACCGCCGTGCGAGCAAACAGCGCGTTGCGAATTCGCGTGTATCCGCCAGCGGGCTGTCCATTCCGTAGAGCTTCCGCGTCGATTCGGATTCCTTTCCGAGGTCCACCGCTTCCGGAGCGTGTGACTGCATTTTGAATGCGAGTTCGTAGGAGGAGATCCGCGCCGCCATTTCCTGATCCCAGGCCGGCGTGTCGAGATCGTTCATCTTCTGCAGAAGATCGAGGCGCGCGCGCTGACGTTCGTTCGAGATCCCGGCGCCGGGCTGCAGGTGCAGAATCGGTTTCGATCCGGGCCGCAGCAAGGTTCCCTGATACACGGCCGGCAGGAACGCCGAGCCCCACATCGGTGTGCCACCTTCGGGAGTTCCCTGCGGCTGCGGCATGACCACGTAGGCAGGCAGATTGTCGGATTCCGATCCGAGCCCGTAGGTGACCCAGGATCCGATCGACGGGTAGCCCATCAGAATCCTGCCGCTCATCACCTGATACATCGCCGGTGCGTGAACCACGCTCTCGGTGAAGAAATTCCGCACGAAGCAGATGTCATCGACGCACTTGGCGACATTCGGGAACAGCGTCGAGACATCGGCGCCGCACTGGCCGTGCTTGGAGAATTCGAAGGGGCTGGCGAAGATCGGCGTGGAGCCGTCGGTGAACTGGCTCACCACTTTGCCGAAGCTCTCGGGTAACGGTTTGCCCTCGTATTGTTTCAGGATCGACTTCGGATCGAAGGTGTCGATCTGGCTCGGTCCGCCGACCATGAACAGGAAAATCACCGATTTCGCCTTGCCCGCGAAATGCTGCGCCTTGGCGGCGAGCGGATTCACGCGAGCAGCGGACGCATCGCGGGCGAGCAGCCACTGCAACGCCAGCGAACCGAATCCATTGGCGGCACCGCGCAAGACATCGCGCCGGGAAAGGTCATGGGACATAGGCAAACTCATTCCGGTTCAGAAGAGCGAGGCAGAAATCCGAGAGCAAACCGCCCTTGGCGAAAAACTCCGTGGCCATCGCGGTTTCGGCGGGTTTCGGGGCTCGCGCGAGCGCGAGTTGATACGCACGGGGAACTTTGCAATCGGCGCGATCTCCGCACTCGCGTTCGAGCCGCGCAGCGAACCGCTCCGATTGCTTCTGCATGAACTCGCTGTTCAACAACGAAAGCGCCTGCAGCGCGTGCGTGCTGGTGGGCCGGATCGGACACGACGACATGTTGTCCGGCTGATCGAAGTTGGCGAGAAACGGCAATCGCACGGTGCGCTTGTTCAGGAGATAAAGGCTGCGACGGTCATACTGCGCCGGGTCCCGATCGGCGGACCACAGGTTGTCAGGCTCGCCTTCGGTGAAGATCAAATCGTAGACCTCGGGTTCGAGCGGAACTCGCACGGGCCGACCGCCCATCTTCGCATTGAGCGCTCCCGTGACGGCGAGCACGCTGTCGCGAAGGAACTCGGCTTCGAGGCGGCGCCGGTTGGCGCGCCAGTAGAGCTTGTTGTCGGGGTCGATCGCCGCGCGGGCTTCGTCGCGATCGGTGTCCTGCTGGTAGGCGCTCGACATCACGATCAACCGGTCGATCGCCTTGATGCTCCAACCGCGTTCGACGAATTCGACCGCAAGCCAGTCGAGCAACTTCGCGTTGGAGGGACGCGTTCCGAGCACGCCGAAATCGTTGGGCGTCGCCACCAGTCCGGTACCCATGCGGAACTGCCAGATCCGGTTCGCCATTACGCGGGCGGTCAGTGGATGCGTGGGTGAAGCGATCCAGTTGGCGAGAACCGACCGGCGCCCCGCGGAAGGTGCGTCGACTTGCGGCGGATCGAGCACGCGCAGCAGTCCCGGACCGACTTCCCCGAGCTTCATCTTGTGATTGCCGACCTTGAGAATATGTGTCGGATGCGCGGTGTCCTTGTTCACCACCGCGAAGGCGGCGGGCAGCGGATCGGGCTTCTCGTTCTCGATCGCGTGCATCTGCTTACGCAACTCGGCGCGGCGGGCCTTCTCTTCCGCCGGAATCGCCGCGAGCAGTTCGTACCAAGGCACCTTGACCTGGGCCTCGGCCTCTTTCGCCAACCGCTTCTGCTCTTCGTTGCGCTGATCCTTGGGAACGGCAAGCGCGTCACGGAACCGCGGCTCGAGCTTGGCCACCTTCTCCTCGCGCAAGCGCTTCGAATAGGGCTTCTCGATCTCGGCGAGTTGATCTTTGACCGGCTTCAGGCGCGCCTGATGCGCCTTCACGGCGGCCTCGTGCGCCTGCTTCTGCTCTTCCGTCGCCAGCGCAATGTCCTTGCCTTCGGTGCCCGCGAACACCGCCTGCAGCCGGTAGTAGTCAGCCTGGGGAATCGGATCGAACTTGTGATTGTGGCAGCGCGCGCAGCCGACGGTGAGCCCGAGATAGACCGCGCCGATCGCGCTCGTCATCTCGGTGAGCACCTCCTGACGCTCCATCTCCACGTCCTTCATGCCACCCACGATGTGGATCGGGCCCGCGCGATGGAATCCAGTGGCGATGAGCGCGTCGCGATTTCCAGGGAACAGTTCGTCACCCGCAAGTTGTTCCTTGACGAAGCGGTCGAATGGCGTGTCTTCGTTGAGCGACTTCACCACGTAGTCGCGATATTGCCATGCGTGCGGGCGAAAGCCATCGCCCTCGTATCCGTTCGTGTCGGCGTAGCGGACAACGTCGAGCCACTTCACCGCCCAGCGTTCGCCGTAATGCGGAGACTTCATCAGCCGGTCGATCACGTTCGCGTAGGCATCCGGCGAACTGTCGGCGAGAAACGAGCGGACCTCGGCGGGTGTGGGCGGGAGTCCGGTGAGGTCGAGCGTGACGCGCCGGATCAGCCGCGCCTTGTCGATGGGCGCGGACGGACGAAGTTGCTTCGACTGCATGGCTTCGAGTAGGAAAGCGTCGATCGGCGTTCGGACCCACGGATCGTTCAGCGCGGGGATCGCCGGCTTGACCGGTTGCTTGAACGCCCACCAGCCCTTGCGCGATGCAACCCAGGTGTCATCCTTGTCGACCCACGCGGCCGCCGTGAAGGCGGCGCACAGCAAGAGCACGGAGAGCCTGGATTTGCGAAGCATTGTTTCCGAGTTCATTGTACTTCGAGAGGAGGGTGCGGAGCCGCCGGCTGATAGAATCGGGAGCCGGGAAGGAGGTGTATGGGATACGCAATCGGAGGCCTGCTCGCGCTGGCCGTTTCGCTGTTTGCCCGATTCGTGGGTTTGGACCGCGATCGCGCGTTCTATCCGACGGTGCTGATCGTAGTCGGGTCCTACTACGTGCTCTTTGCGGTGATGGGCGGAACGGCGACGGCTCTGGCGATCGAACTGATCTTCCTGGCGGCCTTCCTCTTGGCGGCTGTCGTGGGATTCAAGTTCAACCTCTGGATCGCCGCAGCCGGGCTCGCCGGTCATGGCGTGCTCGACTTCTTCCACGCGAGCCTCGTCAGCAATGCCGGCGTCCCGGTCTGGTGGCCACCCTTCTGCCTCTCGTATGACGTGATCGCCGGAGGATGTCTAGCGTTTCTGCTGTGGCGGCGTCCGGTGCCGGCGCGCGGTCCGCTGGCTGATTCGCGATAAGCTGATCGAATGCGCTCCCGCTTTTCGCTCCTGCTCGCCGCAGCGATGGTTCTGGCCGCGCAAGCTCCGCCAAATCCCGCTTACGCCCCGGTGCAGGACGATCCCGCTCTTCCGCGAGTCCTGCTGATCGGCGATTCGATTTCGATCGGCTACACGGTCCCGGTGCGGAAGATGCTGGCGGGCAAGGCGAACGTTCATCGTCCGGCAACGAACTCGGCGCATACGCGCAAGGGGCTCGAGGAACTCGACCAGTGGCTGGGTATGGGCCGCTGGGACGTGATCCATTTCAACTGGGGCTTGCACGACCTGAAGCGAATGGAGAAAGGCGAACATCAGGTTCCGCTGGAAGAGTATTCGAAGAACATGGCGGCGCTCGTTGCGCGATTGAAGAAGACCAAAGCGCGCCTGATTTGGGCTTCCACGACTCCGGTGCCCGGCGGTAAGCTGAATCCGCCGCGCGTTCCGGCGGACGTGGAGGCCTACAACGCAGCGGCGCTCGCCATCATGAAGAAGAACAAGGTGGCGGTGGACGATCTCTACGCGTTCGCCAAGCCGAGGCTCGGGGAGATCCAGCGGCCGGTGAATGTACACTTCACGAACGAGGGTTCGGAGGCGCTCGCGCGGGAAGTGGTGGCCTCGATTACGGCGGAACTCGCGAAGGTCAAGCGGAAGTAACTACGGCAGTTCCTTGATCTCGATCTTCCGATACTGCACCGGCCAGCCCTCCGACTGCAGACAGATATTACCTTCCGCCGGCCGCGCCCCGAAGCCTTCGTTCACGAGCTCTCCGTTCAGTACGACCTTCACCTTGCCGTTCAGGCTGGTGATCTCGTAGCGATCCCACGAACCGAGTGGCGGGCGATTCTTCACGAACGGACCCCGGATGGCTCCACCGATTCCGCCGCCGCGAACGCCGAACATGCTCCCGGCCTCTGACCAATGGCCTTGCACTTCGATCGATCGCGGCCAGCCATCCTTCAGCTCCTGTGCGTTGATGAAGAAGCCGGCGTTCGGCCAATCGTCCGATGTGGCCTCGGGTCCGCGGGTCCAGCCCTTCGATTCCAGGCGCCACTCGGCGCGGAAAACGTAGTTCTTGTAGCTCTTCTTGCTGCGCAGGAACCCGTTGGGTTTGCCCGCGCACGAGATCACGCCGTCGCTGTAGGACCACGTTTCGGGCGGAGTCCGCTCGATGATCCAATGCTCGGAAAGCTCGCGCTCGGGCATGAGCGAAATGAACCCGGGAGAGGCGGCGAAAAACAGGGAGAGGAACCAGTTCAGCACGAAACGATCATATCCGAACCAGCGGGTTCAGGCGATAATGGCCCTTCCCCTTGCGAATTCTCATCTCCGCCGGCGAAGCGTCCGGCGACCTTTACGCCTCCGCTCTCGCCACCGCGCTCCGCCGCCGGCGGCCGGACCTCGAGTTTTTCGGCTGCACCGGACCCCGAATGCGCGCGGCCAGAATCGAGACGGTGGTCGACGCGGCGCAGTTGAATGTCGTGGGCTTGGTGGAGGTGGTCCGGCACATTCCGCGGATCTACGGGGAGTTTCGAAAGCTTGCGGAGGCGGCCCGAATCCGGAAACCCGACCTGGCGATCCTGACCGACGCGCCGGACTTCCATCTCCGGCTCGCGCCCAAGCTCCACGCAGCGGGTGTTCCCGTCGTCTACCTGATCGCGCCGCAAGTCTGGGCGTGGCGCAAGGGGCGGATTCCCGCCATGCGGCGCAATCTGGATCACCTGCTCTGCATCTTCCCGTTCGAAGAGGAGTTCTTCCGGACAAACGGCGTTGCGGCGAGCTACATCGGACATCCGCTCACCAGAATCGTGCGCCCGTCGCTCCCGGCTGCCGAATTTCGCAACAAGTATGGAATTCCGGAGGGGAAGCGGCTGGTGACGCTGCTTCCCGGATCGCGCCCTGGCGAGATCGCCCGCCACTTGCGGGTGCTTCCGGCGGCGGTGGAGCGGATCGCAGCGGCGTGTCCGGAGGCCCATTTCGTCCTCGCTACCCCCTCCGGACTCCGGCAAAAGCTCGGATTAACATTTTTCACGGAACCCATTGGCGCGGCGCCCATCCAACATATTGAAGGCGAAACCTGGGATGCCATCGCCCACGCTGAGATTGCTCTGGCCGCCAGCGGCACGGTGACGATCGAAGCGACCCTGCTGGGTACGCCCATGGTTGCTTTCTACGAGGTCAGTCCATTGAGTTGGTGGATGGGCCGGTATTTCGTCAACGTTCCCTTTTTCTCGATGGTCAACCTGGTGGCCGGGCGGAAAATCGTGCCAGAGCTGATTCAGCACGATTGCACGCCACACCGGTTGGCCGCCGAAGCGCTGCATCTTCTGAAAGATGCGGGCGCGCGGGATACGATGAAGAGAGACCTGCGAGAAGTATCCACCCGGTTGCACACAGAACTGGACCCAATGGACCGGGCTGCCGATATCGTACTCGAGATCGCCCAAGGAGAGCCAAGGAAGTGAAACGTCTGCTGGCCGTTGCCGCCACCCTCGCCGCCGCGGCATTCGCGCAAGACAAGCGGCCGCGTTTGGACGTCGAGTCCTATCAGATCGAAGCGGATGTCAATCCGCGAACCCAAACACTCTCCGCCACGGCGGTCGTGCAGTATCAGCCTATCGAAGACCTGACCTACGCGGTCTTCGAGCTCAGCAATTCGCTCCAGTTGGCGAAAGTCGTGGATGGAACCGGACGCCAGGTGCCGGCCACGCGCAACGCGCAGGATTTCAGCGTCCGCCTCAACTTCGCCGAGCCCGTTCCGAAGGGCAAACCCGCCACCCTGGTGTTCACCTACGAAGGGCGTCTAATGGGCAACCCGGACGAATCGCCGGTTTACGGCGTCAAGTTCGCCGCCATCAACCAGGACTTCGCCTACCTGATGTATCCGGCCCGCTGGTTCCCCGTCGGCGAGTATACGGCCGACCGCTTCGCGGCCACATTGAAGATCGCGGTTCCGGATGGCTACGCCGTGGTCGCGCCCGGGCTCGAGACCAAGGCTGCGCAGGACGGAAAGACGGTCTACACCTTCGAGAACGCGCGCGCCGGATTTCCGGGCAGCCTCGCCGTAGTCAAGGGCACCGCGGTCAAGAACAGCTCGGCCGGGATCACGACTACCTTCTACTTCCGCGGCGAGTCTTCCTCGATGATCGGCGCCTACGGCGAGGAGATCGGCAAGATCATGACGTGGCTGACGGATCTCTACGGGGTTCCTCCGCAGGCCAATCTCACCGTGATCGAAACCGAAGCGGGTGCTCCGAACGGATATTCGGCGCCAGGAATCCTGTTCCTGAATTCGAAGGCGATCGGCAAGCAGGTGAACTCGCGGCTTCTCGTCAACCAGATCGCGCGGCAGTGGTGGCAGAATTCGGTTTCTCCGGCCACGCGGAATCACATCTGGCTCACCAACGGTGGCTCGCGATTCGCGGAGTTGATGTGGCTCGAACAGACGGCCGGAACGGGCGCGCTCGAATCGGAGCTCCGCGATATCTATGTGGAGGCGCTCACCGTCGATGAGCCGCCGGTGATCCAGTCGGCGCGGCTCGAAGATTACTCGCCGGAATACGTGGCGGTCACCGCGGGCAAAGGCGCGGCGGTGATGGGTATGTTGCGGCACGTGATCGGCGATGAGAACTACAAGAAGACGGTGAAGGCATTTCTGACGGAGAACGCGGGCAAGTCCGTCACGACGGAGACGTTCCGCAAATACGCCGAAGCGGCTTCCGGCCAGCAGTTGCAGGGTTTCTTCATCCAGTGGATCGAGTCGCAGGGTGCGCCTGAGTTCAAGCTCGAATACACCGTGTTCCGGACGCAGAAGGGATTCCGCATCATGGGCAAAGTGGCGCAGGATCTCGATACCTTCCGCATGCCTGTCGACCTCAACATCGAGACCGAAGGCAATCCAGAAAAGAAGACCGTGGACGTGGTGGGCACTTCCTCCGAGTTCATCGCCGAGACCTTCGGCCGGCCGAAGAAGGTGACGCTCGACCCGAACTATCGCGTGTTGCGCTTCAACAACCAGATCCGCGTGGCGGTGGCGATTCGCCGCGGTGAGATGTTCGCCGAGATCAGCGAGTTCGGCGATGCGCTCAAGGAATACCAGAAGGCGCTCGATGTGAACAAGAACAGTTCGCTCGCCCACTATCGCGTGGGTGAACTCTTCTTCCTGCAGCGCAACTACCAGTCGGCGGCGAACGAATTCCGCTTCGCGCTCGACGGCGATCTCGAGCCCAAGTGGACCGAGGTCTGGGCGCATATCAACCTGGGCAAGATCTTCGACATCACCAATCAGCGTGAGCGCGCGGTGAACGAGTACAACCAGGCGATCCGCACGAAGGACAACACGCAGGGCGCTCAGGAAGAGGCGGCGAAGTACTTGAAGACGCCGTATCAGCGTCCGCCTCAGGAGAACTGAGCCCACTCCGTCCAAGGCACTACGCCGAGTTCCGGACGCGGGCTCCCGGGCAGCATTGCCAGGAATTCGAGCAGGTTCCCATCGGGATCGCGGAAGTAGAGTGCCGCTGCGGGCATCCAAGCCAACACACATGGCTGATCGGCTGGCTCGTTGTCGAAATCCAGCGGAGTCACACCAGCCGTCCGAAGGATGCTCGCGGCTCCGAGCAGATCGGAAACGCTCACCCTGAAGGCGACATGCAGGCTGAGACGTTGCGGCCCCGATCCAGCGGACCACAGCCCGAGCATCGAGCGGCCGTGGCCGCCGATCCAGTAGAACACCACGCCACGGTCCGGGAACTCGCTGGCCAGTACCAAGCCCAGCAGCTCGCCGTAGAACTGCTTGGCTACGTCGAGACTGGTGACCGTCAGATGTGCCTCGAAGAGTCCTTGAATCGGAATCATGGACGGGAGCAACGGCATTTCACAAATACGATTCTACTGAACGAGGTGCGAGCGAGTTCGATCAGGTGCACATCTGTTCGTAGAGCCAAGTCCGAGCGAAGCGCCATTCGCGCTTGACGGTAACCGGCGACCAGAATCCGGCGGATGATCGAAGCGGCGGCTCCGTAGAAATGGGCGCGATTCTGGAACTCGGTCCGGGAGATCCCGGCCAGGCGCACGTATACTTCGTTGACGAGTCCGGTGGCGTCCATTGTCTGATTTCCGGGCTCCCGGCTCGAGCAAATGGAAGAGAGCTTGTACAGCTCGGAGTAGACGAGCGGAATCAGGCGGCGCAGCGCTTCCTGATCACCGCCGCCCCAGCACGGCAGCAGTCCGGTGATCGCGTCCAGCCGCGATGACGACATTCGCGCCTGCTTCGGCGTACCGTTTCGTAATGGCTTTGCCGATGCCGCGTCCACCGCCGGTGATGAGGGCGGCTTTTCCGTCCAGGTTCATGGGATCAGCATGACGGGTGCTCGGTGACCCGTATGATGATCCGGCAGCCGTCATCGCCGCGTTTCTCTCTTGCCGTATGCGGCGGAGCCACCTGCTGGTACCCTAAAACTTCATGCGCGAAAAGGGCATCGTCTCGGCCGCTCCCCAGGAGGGCGACCAGCAGTTTGAAACCGCGCTCCGTCCAAAACGGCTTGACGACTTCACCGGCCAGCCGAAGCTCAAGGAGATCCTGAAGATCGCGGTGCAGGCCGCGCGTGAACGCGGCGAGGCGATGGACCACGTGTTGCTTCACGGCCCGCCGGGGCTCGGCAAGACCACGCTCGCCAACATCATCGCGCAGGAACTCGGCGTCTCCTACGATCAGACATCAGGCCCGATCCTACAGAAGAAGCTCGATCTCACCGGGATTCTCTCGAACATTCGCGACCGGCAGGTGTTCTTCATCGACGAGGTCCACCGCCTATTGAAGGACATCGAAGAGATGCTCTATTCGGCGCTCGAGGATTTCCGGGTCGACATCGTGATCGGGCAGGGTCCGGGCGCGCGCACCCACACGCTTCCGATTCCGCATTTCACCGCGATCGCGGCGACCACGCGCCAGGGCTTGGTGAGCGCGCCGATGCGCGGGCGCTTCGGCTTGGTTCTGCGGCTGAACCATTACGATGTCGAGGAGATGACCAAGATCGTGATGCGATCGGCGTCAATGCTCGGCGTTGCGGCCGATCTCGAAGGCGCGCAGGAGATCGCCCGGCGCAGCCGGGGGACACCGCGAATCGCGAACCGGCTGCTGCGGCGCGTCCGCGATTTCGCGCAAGTGCGCGCCAAGGGGCAGGTGAATCTGAAGGTCGCTGAGGACGCGCTCGACTTGCTCGAGGTCGACCGGTTCGGGCTCGACGAGACGGACCAGAAGATCATGACCACGCTGCTCCAGAAGTTCGGAGGCGGCCCCGCCGGGCTCAATACGCTGGCCGCCGCCATCGACGAGCAACCGGACACGATCGAAGAGGTCTATGAGCCGTATCTGATCCAACTCGGCTTCCTCGACCGCACGCCACGGGGGCGCATGGCGACGTTCAACGCCTTCGACTATTTCAAAGTGCCGCGCCCACGTTTCGGCGGAGGTCAGGCGCCGCTGTTCGAATGAGGCATCGGGCCTATCTGGGCCTCGGCACCAACCTCGGCGATCGCGAGGCGAATCTCGATCGTACGCGCGAGCTTCTTGCCGATGGGCGCTCGAGCGTCACTCGCGCCTCGTCCATCTATGAAACAGAACCGCGCGACCTCGCCGATCAGCCGTGGTTCCTGAATCAGGTGGTCGAAGTAGAGACCTCGCTGTTGCCGGTGCAACTGCTCGAGCGCGCGCTGGCGGTGGAGCGAAGCATGGGCCGCGTGCGGCGCGTGGCGAAGGGTCCGCGATTGATCGATATCGATTTGCTTCTCTATGATCACGCCGTGATCAACGCATCGCCGAAGCTCGAGGTTCCTCATCCCCGGATGGGCGAACGGCGATTCGTTTTGGAGCCGCTGGTGGAACTCGCGCCCGAGTTACGGCATCCGGTCACGGGGCGAACTTTGCGCGAAATGCTCGCCGCCGTCAAATCCCAGGACGTGCGGAAACGGTAGACTCCATTTATGTGGTTTCGTTTCGCCGGGGCTCTTGCCGCCGCGGCATTGCTCCCAGCCGCGCCTCCTAAGTTCGAAGCGCACGTGATCGCGACCGATCTGAAGGGCGGCTACCAGGTGGTGCCGTTCGACGTGAATCGCGATGGCAAGCCCGACCTGATCGCTCTCGCCAGCGGCTTGACGGACCTCCTCTGGTTCGAGAATCCGTCGTGGAAGCGTCACGTGCTGGCGAGCGGACTGAGCCGGATGATCAACGTCGCCGCCTGCCCGGGCGTGGACGCAATGGTGGTAGCGCACGCCTTCGAGAATCAGCCGAAGAACTCGATCGGAATCGTGTCGGTGATCCAGCCGGGCGCGGACCGGATGCAGCCATGGAAGGTAAAAGAGATCGACCGGTTGACGACATCGCACCGCATCCGCTGCGCCGATCCGGACAAGAGCGGCAACACCGTCTTCGTCAACGCACCGCTCGCCGGAGCCGCCGCCACCGCGCCCGATTATCGCGATCACGTGCCGCTGGTCTACTATCATCCGGGCGAGTGGAAGCGGAACACGATCGGTTCGGAGAACGAAGGCGTGATGCACGGGATCTACATCTTTCCGTGGGCGGGCCCGAAGTCCGGTGATCACATCCTGACGGCGAGTTTCAGCGGGATTCACGATTACGGCCTCGACAAGAAGGGCCGCTGGACGCGCACGGAGATCTCGCGCGGCGATCCGTCGATCTGGCCGAAATCGGGCGCGAGCGATATTGCCGTGGGGCATCTGAAAGAGCGGCGTTTCCTCGCCTCGATCGAGCCGTGGCACGGCAATCAACTGGCGATCTACACGGAGAAGCGGGGCAAGTGGATTCGCAACGTCATCGACGATTCGCTCGTGGACGGCCACACCGTGGTCACCGCCGATCTCGATGCCGACGGCCGTCAGGAGGTGATCGCTGGATTCCGCGGGCTCGGCCGTAGCGTGCACATCTATCACAGCCCAGATCCGAAGGGACGCCGCTGGTACCGGACTCCGCTCGACGCGGGCGGAATCGCGGCGGCGGCCTGCGCGGCGGTGGATCTGAACGCGGACGGACGGGTGGATATCGCCTGTATCGGATCGGCGACCACGAACCTCAAGTGGTATGAGAATCGCGGCAAACAGTAGACTGGAGAATTGCCGGCCATTACCGTCGTGATCCCCACACTCGCAGCGGATAACTCGCTGCCGGAGTGTCTCGAATCGCTGCGGCGGCAAAGCTATCTCGATTTCGAGACGGTGGTGGTGGATAACTCGGGAGAGCGGCGGGTTTCGCCGGACGCCGCCACGCTCGTCATCCACAGCGAACGAAATCGCGGATACGGCGGAGCCGTGAACGACGCGGCGCGGCGGACGCAGTCCAAATATCTCGCCGTGTTGAACGATGACGCGGTGGCGGATACGAAATGGCTCGAACGGCTGGTGGCGGCGGCACGCGAACATCCCGAGGCGGGAATGTTCGCGCCGCGTGTGCGCCTCAACGAACGTGAGATCGATTCCGCGGGAATGCTGCTGTGCGCGGACGGAATCGGCAAGCAGCGTGGACACCGGCAGCCGCCATCCGCCTTCGATCGCGATGACGAGGTGCTGCTGCCCAGCGGTTCGGCAGCCCTCTACCGGCGGCGCGCGTTCGAAGAGTGTGGTATGTTCGACGAGGATTTCTTCCTCTACTGCGAAGACACCGATCTCGGGCTCCGGATGCGTTGGGCCGGCTGGACGTGCCGCTATGTCGCCGATGCGATCGTCGATCATCGCTATTCGGCGACCGCGGGCCGGGCCTCGCCGATGAAGGCCTACTATGTCGCGCGGAACCATTGGTGGGTCGTGGCGAAGAACTTCCCTATTTCGATGTGGCCCGGAGCATTCGTGGCGGCGGCGTCTCGCTATGTGTGGCACGCGGTGGCGATGCGAGGCGGACACGGCGCGGCAGGCGCCTACGCCGGAGGCGCATTGCAATTGGCGTTCGCGACAATGAAGGCTTGGCTCGCGATCATCCCTGCTTCGGTGGGACTGTTGCGAAAGCGCCGGGCGATTCCACGCCGCATCACCGCCCGGCGGTTTCGCGAGTTGGCCCGCCGGTTTGCCATCTCTTCGCGAGAGGTCGCATCGCAATGAGTGCCGAACGCGTGTTGATCCTGGTTCCGGCGTTCAACGAGGAAGGCGCGATTGGCGGAGTGATCGACGAGATTCGTCAAGTGCTGGGTCCGCTCGACATTCTCGTGGTGGATGACTGCTCAACCGACAGCACGGTGTCGTTGGCTCGGGCGCGCGGTGTCCGCGTGCTGACGCTGCCGCATCATCTGGGCCTCGGCGGTTGCGTGCAGGCAGGCTATCGGCTCGCGTTCGAACTCGGTTACGACTATGTCGTCCGGCTCGACGGCGATGGACAGATGGACCCGCGCGACGTTCCGAGGGTACTCGACAAGCTGCGCGAAACCGGCGTGCAGATGGTAATCGGCTCGCGGTATCTGGAAAGCGGCGCGCCGTACACCAGCGTCACGCGGTCGCTCGGCATCAACTTTTTCCGGATGGTGCTGCGCCCGATTCTCGGGCGTCCGGTGCGGGACCCCACCTCGGGCTTCGTCGGCGTCAACCGAGAGGCGCTGCAGGTGTTCAGCCGGAGCTTTCCCCTCGAGTATCCGGAGATCGAAGCTCTGGTGGTGCTGCGCCGCAAGGCGTTTCGATTCGAGGAGGTTCCGTGCCGCGTGCGTCCGCGCCAGGCTGGAACGAGCACCATCACGCCCGCGAAATCGCTCTACTATATCGTGCACGTGCTGCTCGGGGTACTCGTCAACATCCTCAAATTCGAATGGCGCCGCTGGAGATAAATTCGCAATGGACCGCTTTCTCGACGTCACCTCCCTGCTTGGAATCGCACTGATCTTCATGGTGCTCTACTCGTTGCGCCGCGATCACATTCGCGCGGAGTATTCGCTGAGCTGGCTCGCCGCCGCGTGCGTGATCCTGTTTCTGTCGCGCTGGCCGCAGGCGCTCGACTGGTTCAGCGGAGAGCTCGGCATTGACCCGCCCATGGCGCTGCTCACGTTGTTGGTGGTGATCTTCGCGATCGTTCTCTACCGGCTTTCAGCGATGCTTTCCCACCTCCGCGACAACAATATCGCGCTCGCGCAGAAGGTGGCGATTCTCGAATACGAGTTGAACCAGATACGGCCGCATGACGATCGGAGTTAACGCGCTCTACCTGATTCCGGGAGCAGTGGGCGGCACCGAGATCTATCTGCGGAGCCTGCTCGCCGCGCTCGCGCGCGTTGATCACGAGAATCGATACCGCGTCTTTACCAATCGCGAGACTGGACCTGATCTGGTTCCCTCCGCGCCGAACTTCGAACACGTCCCGCAAGCTGTAAGCGCCATCAGCCGGCCCGCGCGGATTCTGCACGAGCAGTTCCGCCTGCCGCTGGCGGGGATCGATGTTCTACTCAATCCCGGCTTCACAGCGCCACTGTTCGGCCGAGTTCCGCAAGTGACCGTGATTCACGACCTGCAGCACAAGCGCCATCCGGAGTACTTCCGCTGGCTCGATCTGCCGGCGTGGCAGTTCCTCATCTGGGCCGCGGTCCGGCGATCGCAACGGATCATCGCCGTGTCCGAGGCCACCCGCGCCGACGTGATCCGCTTCTACGATGTGGAAGAGGCGAAGGTCCGCACGATTCCGCACGGTGTCGACGAGCGCTTCTTCGGGCTGCCGCGCCGGCCGGAACCCATGGTGCTGTGCGTATCGACACTGCATCCGCACAAGAACATCGGGCGGCTGGTACGTGCGTTCGCGCGATTCCACCGCGAAAGGCCCGAGTTTCGGCTGGTGCTGGCGGGCATGCGCGGATTCCATACCGAAGCCGTGGAGCGCGAGATTGCCGCGAGCAGCGCCGCCCAGGCGATCCGCGTGACGGGCTGGATCGAGCGGGAGGAACTGTACGGGTTTTTCACACGCGCGGCAATGTTCGTCTATCCGTCGACATTCGAGGGTTTCGGGATGCCGATTCTCGAGGCGTTCGCCGCGGGTGTTCCCGCGGCTTGTTCGAACATCGAACCGCTGGCCGGAATCGCCGGAGGCGCGGCGCTATTGTTCCATCCCGAGGACGAAAAGGACATGCTGGCGGCGATGCGCCGGCTGGCATCCGGGCAGTCCGCCAAAGTCGCGGGTCCGGAACGCGCACGAGAATTCTCGTGGGAAGCCGCCGCTCGAGCGACGATCGAGACTCTTCGTTCGGTCTGAGTTTCCCGGCAGTCGCGATCAGATCTCGAGATTCCCGAGGTACATCATCGCGCCGAGCTTGAACTTCTCCCGGAACGTGAAAATCTGAAGGTCCGCTGAAATCTCGATTTCTTTGTCGGCAACCGTCAGCGGCTGCGACTGCGGGAACTGCACGTTGACGATCAGACTCAGAGCCTGAATGGTGACCGTGGCCCTTTCTGGCCGGATCACCCTGCCGGAGCGAGTGACGATCGTGGCCGATTGTTTCAACAGATGCTCGATTGTTCCCGCGCCCTTGTGCGCCACGAGCGCGGGCAGGCCGAAGATCTCGAGAACGTAGCCGGGCGGGCGCGAGTCGATGAGCGCGTTCAGGTCCGAAGGCGGCCGGTTCTCGGAACGTTGGATGTAGAGGGCGCGTGCGTGGCGCATCGGAAGCGCGCTCGCCCAACGCAGGATGAGATCGGCCTTGGTGGGCAGCTTCGGTTTCGGCGCGCCGATTCCGCCCACCGGGCTTCCGATGGGAGTCTGCTTGGTCTGTTGCGCGCCGGGAATGTCCTTGTAGGTGATCTGCCGCTCCTCGCGGCCCTTCCAGATGAGGTCCACCGATTTCGGTTTCGCCCACGGAGAATCGGTGAGCAGTTTCATCACCGTGTTTTCGTTCCACGCGGGGAACTTCGCCGAATCCCACTCCGCGGCGTGAGCACTCGCCGCCGCGGCGGCCGCCAGGAAGGCGCGGCGATTCATCTTCAAGCAGAAGCCCAATTACCCAACTCCATGGAAAGATCGTCGCGATAGTCGCGCCCCCAATCGGCGAGCTGACGCGCAAGCTGCTTCACCAGGCCCGGCTGCGACGAATAGAGATCGTGCGATTCACCCGGATCGGCTTTCAGGTCGTAGAGTTCGCCGGGGCGCATTTCCGGACGCAGGTCGAACTTGCGCAGAATCAGCCGGTGTTGCGCCGTGCGGATCGAACGTTCATCGAAGTACGAACCGTCGATGCCTTTCTGCGGGACGTTCGCCACCACCATCGGGCGGTCCCATGTATCGTTGCCCTCACGAACCGCGCTGATCAGACTGCGTCCGTGCTGATTCACGCGCAGTCCCGAACCCGGCGGCCCGAGTTGATTGGAGACTCCAGTCGCCTCGAGGACGGTGGGCATTACGTCGACGAGGCTCACGCCCGATTCCCACTTCTTGCCTTTCGGCAACATCTTCGGATATCGCATGATGAGCGGAATCCGCGAGACCTCTTCGTACGGAAGGCAGATCTGCTCGGCGGACGCGGGACGATCGATCCACGTGCGTCCATGTTCAGTGCTGAGGATGATGAGTGTGTTGTCGAGCTGGTTCTTGCGCCGCAGCGCATCGACCAGCCGCCCCACGTTCCAATCGAGGCTCGTGACGCTCGCGTAGTAATCGGCGTGTTCGGCACCCTGGTAGTGTTCGTAGTACTGCTTCGGCGGATCATTCGGTTCGTGCGGCGCGTAGTAGGACTGATAGAGGAAGAACGGTTCGTGCGCGTGCTGTTCGATGAACTGGATTCCCTGATCGGTGTGGACATCGGGCCGGTATCGCGAACGGTGCGGCTCGCCGATCCAGTGTCGCAGGAGGGAGTTGAACGACTTGAAGTAATCGAAAAAGCCCGGATTCCCAGGTCCGAGATGCCACTTGCCGATGTGCCCGGTCGCGAATCCGGCGTTGTTCAGCAGGAAGACGAAATTGTCCCAAATGCGAAAACGCGGATCGCGAAAGGGGTCGGAAAGCGGCTCCGGGTAGTTCGAATTGACCTTGCCCGACGGCATCGGATACACGTTTCGACGCAGCCCGTGCGCGTGCGGGTACAGCCCCGTGAGAATTGAGGCACGTGCTGGGCCGCACAGCGCTTGCGGCGTGTAGCAGTGGTTGAACAGGACTCCATCGCGGGCGAGCGCGTCGATGTTCGGGGTCTGGACTTTTCGTTCACCATAGGCGCCGATGGCGTCGGTCCGGCACTTGTCGAACAGAAGGAACAGGACGTTCGGCGGGCGGTCCGACTGTTGGGCGCGGGCGGTTGCGGCGGCGGTCGAGGCTGCAAGGAAGGCGCGGCGATCGAGCATGCAGATGAGGGTAACATGCGCGGCCGGCGCGGGCCCTTGGACGCTATCATTGATGTTGTGATTCGCCGCTTTCACGTCCACAACTATCGGTGCCTGGAGAACTTCGAGCTTTCGCTTGGCAGCAACCAGTCGGCGGCACTGCTCATGGGAAAGAACGGAACTGGCAAATCAACGGTTCGCAATGCGCTCGAGGTGCTGCAGCGAGTCGGCCGCGGGGATACTCGCGTGGGAACGCTGGTGCCACCGGACGCGATCGCCTGGGGGAGAGCGGAAGTCCCGCTTCGCTTCGAAGTGGAGATCGATGTTGCCGGCCGTGTGTATGTATACTCCCTGGCTTTCGAGTTGCCGAAGGGCTTCAAGGAGCTCAGAATATTCGAAGAAAAGCTCACTGCGGACGGTGAGACTGTGTTTCATAGGGAGATGGCGAAGGTGAGGCTCGTGCGCGCGGGCCGGGATTCGGACGCCACGTTCAACGTTGACTGGCACATCGTCGCACTACCCGTGCTCCAAGATCGCGGAGGTGACGATCCCATCGCGGTCGTTCGGCGGTGGCTGGCCGAAATGGTGCTGATCGAGCCGGTTCCCAGTCTCATCAAGGGCGAGTCTCGCGAATCGAACGAGAAGAGCCGGGCGCCATCTTCGAGTTTGGAAAACCTCGGAGATTGGTTTACCAACTTGGTTGCGGGCTACCCGGCCGCTTATGGCCCCTTAGAGGCATTTCTGAAGGGACTCATGCCCGACTTGAAGGCGATTCGGAACCCGGAGAAGGCGCCGGGATACAGGAGTCTGGAGCTCGAGTTTTCCAAAGGAACACGCAATCTCATGGTTCCGTTCGCCGATCTGTCCAGCGGCGAGAAGTGCTTCTTCGCCGGAGCTCTGGTGATCGCGGCAAAGGAGTCCGGCGGCGCGCGCTTTTGTTTTTGGGATGAGCCTGACAGCCACTGGGCGTTGAACGAAGTTGGTGATTTTGTGATTGCTTTGCGGAAAGCCTTCGAAACCGGCGGCCAGTTCATCGCGACATCGCACAATCCCGAAACGATCCGCCACTTCAGCTTGGACAACACTCTCCTGCTGCACCGGAGGAGCCACTTGGAGCCGACACAGGTGCGGCCACTGAGTGAATTGGAAATTTCCGGAGACGTTGTAACGTCGCTGATCCTGGGAGACCTCGAGCCGTGAGCCTCAACCGGTACTCGGATCACGTAGTCGTGCTGCCGGAGGATGCCGCGGATCACAACATCGCTAACGGTTTCAAGCTGGAGATCGATGCGGATCGTCAAAACGGGATTCAGATCCTGCCCGCCGCGGGCGGCTGGACCAAGGCGTTCGACGCTATTGGGGCCGAGTTGGCGCCGAACATGCGGAGATTCCCCGGGCGCCGCCTGGTGCTTCTGATCGACTTCGACGGCGATGACGAGCGCGCATCCAGTGCGACGATCCCGGCCGACATCCGCGACCGCGTCTTCATCATTGGCATCCGCAGCGAGCCGGAAGAACTGAAGTCCGTCACTGGGCTTTCCTACGAGACGATTGGGCGCGAGTTGGCGCGGAGTTGCCGGGATGGATCGGAGGGCCTCTGGTCCCACGAACTCCTTCGTCACAACGCGTCCGAACTCGAACGCCTGCGCGAAACCGTGCGGCCGTTCCTCTTCCCGTAGTCTCTATAATGAGAGTGCTTGGCCTCTCCAAGCGGGACCTCCCGCAAAAAGCCCGAAATCATGAGTCCGGCGGGCTACTGGCCGCAACTCCGCGCGGCCGTGGAAGCCGGCGCGGATGCCGTTTATTTCGGACTGAAGCACTTCACCGCGCGCGCCAAGGTGGGATTCTCGCTCGGGGAACTGCCCGAGGCGGTCCGCGCGCTTCATCAGCGCGGAGTCAAAGCGTACGTCACGCTCAACACGCTCGTGTTCGACCACGAACTCGACGAAGCGGCTGAAGCGATCGCGGCCGTCGCGCGGGCGGGCGCGGACTCGATCATCGTCCAGGATCTCGCCGTCGCGATGCTCGCTCGCCGCATCGCTCCCTCGCTCGCGATTCACGGCAGCACGCAGATGAGTATCACGAGCGCCGAAGGCGTGGAACTGGCTCGCGAGTTCGGAGTCGCGCGCGTCGTGCTGGCGCGGGAACTGTCGCTCGAACAGATCCGCAAGATCAGCTCGGCCTCGGCCTGCGAACTCGAGATCTTCGTGCATGGCGCGCTTTGCGTTTCCTACTCGGGCCAGTGCTTCTCCTCGGAAGCCTGGGGCGGACGCAGCGCGAATCGCGGCCAGTGCGCGCAGGCGTGCCGGCTGCCCTACGAGATGATCGTCGACGGGCGAAAGCAGCCCCTCGGCGACTCGCGCTATCTCCTCTCGCCCGGCGATCTGTACACGCTGCGCGAGGTTCCCGCGATTCTGGAATCCGGCGTCGCGTCGCTCAAGATCGAGGGTCGCTACAAAGACGCGGACTACGTCGCTTTCACCACCGCCGCCTATCGGAAAGCCGTCGATGGAGCCGCCGTTTCGCGCTCCGAGGAGCTTCGGCTCGAACAAGTCTACTCGCGCGGGCTCGGACCCTACTTCCTCTCCGGCACGGATCACCAATCCGTCGTTCGGGGACGCGCGCCTCGGCATCGCGGCGTTCTCGCGGGGCGTGTGCTCGGCGTTGGACCGGAATCCGTCACGATCGCCGCCGAAGAGATCGCGCTGAAGCCAGGCGACGGAGTCGTGTTCGACGCGGCGGATTGGCGGAGTCCGCAGGAGGCGGAAGAAGGCGGCCGGATCTTCGAGACCGAGTCCGCGCCTGCGGGCACGGTTCTGCGATTCGCGAATCGCGCGATCGACTTTTCGCGAATCCGTCCAGGCGACCTCGTCTGGCGCACTCACGATCCATCGCTCGAGCGCGAGGCTCGCGCGTTTACGGAACCCGCCGCGCCAGTCGCGAAGCAAGCGGTCCGGGTTCGTCTGACTGCGCGCGCCGGCGAACCCCTTCGGAGTGAGTGGACCGTCGAGGACGGACCCAGCATCGCCGCCAGTTCGAGCGCTCCGCTCGGCGAAGCGCGGAATCGCGCGCTCGATCGCGAGTTCGCCACTGAACAACTCGGGAGGCTCGGCAACACTCCCTACGAACTCGCCGGGCTCGAACTCGAGGTCGAGGGCCGCCCCTTCGCGCCGGCTTCTCTGCTCAATGACCTTCGCCGCGACGCGGTGGATCGCCTCCAACTCGCCCAAGCCGAGCCGCGGTCGCGTGTCGAGGTGGAGCCGGGCGCGGCGCTCGCCGATCTTCGCCCCCGCGCCGCGACGTTTCCGCCCGCCGGGGAGCTGCGCCTGCATCTTCTGATCCGCGCGCCACGCCAACTCGACGCCGCGATCGAGGCGCGGCCCGCGAGCCTCACGCTCGACTATCTCGATCTCTACGGATTGCAGCCGTCGGTCGAGCGGGTCCGCTCGGCGGGCATCGCGGTGCGGGTCGCGAGTCCGCGAGTTCTGAAGCCGGGTGAGGAGCGGATCGTGCAGTTCCTGCGCAAGCTCGGCGCGCCGATTCTCGTCCGTTCCGGCGGACTGCTCCACGAACTACGCGGCATGCCCGGACTCACTGGCGATTTCAGCCTGAACGCGGCCAACGCGATCTCGACGCGCGCCTATCTCGACCTGGGGCTCGAGCGGATCACGCCCACTCACGACCTCAATGCCGATCAGATCGCGCGGCTCGCCGCGTCGATCGATCCCGCCCGGCTCGAACCTGTCGCCTACCAGCACCTGGCGGTCTTTCACACCGAACACTGCGTCTTCTGCCGGTTTCTTTCCACCGGAACGAGCTACAAGGATTGCGGACGCCCCTGCGAAAAGCACGAGGTCGAACTGAAGGACGACTCCGGGCGCGCGCATCCCGTCGTTGCGGACGTCGGCTGCCGGAACACGGTCTTCGGCGCGGAGGCTCAGGAAGCGGGCGCGCATCTCGAACAGTGGCTCGACGCGGGGATTCGCGACTTCCGCCTCGAGTTCGTGCATGAGTCCGGCGCCCAGGTGAAGCAAGTGACGCGCGCCTTCGC
This sequence comes from uncultured Acidobacteriota bacterium, assembly GCA_902825945.1. Classification (GTDB taxonomy): domain Bacteria; phylum Acidobacteriota; class Terriglobia; order Bryobacterales; family Bryobacteraceae; genus SYLY01. The sequence continues at coordinate 76,258 of CADECY010000008.1, forward strand.
GGCGGCGCTGTCGGGCGAGATCTCGAAGAGCGAACTGCAAAGGAGAATACGCGCGGCCGCGCCTCGGGGAACCACGGAGGGCAGCCTGTTCGTGCCATCCGGATACGCGACGCTCCCGATCCTGCAATGAAAGAGTGGCTGATCCGCATCGGGCTGGTCCTCGGCGCGCCCTTGGTTTTCCTGGCGGCGGGGGAAGGCGCTCTGCGCTTGTCGGGTTCGGGCTTTGCCCCCGAGTTCTTCATCGACGACGGCGTCGATGAGCGCAACACGCTGACCACGAACGACCGTTTCGGCTGGCGCTACTTCCCGCGACAACTGGCGCGAGCACCGGTTCCGGCGGTAATCGCGAAGACGAAACCCGCGGATGCGTACCGCGTTTTCGTGCTCGGCGAATCCGCCGCGATGGGATTTCCGGAGCCCGCGTTCGGAATGCCGCGAATGCTCGAGGCATTGCTCGAAGCGAAGCTGGCCGGGCGGCGCGTCCAAGTGATCAACACCGCGATGACCGCGATCAATTCCCACGCGATCGTCACCATCGCCCGCGAGTGCGCCGCGCTCCAGCCCGACGCGGTTGTCGTGATGGCGGGCAACAACGAGGTGGTCGGCCCCTTCGGGCCGGGGACGATCTTTCCGGGCCTGCACGGCTGGCAACAGACCACGCGATTCGGCCAGTTGCTCTCGCGCTGGCTGAATCCCGCGCTCGCGAGCAGTGAATGGCGCGGGATGGCGATGTTCGCCGAGCATCGCGTCAACGCCGATGATCCGCGGCTCGAATCCGTCTATCGGAATTTCGAAACGAACCTGAGCGAGATCGTCCGCCTGAGCCAATCGGCGGGCGCAAAGACCGTGGTCATCGTGCCGCCGGTGAATCTGACGGAGCCGCCATTCGCCTCGCCCGATGGCAAAGCGAACGCGGCGTTTCAGGCGGGCCGTCTGGAAGAAGCGCGCGATCTCGACGCGCTCCGCTTCCGTGCCGATTCGCGGATCCAGGCGATCGCGCGGAAGGCGGGAATCGAGGTCCGATTGGAGCCGGAGGCGCTCTACGAACATGTTCACCTCCGGCCCGAAGGCAACTACTCCGTGGCCCTCGCGGCGGCGCGGGCCTTGCAGCCGGCGATCGCGGAGTGGCCCTCGCGGGAACAGATGTTCGAACGGCTCGCGCTCACTGATTGGGATCGCTGGCGGATGGAGTCGGTGATCGTGTCGCTGCTCGCGCAGCCTCCGTTCACCAATCAGCTCGGCGCGGCGGAGCGGCTCGCGAAGCGGCGCGCCGTGCTTGACGCGATGCCCCGCGACGGAGCCAAAGCCCGCGAATCCTATCGCACCCAGACCGCCGCGCATGCCGGCGACTACGTGTTGAAGATGCGCTTCGCGGAGTTCTTGCGAGAGGCCGGATTCGCGGCGGAATCCGTGGAGCAGTACCAAGAGCTAACCTCCCTCCTGCCCGGCAACAAGGCGCTGCTCGCCTCGCTGGGAGCCGCGTGGTCGGACTCCGGTCAGCAGCCCGAAGCGCTCCACGCCTTCGAGGCGGCGCTCTTCCTCGACCCGCAGTTCGATCTCGCCCACTTCGGCAAGGCGATCGCGCTGCAACGCCAAGGCAGCGACGCCGACGTCGACGCCGACGCCGAGGCCGCCTATCGGGCCGCGCTCGCCATCAATCCGGACTCGCGCGAAGCAGCCAACAATCTCGCGATCCTTCTGCACGCACGCGGGTCGCGCATCGCCCGCGAGAACCGGCTGGTCGAGGCGATGGAGCTCTTCGAAAAGGCCACCGCCGCGAAGCCCGATTTCGCCGAAGCCCATTACGATTTGGGTTCGCTGCTCTCGCGCCAAGGTGACACCGGGAAGGCAATCCCACATCTGCGGGAAGCGGTCCGCCTCAAGCCGGACTTCCCGGACGCGCACAACAATCTCGGCACCGCGCTCGCCCGCCAGCGCGATTTCGCCGCCGCCGCGACCGAGTTCGAAGCGGCGATCCGGCTCCGCCCCGATTTCGCCGCCGCCCGCCAGAACCTCGAGCGCGCGCGAAAGGCGGCAGGCAAGTGAATCCGTTGACTCGCGCCGTGCTCTGGCTGCTCTACTACGCCTCGCTGGCGCCACTCGCGATCGCCGCCCGCTGGTTCGACCCGCTCGAACTCCGCTCCCACGGCTGGCGCAAACCCGAGGATTGATGCGGATTCTCGGAATCTCCGGCGGCATTCCGGATTCGGGCGCCGCGCTGCTGATCGATGGCAAGCCGGTGGCCGAGTTCGGGGATGGAGCCCCATTTCCGCGGCGCGCGATCGATCGATGCCTCGAAACAGCGCGCCTGCAAGCTAGCCAAGTGGATCGCGTGGTCTGGTTCGAACGTCCGCTCGCCAAGTGGAAGCGGGTCGCGAAGACAATCGTCACCGCATGGCCCTTCTCGAAGCAGCTCTTCCACGAAACCGCCGCCGCATTCGCTGCCGGCGACATGCGCCCGCGCGACCGGATTACAGCGGACCTCGGCGTCCCGGCCGATCGAATCGCGTTCTGTCCGCACGATGTTGCGCACGCCTCGGCTGCCTTCTTTCCATCGCCTTTCGCGGAGTCGGCGATCGTGACGATCGCAGGCGCGGGCGAGTCCGCCACCACCGCGATTGCGGCCGGCCGTGGCAACGAGATCGATGTGCGCGAGGAACTCCGCTATCCGCATTCGCTCAGCCTGTTCGCCCAGGCGTTCGAAGAGTTCCTCGGACTGCCGGTGGGCGACCACGGTGCGCTTGCCTCGGTTGCCGCGCACGGCGATCCCCTCTACCTAGACGACATGGCCCGGTTCATCCACCTCCGGCAGGATGGTTCCTTCGAACTGAGCGTCGAGATGTACGCTTTCCGAAGCGTGGCGAGCCTATCGCTGCATCCTCGAGTGGAATCGATCCTCGGACCGGCGAGGGATCCCGAGCAGGGCGCCGACCAGCACTTCGCCAACGTCGCGGCGAGCGTCCGCGCGGTGATCGAGGACGCGATTCTCGCGCTCGCCGACCGGGCGCGCGCCGTCACCGGAATCGAAGCGCTCTGTATCGGCGGCGACATGGCACCCCTGATTCCGGCCCAAACGGAAGCTTTTCGAAGCGGGCGCGGACCCGCGCTGGGCGCGGCGTTGTGGCTGTGGCACGAGCAGGAGCAGCACCCGCGCTTCCCACCACGCCCCGCATTGATATAGAATCGCCTGCATATCCAATTCCAGGAGGTGAACGAGTGTTCACGGCAAGAACTTCAAGGGTTCTGTTCTCCGCGCTTGTCCTATGCGCGGGAACAGCGTTGGCGCAAACCGATCTCGCGACGGTGCGCGGCAGCGTGAGTGACCAATCCGGCGCGGTGGTTCCGAAAGTCAAGATGGTATTGACGAATATCGGCACGAACACCAGCCGCGAGGCCGAGTCGAACGAGGCGGGAGACTTCGAGATTCCGTACGTCGTGCAGGGTACCTACAAGCTCACGGCAACAGCGCAGGGCTTCAAGAACTTCACGGCGAACGATCTCTTGATCCGCGCGCGAGAAATGCGGCGCATCGATGTGAAGCTCGAGATCGGCGCCGTCGGCACCGAAGTCACGGTGAGCGCTGGTGGCGCGGCTGTGATCGCGACCGAGGGCGCGCAAATCGCGGGCGGATTCGATCGAGAAGCCTTTGTCGATAGTCCGCTCAGCCAGAGCTTCTTCCCGCAGGCATACATGACCACCCTGCCCAACATTCAGACGCAGCAGGGCGGATGGGCCTTGCGGTTCGCGGGGCAGCCGTCAGGGCAGGTGGCGGAGAACATGGATGGCGTGACCAGCGACGGCACGGTGAACCTCGTGCAGAACATGCAGGACTTCGAAGACCTGCAGGTGGTCGCGGTGAACAATTCGGCCGAATTCTCGCGCGTAGCTCAGTTCTCTATGGCGTCAAAGGGCGGCACCAACGCATGGCACGGGCGGGTCTACTATGACATGGTCAACTCGGCTCTCCGAACCCGGACGTTTTTCGAGGGGCGCAAGACTCCCTACAAGGAACATCGCGGCGGCGCGAACTTCAGCGGCCCGATCATCAAGAACAAGCTCTTCTTCTACGCCGCGTACTCTCTTGTTCGCATTCCGAGCCAGAGCTTTTACCTCCGCGATGTGCCGACCGAGAAAATGAGGACGGGTGACTTCTCCGACTATCCGGTTCTTGCAAGGGATCCGCTTTCCGACCGGACACCCTTTCCTGGCAACCGGATTCCCACCACCCGATTCAGCCCAGTTTCCGTGAAGACTCAGGACTTGTACATTCCGAAGCCCAACCGCTCCTCCCCCGCGGGCGCGGTATCCACTTTCCAGAACTACCAGTTCTTCCACCGCTGGCCCACGGATTTGTACCGGTGGGACAGTGTCACTGACCGCATTGACTACGTGATCAGTTCGAAGAACCAATTGTTCGGAAGGTTCATCAACCGGCTGACTCCCTACGTGCTGAACGGTCCGTTCGAGCAACTCGGCACCTGGACGCGCAGCCGCAACCACCATTCGCTCGCGATCAACGACACCCACACCTTCTCGCCGCGGCTCGTGAACACTTTCCTGTTCGGTTGGGCTCGCGACTACTTCATCGACGGCGAAACCACTGGCGGATTCACACCGCAGAAGGGCGACAAGGCCGTCGCCGACATCGGCCTGCAAGGAGTGAACCGGGGCGGATATTCCGTCATGGGCTTCCCCACGATGACGATCACCGGAATCCAGCAGCTTCGTCAGCAGCCGGGCGGCGTGAATCTGAATCGCAACGACTTCGAGTTTACCGACTCCCTCACCCATTCGATGGGCCGCCACGTGATGAAATATGGCGCGGAAGTCCGCTATTTCCGCGACTTCAACGGCGGCATTCCGGAAGGCAACTACGGCACCTACTCGTTCAACGGTGCCATTACCGGCACTGGGACCGTGGCTGGACAACCGTACGCCGATTTTCTCCTGGGCTATCCGTTCACCTCCACTCGCCTCGATCCACTGATCAACCGGCGCCAGACGGCTTACGAAATGGGCTTGTTCGTCACGGACACTTTCAAGGTCTCTTCGAAGCTCACCCTCGATCTCGGTCTGCGCTTGGACCGGTTCCGGCACGCCAAATACGAAGACGGCTTGCAGTACAACTGGAGCCCGGAGACCGGACGCGTCACCATTCCGCAAGAAGCCATCGCCAAGGTGAGCCCGTTGTATCCGAAAACGATCCCGATTGACGCGGGGAACGTTTTCCCCTCGCCCAGCAAAAAGAACTTCCGGCCGCGAATCGGCGTCGCCTATCGAGTGACCGACAAGTTCGTATTGCGCGGAGGCTACGGCATCTATTCGGAGACGCTAGGCCCGCTCCATCGGGCTCAAGGCGCCGGTCCCTTCCAAATTGCCGAGAGCTACAACAGCGAGTTCGTCGGCGGGCGGCCTTCGCTTGCCTTCCCCAACGCCTATCCATCCACGCTAGCGGGCGCCGCGGTCCCCAACCAGAGCGTATCGGGCTATCCGCTCAATACCACCAACGGCATGATCCACCAGTACAACTTCAGCGTCGAGCGCGAGGTGGTGCGGAACCTCGGAACCCGGCTCTCCTACATCGGTTCGCGGAGCCGCGGCCTGAACTACGGCCTCGCGCTCAACAAGCCCCAACCCAGCACAACGCCCTTCACGCAAACGCGCCGCCCCTATCCGCAGTACATCGGCGCCAGCTACACGTACGCCGACGGAGCCGCGAACTATGACTCGATGCAGTTCGAGGTTCAGAAAAAGGCCGGCAACTTCATCCTGAACACGCACTACACGTTTTCGAACGCGACGGGCAATTTCGCCAACCTCGAGAACCCCTACAAGCACGATTACTGGAACCGTGAACAGTTCAATTCGCGGCACCGCTACGTGATCAATTCCACGTACAATCTGCCGGTCGGTAAGGGCAAGAAGTACATGGCCACCGCGCCCAAGATCGCCGATCTCGCGCTCGGCGGCTGGCAAGTCGGCTGGATCACCTACCTCCAGAGCGGCCAATACTTCACCCCGAGCTACGCTGGCGCCGATCCGTCGAACACCAACACTCTGGGTGGAATTCCAGATCGCGTCGGCAACGGCAACATCTCGAGTCCTGGCCCGAACCGCTGGTTCGATCCTTCCGCGTTTGCCGTTCCGCCGCAAGGCCGCTTCGGGAACTCGGGCGTCAACATCCTCGAAGGTCCGGGGATGAACCTTCATCACTTCAGCATGGTGAAAGACTTCCACTTGACGGAGCGGGTCAACTTCGTCATGCAGGCGATGTACACCAACGTGTTCAACCGCCCACACTTCGACTTCCCTGCGGCGAATATTTCGGTTCCGAACAGCGTGGCACGCGTCACCCAGCTCCGCGAGGGCGGCGGTGGACGCGAGATGAGCGGCGCGCGCAACCTGCAGTTCCGGTTTAGAATCGAGTTCTGACCCGGAGAACTTTCCTTACCGCGATGGCGGCGGCGCGAACCGCCGCCACGCAAACCCGTCCACTCAATGTCGTGCTGATGTTGGCCGACGATCTCGGGTGGGCCGATACCGAACTTCACGCGGACGATCTCCATCGGACGCCGAATCTTCTGAAACTCGCGCGGTCGAGTGTGCGCTTCACCAACGCATACTCGGCCGCTCCTGTTTGTACTCCCACTCGCGCCGCGCTCATGACCGGCAAGCATCCGGCGCGATTGCGCATGACGATCTGGCGCGAAGCTTCACAAACGCCTCCCTCGAATCGCAAGGTGGTTCCGCCCAAGACGCAGCCGGACCTGCCGCACTCGGAACAGACGATCGCCGAAGCCCTCCGCGAGCGCGGTTACTTCAACACGCACATCGGCAAGTGGCATCTCGGCGCGGCGGAACACTACCCCGAGACCCAAGGCTTCGACGTCAACGTCGGAGCTTCGTTGTGGGGCGCTCCGGAATCGTTCTGGTATCCCTACGCCGGAAACAAGCGTTGGCCGGAACCGCGCTATGTCCCCGGACTCGGCGAAGGCAAGCCCGGCGAATACCTCACCGACCGGCTGACTTCCGAAGCGATCCGCCGCATGCAGCCGCGCGACGGCAATCCATTCTTCGTGAATCTCTGGTTCCACAGCCCGCACACGCCGATCGAGGGCAAGCCCGAACTCGTGGAGCGGTACCGGAACGCTCTGAAGCCCGAACACCAGAGGCGCAACGTCTCGTACGCGGCGATGGTCCACTCGCTCGACGAGAACGTGGGCCGCGTACTGAAGCATCTCGAGGACACGAGGCAACTCGACAACACGCTCGTGATCTTCACGTCCGACAACGGCGGATTCATCGGGCGCGATCGCAATCAGAAGGAGCCCGTCACCTCGAATCATCCGTTGCGCTCCGGCAAGGGTTCGCTCTACGAGGGTGGAATCCGGGTGCCGTTGCTCGTTCACTGGCCGGGTGTCGCCGCCAAGGGCGCCACGTGCGGCGAGCCCGTTTCCTCGATGGATCTCTTCGCGACGATCCTCGACGCCGCGGGCGCGAATCCGGCGGGTCCGATCGATGGCATGAGCCTGGCGCCGGTTCTTCGCGATCCACGCGCGAAGCTCGCGCGCGAGCGGCTCTACTTCCACTACCCGCACTACTACGACACCACTTCGCCCGTAAGCGCCGTTCGCGAACGCGATTGGAAGCTGCTCGAGTATCACGAGGATCAGCGCGCGGAGGTCTATGATCTCGGCCGCGATCCATTCGAACGAGAAGATCTCGCCGCCAAGGAACCCGCTCGAGCGGCGCGGCTCCGCGCTGAGCTGCATCGCTGGCGGGAAGAGATCCGCGCGCAAATGCCATCTCATTTGCGAAACTAGGGCATGCCGAGAAGGTCGAAACACACGACCGCTCCCTAACGGTCGCGGCTCCGTAACTTGCCGCAAGTCCCAAGTCCGGCTTCGGTTCGCGAGTTCCTCGGCATTCCGCTACACCATGGCCGCTTCACCGAAAAAACAAAAACTGCTCGCTCTGAACCGGGGCGAGATCGCGATCCGCATTCTGCGGGCCGCCAACGAACTGGGGCTGGGAACGGTCGCCGTCTACTCGCAAGAGGACCGGCTGTCGCTCCACCGTTTCAAAGCTGACGAAGCGTACCTGATCGGCGAGGGGATGGGCCCCGTCCAAGCCTATCTCGACTACGAGGGAATCGCCGCCCTCGCGCACGAGAAGGGCATCGACTTCATCCACCCCGGATACGGCTTTCTCTCCGAGAATCCCGCGCTGCCCCGCGCGTGTGAACGCTACGGGATCACCTTCGTCGGTCCGAACGCGGAGCTCCTAGAGTTATTGGGCGACAAGACCGCCGCGCGCACGCTCGCCGGGAAGGCGAAGGTTCCGGTCATTCCGGGCACGCAGAAGCCCGTGACGACATCGGCCGACGCGTCGAAGGCCGCGCAGCGCATCGGGTTCCCGTTGATCATCAAGGCCGCGTTCGGTGGCGGCGGGCGTGGCATGCGAGTGGTCGAGTCGGAGGACCGGCTGCTTCCGTTGCTCGAGGACGCACAACGCGAAGCCGCGGCGGCGTTCGGAAATGGCGCGGTCTTCCTCGAACGTTTCATCCGGCGCCCGCGCCATATCGAGGTCCAGATCCTCGGCGACAAGCACGGCAACCTCGTGCACCTCTACGAGCGCGATTGCTCCGTGCAGCGCCGTCATCAGAAGGTGGTGGAAGTCGCGCCGGCGATCTCGCTGCCCGCCGCGACGCGCGACGAGATCACGGCTGCGGCCGTCCGCCTGGCGCGCGAAGCCGGCTACTACAACGCGGGAACCGTCGAGTTCCTAGTGGACTCGGAAACCAACGACTGGTTCTTCATCGAAGTGAATCCGCGCGTGCAGGTGGAGCACACCGTCACCGAAATGGTCACGGGTATCGATATCGTTCGCGCGCAGATCCAGGTGGCGATGGGCCACGAGCTTCACGGCAAGGAAATGGGCTTGCCCATCCAGGAACAGATGCCGCTCTACGGCTTCGCGCTCCAGTGCCGCATCACCACCGAGGATCCGTCGAACGGCTTCACGCCGGACTACGGCCGCATCCAGACCTACCGCTCGCCCGCGGGTTTCGGCATCCGGCTCGACGGCGCTTCCGCCTACGGCGGCGCGGTGATCACGCCCTATTACGATTCGTTGCTCGTCAAGATCTCCGCGTGGGGACGCGAGTTCCCGCAAGCCTGCCAGCGCATGGATCGCGCGCTGCGCGAGTTCCGCATCCGTGGCGTGAAGACGAACATTCCGTTCCTCGAGAACGTGGTGAATCACGAGGAATTCCAGGCCGGACTCGCCACCACGCGCTTCCTCGAGGATCACCCGAGCCTGTTCCAGTTCACCGTGAAGAAGGATCGCGCGACGCGGCTGCTCGCCTACATTGCCGACGTCACGATCAACGGAAATCCGGAAGTGAAGGGCAAGCCCGCGCCCGCCGAGTTCCGCCGCGCACCCGTGCCTCCGCACGATTCCTCCGATCCGCGATCCGGCACGCGCCAGCGGCTGCTCGCGGATGGTCCGGAAAAGTTCGCGCAGTGGATGCGCAACGAGAAACGGCTGCTTCTCACCGATACGACTTTCCGCGACGCGCATCAATCGTTGATGGCGACACGCGTCCGCACCTACGACCTCGTCACGATCGCGAACTTCGTGGCGCATCGTTTCCCGAATCTATTCAGCCTCGAGATGTGGGGCGGCGCAACGTTCGACGTCTCGATGCGCTTCTTGCACGAGGACCCGTGGCTGCGGCTTCGCCGTCTGCGCGCCGCGATTCCGAACATCTGCTTCCAGATGCTGTTGCGTGCATCGAACGCCGTCGGCTACACGGCGTATCCGGACAATGTCGTCAAGCGCTTCATCGAAGTGGCGGCGGAAGAGGGCATCGACATCTTCCGGATTTTCGATTCGCTGAACTGGCTGCCGAACATGAAGGTCGCGATGGAGGCCGCGCGCAAGACCGGACGCATCTGCGAGGCGGCCATCTGCTACACGGGCGACATCCTCGATCCGAAACGCGACAAGTATCCGCTCGCCTACTACGTAAAGATGGCGAAGGAACTCGAGCGGATGGGCGCGCACGTTCTCGCCATCAAGGACATGGCCGGCTTGTGCAAGCCCTACGCGGTGGAGAAGCTCGTCAAGACACTGCGAAACGAGATCGGGCTGCCGATCCACTTCCACACGCACGACACGAGCGGCATCAACTCCGCGTCGATCCTGAAGGCGAGCGACGCGGGTGTCGACGCGGCGGACGCGGCGGTGTCCTCGATGTCCGGCACGACATCGCAGCCGAATCTGAATTCGATCGTCGCGGCGCTGGCCAACACGGGGCGCGATTCCGGACTCGACTCGGAATCGCTGCAGAAGTACGCCGATTACTGGGAAGTGGTTCGTACCTGGTACGCGCCTTTCGACGAAGCGCCGAAGACGGGAACCGCCGAGGTGTATCTTCACGAGATGCCCGGCGGCCAGTACACGAATCTCAAGGCGCAGGCCGAGGCAATGGGACTCGGCGAGCGCTGGCCCGAGGTCGCGCGGGCGTACGCCGACGTGAACATGGCATTCGGCGACATCGTCAAGGTCACGCCTTCGAGCAAGGTGGTGGGCGATCTGGCGCTGTTCCTGGTGAGCCATGGAATGCCGGTCCGGACCTTCGTCGAACTCGGGACGGACCATTCGTTGACCCTGCCGAATTCGGTGATCGACATGGTTTCGGGATCGTTGGGTGAGCCGCAGGGCGGATGGCCGAAGAAGATCGTCGACGTCGTGCTGAAGGGCGGCAAGCCACGCAAGGGACGAGCGGGCGCGCAGTTGCCGAAGGCGGATTTCGATGAAACCGCCGCCACGGTGACCAAGAAAATCGGACATCAGGCATCGGCCACCGATGTCATGAGCTACCTGATGTATCCCGACGTCTTCACCAAGTTCGCCAAGAGCCAGCAGTCATGGGGCGCGGTGGAGATGCTGCCCACGCCGAACTTCTTCTTCGGTATGCGCAAGGGCGAGGAGATCGTCGTCGATATCGAAGCGGGCAAGACGCTCATCATCAAGTTCATGACGCTGAGCGATCCGCACCCCGACGGCACGCGGACGGCGTTCTTCGAACTGAATGGACAACCGCGCGAGGTCCGGGTCCGCGACCGCTCGCTGCAGGCCGTGGCGTCGGACCGCGAGTTCGCCGATCCCGCGCGGGCCGGACAAGTGGGCGCGCCGATTCCGGGCGCGGTGACGGCGGTGGCGGTCGAGATCAATCAACAGGTGGCGCAAGGCGAAAAGCTGCTGGTGATGGAAGCGATGAAGATGCAGACGACGGTGGCGGCTCCGGCCGCTGGTCGCGTCACGCGGTTGTTGGCGAAGATCGGGATGAGTGTCGAGCCGAAGCAGTTGCTGGTGGTGATCGAGCCGTAGCGGACGCGGCGAGAGCGCGGCACGCTTCGCCTCCGATATACTCCCTCAATGTTCCGTTTTTTCCCGGCCGCGCTGCTCTGCGCGGCGCCGCTTCTGTTCGCGCAGCCGAATGAGCAGCGCTTCCAGCGCCTCATGCGCGACATCCTGATTTTCGATTCGCATATCGACACCCCGCGCCTCGTGATCGACGAGGACTACGATTTTTCACAACGCCATTCCTACTACGAACTCGACATCCCGCGCATGCGCGAAGGCAAGCTTGGCGCGGTGATGTTCGGCGTCTACGTGCAACCGCAGGATTATCCGGAAAACACTTGGGTGCAGCGTGCGCTCGACGTGACGGATGCGTTTCATGAAGAGGTCCGGCGCAATGCGAAGGACATGGAAGTCGCACTGACAGCGGCCGACGTCGAACGCATTCACAAGTCCGGTAAGCTCGCTGCGATGGTGAGTCTCGAAGGCGGCCACATCATCATGGATAGCCCCGCGCTCCTGCGGAACTTCTATCGTCTCGGCGTCCGCTACATGACGCTTGCGCATTTCCGCACCAATAACTGGGCCGATTCGATGACCGACACCTCGCGTCACAATGGAATCGCGCCGCTCGGCCGCGAGATCATCCGCGAGATGAACCGGCTCGGAATGATCGTCGACGTAAGCCATATTTCCGACAAAGCCGTGCTCGACGCGATCGAGTTCAGCCGCGCACCGGTCATGGCCTCGCACTCATCCGTGAAGGCGATCGCGCCGATTCCCCGCAACATGCCCGACGAGATCATCAAGGCCGTGGGGAAACGCGGCGGAATCATCTGCATCAATTTCCACGCCGGATACTTGAACGAGGCCGCGCACGACGTCTATATCAAGAACCGGCCCGCGCGCGACGCGGAGATCAAGGCCGTGCTCGATCGCGAAAAGAACAATCCGAAACGTTGGGAGATGGTCCGCGACATCCAGAAGCGATACTTCGAGAAGATGCCGAAGGTGCCGGTCAAGGAGCTGCTCCGGCACATCGATCACGTGGCGAAAACGGCGGGCGCGGATCACGTGGGCCTCGGATCGGATTTCGACGGGATCTCGGGCATGACGCCCGTGGGCATGGAAGATGTGTCGAAATACCCGGTCATCGTGCGCGGGCTGATCGACATGGGATACTCGGACACGGACATTCGCAAGATCATGGGAGGCAATCTCCTGCGAGTCTTGAAAGCAGTGGAGGCAGTGGCAAAGCAATGACCATGAAACGGCGCGAATTTCTCGCAACAGTGGCGGCAGCTCCAGCGCTGGCCGCGGCGGGTGGACGCAAAAAGATCGCCTGTCTGTCGAGCACCTATCACGTACGCTCGCACTCGGACAACTTCATCACGCGATTCCTCGAAGGCTACTGGATCATGGACAAGTATCATGAGCCGCCGTTCGATGTGTCGTCGCTCTACATCGATCAGATCCACCCGGGCGACATCGGCGTGAAGCTGTCGCAGGCATACGGATTCCCGGTTCACAAGACTATCGGCGAGGCGCTCACGCTCGGCACCGGCAAACTCGCGGTGGATGGCGTGATCCTGGTGTGCGAACACGGCAAGTATCCGGAGAATGAGAAGGGCCAGCACCTCTATCCGCGGTTCGAGTTCTACGAGCAGGTGGTGAAGGTCTTCAAGGACTCGGGCCGGTCATGCCCGGTGTTCGTGGACAAGCACCTTTCCTACGACTGGAAGAAGGCCAAGCAGATGTACGACTGGTCACACGAGTTGAAGTACCCGCTCATGGCCGGTTCGAGCGTTTCGGTGACGTTCCGCAGGCCAGCGCTCGACGTGCCGCGCAATGCCGACCTCGAGAGCGTCGTCTCGGTGGGCGGCGGCTGGATCGGGGATGGCGGACTCTTCCACATCCTGGAAGCGATGCAGGCACTCGCTGAACGCCGCAAGGGCGGCGAGACGGGTGTGAAGTCAGTGCAACTGCTGAAGGGTGACGAAGTGTGGAAGGGCGCGCAGGCCGGACTCTGGAGGCGCGATCTTCTGGATGCCGCGCTGAAAGCTTCGCTCAAGCTTGATTCCGCGATCCCGCCCGAAAAGGTGAAGACGCCGGTGGCGTGCGTGGTCGAGTATCGCGACGGATTCCGCGCCGCCGCCGTTGCTCTCGGCGGCTTGGTGAGCGAATACCTCGTCGCGGTGAAGCAGAAATCGAAGCCCGCGCCGGAGGCGGCGGTCTGCTACATCCCGATCGAGAATTCGAACAACTTCTCGATGCTCGTGCATGGCATCACACAGATGATCTCGACTGGCAAGCGGCCCTACGCTGTCGAGCGGACCTTGCTCACGACGGGCGCTTTGTCGTTCCTGATGGAATCGGGCTACCAGAAGGGCAAGCGGGTCGAAACGCCCGAATTGAAAATCGCATACAAGGCTCCGGAGAAATCGTTCTTCGCGCCGGGAGAGGGATCATGAGCCTCGAAGACAAGAGCCCCGAGTTCTGGAACGTTGTCGATCGCAAGGCGGAAGTGAAGAAGGTCGCGGGCGGATTCCAATTCACCGAAGGTCCAGTATTCAGCCGCCGCGGCTACATGTTCTTCTCCGACATTCCGGCCGAGAAGATTCTGAAGTTCGAAAAGGGCGAGGTCACTGTCTATCGGGAGAAATCGAACAAGGCGAACGGCAACACCTTCGACCATCAGGGCCGCCTGCTCACCTGCGAAGGCGGCGGCCGCGTCACACGCACCGAGAAGAACGGTTCGATCACCGTGCTCGCCGAAAAGGGGTTGAAGGGCCCGAACGATCTCGTCTACTGTATCGATGGCTCGATCTATTTCACCGACTTGCCGGGATCGAAGGTCTACCGCATTTCGCGCAAGGGCGACCTGCAAGTGGTGAGCGAAGACTTCGCTGGCCCGAACGGAATCGCGCTCGGGCCGAGTCAGCAGAAGATCTACGTCGCGGATTCGAAGAAGCGCAACGTGCGTGTCTACGACATCAAGCCCGACGGATCGCTCACCAACGGGCGGCATTTCGCCGATACACGTTGTGACGGGCTCAAAACGGATGAGGCCGGAAATGTTTGGGTGACCGGCGAGGGCGGGATCTGGGTCTTCGATGCTTCCGGGAAACATCTCGGCATCATCCGGACCCCGGAGAATCCCGCCAACAACTGCTGGGGTTCAGGCTTCGGCGGCATGTACATCACGGCGCGGACATCGGTTTATCAGGTATCCACCAAGGTCCCGGGCACACGGACCTTCTGATTGGGCGTGGAGCGATAATGGGATCATGCTGCCGCGGGCTTTCCTGAGAGAGAAGGAATTCGATGCTGAAGTAAAGCGCGTCGAGAAGCTGCTGGGAGACCGTGTCGTGCGGATCCGCTACAGCTTGGACTACGATTCCACGGGCGATCCGTGCGTCAAGTTCCGGATATTGCTTCCCGATTCAGCCATGTTGAATGGCAGGATCTTCGACGCGGCCCGGGGGGTCGAGAACGTCATTGAAGAAGAGATGTCGTTCGTAGAGGACTGGGGCATTCAGCGTTACTATCGCTTCCGTTTGCAGTCCGAGCAGGAATCCATGAAGACTCCGGCTTGGGCCTAGCATGTTCGCTACGGAACGATTGACCCTTGCCCGGGCGCTGGCTGACCAGGGCGACACAAGCGCCTATCAAGTGAGGCTGCGCGCGCGACGTCGATGGCGTATTACGCGATATTCCACTTCATCATCGGGGAAGCCACTGCCGTCTGGGGGCACAAGGAAACTCGCCCAGTGCTCGCTCGAGCCTTCGAGCATGGGCGCATGAAATCCGTTTGCGAGAAGGCACTCGGGTCCGTAAAGTTCGTACCACCATTCGAGCAAAGAACCCAAGACGACCACCTCCCTGCGATCGCCCAAATGTTCATCCTTGCCCAGGAAGTACGTGAAGACGCCGACTATGACATCACGTCGGACTGGACTCAGTCTGGGGTCATCGATCACATCGGCATGATCGAGGATGCCATCCGCAGTTGGGAGGTGGTCCGCGATGAACCCGCCGCTCGCCATTTCCTCGTTCAGTTGTTCGGTCCGCGCCAACGGCGCCGCTGCCCCCCCTCATGAAAGCCTTCATCATCCTCTTCACCGCCGCGAGCCTCCTCGCGGCCCAACCGCGCCACGTCAAAGTCTACGAAGAGGCCGGCCGCTTCGGCGGCTGGCCCGCCAATCATGGCATCTGGTCCTGGGGCGACGAAATCCTGGTGGGATTCAGCGCCGCCTGGTATGAAAAGAAGGGTCCGGACCGTCACCAGGCGAGTTCCGAGAAGCCCGAAGAACCACGGCTCGCCCGCAGTCTCGATGGCGGCGAAACCTGGACCGTCGAGGCGCCGAAGAGCCTGCTTCCACCAGAACAGGGCGGAGCTGCCGTCACCAAGCTCGATCACCCGATCGACTTCAAAGCGCCCGGATTCCTCATGACCCTGCGCTTCACCGATATCCACAAGGGCGCGTCGCGGCTCTGGTACAGCATGGACAAAGGCCGCAACTGGAAAGGTCCATACGAGTTTCCGCTGTTCGGTGCGCCCGGAATCGCCGCACGCACGGACTACGTCATCGACGGCAAGCACGGCGCTACGGTCTTCGTCACCGCCGCGAAGTCGAACGCGCGGGAAGGCCGGCCGGTCTGTGTCCGCACCACTGACGGCGGCCGCTCCTGGAAAGAGGTTGCTAAGATCGGGCCTGAGCCTCCCGGATTCTCGATCATGCCATCGAGCCTCCGCCTCGGCAAAGCCGAGTGGCTGACCACGGTCCGGGTGAAAAACGAACCCGAGAACTGGATCGAGCAGTATCGCTCCCTCGACAACGGCGCCACCTGGACCTCGGAGGGCCGTATCGCGAACACGGGCGTGTTCAGCGGAAATCCGCCGTCGCTGATCCGGCTGAAGGACGGCCGGCTCTGCGTCACCTACGGACACCGCTCGAAACCCTACGCGATCCGCGCCAGGATCAGCAAAGATCCGAAGGGCCGCGCCTGGGGCGAAGAGATCACGCTGCGCGACGACGCGGCCGCGTGGGACATCGGATATCCGAGAAGCGCCCAGCGAAAAGACGGAAAAGTAGTTACGATCTACTATTACAACGATGCGCCGCATCGCGAGCGGTTCATCGCCGCCACAATCTGGGACCCTCACAAATGAGCGTAATCGCGGGACTTCATCCAGTGCTGGAAACGCTGCGGGCGGGACGTCCGCTCGAGCGCGTCGTGGTTTCGAAGGGCGCCGGCGGACCGCGCATTCAGGAGATCGTCGACCTGTGCCGGAAAAGCGGCATCACCGTTCGTTTCGAGGATCGCGCCACGCTCGATCGGATGGCGCGAGGAACGCCCCACCAAGGCGTCGCCGGAGTGGCGGGCGAACAGCGCTATGCCGATATCGAAGACGTGCTGAACGGCGCGAAGTTGATCGTGGTGCTTGATGGAATCGAGGATCCGCACAACCTCGGCGCGATCGCGAGAACCGCGCACGCGGCCGGAGCGGATGCGATCGTGATTCCGGAACGGCGTGCGGCGAGCGTGACGCCCGTCGTCGAGAAAGCCGCCGCGGGCGCGCTCGCGTACCTTCCGATCGTGCGGGCGGGCAACGTCAATCGCGCACTCGAAAAGTGCAAGGAATCCGGCTTCTGGGTCTACGGCCTCGATGCCTCGGGAAAGGACGATTACGACACTGTCGCCTACAACACCCCGACCATCATCGTCGCGGGCGGGGAAGGCTCGGGCTTGCATGAACAGGTCAAGAAGCACTGCGATGGACTCGTGCGAATTCCGCTCGCCGGATCCATCGCGTCACTGAACGTGTCGGTCGCGACCGGGATCGCCCTGTTCGAGTGGAAGCGCCGCTACGGCGCTGGAGCATGAGGGGCGCGCGCCGTGTTACAGGATGGCCACCTCCAAGACATCGTCGATGCCGCCGCCCGCCTGCCAGCCGATCAACGGGCCGCCCTGATCGAGACACTCACGCAGAATCTGGCCGGACCCGGACCTCCGCCTGAGCACCCGCCACGCCCGGTGTCCCTCTCCGATTGGGAGGGGCGGCATGTTGGTCCCTATCGCTTGACGAAGCTGCTCGCGGCTGGAGGGATGGGCGCCGTCTATGTCGCCGAACGGGCGGACAACCAGTACGAGATGCGTGTCGCGATCAAAGTGGTACGGCCCGGCATGAATACGGAACGGATCATCGGACGGTTTCTGCAGGAGCGCCAGGTGCTCGCCTCACTCGACCATCCGAACATCGCCCGCATGCTCGACGGTGGCACGGCAGCCGACGGCACTCCGTACCTGGTGATGGAATACGTCGAGGGCGGCGTGCCCATCGATGTGTATTGCGACGAGCACAAGCTGGACATCCGGCAGCGCCTGTTGCTTCTCCGCGCGGTGTGCAATGCGCTTCAATACGCTCACCAGAACCTGTTCGTGCATCGCGATATCAAGCCCCAGAATATCCTCGTGACTCCGGACGGCACCGCGAAGCTGCTCGACTTCGGGATCGCCAAGCTGCTCGATCCGGCGCGTATCGGAATGGGGCCGCAGCTCACGCTGGATTCGGCTCCGATGACGCCCGAGTATGCCAGCCCGGAACAGGTGAGGGACGAGCCCGTGAGCACCTCCGCCGACATCTACGCAATGGGAGTGGTGCTGTACCGGCTCCTCACCGGGCGGTCGCCGTATGCGTTGAAGACGCGCGGCACGACCGATCTGCTGGTCGCGATCACCGATCAGGTCCCGCAACGGCCCAGCGACGCGGTCAGGCGTGCGGGTCCACCGGATCTGGATGAGGCGGCGGCGCTTCGCGGCGCAACCGCCAGCCAGTTGGCCAAGCAATTGCACGGCGATCTGGACGTTATTCTGCTGACAGCGCTTCAGAAGGACCCGAAGCGCCGGTACGCTTCGGCGGAGCACTTGGGAGACGACATCCGGCGGCACGTGGAAGGATTACCGGTGGCGGCTCGCGGCGACACGCTCGGCTATCGCGTGGGTAAGTTCGTCACCCGTCACAAGGTGGCAGCCGCGGCGACGCTCGCCTTCACGATCGCCCTGATCGCGCTCACGGTCTCGAGCGTCTACTTCGCGCGCGCGGCGCGGCGGGAGCGATCAGTCGCGGTGGAGCGCCAGATGATCGCCGACAGGCGATTCCACGACCTTCGTCAATTCGCCCGATTCGTCGTCTTCGAGTTCGACGAGGCGATCCGGGGCGGCGAAACCAACGCCCGCCGGCTGATGGTGGCCCAGGCCCTCGGCTATCTCAACGGGTTGTCGAAGGAGTCGGAAAACGATCCGGCGATTCTGCGCGACTTGGCGAACGCGTACGTCAAGATCGGGGATATTCAGGGCAATCCCTACGTCGCGAATCTCGGCGACGGAGCTGGAGCCATCGCGAGCTATCGGCGTGCGGCCGATGTCGCGGATGCTCTGGTTCGCATCGAGCCGGGGAATCCGGGCAACGCGACGGTGCAAGGGAGGACGCGGCTCGGACTCGGCGACCTGATGATGCAAGCAGGCGACAACGATGGGGCCAAGAGGCTCTATGGGGAGGCCGCTCGGATCCTGGAAACGGCTGCGGGCAATGGCCCGCCGGGAGAAGCCGCGCTGCTGGCGGCGTCCGCGATGGGCAAGCTGGGATTCCTGCAACTCAGCGTGGAGGGGAATGCCCGGGCCGCCCTCGCGTCGCTAGAGCGGGCCGTGGGCACTGCCCATCGCGCCGCCGCGAACCAGCCAGGCAACCCGGAAGGTATGAAAGTGGTCTCGGCCGCCTTGCTTGGGCTCGGCAGGGTACTCGTAAACCTCGGGCGTCATCGCGAGGGCATTGCGCGCCTCACGGAAGCAATCACCGTTCGGAAGCAATTGAGCGCGTCAATGCCGGGCGATCGACATTTCCGGAGAGAGGTCGCCGCGAGTCTGATCTTGCTAGGCGATGCACTCTCGAGCAACAGGCAAGCGGACCAAGCGGCGGATAGCTATCGGGAGGGTGCGAGAGTCCATCGAGAATTACTCCAAGCCGATCCGAAGAACCGCCAGTTCCTTCGTGATTCTTATGTCGCGCTCGGCCGCGTCGCAACGGCTGAGCAGCAACTCGGACATCATCGTCAGGCGCGGGAGACGACCCGGAGCGCGTTACAGCTTCTCGCGAGCATTGTCGACGAGCCCGATGCCACGGCCTATGACCTGCAATCGTATGTGTGGTTGCTGGTCACGACGAGCTATCCCGAACTCCGCGATGCCTCGCGGGCACTCCCGTATGCCAAACGGGCCGTTGAAAAGGCCACGACGCCCACCACCTTGGACAGTCTGGCACGCTCCTACGACGGTCTCGGCTTGCATCGCCTCGCTTTCGAGACGGAGCACAAGGCGCTGCGGATGCTCCCCTCGCCCTCGGCGGGCGAGAAGCCTTCGGCCCTGCGAATGGAGATTGAGAATAATCTTGCGAGGTTCCAGGCCGCCGCCGCGAACTCGAAGCAGTAGAATACGGACCGGCTGTTTCAAGGAAGGCGTTACGGTACTCTGTAAAGAAGAGATTCGGAGCCACACACATGAACCCGCAGCATCAGGTAACGCAGTTGCTCGGACAGATCAATCACGGCGACCGTGATGCGGTCGAAGAGCTGATGCCCCTCGTGTACGAGGAACTGCGGCGAATCGCTTCCCGGCACCTCAGCCACGAACGGGTCAACCACACACTCCAGCCGACGGCGCTGGTCCACGAGGCCTTCCTGCGGATGGTGGATCAGCAGGAGAGCCATTGGCAGAACCGGCTCCACTTCCTGAACGTTGCCGCCACCGTGATGCGCCGCGTGCTCATCGATCACGCGCGGACCAAGCTGCGCGAAAAACGCGGCGGCGCCAATCAGCAGCGGGTGCAGCTGGACGATCTGCAAATCGGCGTCGACGACAAGCTCGTGGAGGTACTTTCGATTGACGCGGCCCTGAAGAAACTCGCGGAACTCGATCCTGATCAGGCTCGTGTCGTCGAGCTCCGCTTTTTCGGGGGCGTTTCCGTCGAAGAGGCCGCTGAGATCATGGGACTTTCGACTGCCACGGTGAAACGCTACACCAACTCGGCCAGAGCTTGGCTGGCACGGGAGATCAAGAAAGGCCCGGTGGAGTGACTCCAGCACGTTGGCGCGAAGTCCGCGCGCTGTTCGACGCGGTATGCGAATTGCCCGTGCCCGATCGCTCCGCCTTTCTCGAGACTTCCACTTCCGATCTCGATCTCCGCCGTGAGGTGGAGGAGATGCTGCGTGCCTCCGATGATGCGCCAGATCTGATCACGACTCCGGCGGCGGCGCGCATCTCCACGCTCCTCGACGAGGATACCTCACCCACCATCGTCAGCAAGGTCGACCGCGGACCGCTCGGATCTCTGCCTGCTTCGGGCCCGGATTCCGAGGAGACACAGCCATCGGATCCGAAGGGCCGGCCCGCGCCGCGCCCCACCCGGCTTTCTGATTGGGAAGGGCGGCGGGTTGGTCCGTACCGGCTCGTGAAGAAACTGGCGGCGGGCGGGATGGGCGCGGTCTACGTCGCAGAGCGTGCCGATCAGCAGTACGAGAAGCAGGTGGCGATCAAAGTGGTCCGTCCGGGTATGGACACCGAGAACATCCTGCAGCGCTTCCTGCAGGAGCGTCAAGTGCTCGCCGCGCTCGATCACCCGAACATCGCGCGCATGCTCGACGGCGGAACCACGCCGGAAGGCATGCCGTACCTGGTGATGGAGTACGTCGACGGCGGCGTGCCGATCGATACCTATTGCGACCAGAAGCGACTCGACGTTCGGCAGCGGCTCGAGCTGTTCCGCACGGTTTGCAACGCTCTCCAATATGCGCACCAGAACCTGATCGTCCACCGCGACATCAAGCCGCAGAACATCCTGGTGACGCCAGACGGCACCGCGAAACTGCTCGATTTCGGCATCGCCAAGCAGTTGGATCCAGCCGCGCACCGCGGAACTGAACTGACCGTTGATTCGGCTCCGATGACGCCCGAGTACGCAAGCCCAGAACAGGTCAAGAATGAGCCCGTCACCACGTCCACGGATGTGTACGCGATGGGAGTGGTGCTTTACCGGCTCCTCACCGGACGCACTCCATACGTCTTGAAGGCGCAGAACGCACCGGAACTGTTCCTGGCGATCACGAGGCAGGAGCCGCAACGGCCGAGCGATGCGGTGCGCCGCGCGGGACCGCCGAATCCCGACGAATGCGCCGGGGTCCGCGAAGGGACGCCGGACAGACTCGCCAAGCGCCTGCGTGGCGACCTTGACGTGATGCTGCTGACCGCGCTCCAAAAGGAGCCGAACCGCCGGTATCACTCGGTGCAGCACTTGGGCGACGATGTCCGCCGCCATCTCGAAGGACTGCCCGTGGCGGCTCGCGGCGACACGGTGGGTTATCGCGTCGGCAAGTTCATCGCGCGGCACAAGATCGCGGCGGCGGCCACGATCGCGTTCACCCTCGGTCTCATCGCCCTCACGATCTCCAGCGTCTATTTTGCCAACCGTGCGCGCAAAGAGCAAGCCATCGCCGAACAGCGGTTCCAGGATGTGCGCAAGCTCGCCACGTTTGTGGTGTTCGAGTTCGATGACGCGATCCGCGGCGGGGAGACCAATGCGCGCCGGGTGCTCGTGGCACAGGCCTTGGGCTATCTGAATGGACTATCGAAGGAAGCCGGGAACGACCCCGCGATCCTGCGGGATTTGGCCAAGGCGTATCTGAAAGTCGGCGACATTCAGGGCAATCCGTATGTCGCGAACATCGGCGACGGTGCGGGTGCGATCGTCAGCTACAAACGAGCAGCCGAGGTAGCCGACACCCTCGTGATCGTCGAACCTCGAAATCTTGAGAACATCACTGTCCGTGGCAAGACTCGGCTCGGACTGGGACATCTCACGATGCAGGCGGGCAACAATAATGCCGCAAAGCGATACTATGAGGAGGCCACCGAGATTTTCAACCCAGTAGCCAAAGTCGAGCCAACAGGTGAGGCAGCAAGACTCGTTGCGTTCGCTGTCGGTAAGCTTGGATTTCTACAACTCACGGTAGAAGGCAATCTCAATGGTGCGTATACATCGTTCGACCAAGCGCTTCACATGGCCCAGGCGATTGTGGCAAGAAGTCCTCGCGATCCTGAGGCCGTCAGGGTCGTAGCTAGGGCATCAGTCGATCTCGGTCGAGTGTTGGTAAGATTGGGGCGCCGCCAGGAGGGAATCGAGAGATTGCGGGAAGGTCTCGTCTCCCAGACGCAATTGAGCATGTCCCGGCCTAGTGAAAGCCTCCTGCGACGGGAGGTCGCGACGTTCACGGCCATGCTCGGAGACGCCTTAGCGGCGAACAAAATGCCGGAGGATGCGGCATCGAGTTATCGAGAATCCGTCGTGATCCTTCAGGATTTGCTTCGCGGCGATCCGAAGAACCGGCAGTACCTGCGAGACACCTACGTATTCCTGGGTCGGCTTGCAACGGTTCAGCAGCAACTGGGTCATCACACCGAAGCACGCGAAACCACTAGGAGCGCACTCAAACTGTTGTCAGGTCTGGTAGATTTGGCTGACGCGACGAGCTACGACCTTCAGTCCTACGTCTGGATGCTCGTCACCTCAGATTACCCGGAACTCCGCGACTACGCTCGCGCGTTGCCGTATGCAAAGCGAGCGGTGGAGAAGGGCGAGTCACCGTCCACGCTCGATAGCCTCGCTAGAGCCTACCATGGCCTCGGCATGCACCGTTTCGCGGTGGAGACGGAAGAACGGGCGCTCAGCTTGCTGCCCTCGCTAGAAGCGGGCGAGAGGCCTTCCGCCCTTCGGTCCGAACTCGTCCAGAACTTGACGCGATTCAGGGAATCAGCGGCGGCGGCGAACAAGTAAACCCAAAGCAAGTGCCCCGGCCACGAGGCCAACGCTCGGTTCAGGGATCGCGTTTAGTGTCGACTGAGTCCTCGTGAAAATCGAGTTCAGTTGGCCACCGTCGGCGAGAGTGAGAAACAGATTCACATCAACGATGTTGGTTGGCGGAAAAGTCGCGCCTCCCCGCGGCGTAGCCGGACTCGAGCTATAGGTGCGCTGGTTGGCCGGGCAACCGGTGCGGAGGAACGACGCGCCTGCGCAAAGGTCGATCCCCAGGAGCCCGGTGCCAGCCTGGGTCGAAAGGGCGTTCGTTGTGCTGCCCCAATCGACGTCGCTCTCGAACCCGTTGAGGATCTCCGGCGGCGGATCGATGAGGAACCCGATGTTGTAGGTGTGCGTCTCGCCCAGAACCGTTTGGAATGGACCGGAGAGCCCAATGCTGATCACGCCAGCGAGGTAGGAGGCGCTGAAGTTAATCTGGCCGGGAAGGACTTCGTTGCCGGTTGAGCTAGAACTGAAACTTCCGTTCTTGAGGATGAACCCATCGCCGAGCGTGCAAGTAGAGCCATCGACGATCTGGATCAAAGTCGAGAGGCTAGAGCAGGCTGGCGGAACCACAATCTGCGCGCTCCCCAAAACAGCAAACCCCAAGCCCAGCACAAGATGTTTGAAAATCTGGTTGTTCATTAACTACTCCCATCCGAAAAGCTATGCCCGCGGGCGGAATCACTCGTTTCCCATGAAATCGGACCGTACCCCGCTGACGCCGTTCTCCTCCAGCATCGCGAAGCCGACGCCGCATTCACGATTCATTCATCGTCAATCGGCCCCGGAAACCCCGAGCATTAGCCACGATACCACAGATCCACGGATTTGGTCTGTTGTGCGGAGCCGCGTTTGTACTAGTATGCGCCACGGCGGCTACTGGCCGGACTCGGGTTTGCGGCCCGTGCGAGAATGGAAGATTGCACATGAAAGTCGCCATTCAGGGCACCTACGGCTCCTATAGCGAATGCGCGGCGCTCAGCTTTTTTCCCGGCACCCCGGTGGAACTGGTTCCGCGTTGGCGTTATGCCGACGTGTTCGCGGCCGTCGACACCGGGGAAGCCGATTGCATGGCCATCCCCATCGAGAACACCACTGAGGGCAGCGTCTATCAGTACTACAACCTGCTTCTCGAATACGCGTTCGACCGCCGCTTTCGCATCGTCGATGAGCTGAAGCTCAAGATCCGCCATGCGCTCATCGGCTTACCGGGGTCGACGCTTGCTGGCATCCGCGAGGTTCGCTCGCACTACCAGGCCCTCGGACAGTGCCGAGAATACCTGCGCAAGGCCGGGCTGACGCCGATCGAGGTGGCTGACACCGCAGGCGCCGCTCAGGAGATCAAGGCGAACGGCTGGAGCCACGTCGCCGCGATCGCGAGCGTCCAGGCTGCCCTCGACATGGGCTTGCAAACGCTCGATACCGACATCCAGGATCGTTCGGACAACTACACCCGCTTCCTGCTCGTCAAACGCGAGGAAGAAGACGACCGCATCCCCGAAACCGCCGTCGCCAAGTGCTCGGTCGTCTTCTGCATCCCGAACGTCGAGGGGTCGCTCTTCCGCACTCTCGCGGCATTCGGCACCCGCAGGAACGTGAGCCTGATCCGCGTGGAAAGCCGCCCGCTCGCCGGGACCATCCCCCAATGGACCCGCTTCGCCCAGGAACACACGGAAGGAGAAGAACGCGGCGTGTGGGACCTCGTTTACTACGCCGATTTCCTCGCGCCCGCCAATCGCGTCCGTGCGGTGCTCGATCACCTGCGCGATCTCGTGCTCGAGCATGACGGCGACACTGCCCTTCAGGTGGTGGGGGTCTATCCCAATGGCAGGCTCCTCGACCGGACCGGAGAACCATGGCGCAAACAGAGCTGAGGGATCTCGTCGCCGAGTTCCGGTGGCGCGGATTCCTCGCCCAGACCACGAGTGACGACGTCGACCAATACCTGATGGCTGAACGCCGCACGATGTACATCGGCTTCGATCCGACGGCCGCGAGCCTCCACCTCGGCAGCCTGATTCCGGTGATGGCGCTCGCGCATGCGCAACGTTGCGGACACCGCCCCGTCATACTGGTGGGCGGCGGCACCGGCCTGATTGGTGATCCGAGCGGCAAGACCGCCGAGCGGAATCTGCTCACCAAAGAGCACGTGGAAGCCAACGCCCAGGCGATGCATGCGCAGCTTTCGCGATTCCTCGACCTCTCGACACCCGATCGCGCCCTCATGCTGAACAACGCCGAATGGCTGGTTCCGCTCCGGCTGCTCGACTTCCTGCGCGACGTGGGCAAGCACTTCTCGGTGAACGAGATGATCAAGCGCGATTCGGTGCGCATCCGGCTCGAAGAGCGCGATCACGGAATCTCCTACACCGAATTCAGCTACATGCTGCTCCAGGCGTACGATTTCCTCTACCTCGCCGAGCATCACGGCTGCACCGTCCAGATGGGCGGGTCCGACCAGTGGGGTAACATCGTCAGCGGCAAGGACCTGATCCGGCGTGTGCTCGGCACGCGCTCGGAGGGCATCACCTTCCCGCTGCTCACCACTTCCACCGGGAAGAAGTTCGGCAAGACCGAAGAGGGTTCGGTGTGGCTCGACGCGTCGATGACGAGCCCGTACCAGATGTATCAATACTGGATCCAAACGGCTGACCAGGACGTTGTCCGGTATTTGAAGCTATTCACCTTTCTCGAGCGCGCCGATATCGAGATGCTCGCGCGCGGAGTCGAGGCCAATCCCGAAGCCCGCGTCGCGCAGAAGACGCTGGCGGCCGAATGCACGGCGGTCGTCCACGGGCGCGAGACCGTACGCGCCGTGGAACAGGCGTCCGGAATCCTGTTCGGCTCGGCGGACGAAACTCCCGGCGCGGAAACCATCGCGCTGCTCGCCCGCGAAGTTCCGAGTTCGGACCTGCCTCGCACCGATCTCGAAGCCGGAGTCCCGCTGGCGGACCTATTGGTTCGCACCAAGCTCAGCGAAAGCAAAGGGGCGGCCCGGAAGCTGATCGAGGGCGGCGGCATTTATCTCAACAACAAGCGCGTGGACGCCTCCAGGAAGGCGGTTTCCACGGCTGATCTCGAATGGCCCGGCGCGATTCTCGTGCGCGCCGGAAAGAAGCAATATCATCTCGTTTCCATCAAATAACCTTCTATGAGCAAGATTCGTCTTTTGCGTGCCTCCGACCTCCCGGCCTGTCTGGAACTCTCCCGCCAAGCGGGCTGGAACCAGTTGCCAGGGGATTGGGAGCGCATGCTGACCCTCGCGCCCGATTCGAGCTTCGGCCTCGAAGCCGACGGCGTTATCGTTTCCACTACCACCGCCATCAAGCACGGGCCCGACCTCGCCTGGATCGGTATGGTTCTCACCCACGAACAGCATCGCGGCAAAGGCTACGCCACATCGCTGGTGAAGCATGCCATCAACCACGTCAGGGACAAGGTCCGCTGGATCAAGCTCGACGCCACGGATCAGGGCAAGCCGCTCTACGCGGCCCTCGGGTTCACCGATGAAACCCCGATCGGACGCTGGCGCCGGCCGGCTGGACCCTCCACCAAGAGCACCTCGTACCTGATTCACGACTACGCGATCGATCCCTCATTCGATCGTGCCTATTTCGGTGCCTATCGCGTGCCGGCGCTGAACGCGATCCGCCGCGATGGCGTCTGCCGTTTCGTCGTGAGCTACGGTTACGCGATGAGCCGCCCCGGCGCGCTCGCGCACTATTTCGGACCCTGCGTGGTCCGTTCGGTCGAAGCTGCCCGCGCCCTGCTCGAGAACACGCTCGAGGAGTATGGCGACCGGGAC
Organism: uncultured Acidobacteriota bacterium; assembly: GCA_902825945.1. Lineage (GTDB taxonomy): Bacteria > Acidobacteriota > Terriglobia > Bryobacterales > Bryobacteraceae > SYLY01. The sequence goes on from CADECY010000008.1 coordinate 103,344, forward strand.
ATTTTCTGGGATCTGTTCACCAACAACACCGAAGCGGTGCGGTTGGCACGGCAATACGGGTTCCAACCGGAAAGAAGCCTGACCAGGATGGCGATGCCTGGCAAGCCCGGTGAGTTGCCGCTGTTACGCAACGAGTCGAGCGTGTTCGCCATCGCCGGCTTCGAATACGGGTAGGACCCCGATCCAACGAATGATACGTAAGAGATTTCTGTTCAAGCCTGGTTCGCGAGAGATCCAGCTAGGCGATCGCACCCTCGTCATGGGTGTGATCAACGTGACGCCCGATTCGTTTTCCGACGGCGGCGCGTTTCTCGATCCGGACAAGGCGTACGCGCGCGCGATGGAGATCGAGCAGCAAGGCGCTGACTTCATCGACATCGGCGCCGAGTCCACCAAGCCCGGCTCCACCCCCGTCACCGAGGAAGAGGAGATCCGCCGCCTGATTCCGGTGCTCAAGAAGCTCCGCGAGAAGCTGTCGATCCCGATCTCGGTGGATACCTACAAGTCCGCCGTCGCCCAGCGGGCGCTCGATCTCGGCGTCGAGATCATCAACGATCCGACCGGCCTGACTTTCGATCCGGGCCTCGGCAAGGTGGTGAATCAGTTCGACGCCGGACTGATCCTCAACCACATGCGCGGCACGCCCGAAACCTGGGCCAAACTTTCGCCGCTGCCCGATCCCACCGCGACCGTGCTGCTCGACCTGCGGGCGTCGGTCCACCGGGCTCGCAAGGATCACATCGACGGCATGCGGATCATCGCCGATCCGGGCGTCGGATTCGGCAAGCGGAAGGACGAGAACTACCGGCTGATTCTCGGATTGGGCCGGCTTGTCCACCTCGAGGTACCGCTGCTCGTGGGTCCGTCCCGCAAGAGCTTTCTCGGTGTGACCGATCCGGCCGATCTGTTCGCCGCCACGGCCGCCGCGGTCACAGCCGCGATCATGAATGGAGCGCATATCGTGCGCGTCCACGATGTCGGTCCGATGCTCGCGGTGATTCAGGTGGCGGACGCCATCCTGCGCGCGAGCGTGGCTGAAGACAAAGCGGTCGAGCCCGCGTCCACGGTGCGCCGCACTGACTATCCGGGCGGCGAGGAACGCCGCGGTGACAAGCCGCATCGGCCTCCGATGCAGCGAGTCGAGCCGGAGAAGCAGCCTGAACAGGAGGCTCCACCCGCCGATCGGGGCGACCAGCCACCGCCGAAGCCATTCGACCGGGACGACCGCCCGCCGAAGCGCTTCGACGATCGTGGCGGCGACCGTCCGGCTTGGCAGCGATTCGACCGTGGCGACCGCCCGCCCCGCAAGTTCGACGATCGGGGCGACCGTCCGCCGAGGCCGTTTGATCGTGGCGGTCCACCGCCCCAACGCTTCGATCGCGGTGGCCCTCCGCCCCAGCGGTTTGATCGGGGTGGTCCGCCACAACGATTTGATCGCGGGGGCCCTCCGCCTCAGCGGTTTGATCGAGGCGATGGCCCGCCCCGCCGGTTCGACCGTGACGATCGGGGCGGAGACCGCCCACCCCGCCGTTTCGATGATCGCGGGGATCGTCCCCCACAGCGATTCGATCGTGGTGGTCCGCCAAAGAGATTCGATCGAGGCGATGGACCACCGCGTCCGTATGATCGCGGAGGAGACCGTCCGCCGCAGCGCTTTGACCGTGGCGGTCCGCCGCCCCGGTTCGATCGCGACGATCGCGGCGGTGGCGGTGGTGGTGATCGCCCCCCGCGCCGGTTCGACCGCGGAGACCGTGCGCCGAGACCATTCGATCGTGGTGACGATCGCGGCGGAGATCGTCCGCCCCGTCCCTTTGACCGTGGTGGCCCGCCGCCCCGGTTCGACCGCGGCGGTCCCCCGCGCGGAGGTGGCCGTGGCGGATTCAAGAAACCGCCCGGACCGGGCCGCGGCGGCCCACGCTACTGAGCCTGCTCGCGTAGTCCGGACTACGCGAGCATCTTCTTCACAACATTTCCATGGATATCCGTCAGCCGGAAATCACGGCCCATGTAGCGATACGTCAGCTTCGTGTGATCGAAGCCTAGACACTGCATGATCGTCGCCTGCAGGTCATGCACGTGGACCTTGTCCTCGGTCACGAAGAATCCGAGTTCATCCGTCTTCCCGATCACTTGGCCGCCCTTGATGCCGCCGCCCGCGAGCCACAGAGAATAGGCCTGCGGATGGTGATCACGGCCGGCGTTGTCGGCTTCCTGCGTATTGCGGATCTCGCAGACGGGCGTGCGGCCGAACTCGCCGGCCCAGACGACCAGCGTCGAATCGAGCATGCCGCGCCGCTTGAGGTCGGTGATCAAGGCGCCGGCACCGCGATCGGTGGCTTCGCAATTCGCCTTGAGCTTGGTGTTGAGTTGTACGTGGCTGTCCCAACTCGCGTTCATCACGAGCACGACACGCGTACCGCGCTCCACCAGCCGCCGGGCCAACAAACAATTCGTGCCGTAGGCCTTGGTCTTCGGATCATTGACGCCATACATGTCGAGCGTCTCCGTAGACTCCTTGGAGAAGTCGACGAGTTCGGGCCCTGCGGATTGCATGCGATAGGCGAGCTCATAGGACGCGATCCGCGAAGCGATCTCGGCATCGCCCGTTTCGCTGCGATGCGCTTCGTTGAGATCGCGTAACGTGTCGAGTCCGGCGCGCTGGCTCGCCATACTAATGCCCTTCGGATTCGACAGGTAGAGAATCGGATCGCCCGAAGAGCGCAGCAACGTACCTTGGTAGGCCGAGGGCAGGAATCCGCTCGAGAAGTTCGACGCGCCGCCGCTCGTTCCCGCGCCGGAGGCGAGCACCACGAATCCGGGCAGGTTCTGCGACTCGCTGCCGAGCCCATAGACGGTCCACGCGCCAAGCGTCGGCCGGCCCACCACCTGCGATCCGGAGAACATCAGGCACTGCGCAGGGTGATGATTGAACGCATCGGTGGTCATCGACCGGACAAGGCACATATCGTCGGCGTTGCGGGCGATGTTCGGCAGCCAGTCCGAGATTTCCATGCCACATTGGCCGTGCTTGGTGAACGGGCGGGGCGAGGCAAGAATCGCGGCGTTCGGCTTGGTGAACGCCAACTGCACCTGCTTGATGATGGATTCCGGGGCGGGCTTGCCATGCCACTTCTGTAACTCGGGCTTAGGATCGAACAGATCCATCTGGCTCGGGCCGCCTTCCATGAACAGGAAGATGATGCTCTTCGCCTTGCCTTCGAAATGGCCTTTTCGCGGAGCGAGCGGATTCGGCGCGCCCGTCGCGGCGGTGAGTCCATCGGCGCCGAGCAAACTGGCCAGACCCATCGAGCCCACGCCGCACGCCACATCGCGCAGGAACGAGCGCCGGTGGCGCATCACTTGGAGATTCGGGTCGAACATCTGGTTACTCCCTCGTAATGAACTCGTCGAGATTCAGCAGCACGCGGCTTACGCCGACCCACGGCGATAGCGCCGACTTCTCATCGGAGAAGATGCGGGCTTGCTGGTCGTGGAACTTGGCTAGACGATCGCGCTCGGATTGCGATGGAGTGCGCGCCAGCGTCAGTCCGTATGCGTAGTCGAGCCGGCCCGTGACATCGGCGGGCGCCTCGCGCTCGAGGCGCCACGCGAGCGCCTGCGCGGCTTCGAAGAACACCTCGTCGTTGAGCAGATTCAGCGCTTGCAGTGGCGTGTTCGAACGCGAACGGCGCGAGCAGGCGACGCTCGAATCCGGCGCGTCGAACGTCATGAGCATGGGATACGGAGTGGTCCGCTGGAAGTGGATGTAGAGTCCGCGGCGATAGCGGTCGCGCCCCGTTGCTGCTTTCCACGGATTGCTGGACCGACCGTAGCCCAGCTCGGCAACCCCTTCCGGCTGCGGCGGCTTCACACTGCGTCCGCCGATCTCATCGCTCAGCAACCCGCTCGACGCGAGCGTGACATCGCGCAAGGTTTCGGCGGGCAGGCGCAGACGCGACTGGCGCGCGAGCAGCGTGTTTTCCGGATCCTTCTGTTGCAACTCCGGCCGCGCGGCGGACGATTGCCGGTACGTGGCTGAAGTCACGATCGTGCGCAGGATATGCTTCATGCTCCACGGGCGCGCCGCTGGATCGCTCGGCTGCATGAACTCCGCCGCCAGCCAGTCGAGCAGTTCCGGATGCGTGGGCTTTTCGCCTTGAATCCCGAAGTCCTCGGTGGTCTTAACCAATCCGCGTCCGAACAACTCGCCCCAGAAACGATTCACGGTGACGCGCGGGGTGAGCGGATGATCCTTCGACACCAGCCAGCGCGCGAGATCGAGGCGAGTCGGGTTGCCCTTGGCCTGCATCGCAGGCAGGGAAGCGATCGTATCCGGCTGCACCTCGATGCCGAGTTGGTTCCATTGGCCGCGGATCCGGAGCCGCGTGGGCTTGGCATCGGCTTCGAGCGTCATCGCGCTCGCTTGGGAGAACGGCGGAAGCGTTTTGTCGAGTTCATCGAGCTTCTTCCGCAGGTCGGCCCGCTTCTTGTACTTGTCCTGATTCGGCAGGCCGAACGCCGTGCCGTTGCGGATGAAGTAGTCTTCCAAACGCCGCTGGTCACGCTCGGAGCGTTTCGCGAGGGGAGTCTTCAGCACCTTCACGGCGCGATCGAATGCCCCCTTCATCCCGGTGAGCGCGAAGTCCCATTCCGCCTGGGTTCCAGGCTTGTCGATCGCTTCGTTCATCTTCTCTTCCCACGCGGGCATCAGCGCGGGAATCTCGTACTCACGCAGCAGTTCCTCCCGCTTCTTCTTCCACTCGGGCAGCGCGGCGAGATAGGCGCCGAGTTCGCCCGGCAGCGGCGCGTCGATCTCCTGCTCCTCCGATTGATCGAAGAAGGCGAGCATCGAATAGTAGTCTTTCTGCGAGATCGGATCATACTTGTGGTTGTGACACTGTGCGCACCCGGTAGCCAGGCCGAGGAACACCGTGCTCACGGTATTCGTGCGATTCACCAGTTGCTCGAATCGGGCCTCGTCGCGATCGACTCCGGCTTCGCGATTGGTCAGTGTGTTTCGCAGGAATCCCGTCGCCACGAGTTGATCGGTGGTGGGCCGCGGTAGAAGATCGCCCGCAAGCTGCTCGATCGTGAACTGATCGAACGGCAGGTCGCCATTCAAGGCGTCGATCAGCCAATGGCGATAACGCCACGCCCACGGGCGTTGCAGATCCTTTTCGTATCCGTCGGAATCGGCATAATGCGCCAGATCGAGCCAGTGGCGCGCCCAGCGCTCACCGAACCGGGGCGATTCGAGCAGGCGGTTCACCAGCCGTTCGTAGGCGTTCGGCGCGGTGTCGTTCAGGAACTCTTCGGTCTCGCGCGGAGTGGGCGGAAGTCCGGTCAAGTCGAGCGAAACACGGCGGATCAAGGTTGTTTTGGAGGCTTCGGCGGAGGGGCCGGTGCCTTCGGCCTCGAGCCGCGCCAGGATGAATTTGTCGATCGGGTTCTTCGCCCATGCCGCGTTCTTCGCCGCCGGTGCGTCTGGCCGGCGAATGGGCTGGAACGACCAGTGCGTGACCTTGGGCTTCGCCGCTCCGGACCGGCTCACCGCCGACGCCGGAAAGTTCGCACCTTGATCGATCCAGTTGCGCAGGGTCGCGACCTCGGCCGGCGTCAGAGCAGGCCCGGCGGGTGGCATCTTCACGCCATCCTTGGTGGACGCCACTCGTTCGATCATCTTGCTCGCGGCGCTGTTGCCCTTGATGATCGCGGCGCCGGAATAGCCGCCCTTGATCGCCGATTCCGGATCGTCGAGCCGAAGCCCGTTCATCTGCTGCGCCGGGCCGTGACAGGCGACGCAGCGTTTGTTCAGGATCGGGCGAACGTCGCGAACATAGTCCGCCGTCTGGGCGGACGCGAGAGCCGCGACCGCGAACGAAAGGAACACAGAGCGGGTGGGGCGCCGAAGCGAGCCCGTTGTGCGCGTGTTCGTTGGAGGTGCAATCCTTCGCATGTGGGGAACCCGGTACCAGTATAATCGGACACTCGGGTCCCGGTTCGGCTACCGCAGCGCCCGCTCGATCGCAGCCACGGCCACGGGAGCCATCAGCTTGTACCCTTCGGCGTTCGGATGGAGTCCGTCGCCGGAGAATCCGTCCTTCAGCATCCCCTTGTCATCGGCGGTGGCCGCGAAGTAGTCGGCGAACTCGAACTTCTGCTCGGCCGCGTACCGCTTCAACCACGCATTCAGTTTCAGGATGTCCGCCGGTGGGCGATTCTTGGTCTGAGGGCGAGGAGTGTAGTCGGAAACGGGCAGCAGCGAACACAGGATCACCTTGATGCCATGGGCACGGGCCAAGTCGCCGATGGCGCGGACATTGTCGGCGATCATGTCGAGCGTCACGGGTCCGGTATTGCCCGCGATATCGTTCGTCCCTGCGAGCAGAATCAGCGCGGCGGGCTTCAGATGGATCACGTCGGGATACATGCGGACGAGCATCTGCGGCGTGGTCTGTCCGCTGATGCCACGATTGACGAACGGCTTGCCTGGAAAGTGCTCGGCGAGCTTCCAGCCATCGGTGATCGAATCGCCGAGAAAGACAACCCGCTTCGGATCGGCCGGTTGCGATTTCAGCCGTTGGTTATCGGCATGGTAGCGGCCGAGCTGATTCCAGTCCTTCAGTTGATCGGTGAGGCGCTGCGCCGAAAACGGCAGGCAACAGGCGGTGGGCTTGGGTTCGAACTCATCGGAGAGCTGGGCGAACAGCGCGGGCGCAACGGCGGCGAGAAGCAAGGAACGGAGCATGCCGCACATTGTCGCATTATGAAGCGGCCACGCCGAGCACCCGTCCTTCCCCGCGCTCCTGCACGAACACGATGACGCGGCCCGCGCGTTCGAGCCGGACCTCGCGGCTGAATCCGGCGCCCGGGTTCGTTTCGCCGATCCGCTCGAGCGATCGGGCCACCATCACATGCGCCAGCTTGCGGCCCGAATTCTCGCCGCGCGTGACACTCGATTCGGCATTCTCATCGGCGATCGCGAGCCAGACATCGGCGCGGGGCGCGGCATCGATCTCCACTCTCGCCGATCCGTCGCCCACAGTGAGCGCGATGGCACGCTTCGGCCGCCGCGCCGCCGTTTCGATCGCGGCCTTGATCCTCGGCGGATCGCTGCCGAGCACCTCGATCTCGCCATCGATCACCATTTGCGGCGTGTAGACGCTGTTCAACCGGAACCGCGCGCCGTAGGACTGCTGCCGCCGGCTGAACTGCGCGGACGAAAACGGATCGCGCCAACCGATGTAGTTCCAGTAGTCGACGTGTTCGCTGAGCACGACGATGCTGACACCGGATACGGGCTGGTCGCGGTGGAGCTTCGCCAAAAGCGCGTCGGCGGGCGGACAACTCGAACAGCCCTCGGAGGTGAATAGTTCCGCGAGGGCCGGAACCCGGTCCGGGAGTGCGGCGGCCACGCCTGCCATCAGAAAGTCGCGTCTCATCATGCTGACCTTACTATGACGTACCCCGGCCAAAGCATTCCCGCACGCCGCATGATGCATAATAGCGCCAATGCGACGATCCGCCTTTCTGCTCCTCTTTGCCACACTGCTCGCGCTGGCCTATCAGACGCAACGGCCCTCGGCCCAAACCCGCGAACTCGCCCCTGGCGTCTTCATGCGCGCCGCCGAGCCAGACAAGCGGATCATCGCCAATGCCGGTTGGGTCGTGTTTCGTGACTACGTTCTCGTCATCGACGCGAACTATCCGTGGGGCGCCCGTCCGATTCTCGAAGACATTCGCCGGACCACGAACAAGCCCGTGAAGTTCGTTTTCGACACTCACTATCATGGCGATCACGCACACGGAAACGCGGTCTTCGCCGATGCCGGCGCGACCATCGTCTGCTCGGCGGATTGTCTCGCCGAATCGCACCGCAAGAATCCGGCCGCCTGGGCGAAGTCCGCGGCGGACTACAAGAATGACCGGCTCGAGCATCCGCAGATTGGTTTTCCGGAAAAGATGGTGTTCGACGATGGCGAACATCGCGTGGAGTTGATCAAGGCCGGACCGGGCCACACGCTCGGCGACGCGGTGGCGTGGCTGCCGAAGGAAAAGATCTTGTTCACAGGCGATCTGTGCGTGAACAAGCGGCCGGGCAACAACCTCGCGGATGTCGATGCCGATCCGGAAGGCTGGGTCCGCGGACTCGAGAAGCTGAAGCAGCTCGACGTACAGACGCTGGTGCCCGGACATGGCCTGCTCGGCGACAAGTCCGCATTGGGAGGCCAACAGGCCTATATTCGCGCGATCATCGACGGCGTTCGCGCGGGAATCCAGAAGGGGCAGACGGCCGATCAGCTCGCTGAGTCGCTCGACCTGACGAGGTACGCACCGTGGGGCGCGGACAAGTCGAGGAATGCGCCTTCGATCCGCGCGGTTTACGCGAAGTTGAAGAAGTAAGCGCCCCCGAAATGGCATTTCGGTGACTGAGGTCACCGAATGCCGCCGCGCCTCCTGGCACGCTAATGAGTCAGGAGGCATTCCGGCACATGAAAAAACTCTGGTGGAGCTTCGCCGCGATTCTCGTGGTGTCGTTCTCCATTCTCGGCTGGATCGGTACGCGAATCTATCAGGAAAAGCCGCCGATCCCGGACAAGGTGGTGGCCACGGACGGCACCGTCGTCATCGCCCCGGGCGAGATCGAACGCGGCCAGAACGTCTGGCAGTCGATGGGTGGCATGGAGGTCGGCTCGGTATGGGGCCACGGCAGCTATGTCGCGCCGGATTGGACGGCGGACTGGCTCCATCGCGAACTCACCTTCGTCCTCGACGAATGGGCTCGCGCGGACTATGGCGGCAAGACCTACGCACAGCTATCCGGCGAAGATCAGTCGCGGTTGCGCGGGCGGCTCGTGTCACTCTATCGCCCGAACACCTATGACGCCGCTTCGAATACAGTGAAGGTCGATCCGATGCGGGCTCGCGCGTTCGAAGCCACGCTGAAGCACTATTCGACGATCTTCATCGACGGCAACGTGAACTATGCGATTCCGCGCGGAACGATTTCCTCGCCCGAGCGGATGCGCCAGTTCGCCGCATTCATCTTCTGGACCGCGTGGTCTTCCGTCACCACGCGTCCCGGCGACACGATCTCGTACACGAACAACTGGCCGCATGAACCGCTGGTCGAGAATCGCCCGGCGGGCGAAAGCGTGATGTGGACCGGCGTGAGCATCATCATGCTGCTCGCCGGAATCGGCGCGATGGTGTGGTGGTACGCGTCGCAGAAGGCCGAAGAAGAGCACCTCGAAATTCCGAAGTTCGACCCGCTCGGATCGTGGCGGCCCACTCCATCCCAATGGGCGACGCTCAAGTACTTCCACGTGGTCGCGCTGCTGATTCTCGTGCAGATGCTGATGGGCGTCGTCACCGCGCACTACGGCGTCGAGGGCGACGGGTTCTTCGGATTCCCGCTCGCGCAGTATCTGCCATACAGCGTCACGCGGACTTGGCACATCCAGATCGGTATCTTCTGGATCGCGACCGCGTGGCTCGCCGCGGGCCTGTTCATCGGACCGCTCGTCAGCGGCAAAGAGCCCGTGGGCCAGAAGCTTGGCGTGAACGTGCTTTTCCTCGCCTTGCTGCTACTCGTGGTGGGATCGCTCGGCGGACAGTGGATGAGCGTGCAGAACAAGCTGTCGGACGCGATGTCGTTCTACTGGGGCCATCAAGGGTACGAATACGTCGATCTCGGACGCGGCTGGCAGTTGGTCCTGTTCGCGGGCCTGCTGATCTGGTTGACGCTCGTCATTCGCTCGATCCGGCCCGCGCTTGTGACACCCGGTGCGCATCGTCAGTTGCTCTATCTGTTCCTGCTGGCGTCTGGCGCGATCGGACTCTTCTATGGCGCCGGACTCACCTGGGGCCAACACACGCACCTCTCGATGGTCGAGTATTGGCGCTGGTGGGTGGTCCATCTGTGGGTCGAGGGGTTCTTCGAAGTCTTCGCCACCACCGTGATCGCGTTCTTCTTCCTGCGGCTCGGACTAATCAAGCCCGGACTCGCGGCGAAATCCGCGCTGCTCTCCGCGGCAATCTACTTGTCGGGCGGCATCATCGGCACCTGCCACCATCTCTACTGGACCGGCACGCCGACTGTCGCGCTCGCCTGGGGATCGGTGTTCAGCGCGCTCGAAGTGGTTCCGCTGACGATGGTCGCTTACGGCGCGATCGACGATCTCCGGCGCAAGCAACTGGCGCCGTGGGCCGAGCGTTATCGCTGGCCAGTCTATTTCTTCGTCGCGGTCGCGTTCTGGAACATGGTAGGAGCGGGTCTGTTCGGATTCATGATCAATCCGCCGATCGCGCTCTACTATATGCAGGGTTTGAACACGACGCCGGTCCACGGACACGCCGCGCTGTTCGGTGTCTACGGCATGCTCGGAATGGGCCTGATGCTCGTCTGCCTGCGCGCCATGGTGCCCAGCCTCGAATGGAACGAGGGCCGGTTGAAGCTCGCGTTCTGGGCGATGAACCTCGGGCTCGCCATGATGTGCTGCATCAGCCTGCTGCCGGTGGGCCTGCTCCAGACGTGGGCTTCGGTGGATCACGGCTACTGGTACGCTCGCAGCACGGAGTTTCTCGGAACGCCGCTCATGCAGCAACTGCGCTGGCTGCGCGCGCCGGGCGACATGGTTTTTGCGATCGGCGAGTTGCTGCTGGTGCTGTTCGTGCTGGGAATCCGGCCCGGGCGCACCGATATGGTCGAGAGCGGATCGGCGGTACCCGATCCAGGTGTGTTGGGAACGGCGCACGGAGATTGAGCCGCGTGTTACCCTCCATGGGATGATCACGCGACGCGACCTCCTGGCCGGAGCGGCCGCTTCCACCGCAATCGCCTCCGCGGCGGTGCCGAAGCGGCCGAACATCCTTTTCGTGATGGTCGACGAGATGCGCTGGGACGCGATGGGCTGCGAGAAGCACGCAGTGGTCCAGACGCCGAATCTCGACCAGTTCGCCAAGGAAGGCGTGAGATTCGCGAGCAGTTACACGGTCTCGCCGGTTTGTTCGCCTGCGCGTGCCTCGGTGTTCACGGGCCGGTATCAACACGTGCATGGCGTTGTTTCGAACGGAATCCCGGCCAGCAACGGAGAGATCTTCCTGCCGTCGGTATTGAAGCATCACGGCTATCACACCGCGATCGCCGGGAAGCTCCACTACACACCCACGCGATTCGCTTATGGGTTCGATCAGTTCTGGAGCTTTTCGTCCGAGGGTCCGACTCCGGAGATCGGCTACAACGAATATCTGCGCAAGAAGCACGGCTCGCCCGCGAAGTGGCCGATCGTGCCGGGAACATGCCCGTGGCCGGACGATCCGCTCGGCCGGGATGTCGGCCTGTTCCAGCATCCGAAGGAGGATTTCGAAACCGAGTGGCTGACCGATCGCTCGGTCGACTACTTGCGATCACGCAAGGACAAGCCCGAGCCTTGGCTCCTGTTCACGAGCTACCTGAAGCCGCATTCGCCATCGGTCGAGCCGGAGCCCTACTTCAGCATGTACGATCCGAAGGCGATGCCGGTTCCGAAGCTGCCGCCGGATGCCGCGGCCAAGCGGGCAATGCAGTCGGGTCAATCGCGCCGCCACTACGTGGACAACGAAGAAATGATGCGCGTGATGTCTGCCAAATACTACGGCGCGATCACTCATATCGATCACCAAGTGGGCCGCTTGTTCGGCGAATTGAAACGGCTCGGCATGGCCGATAACACCGTCGTGCTGTTCACCGCCGATCACGGCAACATGCTCGGCGACCGCGGCCGCTGGTTCAAAGGATTGCAGTATGAAGGATCGGCGCGCGTTCCGCTCATCTGGCGCGGACCGAAGGGCTCGAAGGAACGCGGTGGGCGCGTGGTGAACAAGGTAATCGAGAACACCGACCTGATGCCCACGATCCTCGAAGCCGCTGGACTTCCGGTGCCGGAAGGTGTCCAAGGGCGCAGCTTCCTGAAACTCGCCGCGACGGGCCGCGACGACAAGTGGAAGGACCGCTGCTTCTCGCAGCTTCGCGGCGGAATGCTGCTCGAAGGCACGTTCAAGCTGATCGACAACAGCCTGGATGGCTCAGGTCCGCGCGAGTTGTACGACCTGAGCAATGATCCGAAGGAAGAGCGCAATCTCGCGGATTCGCCCCAGCAGCGCGATCGTGTAATGGCGATGTCCGGCCAGATCGCCGAATGGCGGAAGTCGAGACCCGCTCCCGCGCGCGTCGAGGGGATGTCAGCGCCAGACTACGCCGCGATTTCGGAGACTGAACGGACGCGTGCGGTCGAGAATGCGCCCGATGTTCGCGATGCGGCGGGGGCGGAGCGGGCTCGCAAGGGTGGTGGCAGGAAGAAGCGGTAGGGCCTGTGGCGCTCGTCTTCACCGCGCGGATTTCGAGAGAAACGATCGCACGGAATCAACCACGATTTGTCGGCTCTTTCCGGGTTGGAGCTTTTCCGACCATGGTCTTCCAGGGTGGATCACGTCCCAAGCCGACCGCTTTCCTTGGTGCCGCCCCTTGCCTGGATCATGGTTGCCGAATCCTTCGACAACCACGTTCCACAAGGGCGAAAACATCTCGATCAGAAGGCTTTCACCGAGTGGTATCCATATGTCGTCGACGGCAAGGAATCGACAGAAGAAGTCGGCAAGCGCAAGGTTGTTGGCTTGGCGGATAGACTCAGCATGCTTGCAGAGACGATCATGCAATGATGTTCCGGGTACCGCTTCCAGCCCAAGGCCGCCCTTGCGCGCGCCCGGCGGTACAGCCTTTCCGACGTAGATGGGAACGTCTCTGTCGGCGGTCGACAGATTCGCTACCGCTATTGGCCGGTACAAATCGAACTGGCCTTGGTAGTATATTGCATAAACGCCGGAGGCAATGAACTTCTCCTCTGGAGGTAAGGCGCTTCGAGGTCGCGCCAACAGGGCGTCAGCGACGCTCGTACCGAGGTTTCGTTTGTCCAGCGGATTGAACGGAGTCTCGACACGCATCAAACCCATTCTCGTTCAATTGCCGCGAAAAAACGAGGGCACTCCTGATGTCGTCCGCCACAACCCGGCCTAACTCTACAGGTACGGCATTTCCGAGTTGACGCATGTTCTCGCTCCACGAACTGGCGAACACGAATTCATCGGGGAAGGTCTGAATGCGGGCCGCTTCCCGCACCGTGAAGTAGCGCAGACGGCCATCGGGGAAAGCAATCATGTTCTCGCCACCCGGAACTCCATGGTCACCCGCCTTGATGGTCTTTGCGGGCTCGTCGAGAGGCGACCCTGTGTGTCCCGTATAGGCGCGAGCACCGGGCTGGAACCCATGATTGGCAATGGAGCAAGCTGCGGCGGACTCGGGATCGGGAAGGTCCGCGATCCGGTCGCGTACGGTGAGCCATGGGCGCTTGGCGAAAAGCGGCGCGGCAGCCAGCCGTGATTCGATGCCTGCGGGTTTGGCGGGACGATGCCGCTTGGGCACCTTGTGGCGCTCCCAGTAGGCTCCGGTGAGCCATTGATCGACGAGAAGCGCATCCTGACCGTGCGTTTCATCGGGGAAAGACCATTCGATGCCGAGATCGGATCGAAACGCGGCGAGGAAGACCCGTTCTCGTCGCTGCGGAACACCGTAGTCCGCGGCGTTCACGAGCTTCGGAACGACGTTGTATCGGAGTCCACCGTATCCCTTGCCGCCGGAAGAAACCAACTCCTCGAGGCGCTTGCGATGGTCAAGCCAGTCCTCCTTGGCGCGGCGCTGGAGTTCCGGAAACTCGAGCATGAACTGGATGTAGGTGAAATAGTTGGCGAACGTTTGCCGAGTCAGCCCCTTCACGTTCTCGATGAGGATCGTCCTCGGCCGCAAAGAGACGACAGCGCGAATGGTGTCGGGAAAGAGATTACGCTCGTCTTCGAAGCCACGGTGTTTCCCGCCGATGCTCCACGGCTGGCACGGGACGCCCGCCGCCAGCAGATCAATGTCGTCGGGAATGGACTTGAAGTCGAACGACTTCACATTGGCTTCATGGAGGCGCCACCCAGCAACGTGCGCAACCTTGGATTCCTGGTTTCGCCGAATCGTGTCGCATGCATCGTGATCCCACTCGACCACAGCCTCATGCCGGAAACCTGCTTGCGACACACCGAGGGCGAGCCCACCGGCACCGGCGAACAACTCGACAGACCGCACGTTGTTTCAATCTCCCAGAAATTTCATGATACGTGCTTTCAGCGCCTCCACGCGCGAAAGCTGGCATTCCCAAATCGTCAGCACCTTCCATCCGGAGGCGCGCAGGAGCCTGAGGTTCTTTTCGTCCCGTTTTCGATTTTGCTCGAGTTTCGACCGCCAGAAATCCAGCCGCGACTTCGGCAAACGCGTGAGGGGACATCGTGTCCCGTGCCGGTGCCAGAAGCAGCCATGAACGAAAATCACTTTCCGACGCTGGGCAAAAACCATATCCGGTTTGCCGGGTAGCGACCCGATGTGGAGCCGGTACCGGAAACCCAGTGAATGAACCACGCGCCGCACCGCCCATTCCGGCTTGGTGTCCTTCCCCCGCACCCGAGCCATTCGTTCAGACCTTTGGGCGGGCGACAGGGTGTCCATGGGACCGGACGCAGATGTACCAGTGTACCTCCGGCGCGAACGTGCGCGAGGTTCCGGGCGGTTCACCTACATCGAAAGCGCGCCTCGTTCCACCGCGTGATACCATTGGCCGCATGTTCAGCAAGGGTCTCGTCTGCCTCCTGCTTCTCGCCCATTCCGTCTGGGCACAAACCTCGTCAGGAGCGCTCACCGGCACCATCCTCGATCCATCCGGCGCCGTCATCTCCGGAGCACAGATTCGCATTATCGGATCCGAAACCGGAGATCTTGCGCGCACACTCACGACAAACGAGCTCGGCTACTTCGCGGCACCGTTGCTGCGGCCGGGCATCTACACGGTCGAGGTCGCGTTCGCCGGATTCAAGAGACTCACGCGCCAGAGCGTACCTCTGCGCGTCGACGAAGTGCTCGACTTGCGGCTCACGCTCGAACCTGGCGGCGTGAACGAGCAGGTCACGGTGAGCGCGGAAGCGCCGCTCCTGGAAGAGAAGACGCACAGCGTGGGCCAGGTGGTCGACTCGAAGACACTGCTCCAGCTTCCCTTGAACGGCCGCAACTACCTGCAGCTCGGCAATCTCACCGCGGGCACCGTCCCCAACGTCCGTTCTCGTGATAAGACCTTCTCGGCTTACGGAAATCGCGGACTTCAGAACGCCTTTCTGCTCGACGGCGCGCGCAACCAGAACTACCTGCGCGGACTCGATAACCGCCAACGCGACGCGATGCGTCCGTCGCTCGAGGCGATCGCCGAGTTCAAAGTTCAGACCGCGAATTTCTCGGCGGAATACGGCGCCTCGGCGGGCGCGGTGGTGAATGTCGTCACGCGCGGCGGCACCAACGAGATCCACGGATCGGGCTTTGAATTCCTGCGCAACAGCGCGTTCGACGCCGCTGATTTCTTCCTCCCCGCTGGCACCAGGAAGCCGCTCTACCTCCAACATCAATACGGCGGCTCGCTCGGCGGACCGGCGGTCAAGAATCGCGCCTGGTGGTACGGCGCCTTCGAGCGCACCCACATCAGCGCCGGTACGACCACCACCTCGACCGTTCCGCTCGCCAGCGAACGGCAGGGCAACTTCGGATCGCGCGAGGTCTACGATCCGCTCACCACGCGCGCGAATCCAGCGGGAGCGGGCTCGATCCGTACCATCTTCCCGAACAACACGATCCCCGCGTCGCGATTCGATCCGATCGGCAAGACGCAACTCGACAAATATCCCGCGCCGTTGATCAACACGGCCGCGCGCAACTACATCGTCAATCCGATGGAGTCCACGCGATCGAACAACGGAACCATGCGCGGCGACCTGCGCCTGTCTGACGCCGACACGCTGTTCGGCCGGTTCTCCTTCGTCGATGGCAGCTTCGGGCGGCCCGCTCCCCTGCCCGCGCCGGCTGGCAACGACACGCTGCGGACTCAGCCATCCTGGAGCGTCGGTATCGGACACACGCGCGTGATCACACCAACGATCGTGCATGAATCGCGCTTTGCGTGGAATCGCGTCTCGGTGATCCAGGATGGACTACTCGCCCGCGACGAAGTGGTCCGGGGCGCGCTCGATCCCGGTGTCTCCAGTGGCACGCCCACGTTCAATCCGGCCGGCTATACGGGTATCGGAGTCGAGTCCGCCAACTTCGGCAATCTTCCGCTCCGGAAGAAGTCGGCCGTCTGGAACGCGTCGAGCAATCTGTCGATCGTACGCCGCAAGCACAGTCTGAAGATGGGCTTCGATTTTCAGAATGTGCGTGTGACCACCGACACCACGCTTCAGGGCCGCGGCAACTTCGCCTTCAGCGGCGTCTACTCGCAAGACCCGTTGAATCGAGCCCGCACCGGATCGCCGATCGCGGACATGCTGCTCGGACTGCCCTCGACGATCACCGTCGGCACACGCGGAATTTCGAACGAGCGGGCTCGCAACTACTTTGGATATTTCCAGGACGACTTCACCGTCACGCCCACGCTGACGTTGAACATGGGAATCCGATACGATTTCACAGCGCCCTTTTACGAGACTGACAACAAGTTCGGCAATCTCGTTCTCGATCCCGGCGACTCGCTCTACGGCCAGTTGATCTTCGCCGGAAACCCGGCGCGACCGCGCGCGTTGATCTATGCCGACAAGAACAACTTCGCGCCGCGCTTCGGATTCGCCTGGCGCACGCCCGCGCCGGGTCTGGTGTTGCGCGGGGGCTACGGGATCTTCTTCAGTCAGGACGAAGGGACCGGCGTCAACCGCCGCATGACGAACAATCCGCCGTTCGTCGGCTTTGGCGGATACACGATCAACAGCGATCAGGTGACCATCGCGAGCACGATTCCGCTCTCCGGCACCCTGCCCGCGCGGATAGCCGCGCCAACGCCGGAGAACTTCCGCCTCGATCCGCTCGCCACGGCGACCCTCGTCAGTTGGCAGCAGCACTTCCGCACCGGCTATGTGCAGCAGTGGATCATGAGTCTGCAGAGAGAGATCATGAAGGATTCGCTGCTCGAGGTGAACTACGTGGGCAATCACGCGATCGGTCTGGGGGCGAGTTATCCGGCGAACAATCCGCAACCCGGTCCGGGCGCGATCGCGGCACGCCGTCCTCTCGCGGCTTTCACACGCGCGCCTGTGTTCCGCGCGGCTCCGTGGGCGGCGAGCTGGTATCACGGCGTCTCGACGAGGTTCGAGAAACGCTTCAGCCGCGGATTGTCGTACCTGGCGAGCTTCACGTTCGGACGCGCGATCGATACGGCAAGCGAGTTCGCCGTGTGCGACGCATGCGGTGCCTCGGCGGACGACTCGGTGCCTGACGCCACCAACCTGCGCGGCTCGCAGAAAAGTCTGTCGAACCACCATGTGGGCCGGCGATTCGTCCTCAGCGGCACGTGGGAACTGCCGTTCGGCGCGGGGCGCCAGTTCGCGCAAACCGGACCTTTGCGCCATCTGCTCAGCGGCTGGGCGTTCAGCGGTATCGCGACTTTCGCCGACGGAATTCCGTTCACGCCATCGCTGTCGTTCGACAACGCAAACACCGGTGGTCCGAACCGGCCGAACCGGATCGGCAACGGGCGCCTCGACAACTGGACCGTGCAGCGCTATTTCGACACGAACGCGTTCGTCTTCCCAGCAGCCTTCACGTATGGAAACTCCGGACGCAACGTGATCATCGGACCGGGAACCAATTCCTTCGATCTCTCCGTGCATCGCCACTTCAAGCTGCCGATCAACGAGGTCTCCGAGTTACAATTCCGCTGGGAAGCGTTCAACTCTTTCAACCGGCCTCATTTCGATCTGCCCGGATCGGCGATCGGGACCGCGGCGGCGGGTGTCATCGGCGCGACGAGCACGCCGAACCGGCAGATGCAGCTCGGGCTGAAGATCGTGTTCTAACCGGCCGATATTCTTCTCATGATTTCGTCCACTGTTTCCCGGCGCCATGCGATCAAGGCTGGTGCGCCTCTGGCCGTTGGATTGCTGGCTGCCGGTGCCGCCCGGGCCGGCGTTCAACCCGCGATGCGCGCCGCGCTCCGGTCCTTGCGCACTGCGCACGATCAACTTTCGAAGGGAACCGCCGACAAGGGCGGTCATCGCGCCAAGGCGATGGCCCTGGTTTCACAAGCGATCGAAGAGGTCGAAAAGGGAATTCGTTTCGACAACAACCGGTAGTGAAGCACGTCTACCTCGCCGGTCGCAGCGTCGACAGATAAGCGGCGTGAGTCGCTCGAGCCGACGGATGCTGCGCGCCGTATGCCGTTTCGAACAACCCAGACGCGCGCTTGTACAGTTTCCCCGCTTCGGTATAGCGGCCTTGCTTGTGACACGCGATCGCCAGCAGGTGAGTCAGCTCCGCGGTGTTCGGATGGTTTGGTCCGAACGCCTTCTCGTGCAACTCCCGCGCCTCGCGCAAGACGGACTCGGCGGCCTTGTACTTCTGCTGCCGGAGAAACAGAACGCCGAGGTTCTGTCGCACGTATGCGGCATCCGCGGGGCTTACGTTTTGGCGGGCTGAATGGATCGCGAGCGCGCGGCGGTAGAGTGGTTCCGCCTCGGCGTGGCGTCCGAGGTCAGCGAGCACCTCCGCGAGATTGTTCGCCATGGAAGCGATGATCGGATGCTCAGCGCCCATCGCGCGCTCGGCGGCTGGCAGCGCCTCACGATAAAGCGAGATCGCCTCCTCCCCGCGGCCCGACGCCCGGTACAACGTGGCGATGTTGTTGAGGCAGGTGACCACCGCCGGGTGCGCGGGCCCGAAATACCTGCGGCGGCTCTCGAGAGCTCTCCGATAGAACTCCTCGGCGCGGGCGTAGTCGCCCTGATCCTGCAGGAGCGCTCCGTAGTTATTGAACGTCGCGGCCACTTCCGGCCGGTCGAGCTGGCCGTGCTTTTCGCGAATCGCCAAGCTGCGGCGGTACAAGGGCTCGGCGCGGCGATAGTCCTTACGCAGGCGGTGGATGTCGGCAAGGTTATTGAGCGGCGCGGCCAAGCGAGGGTCCTCGCGGGATCCGTCCCGGTCGATCAGTTCGATGGCGCGTTCGAGCGCTTGTTGTCCTTCGTCGAACCGGCCCTGCGCGCGAAACACGAGAGCAAGAGCGCTCAGCGATGCACCGATCGCGAACGGTTCGCCCAGCTTTTCGCGAATCCCGAGGGCACGGCGCTGATAGCGCTCGGCATCGGCAAGGCGGTCGCGATCACGCGACAGCTCGCCGAGGTTGATCAGCACCGCGGAAAGCTCCGAGGCCATGGTGGCGTTGTTCTCCCATGCCGCCGCCGCGCGCAAGTAGAGTGCCTCGGCCTCGCCGTACTGCGCTTGGGCATGCAAGACCACCGCGAGGTTGTTGACGCACTTGGCCGTCAATCCGGGATCGGCCACACGCTCGGCCAACGCAAGCGCTTCCCGATACTTCGTGACGGATTCCGCGAACGCGCCCGAGAGCCGCGCCCGATTTGCTCCCGCCAGCAGCGCTTCCACCTCGCTTGCTGACTGCGCCCAAGCGGCGCTCACCATCGCGATCATCAGTGCACAGCGGACCGTCCAGGGAAAGGACATGACGACACCTCATTGTTCGATTTCCCTTTCGCCCAGCCTGCCGATTACTACGAAGCGGCACGCCCGAGCGTTCCCCAGAATATCGGTTCAGACGCGAATTCCGCGATTCGGTTTGGGCTTTTGCGCTAGCGAATCGCGGCAGCCGACACCGTCATCATGGCGTTGAACTCATCGGCCATATCGCCGTCGCGGCTCTGCCGTTGTTGCATGACGACACCCACCACGTCCCGCGACGGATCCACCCAGCCGTAGGTCCGATACGCCCCACCATGCCCATACGTACCGATCGAATTCATGCGGAACAAGCCATCGGCGTCCTTGATTACGCCCCACGAGAGTCCGTAGCCGAAGCCCGGTGCGAAACCCGCCTTCAGATCGCCTGTGTGGTTCCGCCTCATCACCTCGACCGCCGCTTTCGACAGAAATCTCTTGCCTCGTGCCACGCCTCCGTCGAGCATCATCTGGTAGAAGGCCGCCATGTCCGCGGCAGTCGAGTAGAGGCCGCCTTCGGGTGCCGGATAGATCGCGCCCTTGCGATGAAGGTCGAATTCGGCCCGCTCGAGCTTCTCGCCACTCATCGCATACATTGCCGCGATGCGCGGGTAACGATCCTCGGGCACGAAGAAGAAAGTGTCGTTCATGCCGAGTGGCGCGAACAGACGTTCAGCCAGGAACTTCTCGAACGGTTGGCCCGACACCACTTCGACGATCCGCCCCAGCGCCGCGATTCCCGTGTTGCTGTACGACCATCGCGCGCCCGGTTCGAAAGCCAGCCGCTGCTGCGAGAAGACGAGCACAGCCTGGGCGAGCGTGCGGTCACGCTTCTGAAAGAGATCGGCCAGCGCGGGAACACTCCCGGCCATCCCGGATGTGTGCGTGAGGAGATCGCGAAGCGTGGGAGCGCGATGAGGTTTCGCGCCCGTGGCGAGCAGCATTCCGCGAAACTCCGGCAGGTATTTCTCCACTGGATCGCCCAGCCCGACCAGCCCTTCCTCGGCGAGCATCATGATCGCGGTTCCCGTGATGGGCTTGGTCATAGACGCGATCTGGAAGATCGAACTCGTCTTCATCGCGACCTTGTTCTCGCGATCCTGCCAGCCGCGCGCCTCGTGAATCGCGGTGACGCCATGACGCTGGATCAGCACCACGAGTCCGGCGGTCTTGCCTTGATCGACGAACTGCTGCATGCGCGCCCGCATCTTGTCGAGCATCACCGGATCCATGCCGTGATCGGCGGCAAAGAGGACCGCGGGAAGAAGAGCGAGCATCCAGGCGCGCATCGAGATTACTCCCATTCAATGGTGGCGGGCGGTTTGTGCGTGAGGTCGTAGTAGACCGAGCAGACTCCGGGAATCGCGAGCAGTTCAACTCGCATCCTCTCGGCGAGATCGGCGCTCATCAGCACCGATTGCGCGGTCATGCCGTCCACCGAATGGATCGGGCGCAGAACCACCGAGTCGGGCCGGTCCGCCGATCCGCAGGGAATCAGCACGACCGGGAACTGCCAGACATCGTTCTCGAAGCCCGATTCGAGGCTGAGCTGGCGCACGATCGCGTCCGCCTTGCGCAAACGGTCGATGCGCGGACCCGTGAGATGGGCGGCGCGTACCTTCTGCTCGCCCACGGGCGCATGTCCGCCGAGGTGTGCGATCACGCGATTCACACGGCTGACGCGATTCACCGTGTGCGTGGCGCGTTCGAGAAGCGCCGGCGACAGTGGCTCATCGAATACGAGCACGGGCCGGTAGCTGCGCGAATCGCCTTGTACGCCCACCGAATGCACGGGCATGATCCAGCCGTCTTCCGAAGCTTCCATCTCGAGTTCCTCGCCGGAGCAGAGCAGGCGGATCGCAAGTCCAGGCCCCGGGAACGGATGACGGTCGAGCAGTTCGGAAGGCAGCCCGATCGCGCGTCCGAGGTCGCGGACTTCGTCCTTGTAGAACGACTTTAGCGGTTCGATGATGCGGCCTTCGTCGATCAACTTCTGAATTCCCGCGACGCGATTGTGATGCGTCTTGATCACTTCGGCCTTGGCGGTTCCACCCGACTCGATCGTATCCGGATAGATGGTGCCCTGACCCAGCACCCAATCGCCATCGAGGTAGTGACCGGTCGTGAGCACGCCATCCTGCACAGCGACGAACTGCTCGCCGATGATGTGGCGCTTCTTCTCGGGTTCGATCACGCCGTCGAGCGCTTTCAGGAACGCGGGGCGCGCATGCACGACATCGACGCCGAGAGTCCGCTGCACGAATTCGGTTTCGCCCTCGCGCATGAAGCCCGTGTCGACATAGGCTCCGTGGACCCGCTCGGGTCCGAGCGCACGCAAGCAGAGCCGATAGGCCACCGACGAATCGACGCCACCCGACACGAAGAAGAAGACGTTGCGCGAGCCCGCCTGCTGGCGGATCTCATCCTCGATCATCGCGATCTGGCTGCGTGGATTCCAATCGGCCACGCATCCGCAGATGTCGAAGACGAAGTTTCGCAGAAGGCGCGAGCCACAGGGCGTGTGGACGACCTCCGGGTGAAACTGGACGCCGAAGAGCCGGCGCGCTGGATTCGCGATGGCCGCCACGCGGCAGGTTTCCGTTGAGGCCGCCACGGTGAACCCCGATGGCGGCTTTTCCACCTGATCGCGATGGCTCATCCAGACGCTTTCGCGCGGTTCGAGTCCGGCGAACAATCCGTCGCGCATGGCGACCTCGATCATCGCCTGACCGTATTCGCCCTTGTCGCCTTTGCGAACCGATCCGTCCATCAGATGTGCCATCAACTGCTGTCCGTAGCAGATGCCGAGCACCGCAGGGCCCGCGTCGAACAGCGCCGGATCGGCCGTCGGGCTTCCCGGCTCATAGACGCTCGCGGGTCCCCCCGAGAGGATCACGCCGCGAAAAGAAGCCAGTTCGCTGGCCGGTATGTCCGAGGGCCGGACTTCGGAATAGACACCGAGATCGCGAACCCGTCGCGCGATCAGATGGCAGTATTGTCCGCCGGCATCGAGCACGGCGATTTGGGGTTGCGGATGGACGCTCAATCGAAAGCTACGGTGTTGCGAGCCCCGCCGTTGCGGCGAACCATCAACTTCTTGGCGCTATCGAGCAGTTCCTTGGCCTTCGGAAGCGATTCGATCGCCTTCAGTACCATCGGATCGGTCTCGACCACCATGCGGCGGGAGTCTTCCATGTTGAAGGCGCTGATGAACACTTCGCGACGGATTTGCTGTTTGATCCAGTCGAGGTTCTCGGTGAAATCAGCTTGCGGGACGTCGGTGTTCTGCTTCTTGAGGAACGCCTGGAACTCGCTCACCACGTTCTGGTCGGGCGCCCACTCCTTGGTGATCGCCTTGCGATCGTGGTTGCTGAAGTAGGCGGCGGTGAAGTTGAGAAACGCGTAGCTGCGAACGAGGATCGCCTGTGTGCGGTTGCCCTTGGGGACTTCGTACTTCTCGTCGGGTGCGATGCCACCGCCACCATAGACCTTGCGGCCCGTGTCGGTGGTGCCGACGTCATTCAGATTCTTCTGCTCCAGGTTCTTGCGGTAGTAGTAGTCGAAGAACGAGGTATTCGAGTAGTCGCGCTGAATCAGGCGTCCGCTCGGAGTGTAGTAGCGCGCGGTGGTGAGCGCGAGCCCGGTGTTTTCGGCGAGCGGATAGACCGTCTGCACCAGTCCCTTGCCGAACGTGTTCTCTCCCACGACCCAGCCGCGATCATGATCCTGCAGAGCGCCTGCGACGATTTCGGAAGCCGACGCCGAGAATCGATTCACCAGCACGACAATCGGATAATCTTTGCCCTGGCTGCCCCGGCGCGCATCGTAACGCTTTTCAGCCGAAGCGCGGCCACTGTGCTTGACGACAGTCTGTCCTTTTTGCAGGAAACGATCCGCTATGGCGACGCCTTCGTTGAGGAGTCCGCCGGGATTCTCGCGCATGTCGAGGATCAGGCCTTTGATATTGTTCTCGCCGAGCCGCTTCAGGTTCTCTTCGACTTCGTGCGAAGTGTTCTCGTTGAACTGCTCGATGTCGAGATGGACGATGCCCGGCTTGACGAAGAAGGCGTCCTGGACGCTTTTGCGCGGGATCTCGTCGCGGATGATGTTGAAGCTCAACTGGCCTTCGGTGCCTTCCCGCGCGACGGTTACTTGGACTGGCGTTCCCTTGGGGCCGCGGAGCAGGTCGGCGACTTCGTCGGTCCGCAAATTCTCAGTGGACTTGTCGTTGACGAGCATGATTACGTCGCCGGGGCGCAGGCCAGCCTTGTAAGCGGGCGAACCCGGGAACGGCGCGATCACCATCGTGCGATTACCCTTCGGCGCGACCTGCATGCCGACGCCGAAATAATGGCCCTTCTGCTCTTCGCGAAGCTGCTGGAAATCCTTCGGATCGAAGAAGCTCGAGTGCGGATCGAGCGTGCGTAGCATGCCTGGAATAGCACCCTTGTAGACGGCGCGATCGGCGGTTACCTTGTCGGCAAAGTTCTCCTCGACGAGCGCGTAAACCTTGCTGAAGGTCCGGATGCTCGCGTCGAGTTCGGTACCGTTGGAGGCGGCGGAGACGTCTCCGGCGCCGGGTCCGAGCATTCCGCCAATGATCGCGCAAACCCCTACGATCGAGGGAACGAAGACAAATTTCCGCCAGTTCGCCATCGCGACAACAAGCCCCTCCTGGGCTGCCTTCAGTATATACAATGAACCGCTGGAGCCGGAGGGTGCCGGAGCGGCTCGGTTCGTATGGTTGTTTCCTCGCCGGGCCTCGACTATCGGTATGGAAGAATTCACCCGCGATGGACATCCCGGAAGGCAAGCATTGGCAGCAACTGTTCTTCCCGCTCCGGATCGAACCCACACGACGTCTCGAACGCCGCCGGATTCTCAAAGGTGCCGAAGAGCATGTCCCACACTGGCAGGTCGCTGTAGTTGTTCTCGTGGCGCCCGTGTTCGTGGTGAACCCGGTGCATCTCTGGGCGCTGGAAAAAGTAGCCCACCCATCGCGGCGTGCGGATGTTCGCGTGATAGAAGAATTCACCTGCCGCGCAGCAGAATGTGAACACCGCGCCTCCCGCGAGATCCAGCCCGAGGATCGTGTAGACGAGCGAGCTTCCGATCAGCGAGTTCGCGACCATCTCGATCGGGTGCTTGTAGAACGAAGTGATCGCCTCGATCCGCCGCGGGCTGTGATGGACCTGATGGAAAAAGCGCCAAAACGCGTCGACCCGGTGGCGCCAGCGGTGCCACCAGTAGAAGACGAAGGTTCCGGTGACGTAGGCGATGAGTCCGCCGATCACCGGCGAAACTTGCTCGCCGAGGTCCAGCAGGGACCACCGCGTGAGCCAGCGATCCCAAGTCATTCCGGCGAGCACCACCACGCCGAACTGAAAGCAGTTGACGGCAATCACGCGAAGCGGCCACGTCCGAACCGCGGGTAGTTTCCAGCCTGGGCGCAGCCGCTCGAACAGCATGAAGAGAAATCCGAGCGCGAGAATCTCAGCGATCACACCAGAAAATACGCGAGCAGGCCCGCCGTTGTTCCTCGATCCCTACCGGTTACTCTCGCCCGGCTCGGCCGCGTCGGAGAAGATCTCCTCGCGGATGATCCGCTCGGTGGCCTCCTCGAGGTATTGGCTCAGGGCTTCCTCGAGCTCGAGAAACTCCGGCCACAGGACTCGATCGGAAAAGCTCTGCTTGACGTTTAGCATGACCGTCGTGTAGCGTTGCCCCTTGTACCGGAACGGATTCAAACCGTAACGGCGGCACAACGCCGCGAACAGGCGGCGGCGCCACTGGTCCGGGAATGTGTACATCAGTTCGACCGGCGGCTCTGGTGGCGGCTCACGTGGCGGTTGCGGCTGGCGCGGTGGCTCGGACTTGGGCGCCCAGCCGAAACCGCCCGGAAACCAGCCTGGACGCTGGCCGGACCCCGGCTGCGGACCGAGCGCGTCGAGCGCCTGCTTCACGCGATTCATCGCGGCCGCCGCAGCATCGCGCTCGCCCGGCGTCCGGCTGCCTTCGTAGAGCTGCTGGATTTTGCGCAGCTTCTCGCGAAGCTGCTGCTCACTCGTCATCGTTTCAGTATCACGCTCAACCGTTCGCCGTGACCCGATCCGGCTCGATCGCCACCGCCTGAATGACGGCCGCGCCCTCTTCCTTCACCTGGAATCCGAGTTTGGCGAAGTAGTCGCGCGCCGCTTGCGGATAGGCGCGCGTCACCGCGATCTCCCTGCCGCCGGTCGTGTTCAAACGCGGGGCGGACACTGCGTCCTTCAGCGATGCCTTGTCGAACATCATGCGCGCCAGCACGTCGAAAAGCGCGTTCGGAATTCGCCGCCCGCCCGTTGCGCCCACAGCCGCCACGGGCCTTCCATTCCGCAACACGACGGTGGGACACATGTTGTCGAGCGGCTGCTTGCGCGGCGCGAGCCCGTTGGCGTGGCCCGGTGCGGGATCGAAGCGCGAAAGTCCATGGCCGAGGATCAACCCATGACCCGGAACCACCACGCGCGACCCGAAACCATCACCGTGCGTGAGTGTCACCGCGACAACATTGCCGTCTTTGTCCGCCACGCTGAGATGCGTCGTACCGCCGGCTTCGACCGGCTTCGTCGCGATGTCGAGCGCTCTCCGCGCCGACACCGCCTCGCGGATTCGAGCCGCTGACCGATCGGCCGTCGCATCCGACATCAACCGTGGCAACGGATTCTTCACGAGCCTCGGATCGCCGAACAACTCCAGCCGGTCGCGCCAAGCGATTCGCAACGCCTCGAGCCGCGCATGCGCGCTGGCCGGATCATCCGCGCCGGACTTGCCGTGAATGCGCGCGTATGCCTTCATCGCCTGGAACGTGGTCGCGCCTCCAGCGGTCAGCGGAGCCGTGAACAAGCGATATTCACCGAGCCGCAGTTCCACCGGTTCGAGCTCCTGCGCATGATAGGCCGCCAAGTCCGCCGCCGTCACTTTGCCGCCGTGCTTGCGGAACTCATCGCCGATGCGCCGCGCCATCGCGCCCCGATAGAACGGTTCGCACGAATCCGCTTTGACCAGTTCCTCGAGCACCGCGGCGAGATCGGGATTGCGGAAGTGATCGCCCGGTCTGAGCGGCTGGCCGTCCTTGCCCAGCAGTTTCGCCGCGCCCTCGTCCTTGCTGAAATACGGTTCCCACATGTTGTGGATCGACTTTCCCATCGCCTCGGGCAACTGCCAGCCTTCCTGCGCGAATCGCAACGCGGGCTGAAGGCAATCGCGAAACTTGCGCGTCCCGTATCGCTTCACCGCGAGGTCGAGTCCCGCGAGCGTCGCCGGCACGCCCACCGAAAGCCAGCCGTATTGATGCACGCGATCGGGCGGATCCGCCGGTGCAACCGTGTTGAAGTCGATTACACGGACCTTGCCAGTGCGCGTCGCGATCACCATGTGTCCGCCATAGCCCGCGATGCCGCACGAAAGCAGCGCCACTGTACCGGCCACGAGCGCGCCGGTAACAGCGGCATCGACGGCATTGCCCCCCTCTGCCATCACTTTCAGTCCAGCCTCGGCGGCTTGGGGTTGTCCGATCATGATTCCCGTGGGCGCGGGCGCGAAGGGCGCCAGCAGCAGGTCGCGGCGAAGCAGGTGGCGTGTCATCGCAAACCATCTTATACTGAACTCTCCATGAAGACGCCGATTCTGCTCGTTGCCACGCTCGCGGCCGCCACCGCGCAAACCGTCGTGCTCGAAACTCCGGAAGCGAAGCTGGGTATCATGCTCCAGGGTGGCGCGATCACCGCCTTCCAACTGAATGGGCTCGCGCTGAATCCGCTCACCTGGGGAGAAGGCGGTCCGGCGGGTCAACTCCGCGGACACTTCCTGTGCCTGGATCGCTGGGGCGCGCCGTCGGACGCGGAGAAGGCGAACGGTGTACCGTTCCACGGCGAGGCACCGCGCGTGCTGTGGACCCGCGATTCCGCCACCGCCACCGAGGCGAAGATGCAGGCACGGCTGCCGATGGCCGGGCTCCGCGTGAGCCGCACCGCCGAACTGCGCGGAGCTGTCGCGAAAATCACCGAAACCGTCACCAACGAGAACAAACTCGGGCGCGTCTACAACTGGGTCCAGCATCCCTCGATCGCGCCTCCGTTCCTCGACGCGACCACGATCGTCGATGCCAACGCACGGCAGGGATTCATGCAGTCGAGCCCGATGCCCAATCCCGAGCAGCCTTCGGTCGTCTGGCCGCAGGCTCTGAAGGACGGCTCGCCGGTGAACCTGCGGATGCTGACTGATGATCCGAATCCCAATGTCGTCTCCTACGTTGTCGATGAGGAGTGGGGCTGGACCACCGCAGCCACGCCCGCGAAAGGCCTGCTCATCGGATATCTCTGGAAAACCGCCGAATATCCATGGTTCAACGCCTGGCGCCACACCGAACAGGGTAAGCCCGCTGCTCGCGGACTCGAGTTCGGAACCACCGGCCTGCACCAACCGTATCCCGTGCTTGTGAAGAAAGGCCGTATCTTCGGCCGTCCGCTCTACGATTTCCTCGACACAGGCGAGTCGTCCACTAAGACCTACTGGATGTTCCTCGCGCGCGTTCCTGCGAACTTCGAAGGCGCCTCGTCGGTCCGGATGGTGGGTTCCGGCATCGTGGTCACAGGCCGCGATGGCAAGGAGATCCGGGTGTCAGGGCGGTAGGATCCGCCTCCGCGGGAATCGGAGGAGTCCACCGCGCAGGCCAGATTGGAGGACAGGTTCGCCGACAAACTACGCCCGCGCGGCCTGGGGCGTCAAGCGGCCCACCGGGGCGGCCACACGCGCTACGCTGACCTTAGGCCCAACAAAGTCCAGATGAACGACCACCCGACCGTAATCAAGATCCGCCAAACAGCGCGGCAACAGCGGATCGATCCCATCGACCCGTCCTGGTTGCGCGAAACCGCGCTCGCGGCGGGCGCCGACGACTGCGGCATCGTCTCGATCGGACGCCCGGAGGTAGACGACCAGCGCGAAGCCATTCTCCGGATCCTGCCGGGCACCCGGACGCTTCTGTGCTATGTCTGCCGGATGAACCGGACACCGGTGGCGTCCCATCAACGATCGGTGGCGAATCTCGAGTTTCATCAAACGGGGCACCATGTCGATGACACGGGGCGCAAGATCGTCGAGGCTTGCGAGCGGATCGGCATCCAGGCGGTCAATTCACCGGTGGGATTTCCACTCGAGGCGAGCCGCTACCCGGAAGTGCCGTGGGACGTTTCGCACAAGCCCTTGGCGGTCGCGGCGGGACTCGGGCAGATGGGAATCCACCGGAACGTCATCCATCCCCGGTTCGGAAACTTCATCCTGCTCGGAACCGTGTTGATTGCCGCCGGGACGAGCGAAGAGTCGAAGCCGGTCGATTACAACCCCTGCCTGAGCTGCAAACTCTGCGTCGCCGCCTGTCCCACTGGCGCGATCGCCCCGGACGGCCATTTCGATTTCACTTCCTGCTACACCCACAACTATCGCGAGTTCCTCACCGGATTCAACGATTGGGTCGAGATGGTGGCCGATAGCAAGGACCGCTTCGACTATCGCGCCAAAATGACTGACGCGGAAACAGTGTCGATGTGGCAGAGCCTGTCGTTCGGCGCCAACTACAAGTCCGCCTACTGCATCGCCGTCTGTCCGGCCGGTGAGGAGGTCATTCCGCCGTTTCTCGACAACCGGAAGGAGTTTCTCGACCGGTTCGTGACCCCCCTCCAGAAGAAGGTCGAGCGGATCTACGCGGCCCCTGGAGGAGACGCCGAAGAGTACGTTCGCCGCAGGTATCCGCACAAGACGGTGAAGAACGTATCGCCTGCATTGCGCCCCGATTCGATCACTACGTTCCTGTTCCTCAGTCCGAAAGTGTTCCAGCGAGGCCAGTCGAAAGGCCTCGACGCGGTGTACCACTTCACTTTCACCGGCAAGGAAGAGCGGAAGGCCACGATGGTGATCCGGAACCAGACGCTTACCGTCGAGGACGGCCACACCGGCAAAGCGGACGTGCACGTCACAGCGGACTCCGAAACCTGGGTCGGCTTCGTGCGCAAGGAGAAAAATCTGGTGTGGGCTCTCGTCCGCCGCGCGATCAAGGTCAGCGGACCGCCGAAGCTGCTGGCGGCTTTCGGAAAGTGCTTCCCCGCGTAGCGAATCAGTGGTTGTACAGGAACTCTTTGCTGCTCATCAGCGCCCAGAACAGATCCTCGAGGCCCCTCTTCGCATCGCCCGCTTTGGCCAGCGCCTGCTTGGCCATGCCGCGTTCGTCCGCATCCGGAAAACGCGACAACGCGCCGAGGTAGAGTTCTTCCACCACGCGATCCGGAGCCGTGCCTGACGCTAGCGCCTTGGCGAGCACGCCCTTCTTGTCCGCGATCTTCTTCTGCAACGAATCGCCAGAAGCCATGTGCAGAGCCTGATTCAACGTCGGTGTATTCTTGCGTTCGCAGATCAACTGGCGCGACGGACGGTCGAACACTTCGAGGAAGTACGATTCGATCTCGGGCTCGGGAATCTGCATCGCCCGCGTGCCCGGATAGCAGGATCGGAACTCATCCCATACGCCCGTCGCGAGTCCGATCGAATCGAGCAGTTGTTCGGCGTCGAGCCGCTTCGGATAGTAGCGTGAGTACGCCATCGTATCGTCTTTGTTGCCGGCCACCGGAACGGACGAGGTCTGATAGGCGCGTGACGCCGTGATCGTTCGGATCAGATGATGCAGATCATAGCCGTGCGAGATGAAGTCCCGCGCGAGTTCGTCGAGTAGCGCCGCGTTGGTGGGCGGGTTGGTCGCGCGGAAATCGTCCACTGGCTCGACGAGTCCGCGTCCCATGAACTTGCGCCACATGCGATTGACGATCGCGCGGCTGAACTGGAGATTCGAGGGTGATGTCAACCAATCGGCGAGCAACTCGCGGCGGTCCACCATCTCGCCGTCCTTCATATACGGTCCGCCGAGCGGCTTCGGCAGGAAGACCTTTTTCGTGTCGGGATGCTGGAACTGGCGATCGTAGTCGACGTAGAGAATCCGCTCATTGTTCCGCGGACCCGCGCCGCCTTTGTACTTCACCTGCGAGAAGAACGCGGCCATTCCGCTGAAGTCGTCCTGCGTCCACTTCTCGAGCGGATGATTGTGGCAGCGCGCGCACTCGATCGAGATGCCCAGGAACAACTGGCTGGTCATCGCGGCGAGGTCGAGTTCCTTCCGCATCAACGGATAGTAGCTGGTGGCCGCCGCTTCGTACATGTTGCCGGAACTCACCAGAAGCTGCCGCGCGAAATCGTCGAACTTCGTGTTCTTGCGAAACGCCTTGTAGAGCCACTGCGTGAACGTGTAAGGACCCTTGTTGTAAAGAAGCTGCCGCGTGTTCGAAAGGTGATCGCCCCAATACGTCGCCCAATAGTCGGCGTACTCGGGCCGCTGGAGAAGATCGTCCACGACCTTGGCGCGCTTGTCGGGCGACTTGTCCTCGAGGAATCGCCGCGCCTCCGTGGCCGTGGGAATCAGCCCGATCACATCGAGGTAGGCACGCCGGACGTACTCTTCGTCCGAAGCCCGGTCAGACGGCGGAATGTGCAAAGTCTGGAGCTTCGCCCCAACGTGTTTGTCGATGAAGTTGAACGTCTCGAGCTGCGGCACGGGCTTGTTCTCGATGACGACGCCCGCTTTCGTCGCCGCGAGGATTCCGGGTGCCCGCACCACGATCGCCGTCTCGCCGCCGCGCACCGCGGTCGCGATACCCGAAGGCGAAACCGCGACGATCGAATCGTCGTTTGTCTTGAAATTCACGAGCGGCGTCACGTCGCCCTCGCTGCCATCGGAGAATCGCGCTGTGACGAGGAACTGCTGCGTGGAGCCCTTGCCGTACAGCACCGGATTCTCCGGGAACAGGCGCAGCGAAACCACGCGCCGCTCGCCGGATGCCGCGCGGGCCATGCCGCCCTGGATCCACGAAACCAGCCGTGCGTACTCGGGCGATTCCTTCTTCAGCAGCTTTCCGCCGCCGTGTTTGACGGCGAACGTAGGCTTGGCGAGCAACAAGCTCTTCTCCGGATCGGTGCGATTCACGCGGCGCCCATCGTGCTTGTTGACAATCATGTCCCAATCGAACTCGGGATCGTAGCCGAAGAGCGACAGCTTGAAACCCGCCTGTCCGTTGAGCGACCCGTGGCACGACGCACCGTTGCAGCCGAGCTTGGTCAACACCGGAAGCACGTCCGCCGCGAAGCTCGCCGCCAGGGGCGCATCGGCGCGCTGCACCAGCGCCACGGTCGTCGCCGAAAGCCCTCCGTGCGATACGCGAATAGGCGCGCCACCGTTTGCGACTGCGCGGAGCCGTGCCTCGCCGGCCACTTCCGCGACTGCGGGCTTTTCCGACTGGAATCGCGCCTGCGAGGTCACATCGGCCTGCGAACCATCAGCGTAGTGCGCGATCACGGCCAACCGCTGTTCCGAACCCTTTCCGAAGAGCAAGGGATTGTTCGGATGCACGCTGAGCCGCACCGGCGCGGGTGCCGCGAACGCTAACACGGGCAAAAGGAAAAGGATCGTTCTCATCAGTCCACCAGAACCGAAATCTTGGGAGCTTCCTGGGATTGGCCGCCACCTTCGCCAATGACGGCGACGCGGGCCGCGCGGCCGAGTTGCGCATCCGGAGCCGCGCGCAGGCGCATCGTTCCCAGGTCCGCACCGGCGGGCGGTGCTTCTATCGTAACTCCGGCGGGCAGGTTCAGCGCGCGCAGTTGCACGGGCTCCGTGAAGCCTTCCCGGCGCCGGATCATCACCTTCAGTTCCGCCGTTCCGCCGCGCACCAGATTCACTGCCGTCGCCGAGCATTCGAGTGAGAATCGCGGCTTCTCGGCCACCGCGAGATAGGCGTGATCGACGTTGGTGAACGTCGCGCCTTCGCCGCCACCCGACGAGATCCGCACCTGACGCCAGGCCAGTTGTCCGCCCTTCACTTCGATTCGGGCGTGGGTCCCCGGCTTGGCATCGGCCGGAACAGCGACCTCGATCTCCGCTTCGTTCGAACCCTCGGCGATCTCCGCTGGCTTGGCGCTGAATCCGGCCGGTAACCCCTCGATCGACAACGGAATCCCCGCCTTGTGGCCATCGCGCCGCACCGCGCTCACCTTGATCTTGGCTGATTCGCCCGGATAGATGTACGGCTGATCGGACCCGAGTTGCAGCTCATACGCAGGCTTCGCCTCTGCCGCGGCCAATTGATACGGGAAGTTCTCGCCCGTCACCTGCCACAGGTTCCGGATCTCGAGCGCATAGTCTCCCGCCTCCTTGAATTGGTGCGAGACTCGCGAATCCTTGCTGAAGTTCACTCCGGGAATCGTGACATCGTCGTTCGACGCCACCATCTTGCCCTTTGCGTCGAGGATGCGCAGCGTCGAATCGACCGGCGATCCGAGCCGCCACGCGCGCGTCTCGAACGTGAGCGTCTGGCCCGCCTCGGCGTGAAACGCAAAGCGCTCGGGCTGGCGATACTTCGCCGTCCCGGTGATCGACACGGGAAACTTCAACGGACCAGTGCCCGAGTACACAGGCGACGCGTCCACCTGGAACCGCGCCGGATTCGAGAGTCCGCCAGAAACCACATGAACCGTGTGCTCGCCCTCGCGAACGTTCGGACCCACGCGGATCTTGGCCACCGCGCTCGAGCCGCGTGCCTGCACGAGCGCGCCTTCGATCCCGGCTTCATCGAAGCGGAGCTTTGCGTTCGAATCCCCGAGCCCGCTGCCGAAGAGCGTCACCTCGGTTTCCGCGCCGGGGCGGAGGCTGATCGGATGCAGCGTCTGCACGTGGGGCGCGCGCCGGATGTCGAGCTGGTAGAGAAAGCCCGGATCGTTGCGTGCGTGGGTCGGCTGCACGGCGATGATATAGTCGCCCTCTTCGCGGAACGTGTAGGCGAAGAAAGGATCCCAAATGAAGGTGTCCTCGTCGTACTCGAGGCGCCGGTTGTTCGGATCGACGAGAACCATCGAGGCGTCGAGTCCGGACCCGTTCCGCGCCGCGCGAAGGTCGAAGATCAGCGTCTCGCCCCGCGCCGCGTGGAATCGGAAGAAGTCGAAATCGCCATCGGTGTTGAGCCGCGCGTTGATCGTCACCGGGACCGAGACCTTCTCCGCGGTTTCCAGTGTCGAGTTCGGTTCGCACTCCGTGCGATGAGGCTTATCGCCGCTCCGGAACAGCGCCAGATTCGAGGCGCCGCGCGGCGAAATCGCCCGGACGTAGTGCGGCTGGATGGGAGCGTCCGCCGCGGCGGCGATCTCGAGTTCGAGCCGCGTATTCTCGACGGCGACGATGCGGGCGCGAAGGGACGGATGTGTGAAGTAGATCGCCTGGACACGGTCCAGGTGCTGGCCGAGCACCTCGACTCGGGTGGTGGTTCCGGGCTGCGCCCCCTGCGGGTAGATCGCGGAAAGCGTGGGCAGGCGATGGATCGGAGGGTCCGCCGCGAGCGCCGTGGCTGCCAGGAGCAGAAGGAGCATTAGGAGACAGTCTACTGGATCGGGAAGCGCAGCGGATACCGGAGTCGATCAGATCAGCACTTTCCCCTGGACTTTCGCCTATTGTTCGCCTATACTCAAAAAGAAGAACATGGACGAAAAAGAACGGCTCCGCGCGCTCACAGCTACGCTCGGACAAATCGAAAAGCAATTCGGCAAAGGCTCCATCGTGCGGCTCGGCTCGACGGAGTCGGTCATCCCGGTGTCGGTTATCTCGACAGGTGCGATCTCCGTGGATTGGGCGCTCGGCGTCGGGGGCCTCCCGCGCGGCCGCATCTGCGAGATCTACGGGCCGGAATCGTCCGGTAAGACCACGATCGCGCTCCAGGCGATCGCCGAAGCACAGAAGGCGGGCGGCGTGGCCGCGTTCATCGACGTGGAACATGCGCTCGACCCGATCTACGCCCGGAAACTGGGAGTCGACGTCGATAACCTACTCGTGTCACAACCCGATTACGCCGAACAGGCACTCGAGATCACGAACTCGCTGATCCAGTCCGGCGCGGTGGACATTCTGGTGGTCGACTCGGTGGCCGCGCTCGTTCCGAAGGCCGAACTCGACGGCGAAATGGGCGACAGCTTCATGGGCGTGCAGGCACGGCTGATGTCGCAGGCGATGCGCAAGCTCACCGGTGTCGTCTCCAAGTCGAAGACCTGCCTGATCTTCATCAATCAGATCCGCGAGAAGATCGGCGTCATGTTCGGCAATCCCGAAACCACCACCGGCGGACGCGCGCTCAAATTCTACTCGTCGATCCGCATCGACATTCGCCGCATTGCGCAGGTGAAGGATGGAGACACGGTCGTCGGCAACCGCACCAAGGTCAAGGTGGTGAAGAACAAGGTCGCTCCGCCGTTCCGCGAAGCCGAATTCGACATCATGTACGGTGAAGGCATCTCGCGCGAGGGCGATTTGCTCGACTTGGCGGTGACGCACAACATCGTGGAGAAGAGCGGTTCGTGGTATAGCTACTCCGGGGATCGCATCGGACAGGGCCGCGAGAATTCGCGCCAGTTCCTCCGCGACAATCCGGACATCTATACCAAGCTCGACAAAGAGGTACGCAAGGTCCTCAACATGACTACCGCCGCCGATTTGACGGCAGAGCCCGCCGTCGCTGCGACGGCATCCTCAAAAAAGTAAAAATTCACTGAGATTTTTTCCTCCTGGCGCCTACTTAGTTATTAGGCGGGCGCCGCTACGCGAGTGGTGTCTCCTGCCGTGGGTAAGGAGGTAGTCCAGTGAATACAAAAGAACGAGAACAAGCGATCCATCTGGCGATGTCGCAGGTGGAAAAGCAGTTTGGAAAAGGCTCTATTCTGCGGCTCGGGTCGGCGCCTGCCGTACCCATTGCCACGATCTCGACCGGATCGATTGCCCTCGATGCCGCGCTCGGTGTCGGCGGACTTCCGCGTGGCCGCGTGGTCGAAATCTTCGGACCGGAATCGTCCGGTAAGACGACACTCGCACTGCAAGCGATCGCACAAGCGCAAAAAGCCGGCGGCCAGGCGCTCTTCATCGATGCCGAACACGCGCTCGATCCAACCTATGCGCGCCGCCTGGGCGTCGATGTCGATGGGCTCATCCTGACGCAGCCGGATTTCGGCGAGCAGGCACTCGAAATCACCTCGATGATGGTGTCGAGCTACGGCGTCGACCTCGTCGTCGTGGATTCGGTCGCTGCGCTCGTACCCAAGGCCGAACTCGAAGGCGAGATGGGCGATAGCTTCATGGGACTGCATGCCCGGTTGATGTCGCAGGCGTTGCGCAAGCTCACCGGAATGGTCGCGCGAACCAATACTTGCCTGATCTTCATCAATCAGATCCGCGAGAAGATCGGTGTGATGTTCGGCAGTCCGGAAACCACGACGGGCGGTCGAGCGCTCAAGTTCTATTCGACGGTCCGTCTGGATGTGCGCCGGGTCGGCGCCATCAAAGATGGCGATGTCGTCACCGGCAGCCGGACCAAGGTGAAGATCGTCAAGAACAAGGTGGCTCCGCCGTTCCGCGAGGTCGAACTCGAACTGATCCACGGGGAAGGCGTATCGGCTGAGGGCGAACTGCTCGATCTCGGCGCCGCCAATCAGATCGTCGAAAAGAGCGGATCGTGGTACAGCTTCGGTGGCTCGCGAATCGGGCAAGGCCGCGAACAGGCACGCCAGTCGCTCAAGGACAACCCGGAGATGCGCGACCGTTTGGAAGCGGATTTGCGCGCCAAGCTCGGAATCGGTGGTGCTCCAACACCGGCCGCGCAGCCGGAGGCTCCACGCAAGATGGCCGCCGCCGTTTCGATCGGCTCGGCGGACCGAAAGGCGCAGACCGC
>CADECY010000008.1:139890-155913 GCA_902825945.1 uncultured Acidobacteriota bacterium
GCAAGATGGCCGCCGCCGTTTCGATCGGCTCGGCGGACCGAAAGGCGCAGACCGCGTAGTCAGTATCGGACCCGCTCCAGGAACAGCCCCGACGCCGGAGCTGTCCAGGAGGCGACATCGAGCTTCGGGTTGCAACGGCCGGCCAGCAAGGCTTCGAACTCGCCCGGCCGCAATTCCCCGAGCCCGATCTTGACGAGTACGCCCACGAGGCGCCGCACCATCCGCCAGAGGAAGTGCGACGCCTCGATGCGGATTACGATCAGGTCCTCAGTTTCTTCCACGGTCGCCGATTCCACGACCACGATCGTGGAATCGTCCGGCTTGGTGGGGTCAGCGGCGCGGAAACAGGTGAAGTCGTGCCGGCCTTCGATCTTCGCCGCGGCTTCCGTCATCGCCGCGACATCGAGCCGCTGACGGATCCACCAGACGTAGCGCTTGTGAAACGCGGTCTTGCGCTTGGAAATCTGATAGACGTACGACCGCGAGCGGGCATCGTGGCGCGCGTGGAATCGCGCCGGCACCGGCTCGACGGAAAGCACCACCACGTCGGCGGGAAGCCGGTCGTTCAATTCCCGCAGAATCGCGCCCGGTGGGGCACTTCCACGGCGTACCCGCAAATGGGCCACCTGTTCGAGCGCGTGCACGCCCGCGTCGGTGCGTCCGGCGCCCTGGATCTCCACCTCTTCGCCGAACACATCCTCGGCGGCTGTACGGAGCACTCCCGCCACGGTCCGCGCGTTGATCTGATCCTGCCAGCCGCTGTACTTGGACCCATCGTATTCGAGGGTCAGCTTCCACGTATTCACTCTTACTACGCTACGGCATTGCGGCTGCGCTGCACACTTTCCGGCATGCGAACGTCATAGTTGGCATCATGCCCAGCCGGATGCTGGCCGGTCTCGCGCTGGCCGCGATCTGTCGCGCCGATCCTGCCGTGATCAACGGCGTGGCGCTCGAGAACCAGACCGGATACGCGCTGGCGCGGGCCCGCGTGAAGCTCTCGCGGCTGGTGTCCGGCAAGATGACTCCGGTGGGAATGATCGAAACGGGGCGCACCGGCCAGTTCACGTTTCCTTCGGTCGAGCCGGGCATCTACACCATCTCGGGCACGCGCGTAGGATTCGCCGAGACGTTCCATGGCCAGCGCCGCGACAACGCACCGCCGATGCCGTTCACCGTTCAGGCGGACAAGAACGTCTTCATCGAACTCCGTTTGAAACGCTTCGCCGCCATCACGGGCAAGCTGATGGACGAAAATCGCGCCGGGCTTCCGGGCGTCACCGTCCACGCCTATGACGCGAACGCCCCCACGCACTCGCTCGGCTCTGCGCTCTCCGACGATCGCGGAATCTACCGGATTTCGGGGCTGCTCCCGGGCCGCTACTACGTTCGCACGGCAGCGGCGATCCTCGAAGACAAGCAGCAACTGATGCCCACTTTCCATCCGTTCAGTGCCGTTGACCTCCGGGAAGCCCAGCCGGTCCGCGGGGAGTTCGACAATGACGCGCGCGACATCGACATCCAGCCGCTGCCGGGAAGGCTGCACGGGGTCTTCGGCGAGATAGGAGGATGCATGCCGGGAACGGAGGTTCGCGTGACGCTGTCGCATGAGACTGGGCGGTGGGACGTGCGCACCAAATGCGGCATCCCGTTCGGATTTGTGGGTGTCGCGCCGGGTTCGTACGAAATGCTCGCGGCCGGAGTGACTCCCAGCGGTCCCGGATACTGGTTCAGCGAGATTGATATCCATGGTGATCGCAACCTGGGAATACTCGGTCTCGCGCGCGGACCCGAGATTCGCCTCCAGGCGCCCACCGGAGCCAAGGTCACGGCTCGCCGCCGCGATCGCGCGGGTCCGGCATCGCAGGAGGATGTGCCGCGGACTTGGAGTCCGGTGCCCGGCTACTGGGAGATGACGGCGGTTCCGCCCGAGGGTCAGTACATCGAGAGCATCGGGCATTCCCGAGGAGGTGCGCGCAACGCCGATCCCGACTGGTTTCAAATCGGCTTCGAACGCTACGGCCCTCCGGACGTGCGAGTCACCTTCGCTCCGGGTGCGACCGTAGCGGGCCGCGCCACCCTGGAAAAGTCACCCGCGATCGCCGCTCCGGTCTATTTGCTTCCGGTCTCGCTCCGCACCAGGCAGCAAGTGAACGGACTCCGCAAGGTGATCACGAGCGAACAAGGCCGGTTCGAGTTCACCGGACTGGCGCCCGGATCGTACCTGCTACTCAGTTCGTGGGACCTTACGGAAATGACGGAAGCGGTCTTTCGCGCCGCCCGTGCCGAAGAGATCAAGATCGACGGCAAGGGAGGCGTTGCGAAGGATATCGAGGTCTATCAGGCGCCGTAGCTATCGCGTGATCCACACGCGATAGCCGAGACTGCATGCCCGATTCAACCCCGTCACACCGGAGGCTCCGCAGACGAACACTTCCGTATCCATCGCAGGAAGCTCGTCCGGAACAAGGATCGACACACGCTGGATTCCGTCGAGGCCCGGCGACTTGCCAGCGTATTCCGGCAGCGTGATGTCGCGATCATGGATGCGCGCCGTAATCCGGCCGGGGATCGCCACAGGAAGTCCGCTGGCGAAGATCTGTAGCTCCTCGCCCACCTTCGCAGGATTCTCGCGGGAGTTCAGGCGTCCGTCGCCGTTCAACACGCCATTGGTCAGAATCGCGGGCGCGGCGTCGGCGAGCTTCACCTTGACGATCGGGCTCAGCAGCTTGTTCGCTTCCACTCGGATCTCAGCTTCGGGTTGTCCGCCGAGTTCCTCCGGAACCACGAACGTTACGTGATCGGATGCCTGCGAAACCACCTTGGAGTTGATGCCGCCCACCATCACGAGCAGATTCGATCCATTCAGGTTCACTCCGTCCATCGCGGCGAGCGAACCGGGCACGATCTCCGGAATCGCCTGATTGGCGGCATTGCCGACGGTCCAGAACTTGGGAGTCCGGGGATCCTCGGGGATCTCGGGTGGAGGCAGCGGTCCGCCGGGAGCGGGCAGCACCGTCAGCGTCACGGGATAAACGGCCGCGCCCGCGTTGCCTGCCTCGATGCGGAACGTTGCCTCATAGAATCCGGGTTCGAGACCTTCCGGCCGAAGGCGCAGGTTGATCGACGCGTTCTGGACTCCGGAAGGAGGATCGGGTTCGAGCCAGTTCTGTCCCTTCTTGTACGTAACCGTTGTCGTCCAACGCAGCACGCCGCCGCTTTCGTTGTTGATCGTGATGTAGCGGCTCGCGAACGTGCGAGTGTATTGGATATGTTCGAATGCCAGGTTCGGCGCGCGAACTCCAAGTTTGGGGAAATAGGAGGCGTTGCAATCGCGCAGCACGCTGCAATCGTTAGGCGGCGCCGGATCATTGAAGCGCGGCACCGGCGCATTGATGCTGGCGGCAGTGGTACGAGAAATCGGACCGAACGAGACCGACGCCGAGGCGACCACGCCGTTGTATCGCGAATTCTCCGGCAGTAGGACGAAACTGGGGATATGCGCGGACTCGGAGGCAAATGTGGTGGTGTCCAGGATCTCGAACGCCGCGGTTCCCGCGCCACCGGACAACTGCACTTCGGAGACTCCGTTGAACGGAATGCTCTGCGGCAGGGCCACCGGATTGCCGCCTGCCCCGTCCGCATCGGTGCCGCTAACGAAAGACATCAGCAGCGAGTTCGATCCGGGTCCGTAGATGCCGCCGGAAACCGGCACGCCGAATTCGCCGACAGATGTCTGCTCGATTCCGTTCGTTCCCACGATGGCGCTCGGCACAAACACACGCGCGTCGGGAGGGAGTCCGGAATAGCGGACGAGAATCCGCTGGCCATTCGGTGCTCCCGGTTCGCGGGCCTGAAAGACCGCCGGGTGATTTTCGGTGACGCGGAACGAAAAGCTGGTGGAGAGCGCGTAGAGGCTGATAAACGATAGGACGTCGGGCGTCGTATAGGATCGGCACAAGACGCGTGTGGTAGCCGCCGCCGCGAGCAGTCCGCGCTGCGGCACGCCGACCGTCACCGGATTGTTCCGGATGCCGATACCGCTGCGGCCGTTCGTCGAGATGAACGCCGTGATCGGGCGGAGCGAAGAGGCGGCGAATCCGCGAATGTTCGAGATGCGGAACGTCGTCTCACCGGAAGCCGGGAGCTGGAATTCGAACGGGTTGAAGATAATCGTGTTGCCACCCACCAGAATCGGCGATGCGCTGATGAGCTGGGTCCCGAACGGCGTCTCGGCCACCATGCGCGCATCGATCGTATCGGCTCCGGTCTTGCGATTGGTCACAGGGACCGAAAGAATGACGGTGAATCCGCCTGCAACCGTTCCGGGAGAAAGTGCGGCGCACTTGATGTTGATGAGACCCATCGTCTCCGCGACACCTTCCGAGCGGACGAGCACGGGATCGGCGGTCGCATCGCAGGTCAGGGACGCGGTCTGGCACATCAGCGGCAGCGTGGCGGCGGCCGCTAGATACAGCAACTTCATAACTCCACTCGCGCTCCCACACTAGCGCGAGTGGAGTCTGGGGCGCAAGACCCCGCTTGCCAAGGTCCGCGTTAGAACCGCAGCCGGAACGCTACCTGCATCGTCCTCGGACCTCCGATCGTCGAGGTGATGCGCCCCGCCGTTCCCGGGCCATTCGCCGCGAACGTATTGGCCGGATTCGAGAATGTGGCTTGATTGAACGCGTTGAACAGCTCCCACCGGAACTCGCTGCGAAGGCGCTCGGTCAGCGGCGTGTACTTGACCAGCGAGAAGTCGAACTGGCGCTGCGCGGGTCCGCGGAGCAGGTTGCGCCCCTCGTTGCCCCAGCGATCGAGCGAATCGGCGAAGGCGGCGGTGTTGAAGTAACTTTCCAGCCGGTCTTGGATCCGTCCATCGCGGCGCGCGGTAGCGAGCGTCGCGCCGGGAGCCATGTCCAGCCTCGTGCGTCCCACTTGTGCGAAGTAGGCGTTCCGCGTCGCGTTTCCGAGCACGGTGAACGGCGAGCCGCTCTGCAGCGTCACCAATCCATTGATTGCCCAGCCGTCCAGATACCGGTTGCGGAACATCTTCGGAAATTCGTAGATGTAGGTGGCCGTGAAGCGGTGCGTGCGGTCGAAATCGGAAAGTCCACGATTGTTCCGCGCGCTGAACGCGTCATGCTCGATCACGCCGCCGTCGGAGGATACGTTGTCGAGCGACTTCGCGAACGTGTAGGAGACGTTCCAGAACATCCCCCGCTGAAAACGGCGCCGGAAGTTGACCTGCATCCCGTGATAGGTGGAACTCGCCCAGTTGCTCCGCAGCCGGAATCCGCTGGCCCGGCCGAGACCGAGGAATTGCGGGTCGACGAAGAAGTCCGGATTGATCAGAGCGCCCGCCGAGGTGAAGATATCGGTGAAGCCGTTCACGGGCCGTACACGCGGGTCGAGCGGCTGCGTCAGATTCATGCGAGCCATCAGCTTGGTTCCGCGCGTGCCCACATAGCGGATGTCGAGCAGGTTGCCTTGCCAGGGTTCGAGCTGGAGATTGAACGTCCATTGCTGTGTGTAGGGCGTGCGCACGAACGGATCGATGAAGCTGTAGTTCTTGGCGGCGAATGGTTCGGTGGCCGGGAACGCGGTTCCGTCGGACCGCCGCCAACTCGGCGCGCCTGCCGCGTTCCGCGTGATCTGGACGTTCAGGGGAATCGCGAACGGGTTGATGTTCAGCCGCGGGTATGGATTCGCCATGTCCACCGGCGACGGTACGTTCTGATAGATGAAGAACGGAGCCGACAATTGGAGTTCGCTCTTGAAGGCTCCGGACGGCCGTTCGTAGAAGATGCCGTAGCCGCCGCGCACCGACACGCGGCGCCCGAAACGCTCCGGCTGCCAGGCGAAACCCACGCGCGGGGCGAAGTTGTTGAAGTCGGGTGCGATCGTCGAGTCCCACTTCGCCTTGCTTACTTGGTTCAGGTTCCAGGGCGTGCCCGGTGCCACCACCAGGCCGAGCTGAATCGGATCGAAGCCCTGCCGGAAGATGACACTGTTGGAAGGAATCTGAAAGCCCGGTTGCACTCCGGCGCGCGCGGCCATGTGCGGCAGGTAGTACGATCCGATGCGGCCCTGCGTCTCGGCTGGATAGGAAAAGAACTCGTACCGCACACCAGCGTTGATCGTGAAGTTGGAGCGAACGCGCCAGTCATCCTGGGCAAACAGCGAGAAGTCCTTCATCTTGAAGTGGCGCCGCGTGTCGCCCATGTCGAGGTCCGATCCGCCGCCGGAAGCGCCGTGACCCGTGAAGAACAGGATCCAGTTGTCGTAGTCGAGATCGCCGTTCGTGCGGGCCATGTATTCGCCGGCGATCGTGGGGCGGCGGATTTCGCCGCCGAACTGGACCTGATGCTTGCCCGCGGTGTAGCTGACGTTGTCGGCGATGTTGATCGTGCGCTGGCGGTCGAAAAAGTCCCACGCGTTGCCGATTCCGCTGGTCGACCGTTGCGTGTTGATGTCGATGGTCGGCATGAGCGAGGCCAGGCCTCCGAGCGCGTCTTCGATCGGATTGCGAATACCGAGTGTCGAGTTCAGGATGTCGCGATAAAGCGAGATGCGCGTGTTGAACAGCTCGAAAAAGCCGCCGCGAAGTTCGTTGAACAGGCGAGGTCCGAAGCTGTGCGAGAGGTTCATCGATGCCGTGTAGGAAGGCGATTGGCCCTGCGTCGGCGAAGGCGACGAGTTTGCCCAACCGAACGCTTCTTCCACGAACTGAGACGACTTGATGTAGTTCAGCCGCAGCCGCGTCACGCCGCTGAAGTGATGCTCGATCGTCGCAGCGCCTGACCAATTGTTGAAGACGGTGGGGAACGATTGCACCAACTCCCGTTCAGGCCCATAGGAAGCGGTGGCGGGCAACAACCGCATCGGATCGCTGGCGGAAGGCAGCATCAGACGGCCGTTGCGCTTGGTGTTCAACACGTTGATCGCAACCGGATGAATGTCACTCGCCGTCAATGTCCGGAAGACCGGCGCGTTGGCATCGGCCGTGCTCGAGAAGAACTTCGCCTCCAGGCCCGGAATCTGCTCCGCCGGAAACGCGCGAAGGGCGCGCAGGAATCCGGCCGCGAATTGTGGATTCCCAGCCGCGCCGCCCTGCAACCAGCGATTGGCCACTTGTGCGATCGATTCGCGTGTGCGCGTCTCGCCCAAACCTTCCGGAATCGCGGTGGTGGCGATGGCGCGGCTGGCGAAGCCCGATGTGAAGTTGGTTCGTTGCGCCGACAGGAAAAAGAACGTGCGGTCGCGGAGAATACGGCCGCCCAATGTCGCCGATGTTTCCTCGCGGCGGAACTTCGGCAGGTCCGTTCCGGCGCGATTCAGAAAGAATTCGTTCGCGTTGAACTTTTCGTTCTGTCCGAAGTGCGCCACCGTGCCATGAAAGTCGTTCGAGCCGCCCCGGGTGATCATCTGAATGTTGCCGCCGCCGTTCCGTCCCGTGTTGGCCGAATAGAGCGCGGTCTGCACTTCGACGGCTTCCAGCGCGTCGAGCGGAACGGTGATGTTGTTCCCCAGGCTTCCGTTGGCATTCATCATGTTGGTGGCGTCCACACCGTTGATCGACACCGAATTGTTGGTGGGCCGCGCGCCGTTGACGCTCGGGTTCAGTGACTGCGTGCCGTCGTCGCCTTGCGCGCCGGGCGTGGTCGCGATATTCATCCCGCGGCCCGTTCGATCCGGCAGCGGTGCCGAGACTCCGGCTTCGGCGACGATGAGGTGCGTGTAGTTGCGCGACGCGGTGGGAATCCCTTGGATCTCGCGCGTGCTGATCGAAGTCACTTGAGCCGAGCGGCTGGTTTGCAGCAGGTCGGACGATGCCGCGACGTTCACCTGTTCGGAGAGCATAGCGGTCGAAAGCG
The DNA here is from genome assembly GCA_902825945.1 of uncultured Acidobacteriota bacterium. GTDB lineage: Bacteria > Acidobacteriota > Terriglobia > Bryobacterales > Bryobacteraceae > SYLY01. Next base: position 147,768 of record CADECY010000008.1, read on the forward strand.
CGATTCTCCAGTTCCTTCGACCGGTGGGGCCGAGGTCAAACGACTCACGGAACGGATTGAAGCCGGCGTAAGCCGCCTCGACCGTCACCCGGCCGAGCGGAACACGGTCGATCAGAAACGTTCCATCGGGTCCGGTCAGACCCTCCAGCTTCACGCCCGTGGCGGCGGAAGTGACGGCGATTCGCACACCGGGAATCGCCGATTGGGAGGCATCGAGAACATCTCCGGAGATCTGCGACGTCTGTGCCCAGGCGCTCGCCGCGAGAGACAAGAAACAAACCAAAAAGAGCATGCGTTAGCATCGCAAACGCCGATTACATTTCCGATTCGATAATGCGAACTTCTCATGAATAGGCACCGCGCCGCCGCGCACGGATCGCCTGCCAACGCCGCTTCAGCCAGCCAGGCTGCGCGCGCTTCATCCGCTGCCAGCGGGCGATAATCCAGCGACCGGTCGCCGACCCGCGCCACCATTCGTGAATCGCATGCCGGGCCGCCATCACCGCGTCATGCGCGCGGCTGAACCATCCCACCGTCAGCAGCGCCGGCTTGGTCAACTGGAAGATTCGCGCGACCAGAGCCGTGCCCGTGATCTTCGCGGCGATGATAGTTCCGATGCCCAGGCCCGGATGTCCGCCCGCGAGCCAATAAAGCGCGAGAAATTTCACCGGCGCGAGGCCCGCGGAGGGCAGCAGGAAGCACGCAAGCGCCGGATACGGCGGCAGGCTCGCGATGAACCGCTCGATTTGGCGGAAGACCGGAAGCTTGCCGAGCCACGCGAGAATCGCGCTCAGCCGCCACAGCACCTCTTCCACCACCAGCACCGCCGATACGGCGAGGAAGAGCGGCGGCGTGATGATCCGCTTCAGCAGGCGTTTCAGTCGCATCAGCGCAAAGGCGGCGCCGCGTCCGGTGGACGGCGATGCCGCGTGGCCTGTTCGAACGCATAGGCGTAACGCAGCAGCTTCGCCTCCGACCAGGGCCTGCCGTAGATCGTCATTCCCGCCGGAAGCCGCCCGCCGCGCGTGTATCCCATCGGAACCGTGATCGCAGGGAATCCAGTGACGGGCGAGAAGAACTGGCTGTTGTCACCGTGCGGCGTGTTCAGGTCGCCGATCAGCCTCGGTACGTTGCTCCAGGTCGGATAGACGAACGCGTCGAGCTTCATCTTGTCCATCGCCGCGAGCACGACCTGCCGCGTCTGCTCGCGCCATTCGCGATTGGCGGCGCACTCGGGCGAATCGGGCCCGTTTGCCGGATCGCGCTCGTTCACTTCCAGCCGCCTTTGCGCACTCGGATGGAAGCCGCCGGACTTGATGATCTCCGCCAGGCTCGCCACGGGCACCCGGCCGGCGCGATCGGCGAGGAAGCGATTCATGTCGTACTTGAATCCCATGCATGGGCCCTTCGGCCGCTTGTCGGGATCTGTCTCCACGCGTGCTGGGTCGACGATCGCCGCGCCCGCGCGGCGCAAATCTTCCACTGCCGCGAGAAACACGCGCGTCACTTCGGGATCGGTCGAGTCGCGCTCGTACGCCTGCCGCAGAACGCCGATCGTCGCGCCGCGCAGTCCCGCGCGATCGAGCGATGCCGCGTAGTCCGGTACGGGATGCTCGCGGGCGGCCGCTGTCACCGGGTCGCGGGGGTCGTAGCCCGCCACCGCTTGGAAGACTTTCACCGCGTCCTCCACGGTCCGCGTCATCGGGCCCGCGATATCCTGCTGAAGGTTCAACGGAAAGACGCCGTCGCGGCTGGTGAGTCCCATCGTCGAGCGAACGCCCACGAGCGCTTGATGCGCGGAGGGTCCACGGATGGAGTTGCCCGTATCCGTGCCGAGCCCCACGAGTCCGAGGCTGGCGGCGACGGCGGCGGCCGTGCCTCCGCTCGAACCCGCGCTCACCCGATCGAGCGCGTAGGGGTTCTTCGTGTATCCGGGCAGCGCGGAACTGACCGTTTCATAAGGAGTGAAGGCCCACTCGGCGAGGTTCGACTTGGCAAGCACGAGCGCGCCGGCTTCCTTGATCCTGCGCACCTGGAACGCGTCGCGATCCGGCACGTATTTCGCGAACACGAGCGCGCCGTTGGTCGTGGTGAGTCCCGCGGTTTCGAAGTTGTCCTTGACGATCACCGGAACACAATGCAGCGGACCCGTCAGTCCCGAGGCGGCGAAGCAGCGATCGAGTTCCGCGGCCTCGCGCTCGGCCGAGGGATTCACGAGAATGAGCGAGTTGATCGCCGGGCCGTTCTTATCGAACGCCTCGATGCGGCGGAGATAGGCGCGCACCAGGCCGGCGCAGGTGAGCGAACCCGCTTTCATCGCCGCATGGACACTGGCGATCGTCGCCTCGTGCACCTCGAAAGGTTCGGCGCCGAATGCGCTGCAAGCGATCAGAATCGTGAGAGCCCGGTGACGCACGATTCAGTGTACGCCACGCGATAAGCTGGTTCTGATGAAGGCGCGGACCGGGGGCTGGATCGTGGCCGGCATCGTCGCGTCACTCGGACTCGCGCTGGCGCAGCGCCCGTTCCGGCAGTATCCGCCGCTCGAAGGGTGGGACACGGTCGCGCCGCTTCCGCCCGATTACAAGAACCCGGCGGAGTTCATCTTCGGCCGCCTGATGTTTCCCTCGCACGGCTACAACGGATTCGGACGCTTCGGCCGCGGTGGAAACTGGCTCGAGGGCGCAACGGCGTGGACCGTCGACTATCCGAAGGGCGATCGGATCTTCACCTCGATCGTGCGGCGGCTGACGCGCGTCGACATTCGTTCGGTGGAGCAACCCGTCAGTCCGGATGATGACGACGATATCTTCTATTGGCCCTACCTCCATGCCGCGCTCCCCGGAGCCTGGAGCCTCAACGAAGAACAAGCCGCCAAGATCCGCGACTATCTCATGCGTGGCGGATTCCTCTTCTGCGACAGCTTTTTCGGCACAGACGAATGGGAAGGATTCCGCGAGGGAATCGACATGATCCTGCCGGGCCGTCCGATCGAGGAGCTCGAGGACAATGACCCGGTATTCCACACCCTCTACAATCTCCGGGAACGCGTCCAGATTCCGAACTTTCGCGCGCTGATGGGTCGCGGCACTCCCTATCGCGCCGATGGAATCGTTCCGCACTGGCGCGCGATTCGCGATGACAAGGGCCGCGTTATCGTCGCGATCGCGTTCAATAATGACTTGGGCGACGCATGGCACATGGCCGACGATCCCCGCTACCCGGAGCAGGCTGCCTCGCTCGGAATGAAGCTCGGGATCAACGCGGTGGTCTACGCGATGTCACATTAACGGAACCCGCGCGATAAGGCCCACGGCCTCTCGCCCATCGAGTTGGATGCTCTTCGGTAGGTCGTCTCGCCGATAAAGCCAGACGCGTTCAACGGCCAAGCCCGCCTCTTCCGCCGCGCGCGTCAGCACCGCTTCGTCGAGCAGGTGGATCGACCGCGGCATCTGGCCCACTTGACGGTGATGGCAGTATTCACTCAATTTGATGATCCACCCGGGCCACTTCTGGCCGGCCGCGACACGCCGCTGATATTCCTCTAGGAACGGAGCGAAAGGCTGCTGATGGGGCGTCGCGGCCTGGATGAAGATGCGCCCGCCGGGAACGATCCAGCGTGCAAGCTTCCGAAATCCCTCTTCGATTTGCTTACCCTTCAGGAAGTGCAGCACGCTTGATGCATGCGCGGCGGCGAGGCCGTGCTCCGCGATGTCGAGCCGTGGGAATGCGCCTTCCAGCAACTTCAGGCGGTGGCGATCGTGTTCTGGCGCGGCCCAATCGATCGCGGCGAGATGCGTGGGATCGAGATCGTTTGCGATCACCCGCACGCCCGCCGCGAGCGCCGCGAGGGTGGCGGTTCCCAGTCCGGCTCCGATGTCGAGTACGGGAAGTGTGAGCCGGTCTCCGCAGAAGCGCACGAACTCCTCGCTGACCGGATTCAGATGCCGTGAGGCCCAACCCATACGATTCCGGGTGGGCACGCGGTGGCGGTTTTCCTTGCGCACGAACGTCCAGGGTAACAATCGTGGACACTATCAAGATGGCGCATCGCGACATCGTGAGCCGCGAGAAGCGGTCGGAGATGATGCGAAAGGTCCGTCAACGCGCCACGCCGGCCGAGCGCGCGGTGGCAGCGATCGTCTCGCGTCTCGGATATCGCTACCGGTTGAATCATCGCGGACTGCCGGGCTCACCCGATCTTTCGAACCAGACTCGCGGCTGGGCTATCTTCGTCAACGGCTGCTTCTGGCACGGTCACAAGAACTGCCTGAAGACGAAGTCGGATTCCGGCCCCCGCGTGCCGCGCCGCAACCGGCGCTTCTGGGCGAAGAAGATCGCGGACAATCGCCGGCGCGACGCGCGCAAGTGCCGCCAGTTGCGCGGACTCGGCCTTCACGTGTTGATCGTGTGGGAATGCCAGCTTCGGCGTCAGGACCAGCTCGAGCGGCGCCTGGAAAGGGCGCTCGCATGAAAGTGGCGGGCCTGTTCGCCGGAATCGGCGGACTCGAACTCGGTCTTGCCGGGGCGGGTCATCACGCGGAACTGCTCGTCGAGATCGACTCCGCGGCGAACGCCGTGCTCGACGCGCGTTTCCCTCGCATTGCTCGCGCCACCGACGTTCGCGCCGTCGATTCCCTCCCGCGCGGTGTCGAACTAATCGCGGCCGGATTCCCGTGTCAGGATCTCTCCCAAGCCGGACAGACGCACGGAATTCGTGGGGCTCGATCGGGCTTGGTGGACGAAGTCTTCCGTCTGGCGCGTGTTGGCGGAGTGCCCTGGATTTTACTCGAGAACGTGCCGTTCATGCTCCAACTCGATCGGGGCGCGGCAATCCGGTACGTGGTGGAACAGCTCGAGCGGCTGGGATACGCGTGGGCGTATCGCAAGGTGGATGCGCGCGCCTTCGGACTGCCACAGCGCCGCGAGCGTGTCTTTCTTCTCGCCTCTCTTGACGCCGATCCCGCGCGTCTGCTTTTCGCCGCCGCCGCCGAACCTCCGCCCCCACGCGATCCCCAAGGCCGGGCCTGCGGATTCTACTGGACCGAGGGCACGCGCGGACTGGGCTGGGCCGTCGATGCGATTCCGACGCTCAAGGGTGGGTCGTCGCTTGGGATTCCGTCCGCACCCGCGATCTGGATGCCCGATGGACGCATCTGCACACCAGATCTGCGCGACGCCGAACGGCTGCAAGGTTTCGCCGCCGATTGGACGCTACCCGCCGAGGCGGTCGTCCGGCGAGGCTATCGCTGGAAACTCGTGGGCAACGCCGTGCCGGTTCCGGCCGCGGCGTGGATCGGTGCTGTGCTCGGGGAACTGCCCGGGGAACTGCCCGAGGTGGTTCGACCGCTGCCCCCGGCGGGAAGCTGGCCCGGTGCGGCCCATGGCAGGCGCGGGTATCGACGGGAAGTCGTGTGCCCGGCTTGGCCCGATGCACGGAAAGCGCCCCGGCTCGAGCGATTCCTGCGATTCCCGCCCATTCCGCTATCGGAAAAGGCCACGGCGGGATTCCTCGGACGCTTGACGAAGAGTTCGCTTCGATATCCGGCGGAGTTTCGGGAAGCGCTGGAACGGCACTTGGCGGAAGTCAGGCGGTCCGCTCAAAGAACGAGCCGGGACTGACGGGTCGGGCCCGGGGTCAGGTACGCCCTGCGTCAAATCGAGGCAGCCATTCCGGCTACGATTCCAGCAGTTACAACACCATAACGTGAACGCCCTGTCGGGCGACGGGCAGGAAGAAGCCCGGGCCGAAGGGTTCGCGGCCATGGCAGGACCACGCTCGACTGGTCCTGAGACGACTCCAAGCTGGCAGGCGGCACTTGGTGGGCACCACGGGCACGAGTACGCGGCCAATCACTCGGATCACAGGTATCGTTTCAGCCAACCCAGGACCTCCTGCATGTGGAAGCGCGCATCCTCACCTTTGAGCACCCAATGATTTGCGTCTGGAAAGACGACGAGCCGTGACGGGACTTTCTGCCGCTGCAGGAGCTTGTAGATTTCGAATGCCTGGCTGATGGGCACGCGAAAATCCTGCTCGCCGTGGGTAACGAGCATTGGTGTCTTGAAGTTGGCGGCATATGACGATGGGCTCTGGTCGGCCCACGGCCCCTTGCGCTCCCAGGGCGGACCACCGTTGCGGCGCTCCCAGTAGTAGGCCGCGTCCGTCGAACCCCACATCGACCAGTTGTCGGTGAGTCCAGCGTGATTGACGAGACACTTGAAGCGGGTCGAATTCCCTTCGAACCAATTCATCAGATATCCGCCATAGCTGCCTCCGGCCGCCGCCTGTCGCGTGGCGTCGATGTACGGGAAGCGCCGGATGGCATCGTCGGCCGCCTGTTCGATTTCGTCCGCCGGACCGCGCAGGATGTCCTTGTGGATCGCTGCGGCGAACTCTTCCCCGAAGCCGGTCGATCCGGTATAGTTGGTCATCAGCAGCACGTAGCCGGGACTCGTCAGCAAATGGTAGTTCCAGCGGACGAAGAACTGGTCCTTGGTCATGTTGTGCGGGCCCCCGTGCGGGAACAGCAGCAGGGGGTACTTCTTCGACGCGTCGAATTCCGGCGGGAGCACGAGCAGCGAGTGGATTTTGGCGCCGCTCTTGGCGGTGAACCAAACATGTCGCGGAGGTTGCCAGTCGATGTCATCGATCACCGGCTTGTTGAATTGCGTGAGAGGCCGGTGCGATTTCGCGGTGAGGTCGAGGCGGACCACATCCTCCGGGTGCACCATCGATCCCCACAGCGCTACGGCGGTCAGCGACGGCGCCTTTTCGGCGATCGCGAGGCCGGAATAGACGCCATCCTTCAAGTCGATGGCACGATCGGGCGTGCCTCCCGCGGCGGCCATCGAGAACAGCTTGTCGTTTCCGTGCTCCTCGGCGATGAGGAAGGCTCGCGAGCTGTCGGGCGCGAACGCGAAGTCGGCCACCGAGCGGTCCCAGCCCTCCGCGAGCACCTTCGGGGCGGAGTGATCCGGCCACGGGGTCATTGCCAGCCTCGACAGGCTATACAGTTTCTCGTCGCCCCGCTGTGAGTGGAGCATGTACAAGGCTTTGCCGTCGGGCCGGAACTTCGGCCGGGCGTAGCTGTGCTGCCCGTTCGTGATGGCGATGGGCTCGCCTCCGGTGGTTGAGACTTTGTAGACATGGGTGGTGGATGGGGCGTACGCGCCCACGTCGCGGTCTGCTGTGGCGTTGAAGACGACCCATCGTCCATCCGGACTCCAAACGGGCTGGAGATCACCGTCGCCGACATCGCGTGTCCCGTCGAAACCCTCGAGTGCGGCGAGTTTCGAGCCAGCGAGAAGATCAGTGGCCCGTGAGGCGCCAATCGCCTGCACGAACAGGTGCGGCCGGCGGTCATCGAGCCAGCGATCCCAGAAGCGGAACGGGAACGACTCGTAGACGCGGGCATTGTACTTCCGCGCTTTCCTCTCGGCGGCGATCTTCCTGTTCGCTTCGTCATCGGCGGCTCCGGGATAGACGAGGCTTTGGAACAGGATCGCCTTGCCATCGGGCCGCCATTGCGGCTTCGAGGCACCCGTCGAGATGGAGGTGACGCGCGTGGCTTCGCCGCCGTCCAGCCGCAGCACGTAGACTTGGGCTTCTTCGTCGCCGTCACGCTTGGCGGAAAACGCGATGCGCGTCGAATCGGGGGAGAACACGGCGCTGCTCTCGACCCCTTTGGCCGAGGTGATCTTGCGGGGCGGGGCGCTTTCGTCGACCGCGATCAGCCAAAGATCCGCGGTCTGCTTCGACTCGTCGTAGGCGGGCTCGGTCAACGTGAAGACCGCGTACTTTCCGTTCGGGCTGATTGCCGGGGGACTCGGGCGCTTCATCGTCCACACGTCCGCGTGTGTGATGGGACGTTTGGCCGAGGCCGATCCGATCCAGAGGACGGCGAGAAGACACAGCAGTCGCATGGCTTCATGATAGAAGCTCGTGACGTAAACTGGAAGAGTTGCCGTCCCTGTCGCTGCCCGCGCCGAATACATTTGTCAAGTACCCGCCCGGCTGGAAACCCACTCTCATCGTTGTCATCGATACGGAGGAGGAGTTCGACTGGACCGCGCCGCTCGACCGTAATGCGCACCCCGTGCGGTCGATGGCCCAGTGCCGCCGCGGCCAGAAAGTCTTCGACGC
>CADECY010000009.1 GCA_902825945.1 uncultured Acidobacteriota bacterium
TGGAAGCCTTTGCACGAGATCTGGTCGGACGGCCGGTGCGATATCGGATCGCACCTGCATCCGTGGGTGACGCCGCCACACGAGGAAGAGGTGAACCTGTACAACTCCTACGCGGCGAACCTGCCTATTCCCCTCGTGCACGAGAAGTTAAGGCGGTTGGGCGATCAAATTCAGGCGAACTTTGGATATCGTCCCCGTGCCTTCAAGGCGGGCCGGTATGGAATGAGCGATTCAATGATACCGGTGCTAAAGGACCTCGGCTACGAGGTCGATCTAAGCACGGCGCCCCCGTTCGACTATCGTGGCGACGGCGGCCCCGATTACACCCGGTTTCCGATCGATGGCTTCTGGATGAATGAAGGACGACGTTTGCTGAGCCTGCCGACCACGGGCGCGTTTGCCGGATGGGCGGGCGGAGCAGCGCCTTTGCTCTATGGCGCCGCGACCTCGGGTATCGGGGCAAAGGTGCGGGCGGCCGGCATCCTCGCCCGGTTGGGCGCGGTGGACCGGATCCGGTTGTCTCCGGAAGATTTCACGCACGCCGAGCACCGGAAGGTGACGCGCTTCCTGCTGGACCAGGGGGTGGGCGTGCTAACCTTCAGCTTTCACAGTCCGTCGCTCGATCCGGGGAGAACCCCCTATGTGCGCACGGAAGCGGATTTGAGCCGGTTTCTGGATAGCTTCCGGAAATACTTCGACTACTTTTTCGGCGAGGCCGGCGGAAGAACGCTGACCGCGGTCGAAGTCAAGCGGCTCTTGGAGAATGGAAAGGCATCATGAAAATAATAGGTATTTCGCCGTTGGATAAGGACGCCACGGCGTCGCTGGTGGAGGACGGCAAGATCCTCTTCGCCGCTGGCGAAGAGAGATTCAGCCGCCAGAAGCAACACTCGGGCTTTCCGCGCTTGGCCATTCAGGCGGCGCTCGAGGCGACGGGGACCAAACCCGAGGAGATCGACGCGGTCGCCTATGCATTCCTGACGTGGGATCAGGAAGAGCGGTCGATCGACGAGAGCTTCGCTAAGGAGCGCGAGGCGACGGCGGCTTTCCGTCACGAGAACCTCCAGGAGAAGCTCGCCAACGCCGAGCAGCGGATTCCGGCCCGAACGGTACCGGTTCCCGGATTGACGCATCCCAATCAGACCCGTGAGAAGAGCTTTGCGCACGAGACGTTCTACCGGCTGGCGGGCGGTTCGCCCATGACGGCCAAACATTTCGAGGAGAAGGCCGAGGAGGAGTGGAAGACACTCGGTATCGCCGAACATCGCAAGTGGCAACAGGAACTCGAAAGCGGGCTCGCGGAGTTCGGCCTGCTCGGCAAGCTGAAGCGCTTCGAGCATCACCTTTCACACGCCGCGAATTCGTATCTGGCGAGCGGGCTCGAGCGCGCGCTCATTGTCACCTTCGACGGTTACGGCACGGGCTTGGCCGGCTCGATCAGCATCGGCGAGGGCGGCAAGCTCCGCCGCCTCCAGAACATCCGTTATCCGAACTCGCTCGGCACATTCTATGAGACGGTCACCTCGTCGCTCGGCTTCCGTGCCGACAGGCACGCGGGCAAGATCGTGGGGCTGGCCGCCTATGGCGATCCCTCCGTGCTGACGGACATCCTCATGGAGCGCATGGAGATCAAGGACGGCGGCTACCGCATCCACGAGAACCTCAACATCTACTTCTCGCGCCATCTGGCGGCGCGCTTCCCGATGATCGATGTTGCCGCCGCCTATCAGACGGCGCTCGAACGCGTGGCGTGCGAAGTGGTCAAATATTGGGTCGACAAGACCGGCTGCGACGCGATCGTGATGTCGGGCGGCGTGGTGGCGAACGTGAAGATGAACCAGCGGATCTTCGAGATCCCGGGTGTCAAGAAGATGTTCGTCTATCCGAACATGGGCGATGGCGGCTGCGGATCGGGCCTGGCGATGTACATGAGTTGGCCCGGCGGCGTGGGCGTTCCGATCGACAACGTGTACCTCGGGCCCGGCTACTCGCCAGCGCAAATCCGGAAGGCGCTCGACGGTGCCGGATTACAGTACAGCGAGCCCGCCAATCTTGCCGCCGAAGTGGCGCGCCGGATCCACGGGGGCGAAGTAGTGGCTCGATTCGACGGGCGCATGGAATATGGTCCGCGCGCGCTCGGCAATCGCACGATCATGTATCACGGCCGCGATCCGGAAGTGAACCAGTGGCTCAACCAACGTCTCGGGCGCACCGAGTTCATGCCGTTCGCCCCGGTGACGCTCTATGAAGCCCGCGACAAGTGCTATTTCAACGTCTCGGGCGCCGAACACACGGCTGAGTTCATGACCGTCACGTTCGACTGTACCGACTTCATGAAGTCGACCTGCCCGGCGGCAGTCCATGTCGATGGAACCGCGCGTCCGCAATTGATCCGCCGCGAGAAAAATCCCGGCTACTACGACATCGTCAAGGAGCACGAGAAGCTCTCGGGATCACCTTCGGTGATCAACACGAGCTTCAACATGCACGAAGAGCCGATCGTGTGCAGTCCGGAAGATGCCGTCCGCGCCTTCCTCGACGGACGGATTGACGGTTTGGTCGCCGGTCCGTACTATGTCGAGAATCCCTTGCTGGCTCAAACGCGCAGCAGGGGCCGTGCGCTGGCCGGTTCCCGGGCATGACGGCTGGTCCCAGGCCACCCGCGCCCACAGCCGGATTACGTTCGAAGGGAACTGGGCCGCGCGGGTGCGCCGAGCCGGCGGATCGGACCTGTCCTTCCATAGGTGCGATGCGAAGGACGGAGACCGCCGTCGAGTAGCTCAGGCCGCAGTTCCAGAGTAGTCCGGAACCGCGTCCAGCCCGCTGGGAGTCCCTCCAGAAGCGCCGGTACCACATAGTAGAGGAGGGAATCCGCTCCGCTCGCCGCATCAGCTTGCCGAAGTCGATCGCTTCCCCGGCACGACTCGCCGTGCCACCCGCGACTCGGACGAGGTGGCGCATGCGGAAAAATGCGGCTGGGCAGGGCCCGGCAGGGCTTTTCGCTTGACTTAACCATAGCTAACGAGCTATTCTAAACTAAGATTTTCATGAAAGGGATAGCTGTACTTTCCCTCACTCTCGCAGCCGAGATTCTGGCGCAATCCTCGGCAACGATCACTGGCCGTCTGCTCGACCCCGCGGGAGCCGCGGTGGAAGGGGCACGGGTGCGGATCGGGAACGCGCTGCGCGGCTTCGAAGAGGAGACCGTGTCAGTTGAAGGGGGCGCGTTCCGATTCGCAAATCTGCCTCTGCAAAACTACGAGATCGCGGTGGACGCGGAGGGATTCTCGTCCGTGCGGCGGTCCATCGCGGTAACGGCTCCGGGCCTGATCCACGCCGAATTCTCGCTGAGTCTCGCCGCCGCGGCCCAAACGGTTTCGGTGTCAGACGCGGCTCCCACGCTCGTCGACCCTGACCGGACCGGAAGCTACGCACAGATGAACCGCGCCGAGATCGAGCGGCTCACCACGGCGGGCGGGCGCGGACTCGAAGCGATTCTCGCGTCGTTTCCGGGATTCGCGCAAAACGCCAACGGCGCGATTCATCCGCGCGGGGCGCACAACCAGATGACCTTCGTGGTCGATGGAATGCCGGTCTCCGATCAGTTGACCGGGGCTTTCGCCAACGCCATGGATCCGAATTCGATCCAGACGGTTGAACTCTACACCGGCAACATTCCCGCCGAGTTCGGCGCTAAGGTCTCGGCGGTCGCCAACATAACCACGCGCAGCGGACTCGGCGGTGGACGGCCAGCCGCCGGCGGCATCACGCTGAACGGCGCGGGCTTCGACACGCTTTCGCAGGTGTCGAACGTCGCTGGCGAGCGCGGACGGGTTGGCTATTCCGCGATGGTGAACTCGATGGAGACGCACCGCTATCTCGATGCCGTCTCGCTCGACAATCTCCACAACGGCGGCAACGCGCATCGCGGATACGCGCGAATCGATATCCAGGCCTCCGCGCGTGACACCGTGCGGTTGAATGCCGCCGCCGGACGCTCGTCGTTCGAACTCGCCAACCTGCGTTCGCAACACGCGGCCGGTATGCGGCAGCGGCAGGACCTCGGCGATCATTCGTGGTCGGCGGGCTGGCTTCGATCGCTCAGCGCGGCCACGAGCTATGAAACCGTCACGTCATTGCGATCCGCTGGAGCGCGCTTGTTTCCCAGTCCTGGCGATACGCCAGTGACGGTCTTTCAGGACCGCCGGCAATCGACCTTCACCACGTCGCACCGGGTCAATCACATCCGGGGAGCGCATCAGGTTCGCGCTGGCGCCGACTTCCAGAGATTCCCCTTGCACGAGAGGTTCACCCTGCGTCTGACCGGCTGGCCCGATGCGCCCGGTCACCTGGCGCCGTTCGCTTTACGGCCGTTCGAATTCGACAAGCGGGCCGCGGGTTCGCTCGTCTCCGGGTGGATGCAGGATCAGATCCGCTGGGGAAGGCTCCAGTTTTCGCTCGGGCTCCGGCACGACACCTACCGGTTCCTCTCGCGCGGAAACCAGCTTCAGCCGCGCGTGGGCATGAGTTTTCATCTCCGCGAGACGGGCACCGTGTTTCGCGCCTCCTACAACCGGACCTATCAGACGCCGCCGAACGAGAACCTGCTGGTATCGAGTTCGCCGGAGTCCGCCGTGTTGGTGGACCCCGCGGTGCGCGCCGCGCTGGGTGGCGCGTTCGCCACGATCCGGCCCGAGCGGCAGAACTTCTTCGAGGCGGGTTTCCAGCAGTCGCTCGGCAACCGCGTGAGCGTGCAGGGAGCGTTCTATCACAAGAACGCACGCGACCAACAGGACAACAACAGCTTCTTCAACACTCCGATCATCTTTCCGACATCGCTCGCGCGGATCCGCGTCAATGGCGTCGAAGGCCGCGTCGTGGTTCCGAAGTATCGCGGATTCTCGGGGACCTTCAGCCTTACGCACGCACGTGCCATCTCGACGCCGCCCTTCACCGGTGGGCTCTTCATCGGCGATGAGGCGGTGGCCTTGCTGAGCGCGGGTCCATTCGTAATCGACCATGATCAGCGGCTGTCGCTGCACGGAGTGCTCCACTGGACGCATCGAAGCGGCTGGTTTTCGACCTTCACCACGCGCTATGACTCAGGGTTGGTGATCAATCCCTCCAACCCGGACGAGGTCGCTGCCGATCCCGACTACGCGGACCTGCTTCCCTACATTCGCCTCGGATCGACACCGGCGCGCGCGATGCCGCGTACGATTTCTGGCCTCGCCGGCGGATACCGGCATTCCAGCGCCGACCGTGCGCGATGGGAGGCCGCGTTGCAGGCGGCCAACATCTTCGACCGCACCGCCGTGTACACGTTTCAGTCGCTGTTCGCGGGGACGCGGCTGGTGCAACCGCGAACGCTCGAAGTCCGGCTCAAGTTCTGGTTCTGAGCGGTCTGCTTCGCGATTGTGCCAGAATGGGCGGTTTGATTCGCTCCAGTCTTGCTCTCCTGCTCGCGACCACGTTGCCTGCCCAGATCGCGGTAGACGAGGTGGTGCGCCAATCGACCGAACAGTATGCGGGCGTCCGAGTCTCCGCCGAGCGGATCGCCGAGGCGACGGCGGGCATCAACCTCGCGCGTCAGGCTTTCCTGCCGCGTGTCGATTTCACCAGTCAGGTGAACCGCGCCACGCGCAACAACATCTACGGCATGCTGTTCCCGCAGCAGGTCATCGCGCCGATCTCCGGCCCGCCGAACCCCTCGAATTCGCTGACGAATGTTTGGGGGAGCGCGGTGGGATTCCTGGTCTCGTGGGAGCCGTTCGACTTCGGACTCCGAAAAGCCAACGTCGACGCGGCCGATGCGGCCAAGCGCCGCGCCGAGTTAGGCGTCGAGCGGACGAAATTCGAAACCGGCGCCTCGGCGGCGGACATGTTCCTCACGATCCTCGCCGCGCAGCAAACAGCCGCCGCGGCTGAAGCCGGCGTGACACGCGCACGGGCTCTGCAAACGGTGGTCGATGCGCTGGTGAAGGCGGAATTGCGGCCCGGAGTCGACTCGTCGCGGATGAAGGCGGAACTGGCGATGGCGGAGTCCGGCCGTATCCAGGCGCAGCAGGCGATCGCGATGGCGCGGGCGTCGCTCACCCAATTCCTCGACAAGCCGCCCGCCGAGATCCAGGTCAATCCGGGCCGTCTGTTGCAGGATCCCGAGAAGATCGAAGCCATCCTAGCGGCATCGATTGCGCATCCAGCGGAGAAGGAACAGCAGGCGGCCATCGACGAGAGCAAGGCCAAGCAGAAGGTCCTCGACAAGACCTACTATCCGAAGTTCAACACGCAAGGCACGATCTACGCACGCGGAACGGGCGCCAATCCGGACTTTACGACGGCGGGCGGAGCGACCGGGCTTGGACCGAACATCCACAACTGGGGCCTCGGCTTCTCGATGTCGTTGCCCGTGACTGAATACCTTTCGCTGCGCGTCAAGCGCGTGGCGGAGGTGGCGCGCGAACGCTCGGAATCGGCGCGATTGAAGCAAATCCGGCAGGATCTGACTTCGAACCTCGAACGGGCGAAAGCGATGCTCGACGGCGCGCGGCAGATCGCCAGGAACACGCCGGTGCAGTTGGAAGCGGCGCGCTCGAACGTTGAACAGGCAACGGCGCGATACAAGGCCGGCCTGGCGAATGTGGTGGATGTCGCCGAAGCGCAGCGATTGCTGACCCAGTCCGAAATCGACGATTCATTGGCGAAGCTCGCCATTTGGCGCGCTCTGCTCGCGATCTGCGCCGCGCAGGGTGACCTGCAACCGTTCCTCGATCAAGCGGGGAAGAGGTAACCCCATGTGGCTCGTCCTCACCGCACTCCGCCGCCCGGTCACCGTACTCGTAGCGGTTCTCGCGCTTCTCATCGGTTCCTATCTTGCCGCACAGCGGATGAAGAAAGACATCTTCCCGCAAGTCGGCTCGCCCACCATCTACGTCGCGCAGCCCTATGGCGGCATGGATCCTTCCCAGATGGAAGGCTTCATGACGTACTACTACGAGTACCATTTCCTCTACATCACGGGCATCGAGCACGTCGAGTCGAAAAGCATCCAGGGCGCTGCTCTGATGAAGCTCGTCTTCCACGAAGGCACCGAGATGAATCAGGCGATGGCGGAAGTGGTGGGGTACGTGAACCGTTCGCGCGCGTTCATGCCGCCGGGCGCGGTGCCACCGTTCATTACGCGATTCGACGCGGGTAGCGTCCCCGTCGGTCAGTTGGTCTTTTCGAGCTCGACACGTACGCCGGCCGAAATGCAGGACTTCGCGCTGAATCGGGTGCGTCCGTTGTTCGCGACGTTGCCCGGAGTCTCGGCACCGCCGCCGTTTGGCGGCAACCAGCGCACGATCGTAGTTCGGGTCAATCCCGACAAGCTTCGGCAGTACCGGATGTCGCCGGAGGAAGTGATTCAGGCGGTGAACAAAGCCTCGACTGTGCTTCCGTCGGGCAATGTGCGCATCGGCGACCTGAACCGGATCGCGAATACGAACGCCGTGATCGGTGGAAATCTCCAGGAGTTGGCGGACGCTCCGGTACGCGTGGGCAGCGGCCCCGCGGTTTTCATCCGAGACGTAGCGGCGGTTGAAAACGGCACCGACATCATCACGGCCTATGCGCATGTCAACGGCAAGCGCACGGTCTACATGAACGTCACCAAGCGCTCCGATGCTTCGACCCTCGACGTCACCGCCTCCGTGAAGGCGAATCTTCCGAAGTTCAAGGCCGCGGTTCCGGAAGATGTCGAGGTGCGGCTCGAGTTCGATCAATCGGGATACGTGATCACCGCGCTGCGGGCGCTGGTCAACGAGGCGATGCTGGGCGCGCTGCTCACGGGTCTGATGGTGCTGATTTTCCTGCGCGATTGGCGTAGCGCGATCATCGTGATCGCCACCATTCCGTTCGCGCTCCTCGGCGCCGTGGTGGGCCTGTGGGCCTTCGGACAAACGATCAACATCATGACGCTCGGCGGGCTCGCTCTGGCCGTCGGCGTCCTCGTCGACGAAGCCACCGTAGAGATCGAGAATATCCACTCGCACGTGGCGTCGGGCCTATCGCGTCCGAAAGCCGTATTGAACGCCTGCAGCCGCACTGCCCTTCCGCGGCTGCTCTCCATGCTCTCGATCCTCGCCGTCTTCGTGCCCGCGTTCTTCATGACCGGAGTCGCACGGCAACTGTTCCTGCCGCTCTCGCTCGCGGTCGGATTCGCGATGATCGTGTCATACGTGCTGTCGAGCACGCTGGTTCCGGTGCTTTCCGTATGGCTGATTCGCGGCGGACACGGCTCGGACGAAGGCTGGTTGCGGAGAGCCTATCGCGGCTTGCTCGGCGCGGTGGTCAAGATCCGTTGGCTGCTCGCGCCCGCTTATCTGGCTGGTGTCGCGCTGCTGTTATGGACACTAACACCGAGGCTCGGAACCGAAGTTTTCCCTACGGCCGACTCAGGGCAGTTCCAGGTCCGGCTGAGAGCACCGTCCGGAACGCGCGTGGAGCGCACCGAGCTGCTGGCGCTGCGTGCACTCGAGGTAGTCGAACAAGCCGCGGGCAAGGAAAATGTCGCGATCAGCACTGCGTTCATGGGTGTGCAGCCAGCCAGCTATCCGATCAACACCGTGCACTTGTGGACAGGCGGTCCGCATGAAGCCGTCCTAAAAGTGGCGCTGAAGCCGGGTGCCAAACTCAGCGGCGAGGCGCTGCGCGAGAGGCTTCGCGCCGAACTGCCGAAGGCGCTGCCGAACACGCGCGTCTCCTTCGAAGCTGCCGACATCATCGGACAGGTGATGAGTTTCGGCTCGCCCACGACGATCGAAGTGGCGGTGCAAGGTCCGTCGATTGCCGCCAGCCGGGATCACGCAGTCAAGGTGCAACGGGAGTTGGCCAAGATCGGCACCATGCGCGACCTGCAGCAAGCGCAACCGCTCGACTATCCGACGATCGACGTGAAGGTGGATCGCGAACGCGCGGGCCAACTCGGCCTCACCACCTACAACGTGATTCACTCGCTCGTGGCGGGCACCTCGTCCAGCCGCTTCACCGATCCGAACTACTGGCGCGATCCGGCCAGCGGCAACGCCTTCCAGATTCAGGTGGAGATTCCGCAACACCGGATGCAGTCGATCGACGACATGAAAGACCTGCCGCTGATGGTGAACGGTGAATCGCGCCCGCTATTGGGCGACGTCGCCGACTTGAAGCCCGGTACCGCGTTTGGCGTCGTGGAGCGGTACAACATGCAGCGTGTGATCAGCTTCACCGCGAACATTCATGAGGCGGCGCTCGGGAGCGTTTCGCGTGAAGTCGATGCGGCGATCAAGCACGCGGGCGAACCGCCGCGTGGCGTCAGCGTCGCGGTGCGCGGACAAATTCCACCGCTGCGCGAGATGATCGGCGGACTGCAACAAGGCTTGGCCCTTGCCGCCGCAGCGATCTTCCTGCTGCTCGCCGCGAACTTCCAGTCGTTCCGTTTGGCGATTGCCGTGGTGCTCACCACGCCCGCAGCGTTGTGCGGAGTGGTGCTCGCGCTCGTGTTTACGGGCACTACGCTCAACATCCAGTCCTACATGGGCGCGATCATGGCGATCGGCATCTCGGTGGCGAATTCGATCCTGATGGTGACGTTCATGGAGTTCGCGCGTAAAGACGGTGCTGATCCCGTGGATGCCGCCGTCACCGGTGGATCGGGCCGCATTCGCGCGATCCTAATGACCGCCGCCGCGATGATCGCGGGCATGATCCCGATCGCCTCGGGCGCGCCGCAGACCGCGCCGCTCGGCAAAGCCGTGATCGGCGGACTCGCCTTCGCCACCGCCGCCACCCTGTTGGTGCTGCCCGCCTTCTACGCTATCCTCGCTCGCCGCGCCAAGCACTCACCCTCTCTCGACCCGAATGATCCCACGAGCCGTTACTATGAAGCTTTGTAGCCTGATCCTCCTCCTCGGCGCGACCGCCGCTTTCGGCCAAGCGGTGGAAACCGCTGAAGTCGTCTCGCAAACGATCGCGAAGAAGTCGCGATTACCCGGCGAACTCTCGCCGTTCATGACGGTTGCTCTGCAGGCCCGCGTGACGGGATTCCTCGAATCGATCGATGTCGATCGCGGCAGCATCGTCAAGAAGGATCAGCCAATCGCCCGGCTTTCGGCTCCGGAGATGAAGGCGCAAATTGCCGAGGCGGAGGCGAAGGTCCGGTCGGTCGAATCGCAGCGGGCGGAGGCGGAAGCGAAGGTGATCGCGGCGCAAAGCACCTATGATCGCCTGAAAGCGGCGTCGGCGACTCCGGGCGTGATCGCGGCGAACGAACTGGTGATCGCGGAGAAGTCCGTGGACGCGGCCCGCGCGGTGGTGAAGTCGCTCGAGAGTGCGGCGGAGGCGGCGCGCGCGAGCGTCAAGCCGCTGCGCGACCTCGAAAGCTACCTCGAGGTGCGAGCGCCGTTCGATGGCATCGTGACGGAACGCCTGGCGCATCCGGGGGCCCTGGTCGGTCCGGGCGCGGGAAGCGCCAACGGACCGCTCGTGCGAATCGAACAACAGTCGCGGCTGCGGCTGCTGGTCGCGGTGCCGGAAGCCGATGCCGGTGCGATTCCGCGCGGAGGCTCCGTGGCGTTCAAGGTTCCGGCGTGGCAGGGGCAGACATTCTCGGGAGTGGTGGCGCGGGTCGGCAACGTGATGGACGCGAAGACTCGCACCATGCCGGTCGAATGCGAGGTTTCGAATCCCGGACTGCGGCTCGCACCCGGCATGTACGCGGAGGTCGAGTGGCCGGTTCGCCGCGCGCGTCCGTCATTGATGGTCCCGGCGACGGCTGTCGTGACGACCACCGAGCGAAGCTTTGTCGTGCGTGTGAAGGATGGCCGGGCGGAGTGGGTGAACGTCGGCAAGGGTGTTGCGGCAGGCGATCTGGTCGAGGTGTTCGGCACGGTGGCGGTTGGTGATGTGGTGGTGAAGCGCGCGACGGATGAAATCCGGGATGGGTCGGCGGTCACGGTCAAGAAGTAGCGGACGTGGTTGAAATGAGCGCCGCCAGAAAGGCGTAGACCAGAAGCGATCCCCGTGGCTGATGTTCGAAGCTGGGGCCTTGGCTCGAACCGTCCGATTGGTAGAATGTTCTCCCGTACCCCATTGGTGTGGAGGCCGAGGACTTGGGATCTCCGCTTCGTCAGTCTTGAGTCACTCGGCGCGCTCGGCGAGCGCTCGAGAGGCTTGCCTGCTCGCTCGCGCGCCGCATCGGCGCATCCGCTGGAACCGCCCGAATCTGGCAGCGATCTTGACAAGGTGCTTGCGGGCCTGTGGGCCACTCTCCACGCCTCGAGACCCTGGTTGACTTCGCGTGCTTGCTGCCGAAGCCACCCGGAACCTCACGCACTCGAGCGTCCACGCAAGATAAACAAGTCGCCTTGTTCCATGGTGACGCTCGACTGGTCGATGCAATTCAGCCCCCGTGATCCACTTTTCCGGCAAATTCACGGTGTAGGTAGACGAAATAGCTCGCCGCGAGCAGCACACCCGGAATCCACCACCAGAGCGCCGCGGAGATCCCGTACCCATCGGCCGCCGCCTGCTGGATGGTGAGTCCGCCGCCGGGCCGGTTGGCGGGAAGGACGAACGGATAGATGCCGAAGGCGGCGCTTGCGAGCATCGCCACCAGGTAGAGGCATGAACCGAGGAACGCGCGCCTTTCTCGCCGGCCGGCCTCTGCTCGCGCCCAGCCGAGCCCCGCGACGGCCAGGATCGCGAACACTCCGCCCGCGGGTTGTTCGGCCAGACGGCGCGGAACCTGCGGCTGAACCAAGAAGGTCAGCACGGTCACGATACCCGTCAGCGCCACCAGAGGCCACCACAGTTTCCGCGCCGTCGAGACCGATCTCCCGCCCAGATCGCCCGATGTCTTCAGCGCGATCCAGAGCGCGCCATGGTGCGCGATCGCGACGGTGACGAGCACCGACACCGTGATTGTGTACCAATCGAGAACGCCGGGATCGTCGCCGGTTCCGAAGTGAGTCCACAGTGGCAGGAAGAACTCGCCATTGGAATCGAGCGGCACGCCGCGAACGATATTACCCAGCGCCGCGCCGAAGCAGATCGTCAACAGTAGGCTCGCGCCGCTGAAGACCACGTCCCACAGCGGAGTCCAGACGGGTGACTGGATCTGGTGCCGGAATTCGATCGCGAGTCCGCGCAACATCAGCAGCCAAACCACGATCGTCAACGGCAGATAGAAGCCGCTGAAGCTCGCCGCGAACAGCGCCGGAAATGCCGAGAAGAGCACGCCGCCCGCGGCGATGAGCCAGACTTCGTTGCCGTCCCAGAACGGGCCGATGGCGCGCAGGATCGTCGCGCGCCCCGGGTCCGTCCGTCCCAGGATCAGATGGAGAATCCCCGCACCGAGGTCGAACCCGTCGAGCACGGCGTAGGCCGCGATCATCGCGGTGGCGAGCCAGAACCAGACGGTTTCCATGTCAGTGTCCGCCCTCCGGGCCACGTTCGATCTCGCGCCCCATCAGCATCAGGAAAAGAACCGAGAGCAGCGCGTACATTCCCATGAATCCGATCAGTGTGAACAGCGCCGTGCCGGAAGGGACGTTGGCCGACGCACCCTCCGAGGTTCGCATCACACCGTAGACCAGCCAAGGCTGACGGCCGAGTTCGGCGGTCATCCATCCCGCCGTGGTGGCGATATAGGGGAACGGCAGCAACAACATCAGAATCCACAGGCAGGCCCGCGATTCGAATAGCCGCCTCCTCCAGAGCATCCACGCGCACAGTGCCATGGCCGCCACGAAGACCGTGCCCAGGCCCACCATGATGTGATAGCTGAAGTAGAGCAGAGGGATGTTGTCGGGCCACTGGTCCTCGGGGAACGCGTCGAGCCCCTTCACCTCCGCCATCCAGCGCTGATAGGTGAGCATGCTCAGCGCGTTCGGGATCAGGAGCGGATTGTCCAGCCTTTTGCGCTCCATATCCGGCTGCCCCAGAATCGCGACGGGCGCGCCACGTTCGGTGTGGAACAATCCTTCCATGGCCGCCATTGTCACGGGCTGGTAGTGCGCCACGTTCTTGCCCTGGAAATCGCCGGTCGGGAAGATCAGGAGGGTCGATGCGGCGAGTCCCGACAGCGTGCCCAGGCGCACGAAAGTCTTCGCGTATTCGCCATGCACGCCGCGGAGCAGGTAGTAGGCGCCGATCGAAGCCATGACGCCGCTCGCCACCATCACCGAACTCAGCATGTTGTGCAGGTATTGCCAGATCGCCCACGGATTCAAGAGTAGGTGGGAGAAGCTCTCGAGGATGGCCTCTCCGTTCGGTCCGCGGCGATATCCCACCGGATGCTGCATCCAGGCGTTCGTCACGATGATGAAGTAGCCCGATAGCCACGATCCCACGAAGACGAGCACGCCCGCGAGCCAGTGTTTCACCGGACCGAGCCTCTTCTCGCCGAACACCAGCAGTCCAATGAAGGCCGATTCGAGGAAGAACGAGAAGATGCCCTCCATCGCCAGCGTCTGTCCGATTACGCCGCCCGTGGCCTTGGAGAATCGCGCCCAGTTGGTTCCGAATTGGAACTCCATCGGCACGCCGGTTGCCACGCCCATCGCGAAGTTGATGGCGAAGATCCGGGTCCAGAATCGCGCGGCCTGATGATCGTGTTCCCCATGGCTCCGCAGCGCGCGCGTATGGAGGATCACGATCAGCAGAATCAGCCCCATCGTCAGTTGGGGAAACAGGTAGTGATACCCGATCGTGAAGGCGAACTGAAGACGGTGAACCGTGATGGCATCCATCGAAAGCCCTCTCCCTTCAGGATCGCATGAGCTTAGCGCGGCGCGGCGCACGAGACCGGTTTGTTAAGCTGGGTGTAAGGTGAATCACCGATACCTGCCGGTTGCCGGGATGAGCCAGCGATGAGGCTCGGGGTGGATTTCGGAACCACGCGGATCGTCGTATCCGCGGTGGACCGCGGTAACTACCCGATCGTCGCTTTCGACACCGCCGAGGGCGAGGCCTACGAATGGTTCCCGTCGCTCGCCGCGATTCGCGGGAGCGAGGCCCTGTATGGCTGGAAGGCGTGGTCCGCGCAAAAGGATCCGGGCGCGACAATTGTCCGGTCACTCAAGCGATATCTACCGGACGCGGGTCCGCTGACGATGATCCAGATCGGCGGCTCGCAGGTATCGATGCTCGAAGTGCTGAGCGGCTTGTGCGGTGAACTCCACACCGCGTTGCGTGAAGCGTCGAGCCTGGGGGCGGCGCCGGATGAGCCGTTGCAAGTGATGCTCGGCGTGCCCGCCAATGCGAACGGCAATCAGCGATTTCTGACCGTCGAGGCGTTTCGGCGCGCGGGCTTCGAGGTGGTGGGCTTGCTCAACGAGCCTTCGGCGGCTAGCATCGAGTACGGACACGGAGTCCGCTCCAAGCAGGACGCGCGCGGGCGCGATCTGATTCTCGTGTACGATCTCGGCGGCGGCACGTTCGACGCTTCCCTCGTCGAGATGGATGCGAACCGGCATGAGGTGCTGGCGAGTGAAGGAATTCCGGCGCTCGGCGGCGACGACTTCGACGAACTGCTCGCCTCGATGGCGCTTGCGGCGGCCAACGTTGGCGAAACCGAGTTGACCCAGGCGGAATGGTTCTTGCTGCTCGAGGAGTGCCGCCAAAAGAAGGAAGCGCTGCACCCCAACACGCGCCGGATCACGGTGGAACTCGATCAGCTTCGCAACGAGTGGCAAAGCGTGTCGGTGCCGATCGCCGACTACTACGCGCGCTGCCAGCCGTTGGTGGATGAGACCGTTCATGCCGTGAAGGATCTGCTCGCTGGGCGCGAGGATTCGGTGCAAGCCGTTTACGTCGCGGGCGGCGCGAGCGAGTTGCCGCTGGTGTCGCGGGCGCTCCGCGAGGAGTTCGGGCGGCGTGTGCGGCGATCACCCTACACGCGATCCGCGACGGCAATCGGACTCGCCATTCAGGCGGACACCCAAGCCGGCTATCTGTTGCGCGAGCGCTTCACACGAAACTTCGGTGTCTGGCGCGAGGCGGATCACGGCCAGAGCGTAATCTTCGATCCGCTGTTCGCCAAGGGAACACCCTTGCCCTTGGCCGGCGAGCCCGCGCACACCGTGTCACGGCGCTATCTCGCGGTCCACAACATCGGTCACTTCCGCTATCTGGAATGCAGCCATACGACCGCGGAGGGCCGGCCCGCGGGCGAAGTGATGATCTGGGACGAGATCCGCTTCCCGTTCGATCCGGCACTACGGGCGCACTCGGAGCTGTCGCACGTCCCGGTTGTCCGGACCGACTGGTCGGTTCCGCAGGAAGTGGAAGAGGCCTACACGGTGGACTCGGGTGGAGCCGTCACCGTGACGATCTCGAACCTCTCGGCCGGATATCAAAGGAGCTACCGCCTCGGGCGCTGGTCGGTTCCGGCCGAACCGCTGGTGCCGGGCAAGAAGAAGCGTGCCCGGCGGGCCGCGAAAGCCTGATGCTGAAGCCCTCCCTTGACTGGCTGTTGGTCTTCGTGCCAGCCACCGTTGTGCTGCACTCTTCGCAGCCTGACTCGCACCTTGCCACCTTCGCGTGTGCCTGCGTGGCCATCCTGCCGCTCGCCGGATGGCTCGGTACCGCGACCGAGCATCTCGCCGAGCGGACGGGCGAGGGTATCGGCGGACTGCTCAACGCGACCTTCGGCAACGCGGCCGAACTGATCATCGCGCTGGCGGCCTTGCAGAAGGGGTTGTTCTCGGTGGTGAAAGCGTCACTCACCGGATCGATCATCGGGAACATCCTGCTCGTGCTCGGCGCATCGTTTCTCGCCGGCGGGATGAAATACCAGACCCAGCGGTTCAGCGCGCACGGAGCCCGGTCGCAGGCGACGATGCTCACGCTTGCGATGATCGCGCTGATCGTGCCGGCCGCATATCACTACCTGGGCGGATTGAACCTCGCCAAACACGAAGCGGATTTGAGTTTCGAGATCTCGATCGTGCTGCTCGTTACCTACGCGCTGAGCCTGGTGTTCAGCCTGCGGACTCACAAGCAGCTCTTTTCCGGTACCGCGGAGCCCGAGGATCACGGGAATCACGGACCGAAGTGGAGCCTGTCGCGATCGATCGGGACCCTCGCCGTGGCGACTGCGCTGATTGCGTGGATGAGCGAGATTCTGGTCGGATCGGTGGAGCACGCCGCGCATCAGCTCGGGATGACCAGCGTGTTCGTTGGCGTGATTGTCGTCGCGATCATCGGCAACGCGGCCGAGCACTCCACCGCGATCATGGTGGCGCGGAAGAACCGGATGGATCTCGCGCTTGGGATCGCGGTGGGTTCGAGCATCCAGATCGCGCTGTTCGTCGCACCCGTGCTCGTCGTGGTGAGCCGGTGGATTGCGCCGCGCACGATGGATCTGGTGTTCACTCCCGCCGAGGTGGTGGGGATGGCGTTATCGGTGGTGATTACGGCACAGATCGCCAGCGACGGAGAGTCCAACTGGTTCGAGGGCGCCCAGTTGCTGGCGGTCTATCTGATCATGGCGCTGCTGTTCTACTTCCTTCCGGAAGCAGCCCATTAGATTAGAGCCGGACGATCTTGTTGCTCTTGTAGCCTTTGAGGGCGTTGCGGGTGTCGACGATCAGCTTCGCCTTCTCGATGATGCTCGAATAGGGCATATCGGTGTGGTTGGTGATGATGACCACGCAATCGGCTTGGGCGGCGGATTGGATCGGGTCCTGCGAGAAGAGCTCTTCTTTCTCCACGCGGAACACGGGCACGTACGGATCCGAGTAGGTGACGCGGGCGCCGCGCTGCATCAGCAGGTGGGCAACATCGATTGCTGGCGATTCGCGCATGTCGTCGATGTCTTTCTTGTAGGCGACACCGGAGATGTGGATGTGGCTGCCCTTGATCGGTTTGGAATGATCGTTGAGCGCCGACTGCACCTTTTCGATCACGTAGTGCGGCATCTGGCCGTTCACATAGCCCGCGAGTTCGATGAAGCGGGCTTCGACGCCGGCTTGCTTGGACTTCCAGGAGAGGTAGAACGGGTCGATCGGGATGCAGTGTCCGCCGAGACCGGGGCCGGGGTAGAACGGCATGAAGCCGAACGGCTTGGTGGCCGCGGCGTCGATCACTTCCCAAACGTCGATCCCCATGCGGCCGCACATGACGGCAAGTTCGTTCACCAAGCCGATGTTGATCATGCGGAAGGTGTTTTCGAGCAGTTTCACCATTTCCGCCACCTGGGTCGAGGTGACGGCAACCACCCGGTCGAGCGCCTGGGCGTAGAGAAGCTTTCCGAGTTCGGTGCACTTGGGCGTCGTGCCGCCGACCACTTTCGGAATATTCTTGGTCTGGAAGTGCGGATTACCCGGGTCGACGCGCTCGGGCGAGAAGCAGAGGAAGATCTCCTCTCCCACCCGCAGGTCGGAGCGTTCGATCATCGGGCGCACCAGTTCGTCGGTGGTGCCCGGATAGGTGGTGGACTCGAGTATCACCAGCGTGCCCGGCTTGAGGAACTTCGCCATCTCCTCGCAGGCCTTGACGATGTAGCTCATGTCCGGATCCTTGGTCTTGCGCAAGGGGGTGGGCACGCAGATGTTGATCGTGTCCATCTCGGCGACCAGCGAGAAGTCGGCGGTCGCGCGGAGCTTTCCACTCTGCACCAGCGGAGCGACGTCCGACGTCGGCACGTCTTGAATGTAGGAAGTACCCGCGTTGATCTGCTCGACCTTGGACTGCTGAACGTCGAATCCGGTCACTTCGAAGCCGATCTTGCCGAATTCGACGGCTAGCGGCAGGCCCACATAACCGAGGCCGATGACACCACACTTGGCCTCGTGTGTCTTGATGCGCTCGGCAAGCTGTTCCGCGATCGATGTTTTGATTGTTTCCATATTCCGATTGTCTGCAACTAGTTTAACGTAGTGATGAACATGCCCTGGGCGACCACGACCGCCGGGCCCGTAAGTTGGACTGGCCCTCCGAAGGTCCAATCCACCTGCAAGCGCCCCCCTTCGGTGACCACCTCGACGGGCGGTTGCACCAAGCCGGTTCGGATCGCAGCGACAGACGCCCCTACTGAGCCGGTACCGGAGCTACGGGTAGGCCCAGCACCACGCTCATAGAAGCGTGCCTCGATGGTGTTATCGGACAGTTTGCGGTAGAACGATACATTGGTGCGGGCAGGAAAGTGAGCCAAACCTTCGATTTCCTTCCCTGGCGTTCGCCAGTCGAAGTCGAGGTCCGGTACCGCGACCGCGAACTGAGGGTTGCCGACATCCACCACGAGTCCAGTGTGCCCGGCGAGGGTGATCGGCGCTTCACCCTCCGGGAAGCTCGGGCCCCCGAGCTTGGTCTCGATCTGGTACTCGCTTCCGGCGCGTCCCCGCAAACGGAGCTCGACCAAGCCGGCACCAGTCGCAATCCGGATCGGGTCCCCGGCGAGGCCGGCTTCGAGAAGGATCGCCGCGGCACAACGGGTTCCGTTACCCGACAGCTCAGCCGGACTTCCGTCGGAGTTGAAAAGGCGCAGCTTGGCATGGGCACCGGCCGGGCCCGGCCGGTCGACCAGGTACCAGCCATCCGCACCGACTCCCGTCACGCGATCGCAAATCGCCACGGCCAGTTTGCCGAGCCGGTCCTCCGGCAGCGCGCACTGGTCGGTGAACGTGAACAGGAAATCGTTGCCCGCGCCATGCGCCTTCCAAAACGGCATCTTCATCGTTCCTCCCTTTCCGCCCATTCCTGAGCCGATTGCGCCACCTCGCCGGCCGTTGGAACGGGCAATCCGCTTCGGGTGTCGAACCGGTAGATCCGCAGGACCGGTGCATCGTTCACTTCGATCGTCTTGACAACGTGATATCGCGGACCCTTTCGCAGGGCCTTCATGAGCGCGGCATCCACCTCGTCGCCTTCGCGCGCGATCGCCCACTCTTCGCGAAGGAAGAGCAGCGGATTTGCCGTCGCGGCCGCGAAGTGGGGGAAATTGCACTCACTCACGACCTCGCTCAGCGGAATTCCAGCCTCCTGAAAAATACCCGCGCTGTCGCCGAGGTTGGAGAAGATGCCCCCGCCCCGATAGTGCGCCTTCAAGTAGGCGGCGGCTTCGCGGGTCCACTCGCGCCGAGCTTGGGAATTGACCTGCGACTCCTTCCAGCAGATCCACTGCTCGGGTTCGTTTCGCCAAACCCAGGCGCCCGATACGAGCGCCAGTAGGGGGATTGGTACCCACCAACGGGGGGCAAAAAGGGATGCGATGCCTGCGGTGCCGAGTGCCAGCATCGGAATCGCGGCGAGCCCGTAACGCGTGTTGTAGTGCGTGTGCGGCCACAGATCCGGCACGAAGATCGGTGTACCGGACGAGTGTACGCTCATGACATAGAAGGCAGGCAGCGCGACCGGGACCAGCAGAGCCGCCCACTTTCGACGGATGGCAAGCGCCACCGCGCCAGCCAGACCAACATAGACGAGGCCCGATCCAGCAACCAGCCGCGCGGCGGCAGCGAAGTATCGGATCGCGCCCAGCCAATCCTGCTCGCCCGGATAGCGGGGCATCGCGGCGCTTCGCGTGCGGATGTTGATCGCGATGGCGGAGTAGGGTCCGCGATAGAAGCCGAGCGGATCGCCGTCAAGATAGAGATTATGGAGCAGCCAGTAGGCGGGTCCGAGTGCGGCGATCACAGAGAAGACTGCGCCCGCGGCGAGTCTCCGCCACCCGATCCACAGGCCGAAGAACGGCAGTAGGAACCAGCCGTCATAGCGGACCAGCGTTCCGCACAGCGCGAATCCTCCGGCGGCGGCCGCCCACCCGATCGAGCCGGATCCAGTGGATCGCAGCGCGCAGTAGAGCGCGCCGAAGAGAGCGCAGAAGAAGAATGGCTCGGTCATCGGGATCGAACCGAGGTAGAGCACGTTCGGATTGAGCAGGAACGTGCCCATGGCGGCCCAGCCGGCGATCGATCCGAGCAGGCGGCGCGCGAACAGGAAGAGCAGCACCGCACCGAGCGCGTTGGCGATGGCCGCCGGGATGCCGCCCGCGAGTCCGGTGCGCCACATTTCTGGATCGCGCACCAGCGCCATCATCGCCACATGCGGGATCGGAAGCCAGACGGTGCCGATCTGGTCATAGTGTGGCGTGAGCGAATCGAGAACGCGCCGCGCGATATTGAGGTGCGCGGCGGCGTCGCCGTAATAAAGGAGGAAGCCTCGCGCGGAAAACCACGCGAGAGCGGCGGCCGAGACGAGCCCGGCCACCAATGTCGCGAGTGCAAGCTCAGAACGCCGTTGCGTCTTGGAACTCCTGGAACCGGGCATCGACTTCGGCACGGGTCAGGGTGCGGAAGCGGTCGACACCGAACTTTTCACAACAGAAGCTGCCCATGACCGAACCGTAGATCACCGCGCGCAGCATCTCTTGCGGGTCCGTGTCGGCATGGGAGAGGTCGAGGTTGCGGCTGGCGAGGTAGCCCATGAATCCGCCCGCGAAGCAGTCACCGGCGCCGGTGGGATCGAAGACCTGATCGAGCAGGTAGCCGGGCGCGGCAAACCAGCGCAGGCTTCCGTTGTGGCGGACGAAGAGCAGCGCGCCATACTCGCCGCGCTTGATGATGACCACCGCGGGTCCCATCGCCATGATCGCCTCGGCGGCTTGCTTCAGATTGGTCTTGCCGGAGAGCTGACGGGCCTCGTGATCGTTGACGAGCAGGAAGTTCCAGCCACGGATGGTTTCCAGCAGGTCCGCGCGATGGTCGCTGATCCAGTAGTTCATCGTGTCGCCGCCGGTGAGGCGCGGGTTCGACATCTGTGCCCGCACGTTGCGCTGGAGCGTGGGTTGGATGTTGCCGAGGAACAGATAAGGGATGCCGCGATAGGAGGCGGGCAGCTTCGGCTCGAAGGTGGCGAAGACGTTTAGATCGGTGACGAGCGTTTCGCGATCATTCATGTCCGGGGTGTAACGGCCCGACCAGAAGAAGGTCTTTCCAGGAACCCGCTCCATGCCTTCGACATCGACGTGGTGGCTTTGGAGCAGGTCGACGTCCTCGGAGGCGAAATCATCGCCGACGACGCCGACGATCGATACTTTGGTGAAATAGCTGGCGGAGAGCGATATGTAGGTACAGGCTCCGCCCAACATGCGGTCGACCTTGCCATGCGGGGTTTCGACCGCGTCATAGGCAAGCGAGCCGACGACAACGAGAGATGACATATTTCTCGATTGTATCGTGCGGGCCGCGATCCGCCGATGGAAGAGCGCGCGGCGCAAGCTAGAATGAAGGCAGAGTTTTGCTCGACGTTCCCCTACGAGTCATGACCGATTCCATCGCGGCGCTGATCGCGGTGGCCGCTCAATTCCTGCTGTTCCGGTCGCTTGCCGGGCGAGCGGGTTCGCCGTGGGACCGCCGGTTGCGGACCGCGCCCTGGATTACGTCACCGCTCATCATGACGGGAGCCGTGCTCGGCTTCACGCCGGTGGTGATGGGAAGTCCCGCCTGGAATTTGCCCTGGCTGCGTGCGGCCGGGGTGCTGGTCGCGATGGTTACGACCGGGGCATGTCTGATCGAATACGCGTTCCGGGCGATCGTGCGGGTGGCTCCGGTGAGCGAACCGCGCCGCGAGTTTCTGCGGCAGGGGGCCAACGCGCTCATTGTCTCCCCAGTGGCCTTTACCGGCTACGGAGCTTATGTCGCGGCGTCGGGAGTTGCGCCACGCGAAGTGCGGCTGGAAATTCGCGGCTTGCCGAAGGATCTCGATGGACTGCGGATCGCCCAGATCACTGACATCCACCTGAGCCCGTACGTGAATGTCCGGCTGGTGCATCAGGCCGTCGGGATGGCGAACGAGTGGAGGCCGAATCTCGTGTTCCTGACTGGCGACTTCGTCTCGTTCGCTAACGATCCGCTCGAGGAATGCTTGGACGCGCTGGCACCCCTGCGATCCGGTGCGGGCGTGTTCGGCTGCCTCGGCAATCACGAAATCACAGCGGATGCGGAGACGGAGGCCACCAATGGGGCGGCCCGGCGCGGTATGCGTATTCTCCGGAACAAGGGTACGGAACTGCGGTTCGGCGATGCGTTGGTCAACCTCGTGGGTGTGGATTATCAGCGGAAGGGGTCGGACTACTTGCGGCGTGTGGCGGGCCTTGCGCGTCCGGACCGGTTCAATATTCTGCTATCGCACAATCCGGACGTCTTTCCGAGAGCGGTACAATTGGGTTACGATCTGACGATTTCCGGCCACACGCATGGCGGGCAGGTGACTGTCGAGTACTTGAACCAGTACGTTAACGTCGCAAAGTTTTATACCCCATACGTCGATGGACGATACGAACTCAATGAAAAGGCGCTTTATGTCTCGCGAGGGTTGGGAACGATTGGCGTTCCCGTGCGTCTCGGGGTCGCGCCGGAGGTCTCGCTAATCCGGCTGTGCGCTACCTGATCCTGAGCGACATTCACGCGAATCTGGAGGCTTTGACCGCGGTACTCGAGGAAGCGGCCAAGGAAGGCTACGACAAGATCGTCTGCCTCGGCGATCTGGCGGGGTACGGCGCTGACCCCAACGCGGTGATCGAGTGGGCCCATGAAAGCGGAGTCCCCACCATTCGGGGCAATCACGACCGCGCGGCCCTCGGGCAGATCGACCTCGAGTGGTTCAATCCGGCGGCCCAACAGTCGACGCTGTGGACGCAGAACGCGCTGACCGCCGCGAATCGCGAGTATCTGTCGGGGCTTCCAGCAGGGCCCATCGATTACGATGGGTTTTCGATGGTCCACGGCTCGCCGCAAGACGAGGACGAGTACCTCGTGACGGCGACGGAAGCCGCCACCGCGGCGCAGTTCGTCACGTCACGAGTCACCTGGTTCGGGCATACGCACCTGCAGGGCGGATTCCAGGTGATCCGCAAGGCAGTGGTCTCGATCAACAGGGTTCAGAAGAACTCCGCCCGCCAAGAAGTGGACCTATTCCCCGATGTGACCTATCTGCTCAATCCGGGTTCGGTGGGGCAGCCACGCGATCAGGACTGGCGCGCGGCGTGGGCTCTCTACGACGACGCCAAGCATATGGTGACCTATCGCCGTTGCGAGTATGACGTCAAGTCGGCGAAAGAGAAGATCGTCAACGCGGGGCTTCCGGAGATTCTCGCGACACGCCTCGACCTCGGCCGCTGATCGCCGCGAACAACCCGTTGGGATTGTCTGCGGCTGGCGTTTGACGTGCACGGAATAGGGCGGAGGTGCGGCCATGAAGTACGCAATCGCGGCCCTGCTGGCGGTCCACGGAGTCGCGCATCTGGTTGGATTTCTGGTTTCGTAGAAGCTGATGGAGGCACCGGAGATGCCGTATCGCACGACGATTCTCCAGGGCGCGGTGGATCTGGCGGACGGGGGAATTCGCGCGTATGGCGCGATCTGGCTCATCTTGGGGCTCGGTTTTGGCGCGAGCGCGCTGACGCTGCTCGCGGGTTCGGAATCGTGGCAGCGGATGGTGATCGCGCTGACGGTGATATCGCTCCCGATGTGTTGGTTCGGATGGCCCGAGACACGGGTTGGGCTGATGGTGAATCTCGGAATTCTCGCGCTCGTGTTGACGCGCCTCGTAAGGCATGCCGCCTGAATCCCCAGCGCAAGAGCAGCCGGGAACTCCGATCCGTTAGAATGGACCTTCTATGAGGAAATCGCCCCTTAGCCCCGCCGATCTCCATGACGTTTTTCCGGTGCCGCCGCTTTGCCGCCGGAATGATTCCGCCCGAACCATCGATTTCGCGGAAACCGAAAAGGTCGCCCGCCACATCGCCGCTGGCGGCATCCGGAACTTCCTATACGGCGGAAACGCCTTCCTCTATCACATCACTCTGAAGGAATTCGAAGCGCTGCTCGAATGGTCCACGAGCGTCCCCGCCGATTGGACAATGCTGCCGAGCGCGGGCCCGTCGTACGGACGCGCGATGGATCAGGCTCCGATCCTGGCGAAACATAGCTTTCCGGCGGTGATGTTGCTGCCGTGCGCCGATCCGCGCGATGCCGCGGGGCTCGAACGCGGCTATCGCGAGTTCGCCGATCAGGCCAAGACCCCGCTCATCGTGTACTTGAAAGAGGAAAACAACTTCGGCGGCGACAAGGACGCCGGGCTCGACGCGGTGGCGCGCTTGGTGAACGACGGCGTCTGCGTTGCGATCAAGTACGCGGTGATACGCCAGAACCCGAGCGTGGATCCCTATCTCGACGGTCTGCTGAAGCGAGTCGACAGAAAGCACGTCATCAGCGGAATCGGCGAGCGTCCGGCCATCGCTCACTTGCGCGACTTCGGTTTGCCCGGTTTCACAACGGGCTCCGGATGCATCGCTCCATCGCTGACTCGCGGACTGTACGAGGCGATCGTGCGCAAGGATTGGGCCGAGGCTGAAGCAATCCGCGCGCAGTTCATTCCCCACGAAGATCTGCGCGATGCCTGGGGTCCGGCGCGCGTGCTGCATGCCGGAACCGAGCTGGCGGGGATAGCCAAGACGGGTCCGATCGGCCCGTACATCACGCCGCTCGGCGCGGCGCAAATCGCACAGTTGGGCCCAGTGGCGCAACAGTTGGCGGCGGGGTCGCTGGCCACGGCATAGTCATTCCGGCGGCTCGCGGGTACGGCCCCATGTCCACGTGGTTTCTGACGGGCCGAATCGACAGCGACTCCCGTCGTCGCCAAGGCCTGTTCGCGGAAAGAGCTTCCGTTGGGGTGATACGGGACCGGCGTGATCAGCTTAGCGCTTGTTCGCATGGATCTTGGCCAGCATGTCGCGGGGACCGTCGAGCGACGGGCTGTCCGGACCACGATGCGTTTCGATCAGTTCGATCTGCGTGCGCAACACATGCTCCGCAACTGCCGGTAGCCCATGCCCCAAGGCGTGTTCGACCAGAGCCGTCCATTCCGAATCCGGCAACCCCCGCCACGCATCGAGATGGGTCGCGCGCAGAGCGGCGGCAACCGTCATGATGACGCTGCCAATATCCACGGGTGCGGGCGGACGCGGCACGAGCAGTTTGTCCGCGAGGATGAAGAGATCAAAAGGTGGGAGCTTCGCGGTGAAGCAACTCCGGCCGGGAACCCGCGCCGAGGGCCTCTCCCGGCCGTCACGGACGACATCCGCCTCCACAGTCCGGCCGAGCGCATCGAGCACGAGGCCCAATTCGTCCTGTATGTCCGAGAAGCGGACTCCCTCGGCGCCTTCGCGATGAAGCTCTTGCAGGATCGCTTCGGCCCGGTCGAGTTGACCGGAGAGGCGATAGTCGATCGCGAGATCGAAGCGCGCGCGATGGAACAGATCCTCCGGACCATCGCGCCGTGCGGCTGCAATCCGCTCACGCATCCCGGCGCTCTGGCGAAAGCGCCGGCTCTCTCGCAGCGCGGCAGCTTTGGCTTCGAGCATTCGCAGCATGCGCGGATGATCGTCCGGCAGATGCGACATCCGCGAGAGCGCATCGGCATGCAAGCGGAAGCCGCGCACGTCCTGGCCGGCACGCACGAGCTCGGTCATGAGCCAAGCCGCGGCTTCGGCGTAAATCTCGGATTCGGGCGGCGTGCCGCCAAGCAGTTCTTCCACGCGGTGCCAAAGGAAGCTCGTTCCGGCACGGTTCCAATGCGGCAATGGCGGTTTCGCTCCGATGTTCAGCAAGATGTCGAGCTCCCACTCGGCCTCGTTCTGCTGCGCGCAGGCGGACACCGCGAGTGCAGCGACTAGCGCGAGCGTCTTCACCGCGGAGGCTCCGCGCGCCCAATGGCGGCGAGAAGATCCTTCGGCCGGTCGAGCGTGGGGCTGTCTTTGCCGCGGTACTTCTCGATCAGTTGAATCTGTTGTTTGACCAGCCGCTCGGCGGTGCTGGGCATTCCACCACGCCGGGCAGCGTCGATGAGATCGTACCAGAGATAGTCGATCCGGTACGGGCCGCCGGTCAGATGCGCTTTCTCGAGCTCGGCCGCCGTTGCCTCGATCAGTGGTCCGAACGCGCCCGGTTGTGACCCGGAGAACCACGACGCCATCGTTGCAACATCACCGATTCGGGAGAGCTTGGCATAGCCCGAAAGCTCCGAAGCAGCGGCCAGATGTGCGTGTAGGCGCAAGGCGATCTCTCCGGTTGCGCCGTTCCGCGGAGCCCCGGACACCAACAAGTGGCTAATGCCGAGCTCTTTCGGAATGTCACGGAAGCCGCAGGCCAAGATGTGGGGCCCGCGACCGTCGTACCCGATCTCGTTGGCTTCAGCGGTACGTCCCTCCTCGAAAAGCAAGCGTCCGAGAGTGAACCGCCATGAGGCCTTCTCGTGATCCGTCTCGGACCGAAGCATTTGCTCGCGAATCAGCGCCTCGGCTTCGGCGAAGCGTCGCAATTGAATCAACGAATCGGCAAGCATCGCATTCGGGTTGCTCAGCAGCCGGCCTTTCCCGGAGGCACGCAACTCCTGGAGGATCGTCACGGCTTTTTCATGCTGCCCGGCCATTCCGTAAGCCGCCGCGAGATCGTACTTGGCCTTACGCAGGGCGGTGAGATCCGAGATGGGCTGCGCAGCAGCAATTCTCTCGCGCACCTCCGCCGCCTGCCGGTAGCGGCGCGAGTTTCGAAACGCCGCGGCCTTCCAGTCCAACAATCGGATCATGGCGGGGTGAGCGTCCGGCAGATGCGACATGCGGCCAATGGCTTCGTCCATGACGCGAAATCCCCGGATGTCCTGGCCGGCGGAGACGAGATCGCTCGCCAGTGACCCGGCTGAGCCCGCGTGCTCCATCGAGTCCGGCGGGAGAGCCGGCAAGATCGATTCGATCCGCGCCCAATGAGGCTCGGCGGCATCCGCGCCAATCTCCAGCAGCGCCTTCGCGGCGGCTACTCGGGCTTGCGAAAGGTCAGTCTGAGCGCTTGCCGCCGCGATACAAGAGAGCAGCAGCAGCAGTGAGGTCCTCATACTTCGCCATAGACCCCGCCGCTACGAAAATGGTTCCCGGCTTAATCCGCCGAACTTGCCGGAATCAGCTCTTCGGCAGCTTCGGCCAAACCACACCCTGATCCCGCTTGGTCACCGGACCCACACCACGGAACTTGAACTTCTGCACACGCTGTCCGCGATATGTCTCGGTCGTGAAGATGTTGCCCTTCGAATCGGTCGCGATGCTGTGGACCGCGTAGAACTGGCCCGGTTGCCGCCCGCCGTCGCCGAAGCTCGTCAGGTACTCGAGCGTGTCGCGCTTCAGGATATGGACCTTCATGTTCGATCCATCCGCCACGTAGATGAACTGCTGCTGTGCGTCGCGCGAAAGTGCCACATCGAATGTGGCTCCATCGCCGAGTGTGTTCTTCTCGATGACCGTCTCTTTCAGATACGTTCCATCGGTCTTGAAGCTCTGGATCCGATTGTTGGTGCGATCGCAAACATAGAGGATGCCGTCGTTCGACAGCGCCACGCCATGGACGGGGGTGCGGAACTGTTTGGCGAGCGGAGCCTTCGGATCGTAGTTCGGAAGTTGCGTGTCGTCGGGCTTGTTGCCGTAGGCGCCCCAGTGCCGCTTGTACTTCAAGGTATCGGCATCATAAACGATCACGCGACGATTGCCATAGCCATCGGCGACATAGAGTTCGTTCGTTTTCGGATCGACCAGCGTCTTGGCCGGCAGCTTTAGGTGATCAGGATCGTTGCTGCCTTTGCCCTGGAACGGCTTGCCGAGCTGCGCGATGAACTTGCCCGCCTGCGTGAATTTCAGCACGAAGCTGTCGTGCACCGCGCCCACGCCCATTCGAGTCTCGTCGTGCGGGAGCGCCGAGGCGCCGGGAGCCTTGCCGCGTCCGTTGCCGCCGATCCAGACATTGCCTTTGTGATCCACGTCGATGCCGTGGTTCGACGCCGGCCAATCGAAACCTTTCCCCGGGCCTCCCCAGTGGGAGATG
This sequence comes from uncultured Acidobacteriota bacterium, assembly GCA_902825945.1. GTDB lineage: Bacteria > Acidobacteriota > Terriglobia > Bryobacterales > Bryobacteraceae > SYLY01. Next base: position 27,888 of record CADECY010000009.1, read on the forward strand.
AGGTCGCCATCCTGATTGAAGGCGAGTACCGGCGGTGCGGGTACGCAGCACGTAGCGGCTTTCGGTTCCCAGGTCGCGTACTTCTCTTTCGCCTCGAGCGAACCTTCGCGGTGGACGATCCAGACATTGTCCTTTGCGTCGATGCCGACGCCGATCACCGTGCCGATCACCCAGTGATTCGGCAGCGGCTTGGGCCACAGCGGGTCCACTTCGAACTTCGGTGCCTGCGCGGTCGCGGCTTGCACCACGGCCCGCTTCTCGATCAGCCACGAGCCCAAGGCCAAGGCGCCCGCTACCGTGGCGAACGCCGTGATGGATAGATGTTTCCGCGTCATTGTGTATTCTCCGCCCAGATGGCGTAGGTTATGATACACGATTGAAAGTCCTGGCCGCTACGCTCGTTCTTGCCGCCCTTGCCGCCACGGCGTTGCGCGCCCACGAGATCCCCAAGGATGCCGCCGCGCACCTGATTCTGAAGCCGCGCGGGAACCGGATGTTCGTCGCGGCGCGGATTCCGCTCGGTGCGATTCGCGATCTCGAATTTCCCGCGACGCCGCAGGGATACCTCGATATCGACAAACTGGCGCCGAAACTCGAACAGTATGCGACGCTGTGGATCGGCGATTTTCTGGAGATCCACGAGAGCGGCACGCGCCAGCGCGCGCATCGGGTCATCGCCACGCAGATCTCGATCGAATCGGATCGCTCGTTCGCCACCTTCGAGGAGGCCTCGGCCCACATCACCGGACCGCGCCTCCCCACCAGCGCCAATGTCTATGCGGGGCAAGTGTGGTTCGACGCACTGCTCGAATACTCGATCCAGTCGGACCGCGCCGCGTTTTCGGTGCGGCCGGGAATGCAGCATCTCGGAGCCCGTGTCGTCACCGCGCTCCGCTTCGTGCTGCCCGATGGCGCGGTGCGCGGCTTCGAGTTCACGGGTGATCCGGGCGTGGTTCCGCTCGACCCGAGCTGGACACAGGCGGCGATCCGATTCGTGCGGCTCGGTTTGTCACACATCCTCGATGGCACCGATCACTTGCTGTTTCTCGCGTGTCTGGTGATTCCGTTCCGCCAATGGAAACCGCTGGTGCTGGTGGTAACCGCGTTCACCGTCGCGCACTCGATCACGCTGCTCGCCTCGGCCTTCGATCTCGCGCCCGGCGCGCTTTGGTTCCCCGCGTTGATCGAAGCGCTGATCGCCGTCTCGATCGTCTACATGGCGCTCGAAAACATCGTGGGTGCGAGCGAGGTCTCGCGCCGTTGGCTGATCGCCTTCGGTTTCGGACTCGTACATGGCTTCGGATTCTCGTTCGGCCTCCGCGAGACGCTGCAGTTCGCAGGCTCGCACCTGCTGACGTCGCTGGTCTGCTTCAATCTCGGCGTCGAAGCGGGCCAGCTTGCCGCGCTCGCGGTACTGATTCCGGCGTTGAACTTCGCGTTCACGAGGATCGTACCCGAGCGGATGGGCACCATCATCCTTTCCGCGATGATCGCGCATACCGGCTGGCACTGGACCGCGGAGCGCTGGGATGAACTTCGCCGCTTCACCTTCGAATGGCCGGTGATGGACGCCCTGTTTCTCGCGAAGGCCATGCGATCGCTCGCGGTCGCGGTGGCCCTCGCGGGTTTGCTGATCTGGATTCAGCGGCGCGTTCGCGTGCTCAATACTCGATGAGCAGCGCTTCGATCTGTGCTTGGTAGACTTCGCGGGCCACTAGTCCGTGATGGGATGCCGCGATGCGCCCTTCGCGATCGATGAGGAAGGTCGCGGGCAGTTCCTTCACGCCGTATCGCCGTAGCGTCTCGGCGCCGGCTAGCGAGCCGACGCCTCGTCGAGATCGCGCATGAGCATCACCAACGTGAGCAGGATTCTGCGCAGTCCGGCCTCGCGCCCCTCCGGACGAAACCATTCGTTTGGCGTGTGCGCGCCACCGCCTTGTCCGCCCGCGCCGATGGACACGGCCGGGATGCCCATCGAAAGCGGCACGTTCGCATCAGTCGAAGCGCAGTCGAGATGAGCACGAATTCCGAGGTAGGAATCGGTCGAGCGCAAATGCGCGAGGATTCGCGCTCCTTCGGGAAGTTGCCCGCCGGGACGCGCGCCGATCTCGCGGATCTTCGCGTTCACCCGGCCGCCGGTGGCGCGTTCGTTCTCGACCTCGAGGGCGCGCTCGATCGCTCCGGTGAGCAACGCGGCCATCTCGTCGATACGGTACGGGCTTTCCGATCGCAGGTCGACTTTGGCGCGTGCATCGACTGGAATCGAATTGATGCTGGTGCCGCCTTCAATCAGTCCGAAATTGTAGGTGCTGCGCGGCGCGCCCGCTCCGTTCGGAGGCGGCTGCTCGGCGAAGTAGGCAATGGCACGAGCGAGAGTGTGGACCGGATTGCCGGTACCGAAGTCGCTCCACGAGTGCCCGCCAGGTCCGGTGCAGATGATCTCGTACCGGCGGCTGGCGAGCGCGCGGTTCGTGATGTGATCGGTGGCCGGACCATCGAGCACGAGGAACGAGCGGATCTTGCCGCCCATTCCCGAGGGCCGGCACAGAAAGCGCATTCCGCTCAGATTGCCCTCTCCCTCCTCGCCGACATTGGCGACGAGCACGAGCGGCAGGCGCGACGCGCGCAGCATGCGATTCACGCGGACCGCGTGGGCCACGGCGAGCAGCGCGGCCAAACCCGCTCCGTTGTCGGAGACGCCGGGCCCGAGGAGCTCGCCGTCGCGGCTGCCTCGAATGTCCTCGGCCGTGCGCGGTTCGAGAACCGTGTCGAGGTGCGCGGTGAGCGCAACGAGCGGACCATCGTGCTGTTCGTTCAGATACGCGAGGACATTGCCGGCACGATCGAGTTTGGCGTCGCAGCCCAGCGCCTTGAACTGCGCGACCATCCATTCGGCGCGCGCCTGTTCCTGAAAAGTGGGCGCGGCGATGCGGCAAAGTTCGAGATGCTTTTCATTGATCCAGCGCTTTTCGGTGGAGAACCATCGAAGCGCCTCCGCCAACGCCGGTTCGGCCGCCAGGAGCGCGGCGGTTTTCGCGGTATCGGACTTTTGCATCGCGGGCGACGCCACTGGGAACCAGTCTAGCGTGTCTGGCGCCGGACGGGCCTCAGACGCGTGCTGTTTCCTGCGACGTATGCCGCAATTGCGTGTCGATCTTGCAGATGTGCCCGGTCAGCCAGCCCTCGGCGGCGACATAGAGTTGCCGCGCGATCTCGCGATCTGACTCCCCGGCGGCGAGGCGGGCACGGAAATCCTCGATCACGCCCAGCAGCCGTTTGTGTGCCTGGAGATTGACTTCGGCGACAGGACACTTGCGCTGCATCATGCAGATCTCCTCGTACATGAAGTGAGTACGCGTGAAGGTGGAGAGAAAGGTGAGGAGATCCTCGACGTCCAAGTGACCCTGGGCTCCCTTCACATGCTGCTCCAGCTTGTTCACCCACTCGAACAGGCGCTTGTGCTGATCGTCGATTCGCACCACACCTGTCTCGTATTTTTCGGACCATTGCATCGCCATCGGTAAGACGATCGGTTGACAGCCTCGGGGACTATATGGACTACCCGGCGGTATTCTCCCGGTGTGACCGAAAGAGCCCAGTCATGCGTTTTGCTCGCTTGAGTCTTGACGGTTTCGTACGCATTCGCTTGGGGAGAGCCACTGAGGAAGATGCCGCTCCACTTCAGACCAGCAGCTTCAAGCGGTGGTGCCTGCGTGGCCCAAGGCGGCGGGATGGCGACTACGCTTGCGGCGGACGTGTACTTGCTCCGACAGTCCGGCGAGGCTGGGGACCGAGGGTGCGGAACGTCACCGGCAGGACGGCTTTCACAGAGTCGATTGTCGCGAGGATCCATCAGGCCGGCCCTTCGGCCGCACGGGAGCACGACGAAGCTGCCGGGAGTTTCCCCGGCCGGGACGCCCTTCCCGGTGGTCGACGAGCCGGAAACGGAAGGCGACGCGCCGTCGCGTCAGCTGGACGATCCCAATCGATTCGCACGCAATGCCTCCCGCGCGGGCGACAATGCGCGCCCATCCACCTCAGCCTCACGGGCACTCCCGCGGATGTGAGTGATAACACAAAGTCACTAGATGCCGTCCCGGCCCAGGATAATTTGCTGTATCATGCGGTTGGTCTTACCGCAACAGCTACGCGCCAAGCGTCCCAATCAGCGCGTGGCTGACGGGCACCGCTACTCAGCGGAAACACGCGGCTATCACGATGCCGAAAGAAGCCAATCCATCGCTCCTGATCATTCAGCGGTTCCCGCTGGACGGGCAAGCTCTCGGCGCGCTGCTTTCGAGGGAACTCGGCTCACCGGAGGTGACGGTCCATGCGAGGTGTGCGAAGCCGTTGGCCTGGCCTCCTCCCTCATCGCGACCAATTCCTGTGTACTCCTGCTGGACGGCGATCTGCCCGATGACGGCGCGGCCCGCTTTCTCGGAGGCGTCGCGGCCAATCTTCGGCGCCGGACGATCGTGCTGGCCGGGAGTCTCGCGGCGGCCGATGTTGCCGATCTGCTGCGGGCCGGCGCGGGGGGCGCGCTATCAAAAAGGGGGCAGGTGTCCGATCTGGTGGTGGCAATCCGCACCGTCACCGCCGGTTCGATTTGGGTAGACGCACCGTTCCTGGAGGCCCTGGTCCGCCTGCCTGAACGCCTTGTCCGCGGTGAATGCAGAAGTCCGAGTTCGCGCGAGAGCCAGATTCTCCGATTCGTCCGCCGGGGCATGACCAACAAGCAGATCGCTTCCGGGATGGGTATCTCGGAAGCTGCGGTGAAGGCCGGACTGCAGCGTCTCTTCCAGAAATTCGGCGTGAAGAACCGGGCGGAATTGGTCCAGGTGACCAAGCAGGAGCTGTCCTGAGGCCGCAGCCTCCTCAGTACGCGAGCGAGACCAGTACTCGGGTAAGAATCTGGGAACGGGCAAGAGATTGGCCTTATTGAGCCATGCAAAAGTGACTCTCATAGTGGAGGAAGACATGAGTCTTCCATGTCCATAAGAGAGGAGTCCGATGCCCAAAAGACTACTTGCGCTGCTCGGAGTGGCGGCGTTCGTTCCTGTTATCAGCGCGCAAACCAACGCGGACGCCGTTCGCGGACTCAACAACCGCGTCCTGCAGTTTCATGGCGCGATTCAGCGCGCATCCCCGGCACAGGCCGCCGATATCCGCGCCCAGGCGGCGCCGGTGTTCGTCCAACGCGCGACGGCGTTGAGCGCGCTCATCCGTGAGGATCCAAAAGCCGCCCTTGGGCTGGCTTTCGCGCAAGAACTGCGCGCCGATCTCGCTGGCAAGTTTCCGGCCTCGTCCGTTTCCCTCGAGGAGCACGGCCAGTGGCAGGGCAAGTCCGACCACGTGATCTTCGACGATCCCGACCGCAAGACGCGCCGCTTCGAAGTCCGGATCCGCAACGAACGTGAGACACTGAATCTCTACTCGGCCAACGGCGAGCCCCATTGCGTTTCCGGCAATATCGTGACCGCGAGCGGCATTCGGCTGAACAACGTGGTGGCCGCGGGAAATGTCAGCTACGGCTCCGATGTGACGGTGGCGGCTGGATGCAGCACCACCGGCGCGCAGAACAGCGTGGTCATCCTGGTGGATTTCCCGGGCGTGCCCCTGCCCTCCACCGTGACCCAAGCGGGCGTGTCGGGGATCTTCTTTGCGACCTCCGGCCGGTCCGTCAACACGTACTGGCAGGAAGCCTCGTACGGAAAGGCCTCCGCCACTGGAACCGTGGTGGGCCCCTACACGCTCGACCGGATCTATTCTTGCGACGAGTACAGCCTGATGCGCACGGCTGCCATCGCGGCCGCCGACACCGCCGTCAACTTCACGCAGTTCACCCGTGTCTTCATCGTGTTCCCGAATCCAGGCAGTTGCTCGTGGGCTGGACTCGGCACCCTCGGCTGCGGCACGCTCTCATCGGCGGACGGTAGTTTCCAGGCGTCTACCTCATGGCTGCTCGCCAGCTACATGGGTGGCGTCGACAACGGCGTCAAGCTCGCCACACATGAAGGCGGACACAACCTGACCCTCCACCATGCGAGTTCGCGCCTTTTCACCGGAGAGGCACTCGGAGCGGTGGGAACGGCGGGAACGCTCAACGAATACGGCGATCCGTTCTCGACGATGGGAAGCTGGAACTTCGGCCATTACGGGGTTCCACACAAGGTCCAAATGGGATGGCTGAGCGGCGCGCAGGTGCTAACCACCGAGACGACGGGAAGCCACTCCGTGCTTCCGGTGGAAACGCCCGCCGCGGGTTTGCAGGCGCTGAAGATCCGGCGCGGGACCGGCAATGACGCGTGGCTCTGGGTAGAGTTCCGCCGTCCAGTTGGGCTCTATCACAACTCGTGGAGTTCGACCGCGCAGATGTTCCAGGGCGCTCTGGTCCATTACCAGGACTCGACAACAGGCACGCGCACGCACCTGCTAGATTACACGCCAGGATCGGCGAGCGGATTCAGCGACCCCGCGCTCACCGGAACCTGGGTGGACCCGTACTCCAACGTGTCCCTTTCGGTCACCGGTGTCAGCTCGAGCGCACTATCGCTCAACGTGAATTACGGCGCGCTGCCGTGCAGCCGCGTGAATCCGACCGTGACGTTGTCGCCCCCCAACCCGTCGGCGCAGTCCGGCACCAACGCGGGCTACACCCTCTCGGTCACGAATAATGACACCGCGGGGTGTACCGCGAGCACCTTCTCACTCGGGTCGGCTCTTCCCGCCGGATGGGCCACCGTTTTCGGTGCCGCCAGCCTCGCGATCGCGCCGGGGCAAACGCTCTCCACCGCGATGACCAAATCGGTGCCGTCGGGCTTTACCCCCGGAACCTACGCCGTCAATGCGAGCGTGAGCGACGCCAACCATTCGGGCGGGGCCTCCGCGAACGTCACCGTCACGGCGCCGCCGGAACCGATCTCGGTCTCGCTTACCGCGAGTCCGACGTCCGTTGCGGTCCGCGCCAGCGTGACGCTGTCGGCAACGGTAACCAGGTCGAGCGGCCCCGTTTCCGGCGCTTCGGTTACGTTCACCGTGACGCGGCCCGGTGGGCAGCGGTCGGCGGGCACCGCGACGACGAACGCCTCGGGCGTCGCGACATGGAGCTACCGGACGCAGCAGCGCGGGACCCACTCGGCAACGGCCGCAGCGTCCTCGGGCGGGGCTACTGCCACGAGTCCGGCGGCTTCGTTTACCGCGAATTGATGAAACGAAAAGGGCGGCCACTCGGAAGTGGCCGCCCTTTGTGACTATGAAGCGGGTGCCTCACTGGCAAGCAGTCTTGCTCAAGTTCGCGACCGCCCAAGCGCTCGCCACGCCGCAGGCCGGAAACGCGGTGCTCTTTCCGTCGAACGACAGGTCGAGATTCGCCGCCAAACCAGCCAGGCTGCTGTAGTTGTAGCCTGCGGGAAGCGCTCCACCACCGAGTGCAGTCTCGGCTACCGCCAGAATCTGGCTCACCGTCTGGCCGCGAAGCGAATCCGTGAGCGATGCAGGACAGTAGTAGAGACTTCCGAATCCGGGCGGTATTCCCGAGGCAACGCCACTCAACGCAACGTTCAATTTCAGTGCAAGCGTCTGGCCGCCGAACTGGCCGGATGCGGTAGAGGTGGGGTCGACCAAGTCCGCAGTTAACTTGTTTGCGGCACCACCCGCCGGAAGGTAGCTTTGAACCGCGGTTGGGGTGGTGAAGCGCATGGAGAATCCTCCAGCGCCAAGGATGCCCACTTCCACACCTGACGGATAGATAGTGGCGAAGTTGGCGCTCAGAAGATTGAATGGTGTGCCCGTCCCTCCGAATCCGCCCTGAGAGAATGTGCAATAGTCTCCATCCCTAGGGGTCGGCGAAGTGACCACGGTGACCGTCGAGGCTGCGTCAAGGTCCACTCCGACGCAGCACGGGAAGGTGTACACAACCGTAGGCAAGCCCGACTCAGGATCGATCGGTCCGTTGACGGTTGTGACAGTGCTCGCGCCGTCCAGGTGAGCGGTATTCGTCAGAGTTCCCTCGCCGCCCGTGATATCCACGGTTACCGAACGCGTGGCTGTAGCGACGATGGGCTCGGAACCGGTTCCGCCGCCCACCGTCGTCGCGAAGTTGGCGAAGCTAACCGAGCCGGTGGTCGAGATGTCGGTTGACCTGTCGCTCAGCGTCACCGAGCCGTTGGATTGCTCGAGTGCAGGCAGCGCCGACGTGTTTCGGCAAGGTACCGTACGGACGTTGGCTTCGTCGGGGTTATTGATCACGCCATTTCCGTTGATGTCGATGTTCGAGGCGGTAGCTCCGCCGCCGCCACGAGCGCCCGCGTTGCCGAAAGTCACCAGCACTTCCGTGCGAAGCGACGTTCCCGAAGGGATCTTCAATACCGTATTGTTGAATTCGGCCTGATACTTCAGTGTGACCGAGGCTCCAACGCCGATGATAGGCTGGGGGACCAGCGAGAAGACCGAATTGTCCGATGCATCGGTGAAATTGATGCTCCCGGATCCTGCGGTTTCGATGAAGGTGCCCTGCGCACCGGCCACCGCGTAGTTCGGCGCAACGGGGCCGCCGACGGGGCCGGCCTGCACGAGGTTCAAGGAGGCGCTCTCCTGAGTGCCGGCGGCAACGATATTACAACCCGTAGCCGCGTCGCCACCGGTGGCATTGGCACAGTTGGCCGCAGCCGATACCCACGGCGGGCTTCCGCCGCCGCTTCGAGGTTTCTGCAGATTGACGACGATGTTTCCGATTGTAGCTGGAGCACTTCCGGAGTTGGTCACAATGACGTATCCAACCGCGCGAATCGTGTTCGCGCTCGTGGCACCCTTGGTCGCCGTTACGTTAAATATGACTGTTGCGGGCGGCGTCACATCGCCGAAAGGGTTCGGCACCGTCTCTTTCGTGAGGCTCCACTCCGTGTTGTTCTGATAGCAAAGCGCGCCGTTGCAGGACATGGTAATGCTGGCTTGCTGTGCCCAGGCAGGCAGCGAACCCAATGCCATGAGCGCTCCCATGCCCACGGGACGCAAGAACCGTCGATGATTCATTTCGTAGCTCCCTTTTCGATGCTTCTCCCCGGCAGTTTCTCCTTGGCCCGAGAAGAACGGTAAGACAAAAGTAAGTATTTTACCGTACAGCAATCATAGGGTTCGCGTGGGCGCAAGTAAAGGCTATCTTCCGCCCCGGTCCGGGTCACTGGAGTGGCCGGAAACTTGCAGACGTTCGATACGTATCGTTCAGCCAAGCAATGGGGCACCAGGCAAGGTAGGTAAGCCAGATATTATCTCTGTGACTCATGGTACCTACTCACCCCATCCGGGGTGTCTACCGGCCTGCATCGTCGATTCCTGACAGATTTGTGCTATTGCTCGACTGATTAGCTAACTTGGGGCAACCAGGCGAGCCCACGGGTCACCGAGCTGCCGAAGATCGGGTTCAGGCGTCCTGGTCCGCGTACCACTGTGCCGCTCGGTTCCGCAAGCGGCGTTATCCCGAACAGCGGAAATCGAACCACGTGACCGGGCTCACGTGTTCCGGATTGAATGGAAGAGTGATCCAGCCGAGAGCCGGAGGCGTGCCGTGGCGGCGGCTCCATCATGCCGGCCGTCAGCGGCGTGCGCGATCCATTGGGCGAACGCCGAGATCCGCTGTCAGTCCACGCTGTGCTTGCAAGTTTCCAGCCTCGGCGGTTGGCGGTGATCACGTAGTTGATCAACTCGCCGTCTGTCCAGCCGGGGTGGGAGGCGGCTATCTATCGCTTGTCGGGAGGCGCCGATCGCATGCTACACATCTTCGGGAGAGATCCGTGCGGCCGCGCTCAGAAGCACCCCGCCAGCACATCCGGGTCGACGTTACCGCCCGAGATCACGATCCCCACGCGACCGAGTCCGGCCGGCACCTTGGCATGCATCACCGCCGCGGTGGCAACGGCCCCACTCGGTTCCGCCAGCAGTTTCATCCGGAACAGCAGGAATCGCACCGCCGCGCGGATTTCGTCGTCGGATACGAGCACGATCTTCTCGACGTTCTGCTTCACCGCTTCGAACGTAATCTTGCCCGGCGCGAGCGTGCGAAGCCCGTCAGCGATCGTCGATGGGGGAGGGATCTCGATGATCCGGCCGGCTTCGATCGATTGGCGGAAATCGTCGGCGCCTTCGGGCTCGACCCCGAAGACGCGGATCCCGGGGCGCATCGCTTTGGCGGCGATAGCGCAGCCGGAGATGAGCCCACCGCCACCCACGCAGACCACCAGCGCGTCGAGATCGGGCACTTCCTCGAGCAGTTCCTTGGCCGCCGTGCCTTGTCCCGCCGCGACATCGGCGTGATCGAAAGGAGGAACGATCGTCGCGCCGGTTTCCTTGGCGATCCGCTCGCCGATCACCGTGCGGTTCTCGCGCATGCGATCGTACTGCACCACGGTCGCACCGTAGCCGCGCGTGGCGGCGAGCTTCGATTTCGGTGCGTCGTCCGGCATGACGATCGTCGCCGGGATTCCGGCGTGGCGGGCCGCGATGGCCGTCGCTTGCGCATGATTGCCCGACGAGTAGGTGACGACACCCTTGGCGCGGACTTCTGGCGCCAGCGCGAAGATCGCATTCGAAGCGCCGCGGATCTTGAATGCGCCTCCCGTCTGGAAGTTCTCGCACTTGAAGAACGCTTCGCCGCCGAACTGGGCATTGAAGGTCCGCGATGTCATCACGGGCGTGCGGCGAGCGATCGGAGAGATGCGCTCAGCGGCGCGTTGAATGTCGTCGAAAGTGGGGAGCATGGTCAATTCCTGTGCCGTTCCAGCTTGAGGGCTTTCAGCCGCTGCATCGGGCCTTCGGCCGCGCGTCCGAACATGTCGTGCAGCACCATGTACTCGGCGTAGACGCGTTCGTAGATCGCGTGGGCTTCGGCGTGCGGCTTGAAGCTGCGCACGAATCCGCCGGACATTTGTGCGGCGGCGGAAGCGAAGTCCGGGAAGGCTCCGGCGGCAACCGCGCCGTGGATGGCGGCGCCGAGTCCGGAGGCTTGCAGCGACCGCGGCAAGTGGATCTCGCGATTGGTCACGTCGGCGAAAATCTGCATGACGAGCGGACTCTTGAGAGGCAATCCGCCGCAGGCCACCAGCCGGTCGATCGGCACGCCACCCTTTTCGAACGCTTTGATCACGGTGTAGGTACCGAATGCCGTGGATTCGATGAGAGCGCGGTAGATCTCCTCGGGCTTGGTGTTGAGAGTCGCCCCGAGCAGTAAGCCAGTGAGATCCGCATTCATTAGAATGCTGCGATTGCCGTTCCACCAATCGAGTGCTACGAGGCCCGTGCCGCCGGGCCGGATGGCGGAAGCTCCCGTGGTGGCGTCATCCGGATTCATCCGGAACGTCTTGAAATACCAGCCGTAGAGATCGCCCACCGCGGCTTGGCCCGCTTCATAGCCCCAATATCCAGGTAGGATTCCGTCTTGCACGACACCCGCGACGCCGTCGATGTACTGCCCGGTTTCGCCGAGCAGCATGTGGCAAAGCGAAGTGCCCATGATCATGACGAGCGCGCCCGGACCCGTCACGCCGCAAGCGGGAACCGCTGCATGCGCGTCGATGACGCCCACCGCCACGGGCGTGCCCGCGAGAAGTCCGGTGGCGTTGGCCATGGCGGGAGTGAGTCCGCCGGCGCTCGACCCGAGCGGATGCATCGTGGTCGAAAGCTTCTCCTCCACTACGTTTTCGAGCTGCGGATGGAGAGCGCGGAAGAAGCTCTTCGACGCGTATCCGTGACCCTTGATCCACATGTCCTTGTAGCCGGCGCAGCACTCGTTGCGGCGTTCGTTTCCGGTGAGCTGCCAGACAATCCAGTCCGCCGCTTCGATCATGCGATCGGCCTTGGCGTACACCTCCGGAGCCTCTTCAAGAATCTGGAGCACCTTCGAGAAAAACCACTCGGAAGAATACTTCCCGCACGACGGCCTGAGGATCGGATCGCCCAGACGCGCTGCTGTCTCTTCGATCCGCGAGGCCTGAGGCTGAGCGGCGTGATGCTTCCAGAGCTTCACCCAGGCGTGCGGATTCGACGAAAAGCCCGAGACGTAGCAGAGCGGCGTGCCGTCGGCGAGAGTGGGAAGCATCGTGCAGGCGGTGAAGTCGACGCCGATTCCCACCACTTGCTCCGCCTTGACACTGGCCTGGCGGAGGACCGAAGGGACTCCTTCGCGCAGCACGAGCAGGTAGTCACGCGGATCCTGCACCGCCCAATCGTGGCCGAGCGGCGTGCCGTCCGGCAGCTTCTGATCCATCGCGCCATGCGTGTAGGGCACGACCGACCACGCGGCTTCCACTCCATCCGTCAGGCGCACCAGCATGACGCGGCCGGACTCGGTGCCGTAGTCCAGACCGATCGCGAATTTCTCCATGGGTTCTCCGGGGCGCTAGACGTTCCGGAGCGCCTGATCGAGGGCTTCCGTGAAATAGTAATCTCCCCACATCACTGATTCATTCACGCCGAGACCCTTGTGCAGATGATAGACGCCGCCCGTGAGCACGCCCTCCCATTCTTCATCGGTGCCAAGGTGCTTCTCGCAGAGAGCGCGCACGATTCGGACGGCGGTAGTCCAGTAGAAGTGGCCTTTGATCGGATCGGCCGCGGTGCGGCACAGCCGGAACAGGCCCGCGGCTGCGATGGCCGCCGCCGACGTGTCGCGCTGCTTGCGGCTGTCGGCCGGCGCGCGGAAATCCCATGGTGGAATGCCGTCGGCCGGACAGTGCGTGATGTAGTAGTCGGCGCACTGTTCGGCGGTGTCGAGAAAGTGCGGATCGCGGCTGTATTCGTAGGCGCGCGCGAATCCGTACAGCGCCCACGTCAATCCGCGCGACCAGCAGGAGTCGCCGCGATAGCCTTGGTGCGTGGTCTGCCGGAGAAATTCTCCGGTGTTGATGTCGAACAGGCCTTCGTGAGCCACCGATCCGTCGCCGCGCACGAGCACGCGGCGGGTGGTGAGCGCGTGGCGAAGCGCGATCTCGCGCATGCGGCGATCATTGGTTTCGCGCGCGGCGTACATGACGAGGCCCACGTTCATCATGAGATCGATGAACAGCGAATTGTCGCCGACGAACGACCGCAGATACTGGCCCTTCTCCTGGAAGTGCGAGGCGAGCGTCTTGCCGCCTTGGATCAGCACCTCATGCACGCGGCGATCGCCGGTGAGCCGGTACCAGCGATAGTAGGTGGGGAAGAGGATGAAGCCAAGGTTGTGCACCTCCTCGTCGTCTTTCAACTTTTCGAGCGGCTCGGTGAACGCGATGGCCTGCTCGCGCCAGAACTTGGCGTCGGCGCCGCCGTTTTGCGCCTCGTGCTTGTGGAAGACCCACATCATCCCCGGCAAAAATCCATCGCACCAGTTGGTCCATTTCGGACTGTCGTGCTTCCAGCGCCCGTTCTTGGTATACATCGGCACGAACTCGGGCTTCTTGTCGATCAGACGCCGCACTTTCTGCTGGGCGAGATCCATCGCCGAGCTCAGCAGCTCCCGATCGGATTCCAATTCGAAATGGATCACGGTTCTTCCTTAGTCTCTTTGTTCTCGATTCGCCAGACGAGCCGTACCCCACGGCTCAGCTCCGGTTGATTACCGGAGAGCCACAAGATGCCTTTGCTGTCGACGCCGACGCGCAGGTTGCGTGCGATAATTGGCCCGGCTTCCACTAGTATCGCGCTCACGGCGGCCTTCGCGCCGGGGAATTCGACCTGTTCGAGCCGAAGCTGCATTTTCAGCACCTCGGTCCGGACATAGGCGCGTTCGATTCCGGCGAAGCGCGCACGCAGGCGCGCGCCTTTGGGCACCATGACGCGGCCCTTGCTCTTGGCCGGCTGGAGCAGCACCGCCTCGATGATGTCGCCGATCGCGGTCTTACCGTGGCGGATCGGTGTTTCGAGCTTGGCCTCGAGCAGCAGTCCGTCCGGCAACTCGACGGCTTCGGTGACAGTCACCGGTTCGAGCGCGGCTTCGGTGGGCTCGTCGAACCGCAGCACCGATTCGCCCGTGTACTCGCGGCATCCGCTCAGTGTCGTGAGGTTGCGGCTCTCGTTACCGCCGAGATCCATCATGACCAGTTCCGCGGTTTCCGGCAGCGAGAAATCCTTTTCGCCGATCCGGACCGCGCGGTAGATCATCCGGCTCTTGGCCGATTGCAGCTTCAGCGTGGGCGGGATCTCCTCCGCATTCACTTCGAGCTCGCGCGGTTCGAGCGTCAGCGCGTCAGACTCGAAGTATCCGCTGAATCCCACCTTCTCGCTGAGTTCGCCGATCCTGATCTCGTAGTTGCTCAGCAGCAGCGGAACCGAATAGCGATAGCGGTACACCCTGCGCGATTCGCGCATGACCTCGCCTTCGTAGTCGAAGCGCGGGGCGCCGGACATGAACACCGAGCGCGCGTGCCCGGCGAAAGCACCGTTTCCGATAGCGCCGCCGCGGCCCACGAGGTCGGTGATTTTCTTGTCGGAGAACCGGCCCGATCCCGGCCACGCGAACATCTCGTTGCCGTTCACCAGCGCGACTTCCAGACGTAGCGTGTCGATCAGTTGAAACCTGCGGCCCTTGGCACGGCGGGTGGACCGTTCGATCGTCTGCGTGCAGGTGTAATTCGGGATCTGCGTCAGATTCCGCGACATGTGATAGCGGATCCGCGCCAAGCGAATCGTGTCGGGCGTCACGGGATCTTCGGCGGGTAGAACGGTGGCGGCGAGGAGAAGAGCGATCGCCACGCGCACCATGACAAAGATTATACCCGGCGGCTTTTTGCTACCATCCAATGTCTATGGCTGCTACCAAGATCACCATCAATCCGAACGGATCGATTCGCGTCGAAGGCGACTTCTCGATCAATGACGCGGAGGGAAAAGAGTTTGGCCTCGGCGGACGTTCCGTCATCGGGCTGTGCCGATGCGGCGCGAGCGCGAACAAACCCTTCTGCGACGGGTCGCACCGGACCGCGGGATTCTCGTCGGTTTGTGAGGCGCGGGACCTGCCGCCGCCGGCTCCGCGGGCGTAGCGGCTAGACTGGCGATCTGGACAGGGCCGCCTGAAGCGTCTGAAAATCGGCGTCAGCGGCGACGGTAGGATCCGCTTGCGCGATTCGGATCAGCCATGGCCGCGCGTTCGGCGCTGTTCGGCGGCAGCGCGTCCCCGCAAGTCTCCTTGACCAGCCATAAGCATGCTTCGGGAATTGCTCCAGGTGCCCGTTCTTTGCGATCTCCAGGTGCAGTATGCGAGGAGTAGCGTCGTCCGTGAGGTCGAGTTCGGGCAGCCGCAGGTTACGTAGACGAGGGCGCAACCTGTCCTACAAGGGACAGGAATCCATTCTCGTCATCTTGCAAGGGGCGCAGGACTTCGGCAAGCTTCTCGATAAGCCCCTCGAAATCAGGCAGCCCGCAGCGACGAGAAACACCTGCCCCGCAGAACAGCACGAGGGATCCGTCCTCGATGGCATGCAACAGGTCAACCGGAATTTCGCGCCCGTCTGCGACGAACGCTGTGCTGCCTTTCAGGGCGTCATGGACGGGCACTTTCAATCAACCCAGGTAGCGGCGAATCATTGACGGCACATCCCGGCGCCCATGCACGATCATGTACGACCCTCAAGGGCTGAGAACCGGCGAGATAGATGATCAGGTACTCACGCAACGGCCAGAACAATAACGGGCGTCCGTGCGCAAGATCCTGACGCTCGTGTCCTGCCTCGGGATTTTTCCCGAGGAAACCGAACGCTTCGGCGAACTCTTCGAGCATCTGGCGGGCCACCTTCGGCCCCGCCTGTTGCCGATAGTAGCTTCGGACTTCGGCCAAGTCCCATTTCGCCGAAGCCGTAAGTCTGTAGCCGCTCATCCGGCCCTTCGTTCAGGCTCCTCGTCCTCGAGACCGTCCAACAGTTCTTTCATATAGGCTTCGCCATCATAGAGCTCACCCCGTTCCGCCTCCGCCAAAGCCCGGTCGAGGCGGGCATGGAAGGCGGCCAGCTTCAGCCGGCGCGACTCGTCCTCTTGGTCTAGGTGCAGAAGCGCATCCTGGACCACTTCGCTTGCGGAACCATACCGCCCCGACTCGACCCGGGCTTTGACGAGTTGTTCGAGTTCTGGTGTGAGTTCAACGGTCACTGGTTGCTCCTTGCCTAGAAGGATACCGTCAATTTCCCAAGCCCGGAACCCCGCCCATCGTGCGTGCCGACCGCACCGCACGCAGGATCGCCTCCGACACCGCTTCCGCCGCTGCCACACCAAGCGCCATCAGATCCGCCGGCTCCTCTCCGCAAGAAGCCGCGAACAGCACGTCACCATCCGCCTGCGTCCACACCGGGCTGATCGTCCGCGCGACGCCCATGTTCGCCATCTCCGCGAGCTTGTTCGCGCCCATCTTGTCGAGCCTCGCGTTGGTCGCCACTACCGCGAGTGTCGTGTTGCGGCGCTCGAAGCCGCCACGCGCGCCAGACTTCAGTTGTTTCGACATGATCGCGAATTCGGTCGAGTCTGCCGAAGTCCGGGCACCTGCCACCACGCGGCCCGTCGCTGGATCAATCACGTCGCCGAACGCGTTCACCGCCGCAAGCGCGGAGACGCGCACCTTCGCGTAGGGCCCCGACAGCGCGACCGTGGCCGAGCCGATTCCGCCCTTCATCGCGCGCGACATTCCGAACAGCTTTCCCACCGTCGCGCCCGTGCCCGCGCCCACGCAGCCCTCCTGAACTGCGTCCGCGGTGGCGGCCGCCGCGGCTTGCTCGCCCATTTCGCGCGAAGGCCACACGGGCTTGCCGATTGCGAGGTCGAATAGGATCGCTCCGGGAACCAACGGCACCGGCTTCACTCCGGTAGGGAATCCGATCCCCTTTGCTCCAAGAAAACGCCGGACTCCGGACGATGCCTCGAGTCCATAAGCGCTGCCACCCGCGAGCACGATCGCGTTGATCCGGCTGGTGACGTGATCGGGCTCGAGCAGACCCAGTTCGACGGTTCCGGTGGCGGATCCGCGGACATCCACGCCGCCCACCGCTCCGTTGTCGAACAGAATCGCGGTGCATCCGGTGAGCCCATCGAAGTCGGAGGCGTGACCCACGCGGACGCCCGGTATGTCGGTGAGGCCCTTCACGAAACAGCTATGCTAGCATCGTTCGGAGGCCCGCAAAGAGTTTGTTCGACTTCCTCAAAGGACCGATTCTCAATCTCCAGAACTTCATCGTCTTGTGCGGACGGGCCGTGATGAACATCTTCCGCTCGCCGCATTATCTCGACGACGTTTTCCTGCAGATGGACACGATCGGGTTCGGAAGCGTCCCGCTGATCCTTCTGACCGGATTCTTCACCGGCGCGGTGATCACGCTGCAGATGTCGCGCGCTTTGAACCAATACGGCGCGGCTAGCCAAGTCGGTCAGATCGTGGCGATCACGCTCGTGCGCGAGTTGGGACCGGTGTTGACCGCTCTGCTCGTTGCCGGCCGCAACGCTTCGGGAATCGCGTCCGAACTCGGATCGATGAAGGTCACCGAACAGATTGACGCGATGCGTGCGCTCGGCACCGATCCGGTGCAAAAGCTCGTGACTCCGCGGCTGATCGCCACTTCGATCATGTTGCCGCTGCTGGTGATCATCGCCGACTTCATGGGTCTGGTGGGCGGCTGGATCGTCGGCTCGCTCGTGCTGCATCTCACGACCGCGCGCCAGTTCTGGAACGGCGCCTACAACGCGCTCGACTATTCCGACGTCGTGCAGGGCCTTCTCAAACCATTCGTCTTCGCCATGATTCTTTCCCTCGTGGGCTGCCATTACGGCATGAGCGCGTCGGGCGGAACGCAGGGCGTGGGCCGCGCCACCACGCAGGCCGTCGTCGTGTCGTCGGTGTGGATCATCATCTCCACATATTTCATCGGATCGTTCTTCGTCAACCTGAACTAATGGCGCCACCTGTCCTGCTTCGATTCGAACGCGTCACGGTGAAGTTCGACGAAAATGTCGTCCTTGACCGCGTGAATTGGGAGTTGCGCGAGGGCGACACCTGCGTGATTCTCGGTTCGGCGGGTTCGGGCAAGACCGTGCTTCTCAAGACCGCGCTCGGCCTGATTCATCCGGACGAAGGCCGCGTGATGCTGTTCGACAAGGAAACGACGTCGCTGCGCGAACGGGAACTCGGTGACCTGCGCGCCCGCATCGGCATCCTGTTCCAGGAGGGCGGGTTGTTCGACTCGATGACGATCGCCGAGAATGTCGCCTATCCGCTCGAAAACCAGAAGTCCTTGCTTTGCCCGGAAGCGGATGTTCTGCCGCGCGTCGAGGAAGCGTTGAAGTTCGTCGAGCTCGGGCACACGCTCGGAAAGTTTCCGAGCGAACTTTCGGGCGGCATGCGCCGCCGTGTCGGGATCGCGCGCGCGATCGTGACGCAACCTCGTCTGCTGCTGTACGACTCACCGACCGCGGGCCTCGACCCCATCACCGCCAACAACATCATGACGCTCATCGCCAAGGAACGCGACATCCGCCACACCACCACGGCGCTCGCGACGCATCGCTACCAGGATGGGCATTTGCTTGCGAACTATCGCTACAATGCCAATACGGGTAAGCTGGAACGTGGAAAGCCGGAAACCCGTTTCGTCGTGATGCAAGACGGGCGGTTCGCGTTCGAGGGCTCGCAGGACGAGTTGGAAGCCTCGCGCGACCCCTACGTTTCGAAATTCGCCAAGCCCCTGGAAAAGATATCCTGATGCCGTCCGCCAAGAAAGTATCGTGGGCCCAACTGAAGGTGGGAGTGGTCGCGTTGATCGCGCTTGTCCTGCTGGGCGTGCTGATGTTCCTGATTACCGGTCCGGGCGGGCTGTTCCGCACCTACGCCAAGCTCTACACGTTCCTGAGCGATTCGGGCGGCTTGGTCGCCGGATCCAAAGTGTCGGTCAACGGCATCGAAGCGGGCAATGTGATGAAGGTGGAGTTTGCCCCTGGCACCGATCCGAAGCGCTTCGTGCGTGTCGAGATGCGCGTGTTCTCCGATTTTCTCCCATCGATTCCCGAGGACTCGATCGCGATGGTGACCTCCGAGAACGTGCTCGCCGGCCGGTTCATCAATATCCGCAAGGGATCGAAACCCACGCCCGCCAAGGACGGCGGCGAGTTGAAGAGCCGCGAGCCGCAGGAATGGGAGGCGGTGGTCGATAGTGGCAACCGGCTGCTGAACGCGCTGGACGTGATGCTCAAGCGCGTCGACAACATCGTCAGCGTCGTGGAGCGCGGCGAGGGATCGATCGGCAAGCTGATCTATGACGATCAGCTCTATGGCAACCTGAACGGCAGCGCTGCCGAAGCGCGCAAGCTGATCGCGCAGGTGAACAGCGGCAAGGGCAGCATCTCGAAACTGCTCTATGACGATGCACTCGTGGAGGACCTGCGCGGTACCATCGCAAAGACAAACCGGCTCATCGACGGACTCGAGCAGGGACAAGGCACGGCGGGCAAACTGCTCAAGGACACCGCGCTGCATGACGATATCCGTAAGACCATCGCGGAATTCCGGACACTCGCCGCGGATCTGAACGCCGGCAAGGGCTCGGCCGGAAAGCTGCTCAAGGACGAAGCGCTGGTCAAGCAGGTGCATGCCACGATCGCCCGCATGGATTCGCTGCTCGACGGCATCAACTCCGGCAAGGGCACGCTGGGGCAACTGGTGGTGAACCAGCAGTTGTACGAGTCGCTCAACGGAACCACGCGCGAGTTCCAGGGCTTCATGAAGGACTTCCGCGCCAATCCGAAGAAGTTCCTGAGCATCAAGCTGGGGTTATTCTGACCGAGGCACGCTCGCAACCCGTTACCGAGCCGCGACCGCAAGGGAGCGGTCTACGACAGCGGCGCAGCTACCGCTTCCTCGCGGTCGGGGCTCGGTTGCGTACCGCTGACTGTGCGCGCACCGGGGCGCGCGCGGACACGAGGCCGCGAGCCGGTTTGGTGTAGGGACGAATGAAGCGGCTCATCGTCAACGCCGACGATTTCGGTTTCACCAACGACGTCAACGAAGGGATCATCGAGGCGCATCACCGCGGAATCCTGACGGCGGCGACGCTGATGGCGACCGGAGGTGCGTTCCAACAAGCGGTGCTGCTCGCCAAGGAAAGCCCGGATCTCGATGTCGGCGTGCATCTGACTCTCGTTGGAACGCGCTCGCTTTCCGATCCCGCGCATGCCCTGCCCACGACCGTTCGCGGACTCTTCGCCGCGATCGCGCTCGGCCGCATCGACGTTTATCGCGAACTCGAGTCGCAACTGCTGCGGGCCGTCAGCGCCGGAATCATCCCCACCCACTTCGATACGCACAAGCATACGCACCTGCATCCACGCGTGCTCGACGCGGTGGGCAGGCTCGCGGCCAAGTACGGCGTCCGCTGGGTGCGGCGCCCGTTCGATCTTCCGGTGCCGCCGGCAATCGAAGTGCCGGCGAAGAAGCGCTGGATGGCGGCGCTGATCGGCTCCCGCCGAGGAGCCTTCGCGGAATTGGCGAGACGGCACGGGTTCCATTCGACCGATCACTTCGCGGGCTTCCAGATCACCGGCCGCTTCGGGGCCTCGGAGTTGTCCGCCCTGATCGATTCGCTGCCCGAAGGGACGACGGAGCTCATGTGCCACCCGGGCCGTTGCGGCGAGGAACTGCGCGAGTCGCGCACGAGATTGAAGGAGAGCCGGCAGCGTGAACTCGAAGCACTGTGCTCGCTCGAGGTAAAAGAGGCGCTGCGCCGGAACGGGATCGTACTCGGCCGCTATCGGGATCTATAGACCGTGGTGCCCGGGGTGGGACTTGAACCCACACGGTGGTTTCCCACCAGGGGATTTTAAGTCCCCTGCGTCTGCCGATTTCGCCACCCGGGCAGTCTCCTCCATCATAGCCTTCAGTCGACGTAGACCCGTTCCACCCGCGCGCTGATGCCGCACAGCAGGCTGTAGGAAATCGTGCCTGCGGCGCGCGCCAGGTCCTGCGCATCCTGGCTGGCTGCATCCTCGCGGCCCACGAGCGTCACCGGATCACCGGGCCGCAGCAGCGGCGCGTTCGTCAGGTCGATCGTGGTCACGTCCATCGACACGGCTCCGAGAATCGGAGCGAACTGACCACCCGCGATCACACGGCCACGATTGGACAACCGATGCGGAATTCCGTCCGCGTAGCCAGCGGCGAGTAGTCCGATCCGCATGGGAGCGGGAGTGGTGAATTGGGCTCCGTATCCGATGCGCGCTCCAGCCGGAAAATCCTTCACCACGAGCAGGCGAGTTTTCCAAGACAATGCGGGGCGAACATCGAGGAGCGAAACAGGACTCATGCCCTTCGTCCGCACTGGCGAAACATAGCCGTAGATCGCATGGCCCGGCCGGACCATTGCGTGCCATGCCTCACGCCTTCCATACGCGACCGCGATCGTACTCGACAGGTGCCGCATCGGCGGGCGCACGCCCAGCGATTCGAGGGCAGCGCATATCCAGTCGAATCGGGCGCATTGATCGGCGGTCTGCGAGCCAACGTAGTCGGCCGCCGAAGCGAAGTGAGTCATCAGTCCTTCGAGGCGCGCGTGGCGTGCTCGCTGCACCGCGGCCGCGATTTCCGCGGCGGGCGCGATCGTTCCCAGCCGACCCATTCCGGAGTCGATCTTCAGGTGATAATCAACTGGTTCGCCCAGTGCGTCGAGCGCGGCGATCTCTCCGAGGTCGTGCAAGACCGGGGTCAACCGGTACTCGAACATCGGGCAGAAGCTTGCTTCGAGCGAGTCCGCCATCACCAGAATCCGCGCGCCGCTACCCGCTTCCCGCAGCGCGATTCCCTCATCGACATTACTGACGCAGAGCCAGCGGGCTCCGCGCGACTCGACGATGCGCGACACCGCGAGCGCCCCGTGACGGTAGGCGTCCGCCTTGACCACTGGCGCGACCTCCACCGCCGGACCCACCAGCCGCTTGACCGCATCGTAGTTGGCGGCGATCGCCGAGCGGGATACCTCGATCCAGCTTCGTGCCCTCATCGTTGCGTCATACTCCGGAGCAGGCGCTCGTAGGCGTCGGTGACCGCGTCCCAACTGTAGCGGTCAGCGGCGCGCTTTTCGGCCTTGCGGCGCCAAGCTTCGCGATCCGCCTCCGGCATCGCGAGGGATAGGCGCATGCGATCGGTCAATTCCTCGGCGCGGAATCCGATGCCCGCTCCCTCGGCTACTTCGCTGTTCTCTTCCGTTTCGAGGAAGAGCGTGAGCGCGCCGCGGCCCATCGCCTCGATGAGCGCCGGATGCGTTCCGCCCACTTCGGTTGCGTGAATGTAGGCGAAGCAGTGCGACTGCAACTCGCGATATCCGTCGCCGTAGATCGCGCCGGGGATGACGACGCGCGGATCGCTGGTATCGCGAACCGCGCGAATGTAATCGGCCGCGTAGGGCGCGTCGCCGATGAGCGCCAATTTGAAGTCCGTGTCGAGCTGTTCGAACGCGCGCCGCACCAGCAGGGCATTGTTCTCGGGCTCGAGGCGGCTGACGTAGAGGAAGTACTTGCCCGGTTCGAGCCCGAGACGGTCGAGCACCGAAGTGGATTTCACCCGCTCGCACGCCGCGCCATAAGGAATGAACGTCGAGGTCACGCCATACCGTTCCGCGTAGTATTGCTGAATCCGCCGCGCGTCGCTCACGATCTCGTTCGGGCAGATCGTGCTCAATCGCTCGCCCAAGACATACCACTGCCTGCCGATCCAGTTCCACTTCTTGCGATTCCGCTCGAGCCCATCCACGTTGATCGCCACCGGCACGCCCGCCAGACGGGGCATCCAGGTGAAGATCGCGTTCGCCGCATTGCAGTACAGCGCCGCGTCCACGCGGTGCGTCATCAGGTGAAGCGTCGAGATCGCGGTGTGGACCACGGTGTCGAGGTACTTGTGGCGAATCGTCGGGAGCGTCAACAGGTCCACGCCGCGAAAGGTGGGCTCGTGGTGTTGCGACCGGCAATAGACCACGACCCGATGCCCGCGCTCGACAAGGCGCGTGGCGAGTTCCTCGGCGAACGTCTCGAACCCGCCGTAGCTAGCGGGAATGCCGCGCGTGCCGACGATCGCGACCTTCATGGGCGCGTGGCGCCCTACCGGCCCGATTGCCGGACTCGCGCGGTCACAGGAGCCGGTGCCTTCGACATCTTCGGCGCCGGATAGGCGATCGGATTGTAGGAAAACCACGCCGCCATGTACTCGTCGGTCACGCGCGCGCGGCTCATGACTTCGCGCCGCTTGTCGAGGAACCGGCCGAAATTCCTCCCGAGAAACCAGAACGCCTTGAGCGAAGAGGTTTCGAGCGTGAGGCAGCACACCAGTACCACGAGGTCGCGGAACGTGATCGAAAAGAAGTTCTTGCGATAGACACCCGGCGTGATGTTCTTGATGCGCATCAGGAACCGGTTCTTCACCGAATGCATGTTGATTTCGGCGGGAAGGGCGCGCCGCTTGCCCGGCAACACGCTGCGGACATGGTAGGCCAATGCGTACGGCGTGTACAGGCATTTCCAGCCGAGAAGCTGGGCACGCCACGCGACATCGGCATCTTCGCGATAAACGAAAAAGTCCTCATCGAAGAACTGCCCGCCGATAGAAACGTCTTCGATCATCCGCCGCCGGTAGAGGGCTGCCGCGGCCGTGGCGCCGAATACGAACTCGGGGGTGGTGTAGTGTCCACGTTCGATCTCGAGGCTACCCCTGTCGAGATGGCGCAACATCGGATTGAAATAAATGCCAGTCGAGTCCACCCGCTGCTCGTCCGGGATATCGAAATTGGCCGTGAGGGTGAGGAGCTTTCCGCACACACTGCCGATTCGCTTCTCGGTTTGGCCCGCCGCGACGAGGTTCGCCACGAAGTCCGTATTGAGCAGGACGTCGGGGTTGAGCGTCAGCACCCATTCCGCGGAACTGAGTCCGATGGCCTGATTCTGTGCGGCGGCGAAGCCAATGTTTTCTTCGTTGTAGACAATCTGACAGCGCTCTTCGAACTGCTCGAGAATGTCGGTGGTGCCGTCCGTGGAGGCGTTGTCAATGACGATTACGTCCAGCGCGGGATACTGCTGGGCGAGGATCGACTCCAGGCAGCGCTTGATAAACCTTCCACTGTTATATGTGACGACGGTTACGGATACCCGATCGGGAAAAGCCATGTGTTTCCAAAAAGCCAGGGCGAGTTCAGCTTCTTACCTTCCCTCCGTCTGGCGGGTCTCCTCCCCGATCCGTCCGGCGGTACATCCGTACAGCAGGTAAGTGGCTGCAAACCGAACCACTTTACCATACCCGTGATGCGCGCCGGGCGGCCCTTGGATCAGCCCCGCGACGGCTCGGAAGAAACACCCGGCTATGACGGCTCCCCCCAAGAGCCGGACGGTCCACGGCCGGAAGTGTTTCGAAGCGAACTTTAGCAGATTACCATACCAGTACAGGTGCTTGTGCGCCGAGCCGATTTTACCCACCGAATGGCCCCCTCGATGGACCGCGGTCACCGTCGGCCGGTATTCCGTGAGATGGCCCGCGGCCAGAAGCCGTTTCGCGAAATCCACGTCTTCGAACCAGACCGGGTGGAAGCGCTCGTCGAAGCCGCCAAGCGATTCCCAAACATCCCGGCGGATCAGCAGGAAAGCGCCCGCCGGCTGTTCGACCGTCTGAGGGGTGGTGAGATCGAGGTCCAGGCAACGGTATCGCCGGTTGACCGGGTTGGATGGCCACAGCCGGTTCACGCCCAGCACTTCGAACAGGAGAGCCCAGGCGGACGGGAGCCGGCGCACGGAGAACCCCAGTTGCGGGTGGCCATCTTCTCCTACGAGGAGTCCGGCGGCAGCCCCGGTCCGGGGCTGGGCGCAGGCCTCGATCAACGGGTCGAGTGGGCCTTGCAGTATCGCATCGGGATTCAGCACGAGGACGAGGGGAGCGTCCGTTTCGCGGAATCCCTGGTTCACCCCACCCGCGAACCCGCGATTCTCCCAGTTGGCAATCACCCGGACACCCGCCCGGTTCCGGGCTATTTCCACGGAGCGATCGGCCGATCCATTGTCGATCACCACCACGCTCGTGCAGTATCGCGCCGCCGCGTCGAGGCACGCTGGCAGAAACTCCTCCGAGTCGTACGTGACAATTACCGCGGCGACGTTCATCGGTTAGGCCAATGCGAAGTACAGTCGCCAATACCGGTCCATTCCCGTCGATTCCTGAAGATCGCGAAGCAGATTCTCGCTCTCGCCGAGCACATGGTGAATGCGCGGGTGCGGCGAGCCGAAGTCCGCGCGATCGTTGAGTCCGTCCCATTTGCCGCGCAGCCAGGCGAAGGCGGCTCCGTGACGCGTGGCCACCAAACCCCAGAGCATCTGCCCCATCAGGACCCGCCACAGCGTGCCGGCGTTCCAGTTTCGCGCGTAGTGCTTGCTCACCAGATAGACTTGGTTGCGCGCGAGCAAATAGACCATTCGCGGACTCCAGACTCCGAGCGTCGCGCTGCCTTGATGCGTACCCTGCGCTTCCGGGACGTAGACTCCATTGAGCCCCTCGAGCGCGCACCGGATTCCGAAATCCACGTCCTCGAGGTAGCTCTCGAAGCGCTCATCGAGCAGACCGATCCGGTCGAACAGTTCGCGGCGAAACAGTGCCGCCGTGAGCGGGGCCAACGTGATCGCGCGCGCCTGACTCCATGGCCCACCGTCCGCTTGGCCACTTCCGCAGCGCCAGGCGCAGCCCGCTCGCGAAACCAGGTCGAACGTCGCGTCGATTCGATCGGGCTCCCGAGCGCTCAGCAGCTTACCCGTGGCAAACCAGACGTCCGGACTCGCGAGGACCGCCCCGGCCAGCCGTGCCGCCCAATCCGGCTCGAGCTCGACGTCGTTGTTCACGATCGCCACCAGCGGACTCGCAACTTCGGCGAGGGCCAGGTTCACCGCGCGTGCGAAGCCCTGATTCACTTCGAGACGGACGACTCGCGCGCCATCCTGTTCAGCGGAGCGATCTGATCCGTCAGTCGACCCGTTATCCGCCACGAGTATCGAAACGGGCACCGTCTGCGCTTTCAATGATTCGATCGCACGGGGCAGAAATCGCGCGCCGTTCCAGTTCGGAATGACGGCCGTGATTTCAGGCATGGCGCGATCCGCGCGCAAACCGCTTGCGCAGCAGGAACAGCAGATTCTGGATGCCGTCGCGCCAGGGGTTCAGCTTGATCTCGCCCAGTCGCGACGAGTATTGGATCGCGATCTCCTCGAACCGCACTTCGGGCGCAAGCAATGCCTCGATCTTGATCTCTTCCGAGAACGCCATGCCATCCGACTCGAGAATCATGCCGGCGAGAATCTTGCGCCGGAACACCCACATGCCCGATTGCGAATCGCGGATCCAGCGGAAGAACAGCAGCGACATGACGAACGACAGGACGAAGTTGCCGAACTTGTGCTTGAAGCTCATCGCGCGGCGATCGCGTACGGGGAATCGCGAGGCGTTGAGAAAATCGACATTCAGATGAAGCAGTGCCTCGACCAGATAGGAGATCGCGTCGGGAGGATAGCTGTGATCGCCATCGAGGGTGATGATGATGTCGCCGGTGGCCCGGGAGAATCCGGTCTTGTAGGCGCGGCCGTATCCGCGAACATCTTCGCGCACCACCGAGGCTCCCAGCGATTCGGCGACTTCCGCCGTCCGGTCGGTCGACCCGTTATCGACCACGATGATCTGGTCGACGAAGGAGGGCGTTCGGCGGAGGACCTGTTCGATGCCTTGCTCCTCGTTGAGGCATGGGATGATGACGGTGATCCGCTCGCCCTTGTACAACTTGCTATTGTATCCGTCTTTTCCGGACGCGCGAGCGTCATAGTATGAGAGTATGCGCCGAATCCTCCTGTCTCTGATCCTGGCTTGCGCCGCGTGGGCCGCGGAAGGCCTGACCCAGGTCCAGTCCGTTTACCTGCTTCCCATGGCGAACGGGCTCGACCAGTACCTGGCACAGCGCCTGACCCGCGAGGCGGTGTTTCCAGTGGTGACCGATCCCAAGCTCGCCGACGCTGTTTTCACCGACCAGATTGGCGTGGCTTTCGAGCGGAAACTGGCCGAACTCTATCCTCCCGCGGTTCCGGAATCGAAGCCCGGCGGCGCGGAAAAGACCCAGGCGGAGCTCGATGCCGACGACCGGATTCTGAGCGAGCAACTCAAGCGGGAAAGCGATTTCAGACCCGCGTCGACCTTCCATCGCGGCAAGGGGAACCTGTTCCTGGTGGACGTGAAGAGCAAGCGCGTCATCTGGTCGACCTTCGAGCCCTCGAAGAATTTCCGGGTGAGCGAACTCGAAAAAACCTGCGGACGCATCTCGGCCGAGTTGCGCAAGGCCCTCGGCCGCAAGTAAGCTGAGCCGATGAGCGCCAACGCAAGAGCTCTGACCACCGCTCGCTTCAACAGGAATAGAATTCCGGCGCTGCCGGAGCCCCCGGCCGATGTCCGTTCGGCTTATCTCGATCAGGCCGTCGTGGTTCGATCGTGGCTCGACCGGCTGGGTGGAGAACTGGCTGGCTACAAGGTGGCCTGCACGAACGAGATCGCGCAGAAGCATCTCGGGACCGATGGGCCCTTCTTCGGCCGCCTGTTTTCCGCGACGACGTGGGACAGTCCAGTTGCCGTGGACGCCTCGCCGTTCTTCATGCGGGTGATCGAGCCCGAGTTCGGCTTTCAAATGGCGGCGGACCTGCCGCCGCGCGCCGATCCCTACTCGCGCGACGAGGTCGCCAATGCGGTGGGCTTGCTGATGCCCGCCATCGAGATCGTCGATAGCCGCTATGACGAATGGACCACCGCGGGACTGCGCGCGCTCATCGTCGATAACGCGTGCCATGGCGGCTGGGTGCGAGGTCCGCGCTGTGCCGATTGGCGCTCGTTGGATCTGGCCGCGCATCCGGTGCGGCTCTTCCTCAATGGGAAGGAAGAGGCATCCGGCACGGGAGCGGCGGTGCTGGGGCACCCGCTGAACGCTCTGACCTGGCTCGCAAACCGGTTGACCGGGTACGGGACCGGTTTGCGAGCAGGGGATTATGTGAGCACGGGTGTCTGCACCGACATCTGTTTCGCGAACATTGGGGACCGGCTGGTCGCGGATTACGGTTCGCTCGGCCAGATCGAGCTGACCTTCCAGTAGGCGCTCCGGTCAAAAGTCCCGGAAGTCTGGCGGGTCCGGGAACGTCGGTGGAGTGGTATCCGGCCGCATCGGGATTGCGGGGATCCGGGCAGGTTCGGTTGCATGGCGCGGTGGCGGTGCCCCAACCGCGCTGGACAGGACCATCAGGGTCAGAGTGAGCATTGTCATTCTCCTGTTCCGGAAACGTTGCCGGCGCGGTTTTCTTACAACGCCTGAGCGATTTTTGAGACGGACCGGATGGTCCGTACATCAGGAACTGCATGGCAAACAAGTTGAAGCCGGGCGACTCCGCCCCCGAGATCTCGCTGACCGACGACGACGGCAGCGCATTCACACTCTCCGAGCTGCGCGGCCGCGAGGTGGTGCTGTACTTCTATCCGAAGGCCGATACGCCTGGCTGCACCACCGAGGCGTGCGAGTTTCGCGACGCGTCGGCTCCGCTCCGGCAGAAAAACGTGCTGGTCGCGGGAGTCTCCCCGGATACCAGCCAGGCATTGGCGAAGTTCAAGAAGAAATACGGCCTCGACTTCGTTCTGCTGGCCGATGTCGAACACGCCGCGGCGGAAGCCTACGGCGTCTGGAAGGAGAAGAGCATGTATGGCAGAAAGTACATGGGAGTCGAGCGGACGACGTTTCTGATCGGCGCCGATGGACGGATCCGGCAGGTGTTCGAGAAAGTGAAACCCGCCGGGCACGCAGCGCAAGTCCTGGCCGGATTGGGGTGATCATGCGGAACCGCGCGAACGAACGTGGGGGCCGCTCCACGCGGTTAGTAGCGGCCCATGCGACAACTACCTGACAACGTGCATGGTCCCTGAGTGCGTTGCCCTCGGCCCGAGGTGCGTTCGACGTCCAGGTGAATGGGATCTCCATTTGCCCAGCCGGCGGACTCACTGTTCAGATACGCGAGGCTGGTGCTCGGCCATAGTGCCGGTTCCAGGAATCGATCGGGTTGATTCGCCGCGCGCTCCAAATCGACGAAACGCGTTACGACCGGCGCCTCCATGGCCGACCTTCTCTCGGGCAGGATCCTGGTCGCCCAACGGCAACCTGAGGAGGCCCTGCCGATTTTCGAGCGGGCCTCCAAGCGGAATCGAGGCAAGGGACTCTCGGCTATCATGGACACGGACTGGCTGCGGCCGCGCGAACCGGTGAGGCTCGCGGAGTGCCGCGGGAAACGGGGAGTTGCCGCACTCCGCGCTCGGGCGCGCGATGATAATCGTCGAGCTCGGTGATCGAATCCGGACGCTCGAATTGATCGCGCAGGCGGAAAGGTAGGGGCGAACGCCAGGCTTGGGGCGAAGTCCCTTGGACCTCTGCCCCGCGCTGATGGCCGGATTTGGACCCGCTGATATAATTGAGACTGAAGGAGTACGCGTTGTCGTTAAAGCAGTCTCTGCGGATGGCCGGGCACATCCAGTTGTTGCCAGCGCTCGAAAGCGGTGAGGAGACCCTCATCGGCGGGCAGGCCGTCATGGAAGGCGTGATGATGCGCGCTCCGCACAGCTATTCGATCGCCGTGCGGCGGCCCGACGGAACCGTTGCCATTGAAACCAAGCCGATCGAGAAGGTCAGCGACAAGTACCCGCTGTTGAAGTACCCGGTGCTTCGGGGCCTGGGAACACTCGGCCAGGCGATGACGCTCGGGTTCAAGTCGCTCCAGTTTTCGGCCAATGTCGCGATGGAGGCCGAACAGGCCGCCGAAGCGGCGAAAAAAGCCGGGACCTCAATCTCGACGCTCGCGCTCAATACGGTGATGCCAGGTGTGACCGCGGCTCCCGCGGAGGGTGGCAAAAAGCAGGTCTTCAGCAACGGCGTGATGGCCGTGCAGCTGATCTTCTCGCTCTTGTTCTTCATCTTCGCCTATAAGTTGGTGCCGCTGTGGCTGACCAATCAGTTGAGCCAGCGGGTGCCGGAGATCCAGGGGAACATCGCGTTCAATCTGGTCGATGGCGTGATTCGAATCGCGCTCTTCATCGGCCTGATGTATGCGATCTCCCGGTTCGCGGACATCCGGCGGACCTTCGAGTACCACGGCGGCGAGCATCGCGTGGTCTTCAATTACGAGAGCGGCAAACCGGTGACCGTCGAGACCGCACAGTCCTTCACTACGTTCCATCCGCGGTGCGGAACGAGCTTCCTAATCACCGTGATGATCATTTCGATGCTGGTTTACACGGTGCTTCCGCCGATGTCGTTCGCCGGGAAGTTCGCCAGCCGGATCGTGCTGATCCCGCTCATCGCGGGCTTGAGCTATGAGGTGATCCGCTTTGCCGCCCGCAAGCAGGGCACGCTGCTCGCCCTCCTCACCGCACCCGGGCTTTGGCTCCAGCGCATCACCACCCAGCCGCCCTCCGATTCCCAGACCGAGATCGCGATCATCGCCCTGAACGGCGCCATGGAGCTCGAACGGAGCCAGGGCCATCACGCCGTGATCGCCTGAGAACCCTCTCCCATGCAATATCGCGACAAACTCGAAGGCCTCGAGAAGCGCTTCGAGGACTTGACCAACCAAATGGCGGATCCGGAAGTGATCAGCAACCCGGAGCAATACCGCAAAACCGCCAAGACGCACAACGACCTTTCCGAGATCGTCGCCACGTACCGCGAGTGGAAGAAGGCGGATGGCGATCTGGCGGGCGCGCGAGCGATGACGAAGGACGAGACCGATCCGGAGTTGCTCGTGATGGCGAACGAGGATGTCGCGAGGCTTGAGCCCGAGATCGAAAAACTCGAGCAACAGCTCAAGGTCCTATTGTTACCGAAGGATCCGAACGATGATAAGAACGTAGTCCTCGAGATCCGGGCGGGCACGGGTGGCGATGAAGCGACGCTTTTCGCTGCCGAAGTCTTCAGGATGTACTGCCGGTGGGCAGAAACCGAGGGCTATCGCGTTGAAATCACGTCAGAAAGTGAATCAGCGGTCGGTGGTCTCAAGGAAGTGATCGCCCTGATCAACGGCAACAAGGTGTACAGCAAACTCAAGTACGAAGGTGGGGTCCATCGGGTCCAGCGGGTTCCGGCGACGGAGCAGCAGGGCCGGATCCACACGTCGGCCATCACGGTAGCGATATTGCCGGAAGCCGACGATGTCGATATCAAGATCGAGCCCAAGGACATTCGAGTGGATACGTTCTGCTCATCCGGACCCGGCGGGCAGAGTGTGAACACCACCTATTCGGCGGTGCGCCTGACCCACCTTCCGACGGGTGTGGTGGTCTCCTGCCAGGACGAGAAATCGCAGATCAAGAATCGCGCCAAGGCGGAGCGCGTGCTCCGCGCGCGGCTGTACGAGATCGAGCTCGAAAAGCAGCAGGCCGAGATCGGCGCCGAGCGGCGCACGATGGTCGGCAGTGGCGATCGCAGCGAGAAAATCCGCACCTACAACTTCCCTCAGAACCGTGTCACCGACCACAGGATTGGCCTCACTCTTCACCAGTTGGATCTGGTGATGAACGGCAACATCAACCCGCTGATTGACGGCCTCACGACGCATTACAACGCCGAGAAGCTGAAAGATCAGAACGGGTTGGTGCACTAGTGGATGCGGTAAAGAAATCGTCCTCTTCCAGAACTTGGTTCAACGCGGGCTGCATCGCCATGGGCTTGCTCCTGTTCGCGATGTGGGCTTGGCCGATCCGCAAACGCGCTGTATCGGGCGAGAATGACTTCCTCCAGCTCTACGCGGGCGCGCGGCTGGTGGGAACTCCCCAGCTCTACGACTACAAGGCACATGAGCAGATCCATATCGAGGTCACCGAGGCTCACACCTACTACCCGTCGATCTACTTCACGCGGCTGCCCTACTACGCGCTGCTGCTGAGTCCGCTGGCGAAACTACCGTACAAGACGGCCTATCTCATCTGGCAGTCGATCAGCTTCCTCGCGGTCTTCTCCTTCATCCTGCTCTATACCAGGGAATGGCCGGAAACCCTGGTGCTGGCGGCACTCTCGGTGCCGCTGCTGATCAATTTCACCAACGGCCAGGACGTTGGCATTTCGGCGGCACTTGTCGGATTCGCGTTTCTGCTGATCCGGCGCGGGCACGAATTCGCGGCTGGGTTGCTGCTCAGCCTCTGCTCGATCAAGGTCCACCTGTTCATCCTGGTGCCGCTCGTGCTCCTGTTCCACCGGCGCTGGAGGGTGCTGCAAGGCGGTCTGCTCGGCGGCGCGATCCTGTGGGGCCTGTCGATCGCCGCGGCTGGATTTGATTGGCCCAAGGCGTTTGCAGGAATGGCCACCTCGCCCGGAATCCATCTCTCACCCGAACGGATGCCGACCTTCCGGAACTGGGTCTTCCTGCTGACGGGTCAAGAGAACGTCCCGGTGGAGATGATTTTCAATGTCGCGGGCGCGGCGCTGGTGGCCTATCTCGTCTGGAAGATCCGCCGGCTCGAAGTAGCGTTCGGCGTGGCGCTCGTGGGCGGATTGTTGGTGGCGCACCACGCCTACTCGCAGGATCTGCTGTTGCTGCTGGTGGCTGCGGTGTTGTTCGCGACCGGTGGCGCGTCGAAACAACTGCTAACGACCACGATCATTGTGGGGATGCCGCCCACCACCTTCATGTTGTTCTTTGCGCGTCCGTGGAGCACGTTCGTGCCGTTGATGATCCTCGTGATCCTGCTGATCGCGCTCTTCTTCGACAGCCGTACCCGGGACACGTCCGGAGCCAGTGAATTGGCCGCGCCGGCGCGGTAGACGCGCCGCGCTACTCCTTCACGTTGATGGTGCCACGGCATTGGCGAGCCCCGCAGCGGCAGACGTGCTTGTCCACATTCTTGTCGAAATGATAGTCAACGGTTAGCTCTTCGCCTTTTCCAATCGCGCGCAGGCTCATGTAGTTGATGTGGCCCTTCACGACGACAGCCTGGCAGTTCGGCTCGCAGCAGTGGTTGATGTATTCAGCGCCCGATCCACCCACTGAGCCGTCCTTGCACCAGTAGCTATCGACCGTGAAAAGGTAGATCAGGTCGTTCGCGTTCGCGCGGCGTTTGGTTTCGCGGCGGCTAATGAGTTCGCCGGTGTATTCGATGATCTTCCGGCGCGGCGGGATCTCTTCTCCCGCGAATACACCCCAACGATGGATCTTCGACTGCTTGATCCGCAGGTTGAAGCAGGCGTATTCGGGATTGATCTTGGGCGTTAGCTCTTCCTTTGCCAAGCGTTCAGCCAATCCTAGAAGTCATCTCCGCCGCCGCTCTGGCCCTTGCCCTTGCGGCGCATGATGATGATGCCGACAAGGACCAGGGCGAGGACGCCCGAGATGATCTTCACTGTTTCTTCAGTCATTGCGTTTCCCCTTTGCTTCAATAATCAGTTCCGCGTCCCGGACCAAAGGCCCGGGACACGGTTTCGAACTAGAGCCCCATCTGTTTCTTCAGCACTTCCACGAGTTCCTTCACCGCCGCGACGCTGTTGTCGAGCATCGCCTTCTCGGAATCCTGGAGTTGGACTTCGTATACCTTCTCGATTCCCGACGCGCCCAACTTCACGGGCACGCCCACGAAGAGGCCATTGACGCCGTACTCGCCCTCGAGTTCGGCTGCGCAGGGCAGCACCTTCTTCTTGTCCTTGAGAATCGACTCCACCATTTCCACCGTTGCAGCCGACGGCGCGTAGTACGCCGAACCCGTCTTGAGATGCTTGACGATCTCGGCACCGCCGTTGCGCGTGCGATCCACGATCGCCGCCAGCTTGTCCGGCGCGATCAGTTCGGTCACCGGAATGCCGCTCACGTTCGTGAGCCGGACGAGCGGGACCATCGTATCGCCATGCCCGCCGAGCACCATCGCCGTGATGTTTTCGACCGACACGCCGAGTTCCATCGCAAGGAACGTACGGTAGCGCGCGGTATCGAGCACGCCCGCCATGCCGATGACACGGCTGCGCGGGAATCCGGAAATCTGCTTGGCCACCCAGCACATCGCGTCGAGCGGATTGGTGACGAGAACCAGGATGCAGTTCGGCGAGTACTTGACCGCTTCCTCTGTGGCGCTCTTCACGATCCCGGAATTGGCGGCCAACAGATCGTCGCGGCTCATGCCCGGCTTGCGCGCCAGGCCCGCGGTGATCACCACGATATCGGAACCCGCCGTCGGTGCGTAGTCGTTGGCGCCGGTGACGGTTACGTCATAGCCCTGAACAGGGCCGGATTGCAGCAGGTCGAGCCCTTTTCCCTGGGGCACGCCCTCCACGACGTCGACCAGGACGACGTCGGCAAGCTCTTTATCGGCGATACGCAACGCGACGTTCGCACCCACGTTGCCGGCGCCGACCACTGTGACTTTTTTTCTCATGCTTCCTCGAAAAAATATGAATGAGGTCTAACCCGAGAATTATAGCTTCAGACTCGCCATGGGCACAAATTTCGCGCCCGCACCGGTCTACAATGACGGAAGCATCATGACGTCCACGACGCGATCCGCGGTGTTTTTTCTCGTTGCGGCGGCCGCGGCGGCCCAATCCGAGGTGGAACTGAAGCGATTTTTCGAGGGCAAACACGTCACCGTTCGCATGGACATGCCCGGCACCCATCACGGCGTCGACATCCACACTGATCGCGAGCCCGCCGCCGACATGGGCAAGTACTCGAGCCGTGTCAAGCAGTACGGCGTCGCGATCCGCGAGGGCGATCGCGTGATGGTAACGCTCATTCGCGTGACGAAGAAGAACATCGAGTTTCAACTCGCGGGCGGCGGATTCGGAACGTGGGGAGACACCTCCGGGCTTCCTTCGGTGCCCTCGACGTACATCTCGAAGTCGGACCGCGAAAAGCGCCTCGAGCACGATCTGGCGCGGGCGCCGGAGCCGGAGAAGAGGCGCGTCCAGGAACAACTGGACCGCGAACGCCGGGACCGCCAGCGTGAGGAGCGTTACGCGCGCGAGCGATCCGAATCGCTCAAAGTCGACCGGGAACGCCTGCTGCTCGAAAAGCGCCGCGAGGGCGGATCGCGCTTCAACATATGGTATCCGGAGGGGCGTTTTCAGGAGAGCGTTCCCGCACCGGCGGAGATCATGAAGGTGCTCGCCCAATACGTCGATTTCCGGGAGACGGGCCGCGCCCCCTCGGCAACGTCTGGGGCACGCCGCGCTCCGGTGTCTCCGGCGCAACTGCAGCGAGGAATGCCGCGGGATCAGGTACACGCGATGCTCGGCAAGCCCTCGTCGAGCCGGCAGACCAAGCAGGGCGAACTCACGGCGCTGGCCGAGCGGTTCGAGTCCGGCGATTCGATCACCGATGTCACGTTCGTCGGAGACGTCGTCGTGAAGTTCTCGATCACGTCGCGTTGAACGCGAGTGTCTTATGCCGTTGCCGCCATCTCGGTGTCCATGAAGTAGTAGCCGATCATGTGACAGATGATCATGTGCGCGTCCTCGATCCGCCCCATGTGCGGCACGGCCACCTGAACATTCAACTGCGCGAGCGAACCCAGTTGTCCGCCATCGCGGCCGGTGAGTCCCACGGTCTTGCAGCCAATGGAATTGGCGTATTCGATCGCGCGAAGCACGTTCGGCGAGTTGCCCGAACCGGAGATCGCCATGACGAGGTCGCCGGGTTTGGCGAAGTTCTTCAACTGCTCGGAGAAGACGATGTCGTAGGTGACGTCGTTCGAATACGCGGTGAGCGTCGGCAGCGAATCGGTGAGCGCCATGATCCGGAAGCGTTTGTCGCGCTTGTAGCTCGCGCCCTTGACCATGTCGCAGGCGAAGTGCGATGCCGTGGAGGCACTGCCGCCGTTGCCGCAGACGAAGACCGTGCGGCCCTCGTCGCGAGCCTCGCGGAACCAGTCGATGATCTGGTTCACCTTGCCCGTGTCGATCTTCTCGATCGCGTCGAGCAACTCCTTCTTGTACATCTCAGGAAAGTTCATTCGCTAACTCCAATGCTCCATACAAAACGCTGTCGTCGCCGAGTTCGGCTTGCCGCACATCGATCCGCGCGCGTGACCAACTGGTGATCTGGCGCCGCAATTCCGCTCGCAGCGGACCGAACAGCGCGTCCCCCGCCTTGCTGATACCGCCGCCGATCACGATCGCGGCTGGGTTCCACAGCATGATGCAGGCCTTCAATCCGGCCGCGAGATCGACTACATAGCGTGCGACGAAATCGGGATCGCGCATCAGCTCCTTCGCCGGTTTGCCGTGATCGCGTTCGAGCCACAGTCCGCAGCACACGCGCTCATAGCAGCCGTTCGAACCACAGAGACACTCCGGACCGTTGCGATCTATGTTGATGTGGCCGATCTCGCCCGCGTAGGAATCGGCGCCGCGGTAGATCCGTCCGCCCGCTACCATGCCGCCGCCGATGCCGGTCGACAGAGTCATGTAAAAAAGCGGATCGGCGCCCCGGCCCGCGCCATGGCGGGCTTCGCCCAACGCGCCCACATTCGCGTCGTTGTCCATGATTGTGGGCAGCGACAGGGTGCGCGACACGTGCTCGGTCAGATCGAAGTCGCTCCACCCGCCGACGTGCGTCGACAGCGCGACTTGTTGGTGATCGAACAACACGGGGCCGCCGAATCCGATTCCACACCGGTCGAACGCGATCTCGCGTTTCCACTCCCCCGCGATTTCGGCGATCCGCGCGAGCATCCAGTCGCGCCCGCCTTCGCGATCGGTGGAACGCGATTCGCGCCGGACCATCGACGATTCCGCGAAAGCGGCCATCGAGAACTTGGTGCCGCCGATGTCGATCGCGAGCGTGTTCATTTCTCGGCGGCGAGCACCTCGGCGCGGCTCGCAGTGCCGGTGCCGCGTTTCATGATCGTCACCGATGCCACCAGATTGCCGACGCGAGCCGCTTCCACCGCAGATCCCGTCACGGCCATCGCCATTGCCGCGCCGGCGGAAAAGCTGTCGCCAGCACCGCAAATATCGACTGGATTCTCGCGTTTCTTGGCCTTCACGTGGGTGATTCCGGTGTCTTCCACAACGTAGGCTCCATCGCCGCCGTGGGTGATGATCATCGGCTTGCGTCCGACGGTGTTGCGCAACGCGTAGTAGTCGACGCGGCCATAGAGGCGAGTGCATGCCTGCTCGGCCTCTTCCTGATTCGGCTTTACGATCACGTCGCGGAACAGATCGGACCGCCGGCGCGAATCGACCCAGATCACCTTCTCGGGATTCTTCCGCGCCATCGACGCCAGCAACTCTCGCACCGAGGGCGTGACCACTCCGCCAGCATCGGTCTCGGCCTGGTCGGAAACAAGAATCACATCGAACTGCGAAGCACGGGCCTGAATCTGATCGAGCACCCGCCGCTCGACGGCTGCATCGAGCGGACGCGTGGTGATGAAATCGACGCGCGGCAGATCCTCCACTCCCGTCTTAGAGTTGATCAATTTCGTGTAGGTGAAGGTCTGCATGTCTTGCGCTTCGACCAGCAGGCTCGCGAGAATGTTGCGTGCCTCGAGCGCGCGTTTCAACTCCATGCCGAATCCGTCCTGGCCGATTACGCCGAGCACCGCTACCTTGCCGACGCCGAGCGCCCCGAGGTTGTTGGCAACGGTCCCGCCAGCGCCCGGGGACGTCTCCGTGGAGACGACGCCGATCCTCGGAATCCCGGTTTCACGGCTCGGCGCGGCTGTCGATGGATCGTAGGTACACCAGCGGTCGAGGCAAATGTCGCCGATGACGACGGCTGATCGCTGCGTGAAGCGGGCGAGAATCTGTTCGGTGGTCATGAAATATCCAGGATCGCGCGGCGGAGCGCCGGAAGGGTAGCTCGATGATCGCCGCGGAAGTAGAAGCTCTCGCCGCCGTCGGCGACGGTCCGGACCAGAATGGTCTTGTGCGGCCGGAAGTAGTAGCCCGGATCGGACTTGGCGAGTTCCCTGCGGTGGTCGCCGAGAATGGGCACGATGTCGAACACGGCGGTGGCGAAGTTCCGGATCTGGCGGCCCTGTTGATGCGCGGCATTGCGGGCCATCGCCAGCGCCTTCAAGTATACTTCCGGAGCCATGATGGCGGAACCGAAGCTCAGCATCACGCCTCCCTCGAGCTTCTCCACCGTGCGCGCGAAGATCAGGAAATCGCGATAGCTCGCCGCGCCGATGGCGCCACCATCGCAGTTCGGATGCTCGTGAAGAATGTCGTATCCGATCCCCACGTGAACCGTGATGGGAATGTTCAACCGGTAGGCCGCGGCGAAGATGCTGAGCTCCTTGTGCGGAAAACCACTCTCGGCGATGCGCCGGCCGGCGTTCTCGCCCAATCCCAGCCCTTCGCGAGCGGCCTCGGCGATCACTTCGTTCAACTCCCCGGTCTCCGTCCACAATCCGAACTCGCCCGAGCGGATGTACCGGGCGACACTTTCCGTGGTGGCGCCGATGCGGGCCAGCTCCCAGTCATGAATCACGCCCGCGCCGTTGAGCGCGAGATGCGAAATGAATCCGCGCTCCATGAGATCGATCAAGTGGCGGTTCACGCCAGCGCGCAATACGTGCGCGCCCATCATGAGCAGCACCGCGTTGCCATTGCTTTTGGCGGCGGCGGCGCGCTGGGCCACGGCGGCAAGGTCAGGATGCTCGAATTCAGGAGTGGGATCGGATAGCGAAAGCCAGCGTTCGAGGTGCAGGTCATGCACCCGCTCGGCGAGCGGTTTGACGATCAGGCGGGACCGGTCGAAAGTTTCGTACTTCGATGTCACGCGAAGAGCTGTTTCCAGAGATCTTGGCGGCAGAGGTAGTTCGGAATGATGTAGTCGGCGCCCACGTCCGCCAGACGGTTGCGCTTCCACTCGTCGATCTTCTGGCAGTGCGGTTCGTCGCTCGCGACTCCGACCGCGACTCCGCCGACCTGCTTCACGTTTTCGATTTCGACATAGCCGTCGCCGAATCCCAGGAACTCGTCGCCCTTTGCTTCCGCCGAGGCGATGATGCGCTGGATGAGGATCGCTTTCGAGAAACTCTTGTAGTCGTCGAGCGCTCCGTAGACACCGCCATCGAAGAACGGCGTGACGCCGAGCAGGCGGGCCTCTTCCTTCATGTAGGCATCGTCGGTGCCGCTGGCCAGATAGAGCTTCATCCCGCGTTCCTTCAGCCCTTCGAGCAGTTCGATGCTGCCCGGCACCAGATACACGGCGGGCGAGATCGAGCCGTCGCGGAGCCCTTCCACCCGGCCTTTGATCTGCTGCCACAAGGCGTCGAGGTATTGATGCTTGTACTCGATCGGATCCTTGGGCGTTCCGCCGCGGGCCTTGATCTGATCGGCCAGTTCGATCATCTGATAAATCGTCTGCTTGCCCGTGAGGCGGCCGACGAAGTCGCGGACCAGCAACTCCAGATCCGCTTCGGATTCGCCGGTCTTCAGGTCCACGAGAATCTCGACCATCATGGGGACCATGACATCGACCCATCCAGAGCGGATCGTCGAAAGCGTGCCGTCGAAATCGAAAAGAGCGATGCGTGCCCTGGCGGCCGACGCACCGGGGCGTAGTGTTTCAATCATTCGCAACTTACCATTGTAGCGAGCCTCGGAGCGGATCGATACTGGAGGCGCGCGGCCGGTGATTGCAGTACAATGAAGAGGCGATGCGCCCGTAGCTCAGCTGGATAGAGCGCTTGCCTCCGGAGCAAGAGGTCAGAGGTTCGAATCCTCTCGGGCGTACCAACGAAATTCAGGTACAACGAAAAAAGCCGCCCCTTTCGGAGCGGCTTTTCGTTTTTCACCAGACGTTTTCTAGTAGTCCATCCCGCCCGGGCCGTGCGGACCACCGCCGCCAGCCGGAGCCGAATCCTTCTTCTCCGGAATCTCGCAGATCATCGCTTCGGTCGTCAGCATCAGCGCGCTGATCGAAGACGCGTTCTGCAGGGCCGAACGGGTCACCTTGGCCGGATCGATCACACCGCATTCCACCAGATCCTCGTAGGCGCCGGTGGCGGCGTTGAATCCGAAGTTGCCTTTGCCCGAGCGGACCTTCTCGCACACGATCGCGCCCTCGAACCCGGCGTTGCCGGCTATCTGACGGGCCGGCTCTTCGCAGGCGCGGCGAACGATATCGACGCCGATCTGCTCATCGCCATTCAGCTTGAGGTCCGCGAGCACCGTCGAGGCGCGCAGCAGGGCCACGCCGCCGCCGGGAACGATACCTTCCTCGACGGCCGCGCGAGTGGCATGCAACGCGTCTTCGACACGCGCCTTCTTTTCCTTCATCTCGGTCTCGGTCGCGGCACCTACCTTGATCACCGCGACACCGCCGGCGAGCTTCGCCAGCCGCTCCTGCAGCTTCTCGCGGTCATAGTCCGAGGTGGTCTCCTCGATCTGCGCACGGAGTTGCTTGATGCGGCCTTCGATGCCTTTCTGGTTGCCCGCGCCATCGATGATCGTGGTGTTGTCCTTGTCGATCGTGACGCGCTTGGCCTTGCCGAGGTCTTCCAGCCGCACGCCTTCCAGCTTGATGCCGGTCTCTTCCATGAGAGCCTTGCCGCCGGTCAGGATCGCGATATCCTCGAGCATCGCCTTGCGGCGGTCGCCAAAGCCCGGAGCCTTCACCGCGCAGGCGTTGAGGGTGCCACGCAGCTTGTTGACCACGAGAGTAGCGAGCGCTTCGCCTTCCACTTCTTCCGCGATGATCAGCAGCGGACGGCCCGCGCGGGCGATCTGCTCGAGCAGCGGCAGAAGATCCTTCATGTTGCTGATCTTCTTCTCGTGGATCAGGATGTACGGGTCTTCGAGCACACACTCCATCCGGTCCGGATCGGAGATGAAGTAGGGCGAGAGATAGCCGCGGTCGAACTGCATCCCGTCGACGGTCTGCAATTCGGTGCTCATCGTCTTCGACTCTTCGACCGTGATGACGCCGTCCTTGCCGACCTTCTTCATCGCTTCGGCGATGATGTTGCCGATCGTGGAATCGCCGTTGGCCGAAATCGTGCCGACCTGCGCGATCATGTCGCCGGAAACGGGCTTCGAAGCCGCCTGAACGGAACCGACCACACTCTCCACGGCCTGCTCGATGCCGCGCTTCAGCGCCATCGGATTCGCGCCGGCAGCGACGCTTTTCACGCCTTCGCGATAAATCGCCTGGGCGAGAATCGTCGCCGTGGTGGTGCCATCACCGGCGATGTCGGAGGTCTTGGAGGCCACTTCGCGCACCATCTGCGCGCCCATGTTCTCCAGCGGATTGGCGAGTTCGATCTCCTTGGCGACGGTAACGCCGTCCTTGGTGATCGTCGGTCCGCCGAACTTTTTCTCGAGGACGACGTTACGTCCCTTCGGGCCGAGCGTCACTTTGACGGCGTCGGCTAGCTGGTTCACGCCGCGAAGAATCGCCTGGCGTGAAGTTTCGCTATATACGATCTGCTTGGCTGGCATTGCGATGACTCCTTCTTCTCTATTACTTTTCCACGATCGCCAGGACTTCGTCCTCGCGCAGGATCAGGTATTCTTCGCCGTCCAGCTTGATTTCGTTGCCGGAATACTTGCCGAACAGGATGCGATCGCCGGCTTTTACGTCGAGGGCGATCACCTTGCCGTCGTCGCCCTTGCGGCCGTTGCCGGCGGCGACGACTTCGCCTTCCTGGGGCTTCTCTTTCGCCGAGTCCGGGATGATGATCCCGCCGCGTACAGTCTCGGTCTCTTCGATCCGCTTGACCACGAGACGGTCATAGAGCGGGCGAATTTTCAGTGCCATGTTTCGATGGACCTCCTGGGGAACAACTGGGAAGTTAATGGGGGGGAGCGCAAACCGGGCGCGCGGCCCGGATCCTCTGATGGGGATGAAGATCCCGTCATAATTTTTAGCACACTTTTCCCGAGAGTGCCAGCGAATCACATCTATCCTATTGATAATAAAAAGAATAAAAGGCTAGCTTGCGGTCGCGAACGCAGTCCTCTCGGGCCGGGCGTCCGCAGTCTTCGGAATCTCGAACCAAAAGGTGGAGCCCTTGCCGGGCTGGCTTTCCACTCCGATCTCGCCCCCCATCAGTTCCACTAACTGGCGCGAGATGGCCAGCCCCAGCCCTGTGCCGCCGAACCGCCGGCTCATCGACTGATCAGCCTGCATGAACGGGGCGAATAGCCGCGGAACCACGTCGGCGGGAATGCCGATCCCCGTGTCGATCACCTCCACCCGCAGGCGGCCTCCCGTCAGCGACGTTCTCAGCGTCACGGCTCCGTCTTGCGTGAACTTCACCGCGTTGCTCATCAGATTGAGCACCACCTGGCGCAGCCGGTTGGGATCTCCGTGGAAGCTCGGGGGCATTCCCGGCGCGATCTCGGCGGTTACACGAGTGCCCTTCGATTTCGCGGGCAGGCCCATCACGCGTACGACCTGATGCAGCATTTGATGCAGGTCGAAGTCCGTCAGTTCGAGGTCCACCTTGCCTGCCTCGATCTTGGAGAAATCCAGGATGTCGTTGATCACGGACATGAGCGACTCGGCCGATCCTTCGGCGAGCGAAACATATTCACGCTGTTCGGCGTCGAGCGAGGTCATGTCGAGCAGCTTCAACATTCCCGTGACACCGTTGAGCGGCGTGCGGATTTCGTGGCTGAGGTTGGCGAGGAACGCCGACTTCATCCGCGATGCTTCGATCGCCGCATCGCGCGCCGCCACGATCGCTTGCTCGATCTGCTTGCGCTCGCTGATGTCGGTGAGCTCGGCAATCCATCCGAGCACCCGCTCGTCTTTCCGTACAGGGTGAATCCACAGCAGCAGGTCGTGAGATCTGCCGTCCAGGGTCCGCGAGCGGATTTCCCTGACCCAGCCCTGTTGACCCGAAATCGCGGCGCGGACAGCCTGCCGCGTCGCATCGTCCAGAACCGCCGCGAGCGGAAACGTGGGATCGGGCTCGCCGAACATGCGCAGGAACGCGGGATTGGCGTAGACACAGCCCCCTGCTTGGTCGCCGATGCAGACGGCGCTTCCCAGGCTGTCCACGGCCGTGCGAATCCGGAATTGATCGGTCTCGGTGCGGGTGGTCGCGATATGGACGGCGGATCCGATCAGCAGACTCGCGATCAGGCCGATCGCCAGAGTGAGCCAGATACCGCCGGCATCGCGCAGGCGATCGAAGGCTGGCGTGGCCGATAACTCGAACTCGGCGGTGCCTTGGCTCATCGCATAGGGCAGTACGCGCCGGAACCGCGGGGCTGGGTTCTCCCCTTCGCTGCTGTAGACGATCGTGCGCGCGCCGTTCCATTCCGCCGAGGCCGCCACACGCAGCAATGCGGCTGGGTCGGAGATCGAGTCTTGCGCCAAGCCGGCCAGGAATTCCGCGACACTCACCTCAATGGCGGCCCAACGCTGCCTTCCCGGCGGGCTCGGAACAGAGTGCACCACGCCGACTCGTCTTGGCGAAACCAGCCCCTGCACTTCCTGGTCGGGCCGGTGACGCTGGCCCACGAGCGGTTCCCAGGCGCTCAACATGGGCGCGGGTTCTTTCTGATTGAGCCCCACGGTGGTCACCTCGAGCGGTCCACCCGGCTTACGTTCGAGGAAGCCGGTCCAAACGACGCCGCCCTGCTGAGCCACGGTACGCAGGCTCACCGCCAGCTTCGGCCATCCAGCCAAGTCGCCGGACGGGTCGAGGCCGGAGAACGTGCACATCGCCTCGAGAATCGAACCGACTTGACGGGTCTTGCCGTCGAGCGCCAACTTCACGCGCGCCACCGCGCGCTCGAACCGCTCGACCTCCTTGGTGTTCTCGTTACGGTACTGAAGCCAGACCGCCACCCCGGTCGCGAGAAACGAACAGACGAGTGCTCCCGCGGTCAGTACCCATCCGCGGGAGTTACGCGGGGGGCGATTCGATATCCGGCGGATT
Source organism: uncultured Acidobacteriota bacterium (assembly GCA_902825945.1). Classification (GTDB taxonomy): domain Bacteria; phylum Acidobacteriota; class Terriglobia; order Bryobacterales; family Bryobacteraceae; genus SYLY01. The sequence goes on from CADECY010000009.1 coordinate 71,788, forward strand.
TCATCCAATATGCACGCGATTATACCTGACCTTATCGATTCCGCGCATCCGCTAAAATCGAACCCATAACCTCGCGATGTTCATTTTGTCCATCACCGTCGATAATTCAGCCGCCGAAAACACCTACGCCCGGCTGACCGCCTATGCCCACGAGGGCTGGACAGAGGACGAAGAAGACACCGGACTTCTCCGGCTCGGCGTCCATTTCAACGATGAAGCCGAGGCGCGGCGGTGCGCAGAAGAGTTCCCGGACTCGAACTTATCTCCAGTGGAAGAGCGCAACTGGGCAGCGGAATGGCAAGCGCAATGGCAACCCATTATCGCCGGCCAGCGTTTCTTTCTCGCTCCTTCGTGGGTCAAAGCGGAAACTCCCTCCGGGAGAATCCGTCTCGAAATGCGCCCCGGACTCGTCTTCGGAGGCGGCGATCATCCCACGACGCAAATGTGTCTCGAACTGCTCGAATCCGCCACGCGGCCCGGCGCGCGTGTGGCCGACATCGGCTGCGGAACCGCGATCCTCGCGCAAGCCGCGCTTGCACTCGGTGCCCGCGCGGCAATCGGTTGCGACATCGATCCATCGGCGATCGATGCGGCCATCGAATCGCGGGTGCCGGTCTTCGAAGGCTCCATTGACGCCATCGCGGCGAAGTCAATCGATCTCCTCGCCGCCAATCTTCCCACCGGTGTCCTCATGACGCTGATGCCTGAGTTTGTCCGCGCGCTCACGCCGGACGGACGCGCCATCCTTTCGGGCTTCCTCGCCGAACAGCGCGAGATGGTTTTCGCCGAAGCACGGACGCATGGATTCCACGTCGAATCGGAGCGCGAGCGTGAAGACTGGGCGGCGTGCCTGATCGCTATGGAATCACGGTGAAGCTGACCACGCCGGATCCGCCCGGTGTGTTCGACCAAGGCAGCCAGCCCGTGTCCGACGACGGCTCACACACCGCGTTCGGTGCGCACGCGCGAACCGCGCCCACATAGGAGCCCGGTGTCAACTGCAGGTCCACTCTCGTGCCTGACGTCACGCCCGTGAATCCGCCCATGAAAAACTGGTAGATCGTCGAGTCGAGCAGCGGAGTCCAACCCAATGCCACCGGTCCCGCCTTCTGCGTGCTCCCATAGGTCGGGCTGACGAGCGTCGCATGCTGTGGCGCCGTACCCCGAACCGTGAAGCCGCTCGGCGGACCCTGCACTTGATTCGGCCCCGGATTGGCGATCACCACGATGTCGTAACGCGTGCCCGGCGAAAAGTACGCGCCGTAAAAATTCGCCGTGGTCAAGACGTCGAGCGCAGCGGACTGCCGTCCCATGTCCTGCACGTACAAACGATACGTCGTGTTGCTCCCGTTATCGCCGCCCACCCGATTCCACGTGATCAGCACCACCGGACCGTTGATCACATCCCCCGAGGCGGGCGAACCCACCAGGGGCGCCGAACCACTCGGGCCCGGAACCGAAACACCGGCCGGCGCACTATTCGCCCTGCATCCATCGCCGTTGCATCCCGCCACGAACGCGAACAGCTGACCCGCCGGAGCCGGCAGCGTAATCGATGTCGTCGAAACACGCGTCGAAGCCACTGTCAGCGGACTCCCGCCGGGGCCGCCCGAAGGCTGTACCAGTTGCACCAGATAAAGGTCCGCGCCCGGAATCGCATTCCACGCCAGCGCCACTTGGTTCCCGCTCGCGTTTGCCCTCGAGATCGTAGGCGAGGTGTTCGCCACGGGCGCCAGGTCTACCGTGAAGATCACGGCTTCTGACCACGCTCCGCATCCCGCCGCGCACGCTCGCACGCGCACCTGATAGTCGGCGCTGCGAAACGAATAGATCGTCGAAACCTCCGGCGCGAGCACTCTGATCTGCAATTCGGTGACGTTCAGCGTCAGGTTGATCACCTGCACCTCGTACGAAGCCGCACCCGTAACCGCGCTCCATCGCAGTGCGTGCGTGGAAGTCGTGAGTACCGGATTGCTCGTGGGAAACACGATCGCGGGCGCCCCCGAAGGCGCGGTCTGCCCCACACGGAACCGCCGGAACGAGTACGGACACACCGTACCCGGGCCCACGCAAGCGATCGCCGCGGTGAAGTCGCCGTTCGGGAGATTCACCAGTAGCGAAGACACGCTACCGGGTACCGTGCCCAGAAAGAATGTCGAGGCATCGGCGTAAATCCGCACGTTGTATCCCGCCGCTCCGGCCACCGGCTGCCACGAAAGCGTCACGCCCGAGACGGTGATCGTCTCACCTGGACTCGGCTGCAGGATCGTGAGAGCCGGCGCGGCAACCGGGTCGATCTTCATCAGGAAGCCCTCGGTCGTTCCCGAATTAGTCAACGGTTTGGCCAGCCCATTCACGATCGGAGGCAGATCCTTCGATGCCGTGAAGCCCGCCAGCCAAACACCGCCGGAAGAGTCCACGGCGACATCGGTGCCGAAGTCCGGGCGCGCTCCTCCGATCGGAGTCGAAAGCGCCGCGTTATTCCCGGCGGGCACCAGCTTCATCAGAAACGCATCCTCTCCGCCTGGGGCGAACGGCGGCAACCCGGCCACCGGATCGATCAACGGCCAGGCGCCCACGGTCCGTCCCGTGACGTAGACATTGCCCGCCGCATCGGCCGCGATTCCGTTCGCCTCACTCACGGGCTGATCGTTGAGAAAGGTGGAGAAGATCAACTGTCCGCCGCCCGGTGCGAGCTTCAGGGCCACTGCGTCGGGCCCCAGCGAATTCGCCGGCCGCGTTCGATACGGATTGGCGAGCGGAAAATTGCTCGACCAGGTCGCCGCCGCCGCATACAGTGCGCCCGCCGCGTCGCGATGGATTCCGCCCGCGATCTCGGTGTCGTTGCCGCCGAGATAGGTCGAGTAGGAAAGCGTTACCGGACCCGCACCCTGCGGTGCCACCCGCGTGAAGAAGAGGTCGGTGGAGCCGGCGTTCGCCGGTTGCAGCGCGTTCGCGACCGGGAAATCCGTCGAATCGGTTTCCCCGAAGACATGCGCCGCCCCCGAGGCGTCCACCGAAAGTCCGCGCACGAAATCGTTTCGCGCGCCGGCGAGATAGGTCGAGTACTGCAGCGCCGATCCGCCCGGCGAGAATTTCGCGAGGAAACCATCGTGCAGTGCGCGTCTGGTCTGAAACGGATTCAGCAGCGATAGATTCGACGAGGTGCTGTTGCCCGCGACATAGACGTTACCCAGCCCATCGGTGCCGATGCCGAACGCTCCATCATAGCCGTCGCCACCGAAGTAGCTCGAAAAGGAGAGCGCAGTTCCAGCCGGCGAAAGCTTCAGGAAAAATGCCTCCGTTCCGCCGCGATTCAGGGACTGCGCCGCGCCAGCGATCGGGAAGTCCGTGGATGAAGTCTCACCCGCCACATATGCCGCGCCGCTCGCGTCCACCGAAATCGCGAGGGCTTCGTCAACGAAGCTGCCACCCAAGTAGGTGCTGTAAAGCAGCGTGCCCGAGGGCGAAAACTTCGAGACGAATACGTCGGCCGTGTTCGTGCCGGCGATCGTCGAACGGAACGCGTTCGCCACCGGAAAGTTCGCCGACGTAGTCGACCCGGTGACGTAGGCATTCCCCGCCGCGTCCACCGCGATTCGCCGAACGGCATCCTCGCCCGCTCCGCCCAGGTACGTCGAGAACACCACCACCGGATCGACGGTCAGTGGCTTCGAACGGTCGTAATCCGCGATCGCGATGCGCACCTCGCCGCGCTCCATCGCGAATTTCGCCGCGATCTCCATACCGTCCTGATAGACGCGCGGACGCCGGTGGCGAATCTCTTCTTCACCTGCGCGCAACACGAGGTCGCCGTCGTCACCGATCCGCGCCGAAGCACCTTCGAACGTAAGCCGGATCGAGTCCGGATCGGCTCCCGGCGCCACTTCGAAGTCGTACTCGAGGCCCGTCACCCGTGCGTGGAACACCAGATCGATCCCTTCATAGACACAGCGCCGCGTGAGCCGCCCGTAGCGCGGTACTCCCGCGCGCCAACGCGATGGGTCGGCGCCGAGGAAGTACGAAATCGAACCCGGTAGCTGGTCCGACGCCGCGAACTCCATCCCCGCGCGGCCGCCCTGCAGCCGCATCCGGACCCGCGCCCTGCCCGCCGCGAATACCGCGCCGCCGTCATCGAACAGCACATGGCCGCGCGGCGCACGCGCGATCCACCGGATCTCCGGCGGCGCCTGCCCCACGTTCGGCTCGAAATGCATCAGCAACAACAGCGGCGCCAGCATCGCAGATCAATGTAGCACTGCGTGACGTACAATCCGAGTATGCTATCCGCCCGATTCTCCGTGGCCGCCGCCGGACTCGCGCTGAGCGCCATCGCGTTCGCGCAACAAAGTCAACAGACGATGATCTGGCCCATTCGCGGACATCGCGACATGGTGGCCGCCGCGAACAACTTCGAGGTCGAGGCCGGATACCGCATGCTGCTGCAGGGCGGCAACGCGATCGACGCGGGCGTCGCCGCTACTCTCGTGGCCGCGGTGACCGAGCAGGCCCGCTTCGGCCTCGGCGGCGAAATGCCGCTCATCATCAAGATGGCCGGCAAACCGCCGCGCGTCATCAGCGGTGTCGGCGTCGCGCCGGCAAAGGCGACCGCCGCCTATTACAAGTCCCGCAAAGCGGAACCGTGGGAAGACGCAAACAACCTCGCGCCCATCCCCTTCACGGGCCTGCACGGCGTGATCACCCCCGGTGTCTTCGACGGACTCATGCTCGCGCTCGAAGACCACGGCACCATGTCCTTCGAGAAAGTCGCGGCGCCCGCGATCGAATACGCGAGCGAAGGCTTCCCGCTCGGCGAAGAGTTCGTCAGCTTTATCCGGACCAACGTTCGCATCCTTGAACTCTGGCCATCATCACGCGATTTCTTCATGCCCACGGGCAAGGCTCCCGGGCGCGGCGAACTTTGGAAGGGAACCGCGTTGGCCAATACCCTCCAGGAACTCGTGCGCGCTGAGAAGAAGGCCCGCGGCAATCGCGCGAAGAAGATCCACGCCGTGCGCGACTATTTTTATCGCGGACCGCTCGGCAAGAAGATCGCCGCCTACTCGGAATCGAACGGTGGCCCCATGACCTTCGACGACATGAAGAACTTCAAGGCCGAGTACGACGATCCGCGGACCACCGAGTATCGCGGCTACACGATCGTCAAGCCCGGCTTCTGGACGCAAGGTCCCGTGATGCTGCAGGCGCTGAACATCCTCGAAGGCTACGACTTGAAGTCGATGGGCCACAACAGCCCGCAATACCTGCACACCGTGCTCGAGGCGGTCAAACTCGCCTTCGCCGATCGCGACCGCTACTACGGCGACCCGAAGTTCTCGAAGATCCCGGAAGAGACGCTGCTCTCGAAGACCTACGCCGCCGAACGCCGTAAGCTGATCGACCCGAATCGCGCCTCGATGGAACATCGCCCCGGCGCCTTTGGCGGAGCCGCTCCTATGCCCACCGGCGGCGGCAACTCCGCGGGCGTGCAGGACACCACCTGCGTCAACGTGGCGGACCGCTGGGGGAACCTCTTCAACGCCACCCCGAGCGGAGCCTGGCTGCCCTCGGTGATCGCGGGCGATACGGGAGTCCCGCTGAGCTCGCGCCTGCAGTCGTTCGTGCTCACCGAAGGCCACGCCAACATGCTGCGCCCCGGTGCCCGGCCGCGCGTGACGCTGAGTCCGACGATGGTGTTGAAGGACGGCAAGCCGTTCCTGGTCATGTCGACCCCCGGCGGTGACAACCAGGACCAGGCGATGCTGCAAGTGCTGTTGAACATCATCGAGTTCGGCATGATCCCGCAGGAAGCCGCCGAGGCCCCCCGCTTCCAGACCGAACACTTTTACGCATCGTTCGCCTATCACGAATTCGTGCCGGGCAAGGTGAATCTGGAGAAGCGCATCCCCGCGGATGTGATCGCCAAGATGAAGGAACTCGGCCACAAAGTGGATGTCCGCGGTGAGTGGAGCAACGGTTCGGCGCCAACGGTGATCCTGGTTCGCGAAGGTGGGGTCCTGGATGGAGCGGCGGATCCGAGGCGAGGGCGCTTCATTATCGGCAGGTAGAGGCCCGAAGGAACGATTCCGCGCGCGAACATGCCCATCGGTTGCTCGGCCGGCTTGATCCGGGGCGCTTGGCCGCTGGAGCCAGAGCAACGAGCCAATCCCTCATGAGCCGGTGCTTTCCGCGGTGAACTGTTACGAATGCCGGTTCCTCTACCCTTCATCGAATTTTCTGAGCAGTGACGATCAGGAATTCATGCGCCATCCGTTCGAAGCGCTGCAAGCGAGGATTTTGGGCCCGTTGGCCCCGCCCGGTTCTTACGATTGAACGCCGCGCGCAGTGGCGGAAGGATTTGAAGCTCGATCAGATTCTCGAATCCAACCGCCGGCACCGCGCTACCGGTCCCACGGAAACGCGAGCACTGGCTGGTTGACGTAGCGCTTCATCTCGATCCGCAGCCGCACGCCCGCGCCATTCGCCAGGCGCACAGTGAAGTGGGTCGAGTTCACGGAATACTTGCGATCGCCGATCGTCACCCCGGTCGCGGTGTGCTCCCCATAGGCTCCCGTCTGGACCACCACCGTGCGATCCACGGTTTGGCTCAGATTCACGAGGGTCACCGAAACCGCGCCGTCTTCGAGCGAATCCACCAGTGCCGCGACGTCCTCGGGTAATCCCGCGCGGCGGCGATCGAGATCGAAGTACCGCAGACGAGCGTGAATCAAGCTGCCGGAGGTGCCTGGTTCGTTCGCGCCGTTCATCAACTGCACGAGTGGGGTGGTGACCACCGGCGTGTAACGCTGCGCGTGATCGGAGGCGCGCATGTCGGGTGTCGAGGCATCGTTGCGGAATCGCTGCACGCGGCGGCGCACGTCTGACATTCCGGCGCGCAGTGTTTCTTCCGGATAGGCGGGACGCTTGCCAGCGAGATAAGCCATCCACGGATCGCCTGCCACCAAGCGGTCCGGCGGGCGCGCCGTGTCCATCGCCCAGAGCCATAGATCGCGCTGCACGTCGAAGTGCTGGTTCGGGCCGTAACCCCACCAGCCGTTGTCGCCGTGTTTGTTCGGAAGCAGGATTCGTCCGTTCTCCTCGCGTTTGGCGGCGTACAGGTTCGCGAGCTGGCGCTTCAGCGGCTCGAAATAGGACGCGTCCCGGGAGAGCAGAAACGCGTTGCCCATCGCGATCCGTACACCGCGCATGTAGTAGTTGCGCGAACTCGTCGTCGAATCGAAGTTCCAGCCGAACGTGCCGCCATACCACTTGCCGCCCCACTCACCGCCGATCGTGCCATCGAGCCCGATATTCGTCGGAACGTTGCCTTGATTGGCGAGAATGCGATCGCGCCACGCACCCGTGTACTCGAGAACCCAGTCGCGATGGCGTGCATCACCCGTCAGCAGGTACGCGTTGATGCCGAGCGTGGAAGCGCACAAATTCAGCGGATGATCGCCGCGGATGTTCGCCGCGGTCTTGTATCGCGTGTGGCGGTCGGAGCCGGGCTCGGTCTCTCCGCCCCAATCGTAAACGGACGCTGTCGTGATCTTCGATCCCCGGCTGCCGTTGTGGAGGCTGCGGATGATCTTGTGCTGCTTGTCGTAGTTGGGTGCCAGCCGGTCGGAGCCATCGTAGAATCCCGCGAACCGCACCGCGCGCTGACGATAGGTGCGATCACCCGGCCGGCAAAGTCCATAGTGATAGAACGCGGCGAGCCCTTCGCCGTTGTGCTCCCAGTCGAACGCGGTGGGGAACTCGCGCCAGTACATACCGTTCTTCGCCATCTCCGTGCTCGGAGCCTTGGCCTTTTGATACTGGTCGAGATGGCCCTCCCAGATCCTTTCGTACAGCGCGAGGATCCGTTCATCGGCGCCGAGCGCGTAGGCGAGCGGCCAGTTGTGGAACGTCTCCATCACGTCGTCCGGACCGTCGTTTCCACCCCATCGCTCGAGCGCGCGGAAGTGCCCGCGAGAATCGACATACTTGGCGGCGAACTCCACCGCCGCGTCCACCGAGGCCTTCAGCAGAGCGCGTTCCGCGTAGGCCCACTCGGGAGGCGCCATCGGCGTATCGATGCGGATCACCTCGGCGGACGAGGTGATCGCGGAAAGGATCAGAATCGCGCGGAATCTCATGGAAGGGGCATGCTAGCATGAAGCGCCTGATTCCGTCCCGCCAATAGCGCTTTCTCAGCGCCATCCCGCTACAGTGGATTGACCGTGTCGAGCGCCGTCACCAGTTCCTTCGCCTTCTCGAACAGCATTCCGGTGTCAGACGAGCAGCCGAGGAAACGCATGCCTCGCTCTTTCCAGAACTTCGCCAACTGCAGCGTCCGGGTCTGCGTTCCCGGCACGATTCCCTTGGCGTTGCACGTGTCGCGGATCGCCTCCATTGCCTCGACGATCTTCGGATGCTGGAATTCGCCGGGGACACCGAATGAGATCGAGAGATCGGCCGGCCCGACCATCACCGCGTCGATTCCGGGCACCGAGAGCAACTCGTCGCGCATCTCGAAGGCTCGCTTGGTTTCGATCTGCAGCACGACGAGCGTGTTCGCGTTCACGTGCTCGATCATCTGCGGCATCGTAGCCGGAACATGGTCGATGTGGAATGCGCTCAGCCCGAAGCCGCGCGTTCCCGCCGGCGGGAACCGGCACCAACCCACGGCCTTTTCGAGCAGGCTCACGTCTTCGACGCGCGGGAAGATGATCCCCTGCGAACCGCAGTCGAGCGCGCGCGCGACGAGCGAATATTGAAGATCGGCCACGCGTACGATCGGCGTGAAATTGACGCTCGGAGCGATGCGGCACAGGTCCTGGATGGTCTCGATACCGAAGCCACCGTGTTCGCAGTCGATGAAGGCCCAATGGAATCCGGCCTGTGCGAAGATCTTCAGAACGTCCTGCGAGCGGAACTGTCCGAAGTTCGTGCCGTACTGTACCTTGCCCTCGGCGAGAGCCTTCTTTACGAGATTGACGCGCATGTTCATTCAGGATAACGCGGGAGGTTTCGCTCTCGAGCGGGAATCTATTGCCCTCGTCTGCTGACTCCTCCGATCGCGACCTGGTGCTCGACGCCGCTCAACGCGCTATCCGTTACCGGGAGTCGCTCGGCCAATCCCGCGTTCCTCTACCCGAGATGGACGCGACCCGCGTGCGGATCTCGATCTACTTGCCGCTGGTGGCGTGCCTGTCGTTGATCCGGAGCTTCGGTACGAACCTCGCGCGCTGTTCAGCTCGACCGGGGCCTTCTTCGGCGAAGCGGCCGGCGCGCAGCCGCTCCCGATGGGTCTGAACACTGTTGTCGTGGCGGGCGGAGTCCTGGTGGCGAGCGCAGCAGCTCAAAAAATGAACCGGCCCTGCAACTGGACACTCCGCGTGCCGCCAAGTCCGAGGATCCGGCCGAACGTCGGGCGCGTCACATCGGTCTGCGCTCCCCCTAGGATCGGCGTGTTCGACAGGTTGAACGCCTCGGCGCGGATCTGCAAACGATACCGCTCGCCGAACGGGATCGCTTTCGAGAGTCCACAGTTCAGGCCCCACGTGCCCGGATCACGCATGCTGCTCTTGCCGGTGTTGCCGCCACGCAACGGAAGTCCGCTCGCGCGTCCGGTGGGAACTTGCGCAAACGCGGCGGGATTCACCCACTGGAAGCGGTCGGAACCGCTCGCGTAGACATTGCCTCCCGCGTAGTCCGGACGCGAGAAGTCGAGGTTGCTGCGCTGTTCGATGTTGAGCGCTTGGCCACTCGTCGCGTTGAACGTGCCAGCGAGTTGCCAGCCGCCGGTGAGCCTCTTCGCACCGGGTGACCAACTGGCGAACGGCAGCTCATACACGAAATCGGCTACGAAGCGGTGCGCGGCGTCGAACCGCGTCGGACCGAGGTCGGCATCCCAGTTGTTCTCGTCCTGCACGCGAATGTCGTTGCCCGGCCAGAAGTCGCCCGCGTGGATCGCCATCGACTTGCTCCAGGTGTGGTGGAGATTGAAGCTCAACCCCGCCGACATGCGCTTGCGCAGCGACGTTTGCCACGCGTGATAGTAGCTCCAATCGCTCTGATTGCGCCAGCCGAATTGCAGCGCCTGCGGGAAAGGGCGGATGCCGGTTTCACGATCGGGAAGATTGAAGTTGTGAGACGCGGTGATCTTGAGTCCTTTGTTGCCCACGTAGCCAGTCTGGAAACCCCAGTTGTCCGCGAGCTGGCGCTGGATGTCGAAGCTCCATTGCATGCTGTACGGATCGCGGTTGTTCGGATCGAAGACCGAGTAGCCGCGGGGCACGTTGAGTCCCGTGACGATGCGCGCCGAATCCGGGTTCGTCATCGGATAACGAAGATTGAACATCGTGAGATCGGAACCCTGGAAGATATAGCGCGAAGGCAGGAGCGGGTCGGCGTAGGCGAGTCCGGAAAGCGCGCGCAGGTTCGGTGGCGCGGTGAACATTCCGAAACCCGAGCGGACTACGGTCTTGTTCTTCGCGTCCAGACTGTAGGCGAGACCCACTCGCGGCATCAGGTTGTTCCGGTCGGCGTTGTAGATCGAATCGGCCGGGCGGAAGCGGACGTTCGCCGATGTCGCCGCGTAGACGCCGTCGGGATTGTAGAGGCGGCCGTCGCGTTCCTTGAACACCGCGAAGTATTCGTAGCGCACGCCGAGATTCAGGATCAGCCGCGACGTGACCTTGTAGTCGTCCTGGAAGAAGCCGCCGAGTTCCCAGGCGCGCCCGTGATAACGCGGCACTCCGAAAGTGAACGTCACGCGGTTCGCTCGATTGGCGAGGAAGTCGGCCGCGTTGCCGTATCGGAAGATCGGGACCTCTTCGTTGTAGCGGCCCGGGGTGCGCATGACATACATCCCGCCCGCCTTGAGCGAGTGCCTCCCGATCGTTTTCGAGACGACGTTTTCAGCGGTGGTGGAGGAGCCATTGATGACGAGCGATTCGCCTTGTGTCGAGAACAGGCCCTGCACTTCGATCGCAGGAATGCGTCCCTCCGCATGCATCTGATCGGCACGATCGGTCTGGTTGCGATTGTGGCCGAAGCGGGTCTCGCTGGTCCACGTGGTGGAGCCGTGAATCCAGTTGGCGTTCAGCGCGTTGGTCGAACCGATGTAGCGGCGCGGATTGTCCATGATGCGCGGCGACGAGTTCCGTGGCGTGTCGCGGATGTAGCGGACGGTGAACGAGTCGCGATCGGTCAGGCGATAGTCGCCTCGAAAGACGAGGTGGTTGTCACTCGCGGTTGCGGGGCGCTGTCCTTCGTAGAGGCCGACGTTCGCGTTGTTGGCGATCGGCAGGTTCGGCAACGGAAACAGATCCAGCACCGGCTTCGACGAAGGAATCGCGCGGATCGCCTGATCGCGAAACGCCTGCGTTGGCGATTGATCCCGCACGATCTGCATGTTGCTCATCCGGTAGCCTTCGTAGGTGAAAAAGAAGAACAGCTTGTCCTTCTTGACCGGCCCGCCGAGCGATCCGCCGAACTGATTGAAACGCACGATGGGCTTGGGTGCGTTGGGGGCGAGGATCGCATTCTTCGCGTTCAGCGCGTCGTTCTGGAAAAGTTCGAAGAGCGAGCCGTGGAACTCGTTCGTGCCGCCCCGCGTGATCACGTTGATGTTCGTCGAGAAGGTCCGGGCCACCTCGGCCGACATCGCACCCTTGCCGACGCTCACTTCCTGGATCGCTTCCTGGCTCACGACGCTGATGAAGTTGAAGCCCTGGAACATCGAGGTCGACGGCGTTTCCGAGTCGCTCGATCCGTCGGTTCCATCGACCGTGATCGAGTTGCCGCCACTGGCGAGCCCGTTGAACTGGATCAGGCCTTCGCGCGATGGGCGATATCCGTTCTGAAGTCCGAGCAACTGCGCGAAGTCTCGCCGGCCTTGCGGAAGTTCACTGAGCTGGAGCCGCGAGAAGCGGTCATTCTGCGCCGCCGTCGCGTTCTCGATCAGCGGAGCCTCCGAACTCACCGTAATGCTCTCCGCGCTCGCGCCGACCTCGAGTTCCACCGGCAGCCTCAACTGTTGTCCGGCGGAGAGCGAAAGCCCGGTGCGCTTGTAAATCTTGAAGCCCTTCGCTTCCACTTCCATCGTGTATTCGCCAACGGCAATGAAGCTGATCACGCTGTCGCCCGCGGCTCCCGTCGCTGCGCTGAGGTGCGCGCCCGTTGCGGGGTTGACGAGAACGATCGCCGCACCGGGAACGGCCGCGCCGGAAGAATCCGTGACCGTGGTGAACAGCGTTGCCGTCGTGCGTTGTGCGATAGCGGCGGGGACCACCAAGAGTGCACAGGCCGCGAAGACGTGGTGCCACCAGCCCTGGAACCGAAGCACCGCAAGCAAGGGTCGCATATTGCTCGTACGGTATCACGGCACGAACTGGAGTGCGTAGAGTTTCGAACCGCGGGAACGAATCTCGATGCGAATCGTACGTCCGGCAAGCGCCGAGACATCCGTACCCCGGCCCAGCCACTCAACACGGGTGCGGAGATGGTCGCCGTTGATGTAGACGCAGTCATCCGCCGAAAAGCCCGCGATCGGCTTTCCGCCTTCATCGAGCAGGCCCACTTGCGCGAACCCCGCCGCACCGGTGTCGATATTCAGTTCGAGGCTCCGGCCCGAGAACTTCATCGGCCGGGTCAACATCCGGCCACCCGTGTACGCGGACTCCGCGGCCACGAACCCGTCCAGCCGCTGCACGTAACGGTAGAGTGGCGCGGGCTTCTCTCGAAGGAACGGAGAGTGATAGCCGGTGCCGCTGCCGCCATGTCCGCCCACATACTGCCAGATTTCATCTCCGCGGCGGATGAGTCCGAACGTGGCGAACAGCATCACCTCCTTGCCCAGCGTCGGCACGTAGGCCGGGCGCGGATAGCGATGCCAGGCGAGGCCGTCACGGCTTACCGCAAGTTGGGTCTCGACAACGCCCGATCCGGTCATGCGCTCTTTCGCGCCGAGAATCCGGCGCTGCGGCGGGCCGTCTTCCCAATAGTGGAAATACGCGGCCGGGAACGCCAGGTAGGCGTCAGGCGCCCACGGATACTTGATCGCTTTCGTTACGTAAATATCGGTGCCTGGCGGATCGAGCTTCGGATCGGCCGCCATCGCTACCGGCAACTCCAGGCCGAACCCTCCCGGACTCAGTGGACCGTTGTCGAGATACCAAGGGTCGATTTCGCCATGTTGAACCGGCATCGGACTCGCGAGCGTCTGTTCACGCGTCACGCGCCGCAAAGGCCACGGTTCGAGGAGATCCCTCACCTCCGACAAGACGAAGCGCCGCTCGGTGGCGCCGCCTTCGGTCATCCCGTAGTCCGATCGATGGTGCGCGACGTAGAGCTGGCGCTGATCGTCGTAGTAGAGCGACGATTGCGATCCCGCGGCGAATGGCAACGCCGCGGTCTCGTGCGGTGTGAACTTGTCGCCGTCCGGCGAGCTGTAGACGAAAATCGAGCGGCGCCGCGTTCCGCTCACATACTTGTACCGGGCCTCGGGCGGCGCGTTCGGATCCCGGATGACCACTCCGAGCCCCACCGGTGCATCAATCGCCGTTCCACGTTGCTCCCAGCGGACTCCGTCTCGTGATGTCATCATCAGCAGACTGTCATTGGGGCCGCGATGATAGAGCCGCAGCAAGCCGGTGTCGTCTTCGATGATGCAAAGATGTCCGCGAACTTCGTTCGCCACCTTCTCCATTCGGACCGGTGGCCGGGGAACGAAGGCGATGTTCTCAACACGGTCGAGCAGCGCGCCATCGAGAAAGAGATGCTTCCGGGAACCGATGTCGATCACGGGCGCGGGAGGCGCGAACAGCAGCGGCGGACCCTTGACGGGTTCGAGTTTTGGCCGGTTCGCTCCGTAGGTCTTCGAAAAGCTGCCGGGTGGAGTGAATTCGCCCGAATAGGCAAGGCCCACGCTGATGCGCATTTCATCCAGGCTGCCGTCCAACGGATTCTCGAATCGGCCATCGCGGCCGATGCTGACGTAGGACTCGTCCCCGTGAACGAACGCGCGCATCGCGGCCGCTACGCCGCCGACTTGCGGCTTTCCATCGACAAAGCAAAGGATCTTCGATTCGGCCGCGCGATGAACGAGCGCAACATGTTGCCACGTGCCCGCCCGCAAGCGCGCGGGGAGATGCACCCGAGCTCCGGCGTTGGTCAGCGAAATGCCGTCCCGCTCGAGGCGAAGTTGGGTGAACTCGGTGTTCTCACCGCGAGGTCCGCGGCCCACCTCGTAGATGACGCCGCTCGCGCCCGTGGGTCTGATCCAGAACTCGAACGTCCAATCGAATGCCCCGAGGTTGAGCTTGCTGTCGCTCGCGTTCGGAAATCCGCCGCTGCGTAGATGCTTTTCGCCCGCGGTCATCAAGGCGGCGAACGTTGCGTTTCCCCACCAAAGCGGCTGGACCGTGCGGTCCTTGGGAACCGGCAGTGGCACCAGTCCGAACAGCCCGGCGGAGGCCGCACCTTGGCGGATCGCGGTTCCGCGCATTTCGAGCGGCTCCGGATTCATCGGCTCCAGCGCACGCCCGAAGCGGCCCTCGCTGAGCCTGGCGCCACGGCCGAGCACCAGCACGTTGCGGCCCGTGGCCGCGTCGTTCAGAAGAGAGCTCGGATAGACTTCTTTCTGTTCATCGAAGAGCCATAGAGCCACCGGATCGGCGGCACACGCGGGCATCACGGCAAACAGGAGCGCGCTTCGCGCGAGAATAGCGGGGATCATCATGCTGCACTCGAGAGACCGGTAAGGGTATCACATCGGGGAGATCACTTCCCGGTGTGACCTGGTAAGCCGGTTCCGTGGGATCGTTGAGTGATGCTGCCTTCCGATCGCGACCTTCTCCTCGACGCTGCCCAACGCGCCATCCGCTACCGGGAAGCGCTCGGTGCGCGCCGCGTGGGTCCAGCACCCGAGGCCGTGGCGGCGCTCAAGCAATTCCGCGTGCCGCTGCCCGAGCATGGGCGCGATCCGCGCGAGGTGATCGAGTCGCTCGATCGCGTGGCCGGCCCCGCAACGGTCTCGATGGCCGGTGGACGCTACTTCGGTTTCGTCAATGGCAGCTCGCTGCCGGTCACGGTCGCCTCCAACTGGCTCGCCACGGGATGGGATCAGAACTCCGCGCTGTTTGCGATGTCGCCCGCCGCGGCGGTGATCGAAGAAGTGGCGTTGCGCTGGGTGCTCGACGCGTTGCAGCTTCCGCTCGACGCTGGCGGAGCATTCGTCACGGGTGCGACGATCGCGAACTTCACCGCGCTGGCGGCTGCCCGACACAAGGTGTTCCGGGAAACTGGCTGGGATGTCGACAACGACGGACTCTTCGGAGCTCCGCCAGTGACCGTGGTGGTGGGCGAGGAGGTCCACACGACCGTGCGGCGTGTACTCGGATTGCTCGGGCTCGGGCGGACCCGAACCGTTACGCTTCCCGTCGATGGTCAGGGCCGGATTCGCGCCGATTCACTCCCGCGATTGAGCGGACCCGCGATCGTCTGCATCCAGGCGGGCAACGTCAACACCGGCGCGTTCGATCCAGCCCACGAGATCTGCCACTGGGCGAAAGCGGCGGGCGCGTGGGTGCATGTCGATGGAGCCTTCGGACTCTGGGCGCGCGCGGCACCTGACCGAGCCGCGCTGGCGCGCGGGTACGAGCTCGCCGACTCGTGGGCCACCGACGCGCACAAGTGGCTCAACGTTCCCTACGACTGCGGAATCGCGATGGTGCGCGATGCGAGCGCTCTCGCGGCGGCGATGTCGATGACGGCGGCCTATCTGCCGCAATCGGGCCCGCGCGAACCGATGAGCTATTCTCCCGATGGTTCACGGCGGGCGCGTGCCGTTGACGTCTGGGCGGCGCTCGCCTTTCTCGGACGTGACGGACTGGCGGAATTGGTCGATCGCTGTTGCCGGCACGCTGCGGTGTTTGCCGCGAAGCTCAGTGCCAGTGGAGTCGAGGTATTGAATGAGGTCCGGCTGAATCAGGTGCTGGTTGCATTCGGCGATGCGGATCGGACCAGCCGCGTAATCGCCGCGATTCAGGCGGCCGGCGTCTGCTGGTGCGGAGGAACCAAGTGGCAAGGACGCGACGCGATGCGGATCAGCGTCTCGTCCTGGGCAACCACGGAGGATGATGTCGAGCGCTCGGCCGCCTCGATTCTCGAAGCGGCGGCCCGCGCATGAGCCAGCGGTTCGGACTCCACACCTCCACCGCCGGAGCGCTCGAGAACGCGGCGGATGAGGCGGCGGCGATCGGCGCGAACGCGTTCCAGATCTTCTCGTCGAGTCCCCGAATGTGGCGCGGAACCATTCCTCCGAAGGCGAATATCGAGGCTCTGCGCCGCAAGCGCGCCGAACACGATCTCACCCCACTTGCGATCCACGGGAACTACCTGATCAATCTCGCCTCGCTCGACGCGGAAATCCGCCGGAAATCGATCCAGGCCTTTCGCGGCGAGATCGCGCGCGGGTTGCTGATCGGCGCGGAGTATCTCGTGTTCCATCCCGGCAGCTTCAAGGATCAATCCGTTGAACAAGCGATCGCCGCGGTGAGTGGCGGAATCGAGGAGGCCGCACTCGGACTCACCGGTCCGCTCACGCTGCTGATCGAGAATACCGCGGGACAAGGCTCCGCCCTCGGTTCGAAACTCGAGGAACTCGCCGAAATTCGCCGCCTGACCGAACCGCGCAGCCCCTTCGAGATCGGCTACTGCATCGACACTTGCCACAGCTTCGCCGCTGGTTTCGACCTCGAGAGCCGCCCGTTCTACGATTTCGTGGAGAAGACGCTCGGCTGGAGTCGCGTGCCCATGCTGCACGCCAACGACTCGAAGGGCGCGCGCGGTTCACGGCTCGACCGGCATGAACACATCGGGCGAGGCCAGATCGGCGAATCCGGATTCCGGTTCTTGTTGACGCAACCAGAACTGCGCGGCAAGACGTTCATCCTCGAGACTCCGGCGGAAGATGTGAGCGACGATCAGCGGAATCTCGATGCCCTGCGTCTCTACTCGCGAACTGTCACTACGCGATCCGCCGGTTGATCCTTCAGCCGCGTCACTGCCCCGCCCGGCCACCGGACCTCGATCTCCGCCACCTTGCTCTCCGCGCCCAATCCGAAATGGACGCGCAGCGTACTCGACGATAGGAAGCCCGTACTCGGGCTCACCCAGTCATGAAGCATACGGCCCGCCGCTGTTGTCACCTTGACCCGCGCGCCGATTCCATCGCGGTTCGATTTCGTACCGCGCAAACGCAGATCGAGCCAATGCGCGCCCGTTGCGACCGAGTTCAGCAGGATCGCCGGACTCTTGCCGAGGGCCGTCACGACAATATCGAGCGATCCGTCGTTGTTCAGGTCCGCGAAGGCGTGCCCGCGTTGGTAGCCGCGCCTTGCGAAGTGCTCGCCCACGTCGCGCGAGACATCGATGAAGCGGCGGCCGTTGACGTTCTCGAAAAGCGTGTCGTGCTGCTCGGAGGTGTCGCGCAGCGAGTCGACATCACCGTTCGCCGAATAGAGGTCGCGCCAGCCGTCGTTATTGTAATCGATGAACCCGGCGCTCCAGCCGGCGAATGGCGAACTGAGCGTGACGAGTCCGGCGGTGGGCGACGAGTAGCGGAACGAGCGCCCGCCGAGATTGCGGAACAGCGCCCAGATCTGTCCGGCGAGGTTGTTGTAGAAGATGTCGGGCCAGCCGTCGTTATCGTAATCGCGCGCGTCGGCGCCCATCGCGGAGACGGTCGCGGCATCGTCGTTGTAGGCGACTCCCATCTTCAGGCCTTGCTCCTCGAACGTGCCGTCACCGCGATTCATGTAGAGGAAGTTCCGCTCGGTGTCGTTGGCGATGAAAATGTCGGGCCACTGGTCGCCATTGAAATCCGCGATCCCGATTCCCATTCCCTTGCCGAGCGCCTTGCCGAACCCCGTGCGATCGGTCACATCCTCGAACTTGCCGCCACCCAGATTGCGATAGAGCCGATGCGGAACGGGCGGATACGTCTTCGGGTGGCAATAGAAATCGACTCCGTCTTCACGGATGCAGCGGCGGTCGGCGGCGGCGGTCCAGATCGTGTAGTTCGACAGGACGAGATCCAGCCGGCCATCGCGATCGAAGTCGATCCAGGCGCCTTGCACGCTGAGCGTGTTCGAAGGTTTGGCCAAACCGGCCGTTGCGGAGACATCGCGAAACGTGCCGTCGCCATTGTTGCGATAGAGCGTGTTCGGACCTGCGTTGGCAACAAACAGATCGGTGAATCCGTCGTTATCGAAATCTGCGGCGGCCGCGCCCAGACTGTAGCCGAGCGATTCGCCGGCGAGGCCCGCGCGCGCGGTGACGTCTTCGAACGTACCATCGCCTTTGTTGTGATAGAGCGCGTTGTAGAACGGAGCGTCCTTCTTCAACGTGGGGAACTTCGCGCCATTGGTGAAGTAGAGATCCTCGTGGCCATCATTGTCGAAGTCGAGCACCGCGATTCCGCCACACAACGGCTGGGGAAAGTACTTGCGATCACCGTCGTAGCCATTGCGCGTCACGTAGGAGAACCGGCTCTTCGGCGCGATGTCGGTGAATCGCGGGCGCGCCGTTTGCGCCGCGAGCGACAAGGCGCAGGCGGCGAGCGCGCCTACTTTCGACAGCCGCCAGATACCCACTCTCGCAGGGTCGCACACGCGGAGACATCATCGCGCGAGCCGAGCGCGGCGGCGGTGCGGAGCTTCGACGCGGCCTCGGCGATCCGCTTGGCTTCCTTCAGCAAGAGTCCATGTGCGATCCACGGACGATCCCAGTCAGGCCAGCGCGATTCGATGCGGCGCAACTGCTCCATCGCGCCGCCGGCGTTGCCCTTCAACGCGAGATCGATCGCCGACTGCAACGCGGTCTCGGCTTCCGATAGCGCAAGCGACAAGCCCGCCCGCTCGAGGAATCGCTTCGCACCATCGCGTTCGCCTGCTTCCGCCAAGGCGCGGCCCGCTTGC
The DNA here is from genome assembly GCA_902825945.1 of uncultured Acidobacteriota bacterium. Classification (GTDB taxonomy): domain Bacteria; phylum Acidobacteriota; class Terriglobia; order Bryobacterales; family Bryobacteraceae; genus SYLY01. Next base: position 90,756 of record CADECY010000009.1, read on the forward strand.
GCCCAGATCTCCTTGTCGCCGTTCAATCCCTCGAGCGTTCGATACTCACGGAGCGCCTCGTCGCGCTGGCCGTCGGCCAACAGCAAGCCCGCGAGATGCAGTTGCAACAGCGGATCATCGGGCCGCGATTTCGCCATGGAACGGAACCGCTCGATCTCTCGCGCACGGCGCCCGGCTGGATCGAGCGTCGCCAGTTCGATCATTCCGGATTCGCGCCGCGCATCGCGTTGTCGAGTTGGGCGCAGCTTCTGATAAGCGTCGAGCCACCTCTGGCCCTCCGCCTCCTTGCCTTGATCCATGAGCGCGCGCCCGAGGTGCAGCGCCACCTCGGCATCTTTCGGCGCTATCGATGCGGCCTTTCGCAGCGCGGATTCGGCTTCCTTCACGCGATCGAGCGCCAGTAGCACGACACCCAATTGATCGAGCGCGCGGACCTCGTTCGGAGTCACCTTCAGCGCCGCTTCGAGATGCGGAAGCGCCTCCTCATCGCGGCCGAGGCGATGCAGCAGCCACGCGCGCGCGACATGCGCGGGCGTCAGACGCGGGTCCAGCCGGACGGCCTCGGCGAGCCGTGCCAGCGCCCGATCGGCATCGGCCTTCCAGATTACTTGCGCCGAGTAGAAATGCGCGAGCGGATCACCCGGATTCGACGCCACGTAGTCCTCGAGCTGGCGCGTGCCCTGACTGGCTCCGTTGACAGTGAACGCCAGCGCGCGAGCCCGGTCGCGCCGCGCGCCGTTGTCTCCGGGCGCGAGCGTCAAGTATCGATCGTAGGCAGCCACCGCGTCGCCATAGTATCCGGCGTCTTCGGACGCGCGAGCCAGCGCCAGCGCGATCCCCGGCTCATCGGGCGCCCGGCTTTGCGCGCGAGCGAGCAGGAACACGGCACGAGGATAATCGCCCGAAGCTGCGTTGGCGAGTCCGGCCTCGAGCATCGCGCCCGGATCATCGGGCCGCAGCTTCAGTGCCGATTCGAGCGCCTCCTTGGCGCGCGCCATGCGTCCAGCGCGAGCCGCCGCGCGTCCGAGCTGAAAAAGCAGATCGAAGTCGCCGGGCCGCGCCACCGCGAGCTTCGTCAGACGCGCTTCCGCTTGCGCAAACGCGCCCGCCGCCATCTCGATTTTCGCCAGTTGCAGGTTGCCGTTCGGATGCGCGGGCACGACCTTCATCAGCCGCTCGAAGTATTCGCGAGCCTTTTCCGGCTGGCGGCAAGCGAGGTAGTGATTCCCCGCGTTGTTCAAAAGAGTGGGCCCTGGCACGCCTTGCGCCAGGGCCCTTTGGTAGATCTTTTCGGATTCTTCGCAGCGGCCCGCTTGATCGAGCCGGGCCGCTTCACGAAGGTCCGGTTGTTGTGCGAATCCAACGAGGCAGGTCAGGAGACCCGCCGCGATTCTAGAACTCAATTCGCAGACCGAGTTGAGCCCGGCGTCCGAAGGTCGCGCCCAACTGGTTGTTGGTCACGCCGAACAGGCTGCTGGTGACGGTGAGGTTCGGATTCGCCCACGTCATGTTGTTTGCCGCGTTGAACACGTCCATGCGAAGTTCGCCGCGGAACTTCTCGGTGATCGGAACGCGCTTGACGATCGACATGTCGAGGTTGAACAGGCCGGGGTGCGTCAAGCCTTCGTACTGCCAGGGATTCGTACGAGGCGTGAACGCCGGAAGCTGCTTGAACGCGGCCGTATTGAACCAGCGGCTCGGCGTGGGATTGTCCACGTGCGGGTCACCCACCACGTCGAGCGCGCCGAAACGAACGAAGAAGCCCGAGCGCCATGTCATGATGCCGCTCAGGTCCCAGCCGCCGATGGCGTAGTCGAGAGCCTTCGGCATCGAGGAGGCAAACTGGCGTCCTCGGCCCACGGGCAGTTCCCACGTCCCGGCGAACGTGAGGCGATGGCGCGCGTTGGCGCTCTCCTGCCAGGAGAACTGACGGTCGAAGCTCGCGATGTCGTTGAAGAAGACCTCGTCCTGCTGGCGGGCGTAATTGTAGCCCATCATCATCGAATATCCGCTGCCGAAGCGCCGGTTGAGACGCAACTGGAGCGACTTGTAACGGCTCGACCCGCCTTCGATGCCGTCGACCACGTTCAGATTTCCGTACTGCGGATACTGCCGGAACAGCGACGTGAGGCCCACGGTACGCTGGAAGCGCAACGCGCCCGGGAACTTGTCGACGGTCGAGAAGTTGAAGAACGGATTCGGCACCTGCCGGTTGATCGCGGCCTTGTACTGATAGGCGATCTTCGGATCGACTTGGTTGACGTTGAAGGCACCCACCAACTGGTTGGTGAAGTTCATGTAGAACGTCACGTCGATCACCATGTTTTGCGGAAGTTGGCGTTGGAACGAAACGTTCACTCGATCGCTATAGCTGCGGGGCCGGTTGGCGGCCACATAGCTGAACGAGTCGCCGAGTCCGGTGTTCGCCCCCAGGCTCTTCTCATAGGCGGGAACCACCGGTTGCGACGCCGGGAACGGATCGCGCAAGCGCGCAGAGGGCACGCCGAGAACCGCGGGATAGGCGCCTGTCACGTTCTTGTAGCCGACGTAATAGGTGTCGAAGATGTTGAACGTGCCACCGGTCCACGGTGTGAGGTAACGGCCGTAGCCGGCGCGCAGCGAGGTCAGATCGTTGAGCCGGTAGGCGGCGCCAACACGCGGCGAGAAGCCGCCCTTGCCCGAGTTCCACTGGCCCCGATTCGACGAATCGGCGAACTGAAACGCGCCGTTGAACGTCGTGGGGCCTGAATAGAACTGCCGGACTTCGGCTGGCAGTTGCGGAGCGTTCGCTCCTTGCATTTGTGGAATCGGCGTATTCAGATCGAGCGGGCGCGTCAGGCGATCCTGCGGATCGGTGTACGCTGTTTCGAACTCGTAGCGCAGGCCGAGATTGATCGTGAGGTCGCGCGATACCTTCCAGTCGTCGTTGATAAACGAGCCATAGAAGCGATTCTGGCCTTGCGGCAGAATCGTCGCGGTCATCGACGTGGAGCCCGAGTCCCAGCTATCGGCACCGCCGCCGGCGGGCTGAATCGCGCCCAGCAGGAAGGTGGCATAGCCGTCACCGGACGTGCGCAGGTTCGGCTGGAGGTAGGTGGCCGCGGTGGTGTCGGCCTGGAATCCGAAGCCGGGATTGTTGTTGACGATGAGGCTGGTAGTGCGGGTGCCGCGAGTATCGGCGCCCATCTTGAGGTAGTGCTTGCCCTGCTGGCGCGCGACCTTCACACTCACGCCATCGCCGTTGGGACGTTGATCCCAGGTGCCACCACGCGGCCCCATCGAGGTCCAGTACTCGCCGGTGCCCGTTCCCAGGATCGACATGCGGGGCAACAGTTCAGGAACCGCGCCGTTGCCGAACACGGTCTTGTAGAAGTTCTGGTTGGGCCAATACTTCGCCCAGCACCCTTCGCACTTCGACGAGTAGCGAGAGGCATCGACGAAGTTGTGATAGGTTCCGTTGATATTCACCACTGTGGTTGCGTTGACCGTCCACACCGCGTCGCCGGAAATCGACGTGGCATCACGCTGGCTGCCGCGATCGTTCACGAAGAACTCGGAACCCGTCGGGTTCGACGTCGTCACTGGAGTCCAGAGCTTGCTGTACCGGCCGTAAAAGCGGAGCTTCTCGCTGAACGTGTAGTCGGTGCGATTGGACAGGTTGTGGTAGTCGTAGCGGACCGGCAGCGGAACGTAGTAGTTATTGATGTTGTAGTTGCCCTGGCCCGCGCGGTTCGATTTCCAAAGTCCGGCCATGTACTGCCGCGCGATGGGATCCTGCTGAGAAGCTGGAATCACGTTACCCGGGAACGGCGTGCGGGTAACCGTGGCGCCGTCGGGCGAGGTCTGCGTCGTGAAGGGGTCGAAGATCGCGCGCAGGCCGCCCTCGGCGTTGAGCGAGCGCGAAAAGTCTCCCGCCCGTTCGAGATCGTTCGGAACGGTGTTGATGAAGTCGTTCGGATCGGTCTTGCGCCATTGTTCATAGGCGAAAAAGTTGAAAAGCTTGTTCTTGATGATCGGGTTGCCGATCGTGCCGCCCCACATGTGAGTCCGGCCGAGATTGATCGAGCGGAAGACGCGATTTTCGAGCGCGTTCGCCCACGGATATTGGCCCTGATAGAAGGCGTTTCCGTGATAGGTGTTGGTGCCGGCCTTCATGGTCAGCGTGATCGCTGACCCGGCGGAGTGCCCATACTCGGCGTCGATCGCGTTCTGTTGCACGGCTACTTCCTGCACCGAATCGGGCGACGGCATGTAGCTGGTCTTGTAGCCGAGTCCGATGGGGCTGCCGTCCACCTGAAGGTCGTTCGAGTAGTTTCGGCCGCCGCCGATCTCTTGCCGGTTGCCGGACCACGTGAAGTAGGGCTCCACCTCGCGCGCCGTGTCCTGCTGCACCACTGCCGGATCGAGCCGGGCGAGCAGCAGCGGATTCCGCGACATCTGCGGAAGGTTCGAAACGAGCGCCTGATCAACCGTGGTCTCGAGCTTGCTGGTGTTGAACTGCACCTGCGCTGCCTGATCGGTGACCGTGACGGTTTCCCGCACGTCGCCGGGCTTCAGGATGGCGTCCACCGTGATGTCGCCGCGGGAGAGCAGCAGCACCTTCTCTTGGACGAAGCGCTGGAATCCCTGTAATTGCACGGTGACCGAGTAGTTGCCCGGCAGCACCAGGTCGAACAGGTAGCGTCCGTTCTCATTGGTCTGCCGCGTGTTCGTGACACCGGTCTGGGTGTTCGTCAATGTCACGGTGGCGCCCGAAATGACCGCCTGCGTACTATCCGTAACGGAACCTTGAATTCTGCCCCTGTACTCTTGGGCCTGAAGCGTGAGCGCGATCGCGGCGAGAATCGATCCGCGAACCAGGCGAGGAAAATGCATTTAGCCTCCTTGTGGCTTTTGGGCAGTCTAGCACAGCCTTGCTACCATGAAAGATTACGCTTCCATGGCCCTACGCTTCTACAACACCCTCACCCACGCGGTCGAAACCTTCGCTCCCCAGGACGGCAAGACGGTGCGGATGTACACTTGCGGGCCTACGGTCTACAATTTCGTGCATATCGGCAACCTGAGGACCTTCACGTTCCAGGACATCCTGCGCCGCTGGCTGCTCTATCGTGGCTTCGAAATGATGCACGTGATGAACATCACCGACGTGGAAGACAAGATCATTCGGAACGCGATGGAGAAGGGTGTATCAATTTACGACTACACCCGCCCGTACGAGGCCGCATTCCTCGAGGACATGGCAACGCTCCGGATGCAGCGCCCGGAGAAGATCGTCCGTGCCACCGAGCACATCCCGGAGATGGTCTCCGCGATCCGGACGCTGACCGAAAAGGGCTTCACCTACGAGAGCGAAGGCTCTGTCTACTACCGGATTGCCCAGTTCCCCGAATACGGCAAGCTCTCGCACATCGACATGAGCGGCAACAAGGCCGGTGCACGGGTGGATGTGGACGAATACGACAAGGACGACGCCCGCGACTTCGTACTGTGGAAATCCCGCCGCGGTGAGGAACCGTTCTGGGACACGCCGCTCGGCGCGGGCCGGCCCGGCTGGCACATCGAATGCTCCGCGATGTCGATGAAGTACCTTGGCGACACACTCGATATCCATACCGGTGGCATCGATCTCGCCTTCCCGCATCATGAGAACGAAATCGCGCAGTCGGAAGGCGTGACGGGCAAGCCCTTCGTCCGGTTCTGGCTGCACGCTGAGCACCTCATGGTGGAAGGCCAGAAGATGGCCAAGTCGCTCGGCAACTTCTATACGTTGCGTGACCTCATCGCGCAGGGACAGCAGCCGGAGGTAATCCGCTACCTGTTGGCGTCGGTTCCGTATCGCAAGAAGCTGAATTTCACCTTCGACGGTCTCAGGGCCGCCCAAACCGCACTTGAACGCCTACGGAACTACAAGCTGCGCCTCGAGACCACGAAGTTTCCGGAAGGCACCAACGAAGCGGCGGCCGAAGCCGCCAAGCGGGCCCGCGCCGCGTTCGACGAAGCCCTCGACGACGATCTCAACACGGCGGAAGCTCTCGGCGCCATCTTCGAATTCGTGCGCGAAACCAACACCGCGATGGACACCGGAGCGTTCGGCCAAGGCAACGTCGCCGCCGCGCAGGAACTACTCGCGCACTTCGACTACGTCTTCCAGGCGCTCCAGCCCACGGCGGCTGCGGGCGCGCTCTCCGACGGGGAGATCCAAGAACTGGTGGACGAGCGGACCGCAGCCAAGAAAGCCAAGAATTTCAAACGCTCCGACGAGATCCGGGCCGAACTGCTCGAAAAGGGCGTGGTTCTCGAGGATACGAAAGACGGGGTCCGCTGGAAGCGGAAGTGATCGAATGAAACTGCAAACGAAGGCGGTCCACGCGGGCGACCGCAAGAAGGCTAACCCCGCGATCCCGGTCACCACGCCGATCGTCACCGCGTCGAGCTACAGCTACGAGCGGATGGAAACGCTCGACCAGGTGTTCGCCGAGGAAGTGGACGGCTACTGTTACGCCCGCTACGACAATCCCACCGCGCATGCTCTCGAGGAACTGGTTACTGAGCTCGAAAGCGGCAGCGGCGCGCTCGCGACCTGTTCCGGCATGACCGCGCTGCAGATCGCGATTCAGGCGGCGCTCACGGACCGGCGGCGGTCGATTGTCGCGGCGAACGCGCTCTACGGCGCGACCATCAAGCAGTTGATGACGGTGTTCGAACCGATGGGCGTGGATGTCCGCTGGGTGGACATCAGCAACGCGGCTGCCGTCGAAGCGGCGATCACCGAGTCGCGCCCCGGATGCGTGTTGATGGAGACCATATCGAATCCGTTGCTGCGCGTGGGCGACATCCGAAAAATCGCCGAGCGGACTCGCGCGGCGGGTGGCGCGCTGGTGGTCGACAACACGTTCGCCACACCGTTGATGTGCCGGCCGCTCGAGCTCGGCGCGGCGTACTCCGTCCACAGCCTGACGAAGTACCTGGCCGGACATGGCGACGTACTCGGCGGTATCGTCGTGAGCGACGAGGCGAACCTGGCCGTGTTGCGCTCTCTCGGCAAAATGCTCGGGCCGAATCTCGGTCCGTTCGAATCGTATCTGACCATGCGCGGCATCAAGACATTCCCCCTGCGGATGGAGCGCCAATGCGCGAACGCCGTGAAGGTCGCGGCCGCGCTGCGCCAGCATCCGCGCGTCGCCAAGGTCAACTTCCTCGACGATCCCGCCCATCCCGACGCGGCCATGATCGCGTCCCTCTTTCCAGTGGGCCTGTTCGGTGCGATCGTCAGCTTCGAGATCGCCGGCGCCGGCCGTGAGCAGGTCTTCGAGATGATGAACCGCCTGAAGCTCGTGGTCAAGGGCACCTCTCTTGGAGATGTCCACTCGCTGATGCTCTATCCCGCGATGAGTTCGCACCGGGATCTCGCGCCGAAGCAAAGGCAGCGCCTGGGAATTTCCGATGGACTGGTCCGGCTGTCGGTGGGGATCGAGGCGGCCGAGGATGTGATCGAGGATCTGGTCCAGGCGCTGGCGTAAGCTCGGGCGGGTACTACGCCGGCAATCCTCGCGTGCAGTCCCGAGTTTCGAGAGCCGTAAAATAAGATCATGGAGAAAATCGCACGAGTCTTCAGCAGCTTCGAGGAGGCTGAGGAGGCCGACATTCAGGAAGACCGGCGCATGACTCCCGAACAGCGAATCTCGATCGTACTCGAATTGCAGGCAAGAGCATACCCCGATGCAGCTCAACAAGGATTTGCGCGAGTTTATCGAATTGTTGAACGCGAACGCAGTTGACTATGTGATCGTGGGCGGCTTCGCGGTCGCTTGGCATGGGTACCCTCGCTTCACTGCCGACATCGATGTGTTGATACGTCCGTCGATCGGGAATGCTGAATCGATCGTCAAGACACTCCGGGATTTCGGGTTCGCAGGTTTGGGGATCTCCGCGGACGATCTGTCCCGGCCTGGCCAGGTTGTGCAACTCGGAGCGAAACCTAATCGGATCGACTTGATCACCTCTCTCGAAGGGGTCACGCTCGATGACGTGTGGGCGAAGCGCGTCGCCGGTGCAATTGACGGTGTACCGGTGACGTTCATCGGGCGGGAGGAACTGATCCGCAACAAAGAGCATGTCGGAAGGCCGCAGGATCTGGCTGACGCAAGCGCACTCCGGAAGCGAACCTGAATCGGTTGCCGCGGCCGCACTTTCGTAGACTACTAACGGGCGCCGGGCGTTCCGGACCCGCCATAGAACCAGGACTTGTCGACCACAGCGACCCGAAGATCGATCACATCCTGCATCGCCCAGTTCGGCAGGTATTCGCAGGTCCAATAGTTGAGGATCGCTTTGCCCTTCTTCGTGAAGCGGCAACCCGGATTCGAGAACGCCCGTTTCGGATCCGTTTCGATATCGCGCAGGTGCTGCCACGTTTTTCCGTTGTCCTTCGAAATGGCCGCCGTGAGCGGGCTGCGCTTGCCGTAGTGCGACTTGAACTTCGGATCGTAGGAGTGATTCCAGATCATCAGCAGGTCGCTCGTGCCGGGGATCCGCGTCAGTTCCGGGCACGACTCCGGCGAGGTCAAGCCGCTTGGGCGAGCCGGGCTCCATGTCGCTCCGTCGTCGTCCGACTCCGACAGGTAGAGCCTGCCGAGTTGATTCCGCATGACCATCAGCACCCGGCCCGTGGCGGTCTGTTCGACATGCGGTTCCATCGCCCCGCGCTTCGGCAGTTCGATACGCGACTCCGACACCCGCCACGTCCGTCCATCGTCGTCGCTGTAGAGCATGGCGGCGGCGTAAGGACCGGTCTCCGCTGGCTTACCCGCGACCGGCGGACTCGCCGGTAACAGTAGCCGGCCGGAGGCCAGTCTCTTCACCGTCGCATTGCACAACGCGAAATCGCGTCCCCGGACGAATTCCGTCATCGGCGAGAACGTTCGGCCTCCGTCAGCCGACTTCCAGACATGATTGGTCAGCGATCCCGGCCGGTGCTGCCGTATGAAGATCAGAAGGATGCCTCCGTCCTTTGCGGCGATGAGATTCGGCGAATAGACATTGACGTCACCCGGTGCCGTTTCGGTGATCACACGATGCCGGCCCCACGTCAAGCCGCCATCAGAGGATTCCTGAGCGGCCAGCCGAGTCTTGGCGAAGTCGCTCCCATCGCCCGAGAACTCCATATAGACCAGCAGCAGCCTTCCATCGGCGAGTTCGATCACATCGCCCTCGCCCTTCCGGGTGAAGTCGCGCGTGCTCTTGGCCACCGTGACGATGTGCTTTCCGGATTCCTGGGCCTCGGCCTTGCCCTGCGGAAACGTGCAGAAGATCAACCCGATGGCGATCCAACCGGCCACCCTGCCCGAGTATCCGGATCTCGCCCGGCGATTGGTGCTCACAGGGTCATTATCGCTCCCCTTTCGGTTGGACGAGTCAAGCGCGAACTCAAATCAACCGCGACAACCAATGCGCCACGTTCAACGCGAACTGAGCGTTGTCCGCTCCCGTCGTATTGATCCCCAGCCGTTCGCCATTCACCCGCCGTGCCGCGAACGCGTCCGCATCCGTCAAAACCACCACGCGCCCACCCCCTGATTCGATCGCGATCGCCCTCGACCGCGCCAACTCGACCGCCGGCGCTGTCCCCCGCAGCGAAAGCCCCGCGAACAGGAACAAATGCTGCACCGGATGGTCGTACTTCTCGCGTCCGGTCCACACCGGATGACTCGGCGCGGACCGGTCGATACCCGCCGGCTCGGTCGTTTCGCCCACCTCGGCTCCGAACAGCGCCGCCAGCGGACGCGCCGCCGGCGATCCGGCCACCAGCAGAAGTCCGCCGCCTTCGGCTACCCAGTTCCGCAGCGCACCCACCTCCTCAGCGTCGAACCGCGCAGCCGGATTCGCGATCACCAGCACTTGGCATGGCTCGAGCAGGTCGCGAAACAGCCGCTGCCGTCCGCGCGACACGCGATAGCCGTCCCGCGCGTAGAGTTTCGCGAGCGGCGCGTAAGCTCCCTGCGCGGTGTGCGTGTTGGCGTGGGCCTCGTCGATCAGCAGTTGCGGACCGCGCCGGCCGTAGCCGGGCCGCTGTACCCAGGGCACGTACGACGTGTCCGCATCGCGTGGCGGAGTGAAGATCCACACCAGTCCCACGGCCGCCAGACCCATTCCGAGCCAGAAGGTGAAGCGGAGACGGGGATGGTCACGCATGCCTCCGATTAGACACCACTCGCGAAAGAAAGTTCCAGCGGCGGGAACTTCCGGCGGCCGATCGGCGTCTGAGACGAACGATGCTCGAGGTGCGCAATCTGGTCAAAGAGTACAACCGCATTGCGGCGGTTGACGATGTCAGCTTCTCGATCCAGCCCGGCGAAATTCTCGGCTACCTCGGCCCGAACGGCGCCGGCAAGAGCACCACGGTCAAGATCCTCACGGGTCTGATCGAGGCGACCTCCGGCAAGGTCTACTTCGAGGGCGCCGACGTCAGCAAGGATATGGTTCCGTTCCAGCGCCGCTTCGGATACGTGCCCGAGGAAGCTCACGTCTATCCGCATCTCGGCGGACGCGAGTACCTGCAACTCGTGGGCCGGTTGCGCGGGCTTCCACGCGAACCGCTCGATCGCCGTATGGACGAACTCCTGCGCCAGTTCGGACTTTGGGAAGATCGCCACTCTCCACTCTCCTCGTATTCGAAAGGGATGAGGCAGAAGATCCTCCTTTCAGGCGCGCTGCTGCACGATCCGGATCTGCTGATCCTCGACGAGCCCTTCTCCGGCCTTGACGTCACCACCGCGGTGGTCCTGCGAACGCTTCTGCATCGGCTCGCCTCGGCGGGCAAGATGATCCTCTACAGCTCGCACGTCCTGGAAGTGGTGGAACGGGTCTGCACGCGCGTCGTGATCCTGCGCAAGGGCAAGGTCGTCGCGCACGATCGTGTGGAGCGGCTGCGCGAGATGCTGAGTGAAGGATCGCTAGAAGGTGTGTTCGCGCAGGTCACCGGACAGGAAGATCCCGAGATCCGCGCGGGCCGGATCATCGAGGCGATGCGGCTCTGACCATGCGTCAGCGGATCGAGCGTTGGCGGGAGTGGAACGAGCGGACCCACGGGGCCGGGTTCGAGCTGCGCCGGCACTTCTTCCGCCGCTTCTTCGATAGCGACTTGGTCAGCGCCCCTGGGCAATGGCGCATGGTCGCGGCCGGTGTGATCGGAATCTTCGGATCGATCTCGCTCGCGGTTACGCAGTCCTACTATTCGAAATACCTCGCGCTGCTCGAACTCGACTCGGGTGAGCCATACCGGCTGGCGATGGTCGCCGATCATCTCTTCTTCATCACGTTGTCGATGCTGCTCGCGGGTCTCTTCACCGCGCTCCAATGGACCTCGCTTTTCCCCGGCCTGCGCGACTATCTCGCTCTAGCCGGTCTGCCGCTCCGCCCGCGCCAGATCTTCCTCGCCAAGGCGGCCGCGCTGCTCGCCTTCGCCGGTGGATTCATCCTCGCCGTCAATCTGCTGCCCGCGTTCATGCTGGCGGCGGTATCGCAAGGCCGCTATCAGCGAGCTGGATTCCTGGGCGCGGTCTCGCTGCTTTTGGCGGCGTTTCTCGCGGGCCTGTTCGCGTTCTTCGTTCTCGTGGCGTTGCAGGGAGTGCTGTTGAACCTCGTGCCGCACCGCTGGTTCACCGCGGTGTCGCTCGCGCTACAGGGCGTGCTGCTCCTCGTGTTTCTCTGCGGAATTCCGCTCGCGCTCTCGATCCCGGGATTCTACTGGGCGATGGATCAGCGGCCGGACTTCGCTGTCTGGCTCCCGCCGGCTTGGTTTCTGGCGCTCGATCAAACGATCCTGGGCAATCGCGAACCGTTCGTCGTGCAACTCGCCCGTGTGGGAATCGCCGCTCCGGCCGCCGCGGGCCTAGCGGCGGCAACGGTTTACATCTGGAGCTATTGGCACCATCGCGTGGGCGTGCTCGAAACACCGGCCGAACCGCCGAATCCCGTGGTGCGATTCGCGAGCCTCCGCGCGCGCATCCAGGATTGGGTAGTTCCGAGGCCCGAGGAACAGGCCGTCTTCTCGTTCATGGCGAAGACGCTCGCCCGCTCCGGCCATCATCGCCTGGTGCTGACGGCCTACGCCGGAATCGCGGTAGCGATCCTGATCACCACGTTCGCTTGGCTCGCCCTCGGGCCCGGCTTCCGCGGGTTCCGCGTGAGGACCTTCGCGCTGCAGCAGGCCGCCGTTTCGATCCCGCTCGCGCTTTCGCTGTTTTTGCTCACGGGCTTGCGCTATCTGTTCCGCCTCCCGGTGGAACTGCGCGCCAATTGGGTCTTTCGCGTCTATGAAGGCGGAAGCCGCCGCCATTTCCTCGACGCGGTGGAGCGATTCCTCGTGTGGCTCGGCATCGTGCCCGTGGCCGCGATCACGATTCCGGCGGACCTTGCCCTGCTCGGCTGGAGGGACGGGATCGTTGCGTCCGCGCTCGCCCTGATGACCGCGCTGATTCTCGCCGAACTGATGCTTTACCAATTCGACCGCGTCCCGTTCACCTGCTCCTACCTGCCGGGCAAACGCAATCTCGTCGAGACCATGCTGATGTTCGGCGCGGGCACCGCGATCTACATCACGATTCTCAGCTCGGTCATCGCGGCCTGTCTGCCAGAGCCGGCACTCGCGCTGACGTTCTTCGGATTGCTGCTCGCCGGCTGGGCCTACCTGCGCGCGGCCCGTCTGGACGGCGCGATGATGGGCAAGATCGAGTACGAGGAAGAGATGGAGCCGGTGGTCAGGACGCTCGACCTCTTCGGGACATAGATCGCCGGTACGTTTCGATTTTCCCGCCTGGGTACGCGAACCGCGCCGAGATCCGGTCCAACGGCGCCCGCGCACGCCCGTTCTTTCGAAGCGAAAGCAGGTACGCAACCGCTGCCGCGATCTTATCATGCGTCATGGTGTCACTCGGGAACGCAAACAACAGCTCAGTCCACTTGGCGTCGAGTTCCGGATCATCGCATCCGATCGAACACCAGACCAGGTTCTTCAGAATGTGGCTGCCAGCCGCGGTCAACCCGAGACCCGCTCCAGTCAACGCAGAGCCCAGACATGCCTTCATGCGTTCCGCGAAATCTTCAATCCGGGGTGGATCCCATTTCTTGGGCGGCTCCACAGCGACGGTGTGGCGAAAGCTCTGAGACAGCGCGAGCCACCGCGATCGTTCGGCCTTGGGCATCCCGCACATGGATTCGCGGATGGCCGAAGTGACGCAGCGGCTCCATTCGTGGCTTGGGCGGAGATCCTGCCAAAGAATCACCCCGATCTTGCCCTTCACGTCCTGCGCGACCACACCGCGTGAGTGACGCAGTGATTCCCGGTAGGCGCGGAGCGAGGCGAACAACTCGTTCGTGTACGGCGTGCCGCGGAAGTGCGCGAGCGCCAATTCGAGCGGAGGCTTCACGTCCGTCCCGTGCCCGCAGGTGTGATAGGCAGTCCGCAGGATCGCACAGGCCTCCTCAGCCGAGGGCGAGATCCCGAGCCGATAGACGTGGGTAGTCAGTTCATTCAGCGCGAAGCTCCGGTCCAGGCACGTGCCCGCGCTTTCAACCCGACACGCACGATACCGTCTGAGGATTTCGAGCAGCATCGGAACGCGCTCGGGTCCAGGTACCGAAGCCCAGAAGCGTGCGTACCGATCTTCTTTCTCCTTCCATGCCGCCATCGGGTCCGGACAATCGGAAAGAAACGCGTCGAGCGGGCGCATGCCCGGTTTATCGGCAACCGCCGTTTGACACTCCATGCCACCCGTACCTATACTAAGAGTTCGGGTCACTCCCGAAACTCCACTCTTCGTGCGCCCGATCGTTCCGTCCCCGGCGCAGTAGTTCCATATGCCAAAACGTACATTTCAACCGAACAATCGGAAACGCGCCAAGACTCACGGGTTTATGGCCCGCATGGAGTCCAAAGACGGTCGCGACGTGTTGTCCCGCCGCCGGGCCAAGGGCCGCTGGAAGCTCACCGTCAGCGACGAGAGAGCGGTCCGGTACGCCAAGCTCACCAACTGATCTCGGGTTCCCAAAATCCCGGAGATTACTGAAAAGAAGTCAGTTCCGCCGGGTCTACGATCAAGGAATCCGCGTGAACAGCGCGTCATTTTCGGTCTTCTATTTGCGGCGGGATCCGAGCGAATCCCCGGACACCGAAGGTCCACGCGCCGGTTTCACTACACCCCGCGCGCTCGGCAAGGCGCACGACCGCAACCGCATCCGCCGCCGGATGCGGGAAGCCGTTCGCCACGAACTCTCCAATGCCGACCCAGCGGTCGACTTCATCTTCCATCCCCGCCGCAATGCGCTCGATGCGCCCATTCCGAGCCTCCGGCGCGAACTGGAGAAGGTGTTCCTCAAATGCCGAACCTGATCGTGGCGGCACTCGTTGGTTATAAGCGATGGATCTCGCCGATGCTCCCGTCGGCCTGCCGCTTCCATCCCACTTGCTCGGACTACATGCGCGAGGCCGTGGAACGCCACGGTTCGGTGCGCGGTGTCCTGATGGGTCTCCACCGGCTCTGCAAGTGCCATCCTCTGCACCAAGGCGGTTTCGACCCCGTACCATGAGCGACCTGAAAATCCCGACGCCCGACAAAGACCAGCCCGAGCAACGGCTGATGCTGGCCTTCGGCCTGATGATCGCGGTTCTTGCCGTGACCACGTACTTCATGCCGAAGCAGCCCGATCCGGCGCCGCCCAAGCCGGCCGAGACGAAAGCCGCCACGCCCGCGGCGGCGAGCACTCCTGCTCCGGCGGCTCCTGGTGCCAAGACGCCAGCGGGCCCAGCCGCGGCTGCGGCCAAGCCGGGTGAAGCGTCCAAAGTGGCTCGCATCGAAGCGGCTCAGGAACAGACGCTCGCAGTCGAGACGGATCTGTTCCGCGTAACGTTGTCCAACCGCGGCGCCGTGGCTCGAAGCTGGGTCCTCAAGAAGTTCAAGGACTCCAAGGGTAAGGATCTCGAGCTGATCAACCCGAAAGCGATCGAGCGCTACGGATTCCCGCTCCAGGTCAGCTTCCACCATCCGCAGACGGCTGAAGTGCTGAACAAGGCTCTCTACAACGGCACACTGTCCGCCGACAAGCTTTCGGTCACTTTCGAGTTCTTCGATGGCACCTGGTACGGCAAGAAGACGCTGCGGTTCAAGCCTGGGTCATACGTCGTGGACGTCGCCTCTGAAGTCCGCGCGGGCTCCACCGCCAAACCCCATTTGCTCGCTTGGCGCGGAGGCTTCGGCGACTTCACCGTGATCGGCGCCGCGGCCGCGCAAAAGAACGTTTACACCGAAAACGGCGGCCTCGTCATCAAGACCGCCGACACCGCCGAGAAAGAGCCGCAGTCCAATCGCGGACGCTTCGATTTCGCGGGCATGGCGGACTCCTACTTCGCCGCCGTCGCGCTCACCGAGGGCCGCGACTTCGAACTGCACACCTTCCAGGACAAGGCGCCGAACTCGATCGACAACAAGGAAGACCCGTTCCCCGGAATGGCCATCGGCGGCGATGCGAAGAACGAGTTCCGCATGTTCATCGGCCCCAAGGATACTGGCCTGCTGAGCTCGGTGTCGCCAAAGCTTGCCGGCCTCGTGGATCTCGGCTGGTTCAAGCTGCTCGCCTCGCCGCTGTTCTGGTCGCTGCACTGGCTATACGATCACTGGGTCCACAACTGGGGCTGGTCGATCGTGGTCTTCACCATCCTGATCAACTTCGCGCTCCTGCCTTTGAAGATTTCGAGCCTGAAATCGATGAAGCAGATGGCCAACATCCAGCCCGAGATGAAAAAGATCCAGGACAAGTACGCGGGCATGAGCATGAAGGATCCGCGCAAGCAGAATCAGAACCAGGAAATGATGGATCTGTACAAGAAGCACGGCGTGAATCCGGTGGGTGGATGCATGCCGATGTTTCTGCAACTGCCGTTCTTCATCGCCTTTTACAACGTGCTCGCCAACGCCATCGAATTGCGCGGCGCGCACTGGCTGTGGGTCACCGATTTGTCGCGGCCCGAGAACTGGGCCGGAGACCTGCGCGTGTTGCCCATTCTGATGCTCGCCACGCAGTTCCTGATGCAGAAGATGACGCCGTCCACCACCACCGATCCGGCGCAGAAAAACATGATGCTGATCATGCCTCTGATGCTCGGGTTCATGTTCTGGGGGCAGTCGAGCGGGCTGGTGTTATACTGGTTGACCAGTAACGTCGTGGGCATTGTCCAGCAGTACTTTTTCAACAAGTTGGGACACTCCCCCGCGGCGGCGCCCGCCGTAACGAAATCCGCCCCGAAGAAAAAGTGACCCGCAGACAGTGAGCCATCGCAAGTACACGCTGGAAAAAGACGGTCCCCGCATCGAAGCCTTTTTGAAGAAGATTCTTCCGCTGGCTGGTCTCCGCGTGAAGTTCGAGATCGCCGATGACGAGATGCCCTATCCAGGCTTCGAAAACCCGGAGATCCGCGTCAAGTTCACCGGCGATGATGTGCCCGACCTGCTCGAAAACAAGGCCGAGGTTCTGCTCGCCCTCGAACAGTTGACGATGGAAATGCTGCGCATGCCCGCCGAGGATCACAGCAAGCTGTCGTTCGACGCCAACGATCACCGGCTGATGCGCATCGCCGAACTTCGCCAAAGCGCGATCACCGCCGCCGAACGCGTGGTGGAATCGCACCGGCCCTTCCGGTTCAATCCCATGAACAGCCGCGAGCGCCGCGTCATCCATCTCGCCCTCCGCGATTTCAAAACGGTTCGCAGCGAGAGCGAAGGTCTGGAACCGCGCCGCAACGTGGTGATCTATCCGGCGGACATGCCCTCGCAGCCTGCCTCTCCGCGCCCGCCACTGCAGCGTCGCGGCGGCCGCCGCTAGCTTCGAGTTGAATCCGCGCGACACCATCGTCGCTCTCTCCACCCCACCCGGCCGCGGTGGACTCGGTGTCGTTCGTATCTCCGGACCCGCCGCCCGATTCATCGCCTCGACCATCCTCGAGTTCCGCCACGATCCGGAATGGAAGCCCTGGACCGCGACACTCGCCGGATTGCGCGGGGAGCGCGATGAAATCGTCGACCGCGTGGTAATGACCTTCTTCGAAGCGCCGAAATCGTTCACGGCGGAAGACGTCGTCGAGATCTGCTGCCATGGATCGCCTGTGGTTCTGCGCCACGCGATCGACATGGCGTGCGGCGTGGGCGCGCGTCCCGCCGAGCCAGGCGAGTTCACACTGAGGGCGTATCTGAACGGCCGGATCGACCTGCCGCAAGCGGAAGCGATCCGCGATCTCATCCATTCGACGACGCTCTACCAGGCACGCGTGGCCGCGCAGCAGGCCGAAGGCTCGATCTCGCGCAAACTCGCGCCCGTGAAACGCCAGCTGCTCGACCTGATCGCGCTGCTCGAGGCGGGCATCGATTTCGCGGAGGACGATATCTCCGTCGCGGCCGATGCGGAGATCGCCCGGCGAATCCAGCCGGTCGAGGAATCGCTCGCCGCGCTGGTGAAGAGCTTCGCCTACGGCAAGCTCGTGCACGATGGATTCTCGCTTGCGATCGTCGGCCGGCCGAACGCGGGCAAGAGCAGTTTGTTCAACAGCCTTCTCGAACAGGATCGAGCCATCGTCACCGAGATCGCGGGCACCACGCGTGACCTTGTCTCCGAGACAGCGCAGATCGCGGGACTGCCCGTGCGCTTCATCGATACCGCTGGAATCCGCGAAGGGCAGGATCTCGTAGAGCGGCTCGGAATCGAACGCAGCTACCAGGCGATGGCGGACGCGGACCTGACGCTCGTGGTGATCGACCTGTCGCGCGCCATCACCGCGGACGACCACGCATTGATCGACAAAGCCCGATCGCAAGGGCGCACCCTGATCGTGGGCAGTAAGCTCGACCTGCCGCGGGTGGCGCACGAGATCATCGAATGCGACACCGAGGTCTCGGCGACCACGGGCGCCGGAATCGAGGATCTGCGCGCCAGGATCGCCGCCGCGGTGGTGCCCCCGGGCGAATTCGAGCAGCATGGCGGCTTCATCACCAGCGTGCGTCACGAGCAACTCTTGCGTGAAAGCCTCGAGGCGATCCGCCACGGGCGGGACGCACTCGGCCATGGGTTGCCGCATGAGATGATGCTGCTCGACTTCTACGCTGCTCTCACGCCGATCGACGCAATCACCGGCGCGACCACGGCGGATGATATCCTCAACCGGATCTTCTCGACGTTCTGCATCGGCAAATGATGACTCCGGCTTCCGTGTTCGTGCTCGAATCCGGCGGGCTCGATTCGCTCGTCGCGCTCACCCCTCTGCTGCGCGCGATGAATCGCGCTTGGCCGCAAACGAAGATCACCGTCGGATGCCGTCAGCAGTTCACCGGAATCGAAGCGCTGTGGCCCGCGAAAGCCGCCGCTGTTCCCGTGGGAAACGAACCCGGCGCGGAGACCGCGATGTCGCCCGGCTTCTCCGGCGCAATCTCACGCACGCTTGGCACGCTACAGGGCGTCAGGGCCGATTGGTTCTTCTGCGCAGAACAACAGCCCGGCTGGTTCGCGCGGGTCGTGGCCGCCTGGTTCAGCGCCCAGCGCTCGATCTATCTCGGTGCCGAACCGCCGGAGGGCGGCCTTGCGAATGTGTTGATCCGCGAGTTGACGCTCTCGCCCGCGCGCTTGGAATGGGATTCGCCTCCAGGACTGAATCTCGAAATCGAATCCGAGCCCGCTCTCTGGACTCTTCCCGGCCGCCTCCGCGAATCGGCGCTCGAACGCCTGGAGCAACTCGGGCTTCGCGAGAAGAACTACCTCGTCTGCGTGCCGGAGCCGCGCTGGGGGCTCGCGCGATATGGCGAAGCGATCGAGGCGATCCGGATCGAAAACAACGTTCCGGTGCTGATTCTGGGGGAAGGCGAGTCGCCGGTTGGCTCAGCGGTCCGCTGCCATCAACCCGCCAATCTCCCCGCCGCGGCCGCGCTCATGGCGCTCTCTCGTGCCTACCTCACTGCCAGCCACGGGCGCGCCGCGCTCGCTCATGCTTACGGACTGCGCGGCGCGGCCCTGAAGGGCGGTGGCGACCTCCAGTCGGCTGTTCCTGCGATTTCACATCCCCTGCCGTGCTTCGGCTGCGGCTGGGATTGCCTCTTCGCAGGCCCGGTCTGCATGGATCTGATCCCCGTGGTGACCGTTGCGCGGCAGGTTCAGGATGCACTCGCGGGCGCTCCGGTGGCGCCCGTGGAGCTCGACGCTTTGACGCCTATGGAACTCGCGCTGATCGCCAGGGCGGACGCCCGGTATCGCGCCGTCGCCGAAGAGTCGCGAAGCCGGCAGGCGAAGCTGGTCGAAATCCAGTACGAGATCGACAACCTGCGCGCCCGCCGCCGCTGATCGATCGCTCATTCCCGCCATCTGGCCTGTCCCCGTGTGAGAGAATACGGACGTTCCCCAGGATATGCGCCTTACCACGCCATTCGCGGGCGTTTTGCTACTGCTCTGCTCGTGCTCGGGCCCCTACTCGGGCGGCAAGATCGCCGCGGCCAAAGAGACGAAGTCCGTCAACGTGAAAACGATGCCGGTCGAGCTTTCGAACGTGCCCGAAATCATCACCGCGAACGGCGAGCTACTCGCGGAAGAGCAGGCCATCGTGAGCGCGAAAGTTCCTGGCCGCGTGACTAGGCTCCACGTCGACCTCGGCAGCATCGTGAAAGCGGGCGATATCATCGCTGAACTCGAAAAGGACGATTACGAGTTCCGCGCCCGCCAATCGGAGGCGTTGGTTGAGCAGACCCGCGCGCAACTGGGAATCGGTGGACAGCCGAACGACAATGTCGTGCCCGAAAACACGGCGATCGTGCGGCAGGCAGCCGCGAGCCTCAAGGAGGCGCGATTCATCTTTTCGAACACCACCAAGCTCTCCAACGAAGGTGTGCTCTCGAAGGTGGATTTCGAGAAATCGCAGGTGAACGCCCAGGCGGCCGAAGCCCGCTATCAGGGCGCGCTCGAACAGGTGATGCAGTGGCGCGCGCAATTGAGCGAGCGGCGGGCGCAATTGGCGCTCGCACGGCAGCAACTCTCCGATAGCGTGATCCGCGCGCCGTTCGCCGGTGCGATTACCAAGCGGATCGCCTCGCAGGGCGAATACCTGCCCGTGAACGCCCCCGTGGTGCAACTCGTGCGGCAGCATCCGCTGCGCGTGCGTGTGGATGTGCCGGAGCGCCAGGCCGCGAAGGTAAGGCCTGGACAGCGCATCGACATCTCGCTCGAAGCCTCGCCCGTGCGCTCCGCTGGGCGCGTGCTTAGGCTCAGCCCCGCGATCGAGGCGCAGAATCGCTCGCTCGTCGTCGAAGGCGAAATTCCGAATCCCGGTGGCGTACTGCGCCCCGGGTCGTTCGTCGAAAGCGTGATCACCGTCGACGCCGGTGCCCAAGGGATCGCCGCTCCGCCCGAGGCGCTTGTCACGTTCGCGGGCGTCGAGCGCATGTTCGTGGTCGTGAATGGCACACTCGACGAACGCTTCGTCAAGACCGGACGCCGCCTGAGCGACACACGGCTCGAAGTTCTGTCCGGCCTGAAACCCGGCGAGCAACTCGTCGTCAATGCAACCGACCGGATGCTCAAGGGCATGAAGGCCGTGGTTCAGTAGCAAATGCAAACGCTCGCCGAAATCTGCGTCAAGCGGCCGGTCTTCGCCGTCATGCTGATCATGGCGATGGTGGTAATCGGCGGTGTTTCGTACACCAAGCTCGGAGTCGATCGCTTCCCCGACGTCGACTTGCCGATCATCTCCGTGCGCACACAGCTTCCGGGCGCCTCCCCGGAAGAGATCGAGAGCACGATCACGCGCCGCATCGAAGACGCTGTTGCGACGGTCGAAGGCATCGATAACATCCGCTCGACTTCGGTCGAAGGCGTCTCGATCCAGACCATCACCTTCAATCTCGACCGCCAAATCGACGTCGCCGCGCAGGATGTTCGCGATGCCGTCGCGACCGTTGTCGCGCTGTTGCCGCGAGATGCCAAGCCATCGCTCATCCGCAAGCTCGATGCCGATTCGTCGCCCGTGATGACGATCGTGCTTTCCGGCAACAAGGCTCCGCGAGAGCTCTATGAGATCGCCGATCGCGACGTGCAGGATGCGATCGAGTCGGTGGCGGGCGTGGGCCAGGTGCTGATCGTGGGCGGACAAAAACGTGCGATCAACGTCTGGGTCGATGCCGACCGGCTCGCTGCCTACAAGATTCCGATTCTGCGCGTGCGCGACGCGGTGGCGCGCCAGAATTCCGATATTCCGGGTGGACGGGTGGACGAGGGCCCGCGCGAGGTGGTGCTCCGCACCCTCGGCCGTTTCGCCGATCCGCGCATGTTCAACGATCTCGTGGTCTCGACCACGGGCACCGTTCCGGTCCGGATCCGGGATATCGGATACGCCGAGGACGGCCACAAGGAACAGCGCAGCACCTGCCGCTATGACGAAAAGCCTTGTGTCGCGCTCGAGGTGCGGCGTCAGTCGGGCGCCAACACGATCGAGGTGATCAATAGCGTCAAGGCGAAACTCGAGCGCGTGCGCACGCTGTTGCCTCCGGGCGCCGAACTCGACATCGTGCAGGACCAGTCCCGCTACATCGAGGCCGCGTTCCACGAAGTGCAGATGCACCTGATTCTCGGCAGCGTGCTCGCCTCGGGCGTGGTCCTGCTGTTCATGAAGAACTGGCGCGCGACCGCGATCGCCTCGGTGGCGATTCCCGCTTCGATCATCGCGACGTTCGGCGCGATGCGCTACCTGCATTTCACTTTGAACAACATCACCATGCTCGCCCTGGTGCTGATGGTGGGTGTGGTGATCGACGACGCGATCGTCGTGCTCGAAAACATCTTCCGCTTCATCGAAGAGAAGAAGCTGCCGCCTCGCCAGGCCGCGATCCTCGCCACACGCGACATCGGGCTCGCGGTCATGGCCACCACGCTGTCGCTCGTCGTCGTGTTTTTGCCGGTTTCGTTCATGTCGAGTGTCTCGGGCCGCTTCCTCTATTCGTTCGGATTCACCGCTTCGGTCGCGATCCTGGTATCGCTCGTCATCAGCTTCAGCCTCACTCCGATGATGAGTGCGCGCCTCATCCGGGCCGAACAACTCGGCCACGATTCGCGAGCCGGATTCTACGGCTACATCGATCGCGGTTATTCCCGCATTCTCGCCTGGGCCATGCGCCATCGCGCGTTCGTCGCGCTGATCGCCATCACCGTGATGGGCTCCACCGTGCCCCTCTACAGATTGGTCAAGCAGGAGTACCTGCCCACCAACGTGGACGAGAGCGAGTTCGAGATGTCGATCATGGGTCCGGAAGGCATGAGCCTGACGGCGATGGAAGACGTGCTCGAGCGCGCGACGCAGGAAGTGAAGGTGATGCCCGGAGTCGAACACGTACTCGCGATCGTTGGCACCGGCTACATCCAACAGGTGAATAGTTCGCGTCTCTTTATCCGGATTCAGCCGATCGAGGAGCGTGTTTTCTCGATCTCGCGCCTGTTCGAAAAGACGATCCAGGGCAGGCCGAGCGAGGCGTTCCAGGGACTCTACTCGCAGCGCGATGTCATGCAGGCGATTCGCGCGCGGATGAAGAAATACACAGACCTTCGCACCCGCGTTGGCAACGTGCAAACGCTCAATCAGGGATCGGCGCCCGTCGACATCGACTTCGTCATTCGCGGGCCCGAACTGACCGCGCTCCAGGACTACAGCGAGCGGCTCCGAAAACTCGCGATCGACACGCCGGGCCTGGCCGATGTCGATACGACCCTCCGCCTCACCAAGCCCGAGTTGCGCGTCACTATCGATAGAGAGCGCGCCGCCGATTTGGGCGTCGACGCGGCCGACATCGCCGGATCGCTCCGCCTGATGGTCGGCGGCGACGACGAGGTCTCACGTTTCCGCGACGACAAGGTGGCCGACGACTATGACGTCGAAGTCCGCCTGCGTGGCGCCGACCGCAATTCGCCCGAAACGGTTTCCAAGCTTTATGTTCCGTCGACCAAGACGGGGATGGTGCGGCTCGACAATCTCGTGAAGATGAACGAGAGCCTGACCGCGTACCGGATCGAAGCGCTCGACCGGCAACGCGTGGTCGCGATTCGCGCCCAAGTGACGCCCGGATTCGCCCTCGCCGACCGGCTCGACGCAATGTTCAAGCATGCCGAATCGCTGAATCTCCCGGTCAGCTACACCACCGGACTCGTCGGCCGCGGCCGTGAATTCAACCGCACGCTCGTCGAGTTCCTGCTCGCCTTCATCCTGTCCGTGGTCTTCATGTACATGATCCTCGCCTCGCAGTTCGAGAGCCTGATCCACCCGGTGACGATCCTGCTCAGCCTGCCGCTCGCCGTGCCCTTCGGATTCCTCTCGCTGTGGTTCTTCAATGACACGCTCAACCTCTACTCGGCACTCGGAATCCTCGTGCTGTTTGGCGTCGTGAAAAAGAACTCGATTCTGCAGGTGGACCACACCAACAATCTCCGGCGCGAGGGCATGGACCGCAACAGCGCGATCATGCAGGCCAACCGCGACCGCCTTCGTCCGATCCTGATGACCACGCTGACGCTGGTCGCTGGTATGTTGCCGCTGGCGCTCGGCGCGGGTCCGGGTGCGGAGGAGCGCCGCTCGATCGCGATCATCGTGATCGGCGGACAGAGTCTGTCGCTGCTGCTCACGCTGATCGTGACGCCGGTCGCGTACTCGCTCTTCGACGATCTCGGCGCGTTCGTGATGCGGCGCAAGACGCATCCGGCTCCGGTTCCGGCTGGCGACTGACACACGACTCGGATCGATGCGCGAACCGCGCACTGGACCGCAAGTATCGTGAGTGTCGCGCCTGCGGGCCGCGACTGTGACCCAGCGGCCCTCCACCGGCGAGGGACAACGAGCAGGAGACGATTCCGTTCGAGCCCGGACTGGCAGCGCAATCCTCGTCGCTGATTCCAGCGGAACAGTGTCCCGGACGCGGCCACCTGGCCACGCGTTCACCCAGAGTGTGCCCCCGTCCTGGTCAATCCCGCCCCATGACGCTGGGCGCCAGTCGACAGAGACGCTACAATGCGGCTGAGCCTATATGAGGTACGCACTCGTCTTCCTCTTGGCCCAGGCTCTGATCGGTCAGAACCGTGCTTCCGTCGCTGGAACGTTCGGCTACTCGAACTTCCTCGACGAGTCCGCGCAACACCACGTCACCTTCGGCGGCACCGCCCGGGTCTATTTCACCCAGCGGACCGCGATCGAACCCGAGGTGACCTACATGTATCGCTCGGTCGAGGACAAGGACCTGCTCTTGCAGGCCAACCTCACCCGCGACTTAGGCAAGGCCACGGGACGCGCCGTGCCGTACGTGATCGGGGGTGCGGGCCGCATCTGGACCTTCAACCCGCGATTCACGGTCAGCTCCTGGAGCGCCAGCGGCGGAGTTGGGACCCGCATCTTCGTCACGGAGCGGTTCTTCGTCGCGCCGGAGGTCCGGCTGGGAACGGAACCGATCTTTCGGCTGCAGGTGAGCGCTGGGTGGACAAGCCGCCGGTAGCGCCCGCGGCTCGACATGTTCCGACACCATTCGAAACAAAAATAGTTGTATTTCATGGAACTCTCCTTCCGCCTCGCAACTGTCGGCGAAACAGAACGAGGTCCTCGAAAGCCCTGCTATCGGGTGCGACAGTTTCGCGGGCAGCCGAGCTGGCAGACGCCGGACTCGATCCTGGCCGATTCGTCCGCGCCCCACATTGATTCTCCCGAACGGCATTCGCGCGGACTCGAATACCCAATCCGAACCGAGGCTCACGGTAGCCTCGGTCGACCACACCGTGGAAGCCGCCATCGCATATCGAAATCGGGGGAAGGCGCTTCGTGCGACGAACCAACGGCTGCGGTAGCGGTCGAGCCTTCCTCGGCGAGATCCATCAAGCTCGCGCCGTCTGACCGTTTCGACGTAATTTGACGCTTTTCGGAAGACTTGTCCATCGCCCTTTGAAAATCGAACCCGAAACCTGCCGCGCCGCGCGGACGCGTTTCGTGATATAAAAAGATCCACTGATTCCAAGCCGATTCTGGGCCGGCGACAAATTCAATCTCTCAGTTTGGAGAACACTCATGAAAAAGATCATGATTGGCGCCGCCCTCTTGGCTCTGGCCGGATGGCAAATCGTGGCACAAGTGAGCAAGGGCAAGACCCGTGCTCTCGAAACCAAGACGTGGATGAAGACCGTCAACGGACCGCAATGCTCGGCCGCGGCCAAGATGTTGAAGGCGGGGCCGGCGGACGACAAGGAATGGGCCGCGCTCCTGACCAACGGTCAGATGCTCAGCGAAGCCGGATTTGTCCTGATGGCCGACGGCCGCTGCCCTGACAAGGTCTGGGCGGATGCGGCGAAGAAGCTCCAGGACGGCGGGGCCGCGCTCGCGACCGCGGCGGCCGCGAAGAATGTCGATGATGCCCGCAAGGCGCTGAATGAAGGCGTGCTGGCAAGCTGCAAGGGTTGCCACTCGGCGCACAAGAAGTAGGGTATCCCGAAGCCGCCTCCCAGCGGGTGCTGGGAGGCCCCGATTCATCCGCGCCATTGTCCTGGCACCCTGATGTAGAGCCTCGCGAAGCGCGGCAACCGCATGGCAGCGGTTGCCGCCCTTTCCGCCTTGAATTTGCCAGTGGGCAGTCCAGAGAAATGGAGCGCAGCTACGCCATCAGTCGTCTTGGCCCCATGATTCCGCGACGTTGTCAGTTGTAGGGCTGCAACACTAACCCAAGTCGATCGTCACCACTTCATACGGCCCCAAGACCTGCGGAATCGACCCCCGCACCCCCGGTCGGCGGAACGCTTCGGGCTTCGACATCGCGCCCATCGCCGTCTCCGCGTTCAGCCTCCGCACCATCGCGCCACGCGCACCGGCCGACAGACCTTCCAGACGCACCGGGCACACCTCGTGTGAGTGGTTCGCCAGTAGAACTCGCCACTTCGGACCCAGGCGCAGCACGAGCGAACTCAGTCGAAGCGGCTCACCGGTCTCCGAACGCACCACGCGCCCCTTCGCCGCGAACGGTGCCAGATCCGCGAACACGTGATAGAGCGGGAACACGCCGCCCGCCACCGACGGGAACTTCTCCGGCAGTCCGGAGCCCTTCGCGGTTTCCATCACGCCGCGCCACCCTGTCGTCTCGTAGTAGGTGATCCGCTCGACATCGCTCTCGGCGAGATACTTCAGTGACCCGAGCGTCCAGCCCGCGCCATACAGCGACATCTGCCGTGCGTCGGCGTTCGGCGGAAGCGTGCCCTCGGGGATCTCCGCGGCTGGTCCGCGAGCGTTCGGGTTGTAGCGCATCTTGAGCGTCACGGGCGACACCCAGATTGGCTTCCCGGCCGCGAAACTTCGCGCCGTGCGGACCGTGTCCGCCTGCGCCTCGAGGTTCTCCACCATCGTCATGTTGTCGATCGCGTGGACTTGCGGATTGATCGAGTAGCACACCGCGTCGAAGCCGGAGCCCTCGGGCCGGAAGCGGTTGATCGCGACGAACCCGTCATCGGTGCCCACGCCCACCCGCGCGGTGCCGAACGCCTTCTTCAAGGGCGCGAGCCATGCATCGGCTGAGCCTTTGCCTTCAGCCCGATAAAGCAGCACGCCCGCCACACGGGCCTTCGATTCCGTGATCGCCGCTCCGAGTTCTTCCGCCGCGCGCGCCGCGTCCTCCGGTAGATGCGCTGCGACTTCGAGCGCTGTTCCGAGCGAAGCTGCGTCGGCGGTGGCCCGTTTCAGTGCGTCCCTCCATTCGCCACCCGCGAGCCTGCAATCGACGCGAAGATGAGCGGGCGCGAGCGCCTTCAGCCGCGTCACCTCGACCGGTGTCAGCGCCTGTCCGTGATGCGCCACGCCAAGTCCGATTTTCGGTACCGCGCGAGCCGCCTTGGCATCGACGGTCACCGTCACCGGCGCGGGACTCATCCGCGCCCGTCTCGGCGCTGCGGGAAGATCGCCCTTCAACCGGATCTCGATCGCTTGTGAGACCTTCGTCCCCTGCTTCACCTCCACCGGATACGGCAACGCGAGCGGCGTGCAGTAGGTCTTGTAGGAGGCATCGGTCCAGTTACGATGGTCCTCCGTTTCGAAGACCTCGCCCTCGAACTTCATTTCGGCCTCGAGCCCCGGTTGAACCTCGTGAGTGATCGACCGGACTTCGAAGAAAGGCTGATGCGGCGAGATCAGATCGGGGAACGTGCCCGTCTCCGTCACGTTGCCGGACTTTCGCACGCGCGCGGGCTTGCCCGCTACTCCTCGAATCGGGTGCAGCACCGCGAATCCGAGGCGGTTGCGCAGGAAGGTCTTGCGCGCCTGCCCGTCGAAAGTGAAGCGGACCGTACCCGCCCGGTCGCCCGTGATCCGGCCACGCCACACGAAATCGTAGTTGTCGCGAACGCAATCGACATCGAATGTCAGCTCGAATCCGCTCTCGCCCGTGGTCACTTTCAGGTCATGGAGCCTCGGCTCCACGGTGCCCCAATCGCTATCGCGAACCGCGGCATAGATCGTCCGCACGATCTCCTGATTGGCCACTCGCACATAGCGCAGGGACGCGGTCTCGATATCGAAGATCGCGGACACCGGGCCCGCTTGGAGCGAGATCACATCCGGCAGCGGATCCTTGCGTCCATAATAGAGGACATTCGCAGGAGCGTCCTTCGCTCCCTGTGCACCCAGAATTCGGAGGCTGCCGGCGGCTACCGCCAGCCGGAACGCATCACGTCGTGTGATCATGGGGTTCATCCTAGCATCGGCGGAATGGCCCTAGAAGAATACGCACAGAAACGGGAGTTTACCCAGACCCCGGAACCGGTACCCGATGACGCCACGCCCAGGCCGGGCGGCAACGTCTTCTGCGTCCAGCGGCACGCGGCACGGCGCCTCCACTACGACTTTCGCATTGAAGTCGGAGGAACGATGAAGTCGTGGGCGGTCCCGAACGGTCCATCGCTCGATCCGAATCGGAAGCAACTCGCCGTCCTCGTCGAAGACCATCCGATGCTCTACGCCACGTGGGAAGGCAACATCCCGAAAGGCAACTACGGCGCGGGCAGCATGATGCTGTGGGACGCCGGAACCTACGAGCTGATGGGCGAGGGCACCGCCGAGGAGCAGATCGAGCGGGGCGATTTCAAGTTCAAGCTGAGCGGCCGCAAGCTGAAAGGCAACTTCGGACTGGTCCGGCTGAAGAACGCCGAAAAGGGCAATGAATGGCTGATGCTCAAGAAGAAGGACGAGGCCGCGCAAGCCGATTGGGATATCGAGCAGCACGCCTGGAGCGTCAAGTCCGGCCGGACCCAGGAGGAGATCGCGCTCGACATGCCGGAGCGCGAGGTGACCGATGACGGTCCGCCAGCGACGGGAGCGGTGAAGGCGGCGATGCCCGGGATGTTCACGCCGATGCTTGCCGTGGCCGCGGAGAAGCCGCCCGCCGGTGCGGGCTGGATCTACGAGATCAAGTGGGATGGCGTGCGCGCGGTCTGCTTCGTCGAAAACGGAGCCACGAAGATCATTGGACGGCGTGGCACGATGATGGACCGCCAGTATCCGGAACTGCGCGACCTGGCGACGTTTCTCGACGCGAAGTCCGCAGTGCTCGACGGTGAGATCGCGGTGCTCGACGAAGCCGGGCGCGCGAGCTTCGGACGGATCCAGCCGCGCATCATGGCGTCCGACAATGGCGCGATCGAGCAATTGGCGCGCACCAGGCCCGCGGTCTTCTTCGTCTTCGATCTCGTCTATCTGAACGGGTACGATCTCACCCGTGTTCCGCTTCGTGAGCGCAAACGCTTGTTGCGTTCGATCATCAAGCCCGGATGTCCGGCCCTGCGATACTCCGAGGAGTTCGACGCCGATCCGGTGCAACTGCTCGATCTCGTGCGCGCCCAGGGGCTCGAAGGCCTGATGGCGAAGCGTTCGGACAGCATCTACCAGACGCGGCGCGGGGGCGACTGGATCAAGATGAAGGTCGCCATGGAGCAGGATTTCGTGGTCGGCGGCTGGACCGAAGGCGAGCGAGAGTACTTCCGCTCCCTGATCCTCGGCGCTTACGATAAGGGCGAACTCGTCTATGTTGGCCGCGTGGGCAGCGGGTTCGACAACAAGCTGCTGGCCGCCGTGTACGCGATGATCACGCCGCTCGAAAACGGCACGTGCCCCTTCGCCGAACGGCCCGATCTCGAGCATCCAGAGCACTGGATCAGGCCCGAACTCGTCTGCCGCGTCAAGTATCAGATGTGGACGCACGAGGCGAAGCTTCGCGCGCCCGTGTTCGTGGGCATGCGGAACGACGTCCTGCCCGAGGATTGCACGCTCACACAGGTGGAAGCCGCCCCGAGACCGGCGCTGATCGCAGGTACGAACGAAGAGGCGAACGTCAACGTCGAGGGCCAGCAGATCAAGATCAAGAACCTGAACAAGGTCTACTGGCCGAAGGAAGGCTACACCAAACGCGACCTGATCAACTACTACGACGCGGTCGCCGACCTGCTCATTCCGTATTGGAAAGACCGGCCGCTTTCACTGCGGCGCTACCCGGACGGGATCGAGGGAGAAGGCTTCTTCCAGAAGAACGTCGACGCGAACTTTCCGGCCTGGATGCGCACCGAGATCGTGGAGGAAGAAGGCGAGGAGCCGCGCCGCCGCATTGTGGGCAACGGTCGCGCCGAGTTGATCTATCTCGCCAATCTCGGCTGCATCGATCAGAACCCCTGGATGAGCCGCATCGGCTCGATCGAATACCCGGACTTCGTGTTGATCGACCTCGATCCGCACGAGTGTTCCTACGACAAGATCGTCGAAGCGGCGTTGGCGGTGAAAGCCAAGCTCGATCAGATCGGGTTGCAGGGTTATCCGAAGACGACCGGAGGCGATGGCATGCACATCTATGTGCCCGTCGAGGCCGTCTATGTCTACCAGCAAACGAAAGCGTTTGCCGAGATCCTGGCGCGATTGCTCGCCAGCGAGCGTCCAGACCTGTTCACCTTGCCGCGGGCGGTGGGCAAGCGGGTCGCGGGGAAGGTCTATTTCGACTACCTGCAGAACGGGCTCGGAAAGACGATCTCGGGTCCGTACGTTCTGCGAGCCTACGCGGGCGCGCCCGTGGCGACTCCGCTCGACTGGAGCGAACTGAAATCGGGACTCCGGCCACAGCAGTTCAACATCACCAATGCCGTGGAGCGCTTCTCGCGGGTCGGAGATCTCTTCGCGGGAGTGCTCTCGCGCCCGCAGCGGCTCGAGGCCGCGATCGTCAAGCTCGACGGACTCGTGAAGCAGCGGCTGTAGCTACTTGCCAGCCGTTGCGGCCGCCGCGGCGGGCTCCCGCTTCGAGAGCCCCATCGCAGTAACGAGGTGGCCGAACCACAACCGCACCTGGGCGGGCAGATAGTCCTCGGCGCACTGCTGGACTTCGATTCCCCACCACTCGTGAAGCTCCTTCGCCTTGCGCTCCCACCGCTGACCGGCCGCCGCGACGCACAGGTGCTTCGACATGATTGCGCCCGGCGCCACCTTCGGAATTCCCAGTGCGAGCAGATCGGCGTGCAACTCGGGTATCGAGCAGCCGGCGAAAACGATGCGACGCGTCGAGAAGAGTTCCTTCAGAAGATCGGATGCCCCGGCGAACTTCGACATCGCGGCCTTCATCTCCGAACGGGTGTACAGGATTCCTTCCGGAGCCGCCGCATTCCCGAAGAGATTCACCCGGGGGACCGTGCTCACCCAATCCGCTGTGTCGATGAGACTGTCGTAGTTTCCGGACACGACAGCCGTGAACGGCAGCTTTCCGATGGACTGATACACTTCGGGTGGCTTCACGGCCCGCTGGTAGTGGCACCGGATCTGTTCGAAGATCAGGTGCTGACGAGTGCCGAGCAATGCGAGGAGCTTGTCCACCGCTTCCTCGCGCCGGTTATCGTTCGCCAGCACGATCAGCTTGGCGACATCGTTCGGATCGGCCCACTCCTCGTAGTAGGCGGTCTCGAGCAGCATCTTGATGAACTCCGCCCGCGTGGGAAGTCCCGCTTGGGCTCCGAGCCCCGAACCGGTCCAGAGCGCCACCTCACCCCGGGAGAAGGCCGCAAACAACTCCGGCTCGGGCTCGGGAAGTTCCTCGCGTCCGTAGCGAACCTTTTCGGCAGCGGACTGGCGCTTGGCGATCCAGGCGATCAAGTTCATCAATTGCCGGCCGAAGAGCAGACAGATGGCAATGAATAACGATGCGCCGCTCAGCCAAGCAAGGAACGTGCCGCGCTTGGAGAGCTTCCAGATCGACGCGATATCGTAGAGGCTCGAGCCACCCGGACCCGACAGGACCATTTGGTAGCCCGAGGTATCCACCACGGATCCGGTTCGCGCTTCGAGAATGTGATCGGGGTCTTTCCCCTTCATCAGCGAGTAGACACCACTGAACTCGCCTGTCGCGAGAATCTCGCCGCGCAGGCCGGCGGTGACCACCTTCGCACGTCCAGGCAACGTGAGCAGTTCTCCCCAAACCGCAACGGCACGATCGCCGAGAAACAGCACCGAGTTCGCGCCGATCGCCAACTTGAATGGTGCCAGCAACGGTCGAGCCTCCTCCACCAGGCTCACACGCCGGCCGATTCCGAGCGAGTAGACCAGTAGGCGTGCCTGCGAACGATCGACTACCGCAACGCGGTCAGCGGAGATTGAGGCCGATGACGCGCCTTTCGAGAGCGAAATCGCGGTCTCTTTGACTCGCGCCGCCGGATTCCACCACTCGAGGTTGCCTTCCCGGGTAACCGCTACGAGCGAGCCGCTCAGAAATGCGAATTCGACCGCGTCCACGGAAATGGCCGCGGGGGCGAGCCCGCTGCCGGTTTCCCACACCGCCAGCGACTCTCCCCGCCGCCAAGCCGCCCAGGTGCCTTCGGGATTCGCAACCACCGGCCCGGACACCTGGGCCATGCCCGAATGCACCTCCGTGACCTTCCAGGTGCCGTTGATCATTCGCTCTACCGTGACGCGCCCATCCTCGTGCCGCGTTCCGGTGAACGATCCCCTCCCGGAGATCTGAACTCGCGAGAACCGCTTCGACGGCCAATAGCCGGTTTGTTCCGCCGCGGTGACTTCCTTCATTTCGACGCGGACTGCGTAGATTCCGGCCAGGACGCCGAGCACGGCTAGAATGACTCCGATCGACTTCAAAGGTGAGACAGATTGTGCGCTTGGGTTCTCGAGTCGTCTCATTGATGCAGGTTCCATCGAACTTGACGGTGAAATACTTTAATCCATACCGGTAAAAACGTGTAAGGAACTCCCCCGCTTCATCGACTACCTTGGATGAACGGGCATGCAAGACAAACAAGAGGATCTCTACCGCCAGGCATCCGAGGAGTTCGGAGCCGCGGTGGAGCGGCTTGCGCGGGCTTACGAGGCCGACTCAGACAAGCGACGCGACCTCGTGCAGGAGATTCACATCGGACTCTGGCGCAGCCTCGCCGCGTTCGACGGGCGCTGTTCCCTGCGAACGTGGGTCTACCGCGTTGCCCACAATACCGCGGTTTCCCACGTAATCCGCGGGCGCCGCGAACGGACCCCGTTCGTGAGTCTTGAAGAGGTCGAACCCCTGGCCTCGCAAGACGATCACCCCGCGGACCGGAAACTCATGCTCGACCGATTACTCAATCTCATTCAGCGACTAGAACCCGTGGACCGCCAAGTGATCCTCGGCTACCTCGAAGGCATGGACGCCGCGTCGATCGGCGAGGTTACCGGTCTTTCTGCGTCGAACGTCGCGACCAAGATCCATCGCATCAAGGGCATTCTCGCCCGCCGTTTTCAAGGAGGCCGCCATGGCAAGTGACTTCCAGCCCGACGATCTCCAATCGCTCTGGAAAGACCAGCAGCTCGAGCATACCCGCATTGCGACGGAAGCGATCCGCATGATGGCGGGGAACTTCCAGTCGAGGATCCAACGGCGGAACCGCCGCGAGTATGTCGCGGCGGCCCTCGGTATGGCGGGGCACGCCGTCATCGCCGCCGTTGCTCCGAATCCGCCGGTACGCGCGGGTGCGATCCTGGTGATTGCCGCGGTGCTCTATGTTTGCTATCAGCTTCACCGCCGTGGAGCGTCCTCGGATGTGCCCGAGGAACTCGCCCTTCGTCCAGCAATCGATTTCCACCGCGCCCAGCTCGAGAGGCAGCGCGATGCGTTGCGCGGCGTCTGGTCTTGGTACGTCCTCCCATTTATGCCCGGCCTGCTCATGGTGCTAATCGGTGGCGCCCGGGGGCTGCGCCACGCGGTCATCAACGCTGCCGGACTCGCAGCCTTGGCGGCGGGCGCGGTCTGGCTCAATGTCCGCGCCGCGAACCGGCTTCAGCGCGAGATCGATCAATTGAATTCGATGGAAAAAGGAGATAAGCGATGAAATTCGCATTCGTGTTCCTCGCGGCGGCCCTGCTCGGTGCGGCGCCGTCCAATGAAGAGATTCGCAAGATTCTCGCCGAGAGAATCGACTCGCGCAAACAGGCCACTGGAATCGTCGTGGGCATCGCCGACGCCTCCGGCCGCCGGGTCGTGGCCTACGGAATCGGCTCGAAGCTCGCTTCCAAACCCGTCGATGGCGACACGCTTTTCGAGATCGGCTCGATCACCAAGGTGTTCACGGCGCAGATTCTCGCCGATGCCGTTGCGCGCGGCGCCGTGAAACTCGATGACCCAGTCTCGAAGTTTCTGCCCGCGACCGTCAAGGTGCCCGAGCGGAGTGGACGCGCGATCACGCTCCTCGATCTCAGCACGCACTATTCCGGACTGACACGCCTGCCTGGCAATCTCACTTCGACCGACATGCTGAATCCGTACGCGTCCTACACCGTCGCCGCCATGTACTTCTTCCTGTCCGGGCACACGCTGCGCCGCGACCCCGGCGCGGAGTTCGAATACTCGAACCTCGGCGTGGGCCTGCTCGGACACGTACTGGCGCTGCAGGCGAAGACGGACTACGAGTCTCTCGTGCGCGCCCGAGTGCTCGAGCCGCTGGGCATGAAGAGCACCGCGATCGCTCTCCCGCCCGAACTGAAGGCCCGCATGGCGCAGGGCCACAACGCGAAACTCGAACCGGTGCCCAATTGGGACCTGCCCGCGCTCGCCGGAGCCGGCGCGCTCCGGTCGTCGGCGAACGACATGCTGAACTTCGTGGCTGCGCACGCGGGAATCGGCAAGATCGATCCCGTCCTTGCGTCGATGCTCGCCACTCGCAAGCCCATGCCGGGCGGCGCCGAGATCGGCCTCGGCTGGATGATCGGCAAGAACGGAATCGTCCACCACGGAGGCGGAACCGGAGGCTTCCAGTCTTTCGCGGGCTTCGATCCGAAGGCCCGTGCCGCTGTCGTGGTGCTGTCGAACGCGCAAGCGCCAGGTGGTGTCGATGACATCGGCCAACACTTGCTCGACGCGTCGGTTCCACTCACGCCACCCAAGAAAGAGCGCAGGGAGATCTCGTTCGACCCGAAGAAGTTTGACCCCTTCATCGGTAACTACCGCCTCGCGCCCAAGTTCATCCTGTCGGTCACGCGCGAAGACGATCGCTTCTTCACCCAAGCCACCGGACAAGGCAAGATCGAGATCTTCGCGATGGCCGAGCGGGCCTTCTTCCCCAAGGTGATCGACGCCGAACTCGAATTCACCGTCGATGAAGCTTCGGGCCATGCAAGCAAGGTCACGCTGCGGCAGAACGGCGCGGTGATCAACGGCCCGCGAGTCGATGGTCCGGTCGAGACGGCGCCCGAACGAAAGGCGATCGTCCTCGATCCGAAAACGCTCGACTGCTACCCCGGCAAGTACGCGCTGGCTCCCACATTCCACATCACGGTGACGCGGGAAGAGGGCCGGCTCTTCGCGCAGGCGACCGGACAAGGCAAGGCCGAGATCTTCGCCGAATCGACGACCAAGTTCTTCTACAAGATCGTGGACGCGCAGATTACGTTCACGCCCGGTGCCGGTGGCCGGGCGGAGAAGCTGACGCTCCACCAAGGTGGAATGAACATGGACGGGAAACGCGTCGAGTAGCCGCTATCGCAAAACGTTCAGCGAGCCCGCGGTGGCAGCCATCTCCGCGCCCGGCGGCATGTCACCGTTGTCGGCGCGCAGATACTGGCGGTGATTCGGCTTGACGGTCTCGAGAAGCTGCTTCCGCGTCTTCACGTCGATCGGCTTGCCCACGTAGATCTTGCCGAGCTTCGACATCCAGCTCTCGGGCATCAGGCTGGCGAAGTTGAAGAGTGCCCACTTGAACGCGGGTCCGTTCATTTTGCGCAGCTTCCACGCCCACATCACGAGCGCGCCCATGCGCCAAACCGCGGGAGCCCACCAACTGTAGTTGCCCGGGCGTACGTTCATCTTCCAGCACTTCATCATGAGCTGCCATTGAAGCGGCGAGAGCTGGCGTGTTTCCCGAACGCCTTCCTTCTTCTCCATGCGCGTGTCGTGCAGCGGAGTGAAGATCGAGGGGATGAAGAAGGCGAACAAGCCGCGGCGCTCGGTCTCATAGATGAGGTCGAGCGTCGCCTTGACGTCGTCGTCCGTCTCGCCCGGATTCCCCACGATCAGCGTCACGGCGGGAAACCAGTTGTTCTTGTTGAGAATCTCGAGTCCGCGAATGAAAACGCTCGGCCATTCGTCGATCGGGAAGGGAATGCCCTTCGAAGGCATGATCTGCTTGGCGATCCGCACGGAACCGGTTTCGAGGCCGATGAGCGGCGATAGGATCTTCTTCTTCGGGTGCTTCGAGTACATCGGCAGCGTGATCGGGCTGCGCTCGAGCAGAATCCCGGAGAGTTCTTCGATCAACTTCGGGTCCACTACCGCCGGCGCGATCGTCGAGTGGCTCAGGATGTGATGCTTCACGCCCGGTGTCTCGACTACCGACCGGTACAGATCGAGCAGCGCCTCGCGATTCGGGAAGTAGAACGGCGTGTTCGTATGGACCTGTCCCCAGATGAACATGTCCTCGGTCGCGAGCGAAATCTGCCCGTTGCCCTCGCGCACATTGGCGCGCACACCGTCGAGGATCTTGTCTTTCGGCACGTCGATCTGCGGGTTGAGATCGGGCACGCAAAACTGGCACCGGCGTCCGCAGCCAGTGGTCATCTCGACCACGCCGAACGTGGTGCGATGATTCGGCACCAGAATATCCTCGCGATCGGTGGGATGCTTCACATCCAACTGACGGGGGAGCTTCTCGCCAGCAATCGCCTTGCGGAACAGCTCCATCGTCTCGCCCGATTCGCTCCGGCCCTCCACCACGCAATCGACACCGAGCGTGTCCCAGCTATTGGTCTGCGTGATCTGCCAGCCGCCCGATCCGCCGACGATCACCTGGAACGACGCCCGGTTCGGGTTGCCCTTGATCTTGTCGAACATGATCCGCGAGTAGTGCGAGTTGATCGGCTGTTTCGACGATCCGAAGATCGACGTGTAGACGCCCGCGGCGAACGTCACCCCAAGCGGATTGTGCGTGGAGCACGCGACCACCCGCGTGTCCGGACCGATGAACTTGTCGAGATCGTCAGGATAACAACACGCGACCTGATCGGGCGAGTATTCGCGGAGGAGCGAAGCCTCGAGCGTGCGGACACCGGCCGGCATGTACTTCGCCGTGCCGTCGTCGTTGCGCTCGACGGTGCGCCAGTGCGGATACTTGCTGTCGAGAATCCGCTCGAGCCAGATCGGAAGAGACGCGATGGCCATCTGGATGAAATAGCCAGCGTGATCGATGGTCTCCGTAACCGGAGCCGTGATGACGATGAGTTTTCCCCGGTGGGTCACACGCCGAGTGTAGCGCAGTTCGTTGCAGAAGCCGTGCGGGCACAGGCGGGAGAGCGGCAAGGCAGCCATGTTATGCAGCACGGTAGTTTGTCCTCGCTTGCCAGGCGGCGAGAGCCAGCGACATCGAAAGGTCGCCGGTGTGCCGGCCCGCGCGCATTTCGAGTAGCTCGCGGCGGAGCGGGCGCGACGGCGGCCGTTCGTTCGAGATCGTGAGGATCCGGTTCTGGAACATGATCTGGAGGTTGGAGGTGAGCGACGTCTTGGGTACGTGATTGGTGCCGTTGGTGTGGGTGGCGGCGTTGCCGGAGGTGATGGCAACACCGACGATGGACACGCCGAGTTTCGCCTTTCGGGTTGATCCATCACGGGCGCGCCGACACCGGTGGCGTCGACCACGAGAGTCGCGACACCGGAGCGGAGGGGCTCGCGCGGCATGAGTTGCTGGATGCGCCCGACGACCTTATCGTAGGGCGTCATCAGGGGGACTCGATCGAGCCAGCGGCAACGCAGAGAGGAGGCCGTGTTCCACTCATAGTTTCCGGATTCCTGCCGTTGGCGACCGAGCGGTATTCGAGGACCGCGATGGCGGTGTGGCCGCGGAACTCGCCGAGGTCGAAGCCGATGTAGTGGTGGAGCCGGGTGGTATTCGGCCAGAGCCCGGGTTGGGGCGACAGCGCGTGGACCTCGTCCGAGAACGCGCGAGCGAGATCGGCGGCGGCGTTTTGGCCAAGATCGGCGGGGTGTGTGGAGACGGAGACGAGTTCGTTGATCGAGGCTCACCGAATCAACTCGCCATGGATCATCTCCGACAAATCCTTCCCGGCGCAGTTCGTCAAGCAAGCCGCCTATGAGTTAGGCAAACCGCTTTCGTGGAGCGAATTGCAGCAACCGTTTTTCGGTACGACCCAAACTCCCTAATACTAGGCAACACTTTCATCCGGGCTGGCCGGAATCGCGAAGCAGCCGGGGTATGCCGGAAAGCAGTCGAGATCCTCCGTCCGCTGGGTGAGCCGGAGGGGATCGCCTACAATGCCTGCCGCACGCGGATGATCGGATACGCGTATCTGGCCGAAGCCCTCGAGCCGGAGGTCGAGAAAGACGCATCCGCGCGGGCGGAGGCCGCCGAGGCGTTGCGCAGGGGCGCGGCTCTGGCCGAGTGCGGACTGCGGGACGATCCCGCGAATGTCCTCGCGATGGCGGATCTCACCAACATGCTGGTTCGTTGTAGGTAAGGGTGAGGCTGCACTTCGCGATTTCCGAAACGCAGCCGGAACGTTCGCGCGCGGTGGCGATGGCGAGACGGTGGAATGAGAAGGATCGCTCCACGCAACCTCTCACGCTGTTGATCGAAGGCTTGACACAGTTGACGCAGGCCGAAGCCATGACGGGCGCAACACCGAGTGCGTTGGCTGCTGGGCGCGAGGCCGTGGATCTCGCGTCGCGCTGGCGCCGCGATGCCCCTCCGAACGGCAGACCGCCGTCCATTTGGCCGACGCGCAGCGTTGGTACGGGGTGGCCCTCGAACGGAACGGAGATCGCCCAGGCGCGGCGTCCCAGTACGCACAGGCCGAATGGCTGGCCGCCGAGGTCGTCCAACAGGCCCCCGCGGATGGACTCACGCGAAAGATGTTGAGCGAAATCCGGGACTTGCGGCGACAGACCGCGGGCCGGTAGAACATTTGCGCATTCTCCCGCCGGAATCCGTTATCCGGGTGGAGGACTTCTCTCTTGCGCAACAGAACTATCATCACGGCGCTGACCGTGGCGGCAGCCGCTCACGGCGCCTATTTGTACACCGACACCACAGTCGACACCAAAGCGGACGGCGGGCCGCGATGTTGCGACTCCGGCATCGGGACCACGGTGTCGAGTTCGTCGTGCTTCAGCACCGGAGGCGACCTATCGACTTCCGGTAACGCGACTGCACCGGCGGCGTATGGCAAACTCGGTGTGGCAGCGGCCGCGCGGAACGTCTCGGGTTCGCCCGTGACCGCGCTCGGCTCGACAGGCTCCGCGGGAACCCGCGGGATCGCGACAGCCGAATTCGAAGACCGCACCACGTTCGGCTCGCCCACGGGCCTATCATCGAGCAGCCCGGCGAGTGGGCTCTTCACGCTTACACTCGGCGGCGCATTTTCCGGAAACGGATTCACCCTGGTGGGTGTCGATTTGAGGCCCCGGCTCTCGGAGCCAGCAATAGCTGCTCCTCCGGAGCCGAATTGATCGAATGCACCCTCCTGATCAACGGGACCGTTCAGTCTCTTCGTTCGGTGGTGATCCGCGCCAGTCTCGGAGTGACGATCGGCCAGGCAAGCACCGGCACCGCACTCTACACCGAGCGCACTACATCCGGTGACTTCGCCCACACTCTGCTCCTGACGGAAATCGGCTTCTGCGTGAACGGAACGCCGCTCGCCCCGGGCGCGTTCAGCATCACGCCGGACTCCGGCACGCAGTACCCGTTGTCCAGCACTCCCCCGCCCACAGGCGCGGTTCCCGAACCGTCATCGATCGCACTTTGCTCGGCGGGCGGGATTGCTCTACTGTTCAGCCGTAGACGGCGGCTCTGAACGGTTCTGGGCCGCGGGCTTCCAGGTCAGCGGCTCCACCTTTCGCACCAGCAGCCAATAGCAACCGGCTCCGGCTATGGCGACAATCGACGCGGCGGCGAATGCGGGTACGTAAGATCCTGTCCGCTCCACGGCGATTCCCGTGAGCCACGGTGAGACGACCCCGCCCAGATTGCCCACCGCGTTCTGGATACCGGTCCAGCGGCCAGCCGCTGCTGGACCGGCGAGCGTCTGCGTGACGGCCCAACAGTTGGCGGTAAACATGCCGAGCGAGACATAGGCAGCCGTGAGCAACACGAGCGCCAGAGTCGAGTCCATCACGATCGATGCTGGCGCGAGAAACGCACCCGTGGCGGCGAGACCGAGCATGAGGAACGTGCGCCGGATGCTCGTGACGCTGGCGCCGGCGGCGATCCGGCGATCCGAGTACCACGCGAATCCCATTGTCGAAAGTGCGAGCGCGATCAGTGGCAGCGAGCCCAGGATCGCGGTGCTCTTGAGGTCGAATCCGCGCCCTTTCGCCAGGTAGGTCGGCATCCAGGAGAGCAGGAAATACCAGACATACCCGAGCGTGAACATTCCGAGCGCGGTACCCCAGGCTTCGGTGCGCCGGAGAATTTCGCCGAACGGAACTGCGGTGCGCTCCGGCTCGCCACCGGCTGTCGAGGGGGCCTCCTCGCGATAGAGGGCGATCCACGCAGGCAGCCACAGCAGACTGACGCCACCCGCAACGAAGAACAGCGCGCGCCAGCCGTAATGCTCCACCATGAGTCCACCGAGAAGCGTACTCAAGGCGGGTCCGGCCTTGGTCGCCGCGTCGATCCAGGCATTGGCGACACCGCGCTTCTGTTCGGGGATTCCCCGCGCGAGAATCCTCGAGCACGCAGGATAGGCGACGCTCTCTCCGATTCCGAGCGCAAAGCGGCACGCCAGCAGACTAGCGAATCCGAGCGCCCAGCCCGTCGCGATGGTCGCCAGCGCCCACACCAGAAATCCGAGACCGTAGACCCACTTCACTGGATAGCGATCCACGAGCCAACCAGCCGGGATCTGCCCGAGTGCGTACGTCCAGAAGAAGGCGGAGAAGAGGAGTCCGAGGTTAGATGGGCTGATCGAGAGATCGGTGGAGAGTACTGGGGCCGCGGCGCTCAGGCTGCCTCGGTCCAGATAGTTGAGAAACATCGACGACGCCAGCAGGATGAGGACTGGCGCGGCGGCACGGGACCGGCTCGGGGCGGCGGATGGCACCGAGCCATTGTAGAATGCGGGCGGCCGTTCACCGCATTCCGGGGCTGTACCGCCACCGAATTGGCAGGCGCTACAGCAGCCGCTCCACGATCACCACGTCACGCCACTGCCCGTCCAACTGGCCGTGCTTCTCGTACACGCCCACTTCCCGGAACCCGAGCGAACGGACCAGCGCTCGGCTGGCCCTGTTCTCCGGGAAGATGCGCGACACCAGCTTCCAGTAGCCCTCCGTGCGGGCTGCGTCGATGAGCGCCGAAAGAGCGAGTCTGCCCGCGCCCCGTCCTCGAGCTTCGCGGGCTACGTACACCGACGTTTCGGCGATTCCCGAGTAGCACGCGCGCGGGCGATATGAAAACGTGGCGGCGAACGCGACAACGCGTCCGTCCTCCTCCTCCACCACGACCACCGGATGTTCACCGTCGAGCCAGCGCGCGATATCCATCCACGAACGCGGTGCGGTTTCGAACGTCGCGACGCGATCCTCGATCCCTTCGTTGTATATGGCCGCGATTTCCGGCGTGTCCCCCAGAGTCGCGGCGCGCGCCGTCAGCTTATCCCCACCACGTTTCTCCCGTCGCCAAATGCGCGCGGACCACGTCTTCGTTCAGCACGATTCCGACTCCGGGCTTCTCCTGCACCTTGATGAATCCATCCCGGATATACGGGCCGTCGAGCACTAGCACCTTGTCCATCCAGTCGCCCTTGCCGGTGATGGTTTCGCAGTGGGTGAAGTCGCGAATCGAGGACGCCCATTGCGTGGTCGAGTAGGTGCAGACCTGGCTGCCCGTGTTGTGGGTAGCCATAGGAAGGCCGAAGACTTCGGCCATGTCGGCGATGCGTTTGGTCTCGAGGAATCCGCCCGAGTTGCGCAGATCGGGATGAAGAATGTCGCAGCCCGCGTTGACGATGAAGTCCTTGAATCCCTGCCGGCGGGTGAGGTTCTCGCCGGTGCAGATCGGCACCTTGGTCGATTCGCTGAGCCGCTTCCATGCGTCGGTGTACTCGACGTAGAGCGGATCCTCGAACCAGAACGGTTTCATGCCTTCCACCGCGTCCGCGATCTGGATCGAGGTGCGGAGATCGTACTCCCAGTGGCAGTGGACCATGATGTCGTGCTCGAAGCCGATCGCCTCGCGGCAGTTCTCGAACTGCTTCTGGATATTGATCAGTTCGCGCGTCGAAAGAACCTTGTTCGCTCCGTCGCGCAGCTTGTCGGAATCGGCCGAGTTGCGGCGGAATCCGAACTTGTGCGCCTGGAAGCCCGCCGGATTCTCCTTGCACGTGGCCGCCCATTCGCGGCACGATTCCTTGCTCATCATGTCGCGCGGCGCGGCGTGATCATATACTCGGACCTGGTCGCGGAACTTGCCGCCCAGCAGCTTGTAGGTAGGAACGCCGAGGAGCTTTCCGGCGAGATCCCACAATGCCATCTCGACTCCGCTGACCGCGCGCATCAGCGAATGCGCCGAGCCGTCGGTGCGGGTACCGAGGTTCGTGTAGATCGCATCGATCCCCAGGGGATCGAGCCCAATGATGGCCTTCGCGAGCACATGCACCTGTTCCTTCACGCCCGCACCCGGTGATCCGTAGGCTTCGCCGATTCCGAACGTGCCGTCGTCGGCAATGACTTTGCAAAGCGTGTAGTTGCGGTCCGGACCCTGCATGACCATCGTCTTGATGTCGCGCACCTTGTAGCGGCCTTTTTCGGCGGCGGCCATCGCATGGTACTGGCTGAGCCAAGCGCAGCCCGCGGCAGTGGCGGAGTGCTTGAGGAAATCGCGGCGGGAAAGCATGGGGTTTATTGTCGCACTCGCCGGCCCCGAGTTCCACACGCCGGGCCGGTACCGTACGGTACCGCTGATTCATCCGTTCCAGGCGCGCTCAGCCTTACCTTGGAGGTCCGAGAGAGCCATGACCGACTTGCTGCTGGGAGTTCTGTTCGCCGCCGTGCAACCGGAACTCGGCTCTTTGCGCCCTCAACCGATTCCCGACGCGCGCATCCTCGAGGCCGATGGCTCAATCTCGAGCTTTCGCGGCAAGACCGCGGGAAAGGCTTTCGTGCTGCGCATCGACCCGGACACGGCGGCGCCCGCTGTGTCGGTCGCCCTTCATCCAGACCTCAACTGGCAACGCTGGCGGGCTGATGAAAGAGGAATCGCAGCACTGATACGGGACCTCGGCGAGCCCAATAGTGTCTACTTCATCAATCGTGATGGCGAGGCGGTTTTCAAGGCTGGCGCGCGGCTCGA
Source organism: uncultured Acidobacteriota bacterium (assembly GCA_902825945.1). Classification (GTDB taxonomy): domain Bacteria; phylum Acidobacteriota; class Terriglobia; order Bryobacterales; family Bryobacteraceae; genus SYLY01. The sequence continues at coordinate 133,641 of CADECY010000009.1, forward strand.
TTCCGCGACGATGAAATCGATTCTCGACTATTGCGCGATGGCGCCCGTTTCGAAAGCGCGCGACTACTACTCCGGGCCCGCCCGGATGCGGGCCCATTTGGATGGGATCGATGCCCTGCTCGAGCCGTCCAGTGTGCGCTGCTCGAACTGCCATGGCGTCGATGCCGGCGGAATTCCGCGGGGCGTAATCAAGGGCACCAACATCCATTCGGCGTCGCTCGGAAACCGGCGCTCGGCAAGCGGCGCTTCATGGTCATACGACGGGGCGAGGTTCTGTACCGCGGTGCGCAAGGGCATCGACGGCAGCGGGCGGATTCTCGAACCCGGGATGCCGCGTTACGACATCACCGATTCGCAATGCCGGTCGCTCTGGAACTACGTGACAGCGCTGCCCGGAGATTCGGAGCAACTGGTTTCCGGATTGCCTGGCAAGTAGCCGGAAACGATCACTCCACTCGCACGCCCGGGCCGAGCAGACGCATTGCTTCACGCCGATGACGCTCGTCGCGCGTACGTCCGAACAGCTCCGCATGAGCCAGTCCCATCTCGCGATCGCCAGCTTCTTCGGGCAAGAAGGGGCGCAGCTTCCACGGCCGGCCGGCGGCGCTGACACGCGGCGCGGCGGATGGGCGGCGCGGGATCGCATGATCGGTGAAGACGCCATGGCCGCCCGCGTCGACGGCTTGCGAACGCGGCATGTGGCATGAGGCGCAATCGGGTCCGCGACGGCACGGGTCCGGCTGGTGGCAGGCGAGGCATTTCTCGCGGAACCACGCTGCAGGTTGCGCGGGCAGCCGGTGCGGATCGTGACAGGTGCCGCACCACAGCCGATCGCCCGAAGCCTGTTGGCAGCGGCTCTCGAGCAGCCGCTCCACGTGGCTGTTGGTCTCGAGCGGCCGGCCTCCTGGCGCCGTATCGAAGACGAAGTAGCTGACGAAACGCGAAAGCAGATCGCCCGCGCGATACTCGGCGAACTGTCGGCCCGGACGCGCGATTCGCGCCTCGCCGCTCAGGTGGCATTGGCGGCAGGTGTCGTCGCGCCGGCGCGCCTCGAGCCGTGCGGGGTTCACCATCGGAGACTTGCCGTTCGACGCGACATGCTCCGATCCGGCGCCATGGCAACGTTCGCACGCGACGCCACCTTGTTTGAACGGCGGATCGGTGTAACGGTTCCGCGTTCCGTACACCGGCGTGACTTGGCTCGCGTGACAGTACAGGCACGAAGGTTCGATGGCACGCGACCAGTCCGCCGTCCTGTCGCCTTGATAACCCGGCGACATATCCCAGCGCTTCTTTCGCGCATACCATGTCACCGGAGCCTCGAACAGCGAGCCCTCGTTTTCGACAAGGTAGCTGGTGCCCTCGGCGCCTGATCCGACGAACCATGCGAGCTTGCGCGGTACTCGGCCGGCGTCGCGCACCTCGCCTGTTTCGGTGACCTCGTATCGAATTCCCGACGGTCCGTGCAGGAACGATCCGGGCGGGACCTTCTCCACGCGGCCCGAAGATCGCGCCATCGGCGTACTCGCGTAATCCCGCCAGATCGATGCATGACACGGTTGGCACGCGCCGTTCCCTACGAAGACAGCAGCGGCGAGCAGTAACATCAGCGCACCAATCGCGGCGGAATCGCTTCCATGGCGCGGCGATGTTGCGCCGCCTTCTCTGCCTGTCCGAGCTTTGCGTAGACTCGGGCGAGCAGATGATGAATCTGGCGATCGGTCACACCGGCCCCGGGAAGTCCGGCGGCGCGTTCGGCCGATCGCGCCGCTTCGGCGGGGTGGCCCGTTTCGGCGAGGACCCGCGCAAGTTCGTAGTGCGCCTCTCGCGATCGCGGATCGAGTTTCAGCGCCTCTTCCACACGTGCGCGGCTTTCGCCGAACCGGCCGAGCGTGAACAGGAATCGCGCGAAGGCGGTCAGCGTTTCGATGTTGCGCCGCCCGGTGGCGATCTCGCGTGCCACCGCGCGCTGGTACCAGTGGAGCGCCTGTTCGGTATTCGCGAGCCCTTCGTGCGTCAACGCCAGGAACAGCATCGTGCGCGCGTCGTTCCCATCCAGCCGCGACGCCGATTCGAGTGCCGGCAGCGCGCGGGTGAAATCGTTCTCCGTATAGTGGCAGAACCCGAGCAGGAACCACGCGTTCGCCGAACGCGGCGCGAGTTCCGTGGCGCGCGTGAACGCAGTGCCTGCCCGATCGGTATTCCCGGCGGCCATCGCGAGCCGCCCCTGTAACAAGAGCGCGGGAACCGATGAGGGATTCGCGGTCAACACCGGATCGAGAGCCGCCTGTGCTCCGGCAATGTCGCCTTTGGAAAGCAGCGCCTGCACCGCGGACAGATCCTGCGGAGCAAACAACAACGCCAATATGGCGATCATCGCAGCTTGCCTCCTGGGCGCAACGAATAGTATCGCCCCGGGGAGACGCGCTCGAACCGGTCCGTCCGGTTATGCGGCGCGGGCCACTTTACGTCGATCCAATCCGCACGATCCGCCTCGCCCAGTCCGAGTAGCACGCGCGGATCGTGAGCGGACAGATAACTGCCCCCCGCGTTGATGAGGCGCCCACGCCGGACGCCGCGCGCGGACCACGTGACCCGAACCCCCGCCGGCGATACGCCCAGATCCAACCCGATCCAGCGATTCACATTGCGTCGCCGGTTGCGCAGGATCAACGGCACTTCTCCGTTGTTGGCGATCACCACGTCCGGGCGGCCGTCGTTATCGAGGTCGCCCACCGCGAGCCCGCGCGCGGGGTAGTTTCCCGCGAATCCATCCACCAGCGCGAATTTTCCAGCGCGGTTTTCGAACAACAGAATCGGCTCTTTGTGTTTGAGAGTTCCGTTGATCGCTTCGATGCGATCGTCGGGGTGCCCGTTCACGACGATCAGATCCTGATCGCCGTCGAGGTCGAAATCGAAGAAGCGCAAGCCCCAGCCCGAGTACATCTGCGTCGCCATGCCGATACCCGTTGGGCCCGCGTCATCGCTGAAATCGAGCTTGCCTCGATTGCGATAAATCGAGAACCGCTCGCGGTTGAAGTTGGCGACGAACAGATCCTCGAGTCCGTCGCCGTCGTAATCCGCCGCATCGGCGCCCATGCCGGATCGCGGATTTCCATCGGCGCTGTAGGCGATTCCGGCTTCCAGCCCCATCTCGGCGAACCGGCCGTTGCCGCGGTTGACGAACAGGAAATTTGCCACTGAATCGTTGGCGACGAACAGATCCAGGCGTCCGTCGTTGTCGGCATCGGTTGCCACCGCGCCGAACGCCTTGCCCGGATGCGCGCCGATCCCTGATTCGCGGCTCACGTCTTCGAACACACCCTTGCCCACGTTGCGGTAGAGCTTGCTCGGCCAAGGATCGTAGGAGAGCGGATGGCAGTAGTGCATGCCGTCCCCGTACGGACAGCGCGGCTCCTTCGACGGATCGTAGCGGACGAAGTGTCCGGCGTACAGATCCTCGTCGCCGTCGTTGTCGTAATCGAAGAAGACGGCGGCGGTGTAGAGGCCGGGTGCATCGAGCCCGGCGCGTACCGAGATATCGGAGAACGTCCCGTCGCCGTTATTGCGATAGAGGATGTTCTTCCCGTAGCTGGTGACGAACAGATCGGGAAGCCCATCGCCATCGGGATCGCCTGTGGTGACGCCGATCGAAAATCCGCCGGCCGCGACCCCGGCCTTTCGGGTCACATCGGTGAAACCGCGGCCGCGCTCGTTGCGATAGAGCACGTTCGGGCCGCCGGAATTCGTGAAGTAGACGTCCTGCCAGCCGTCCCCGTCGTAGTCGAGCAACGCGACTCCCGGCCCCATCGATTCTGGCAGCCGGCGTTCAGGCGAGATCGCGTTGTCATGGCGAAACGCGACCTCAGCGAATCTCTCGAACACGGGGCCCCCAGCGGCGGCGAATGCCAGCACCAGGAGCCCGCGCATCGCTAGAACTGCAGCCGCGCCACGAACTGGCCGCTGCGCGGCGGAAGGAACGTGCTGGCCGTGTTGACACGTCCGAAGCCCGAGATCACCTGGCCGGCGGGCGAGACGGTCTGCGTGGCTTGGAAATTACCGGAATCGGGATTGTTCAGATAGACGCGATTGAAGACGTTGAACAGTTCCGCGCGAATCGAGAATGCGGCTTTCTCGCGGATTCGGAAGATGCGGCCGAGGCTCAACTGCTCATCGGGCCGGCGCGCGGTACGGTAATCGTTGTAATAGGCTGCCGCGGTTCCCCAGGTGCCTTGCGCGGGGTCTGACCACGCGGCCGGATTCAGCACGAATTCCTTGTTCGAATCGAAGCAGTGACAGTTCAGATCCTTCAGGAACAGCGGCTGACCCTGCACTCGATTCACGTTGGTTCCCCGGAACAGCAGCGCGGCGAGTCCATTGTTCGAAGTGGGTACGCGAATCGGATAGCCGCTCGCATATCGCAGAATTCCACCAATAGTCCAGTCGCTCAGCAGCGCGCGGGTCATCTTCGAGGTGCCCATCCGGGGAACGGTGTAGTTGAAGCCGGTGACGAAGACGTGCGGCTGATCGTTGACCGAGAATGCCTTCTGATTGCGGCGATTGTAGACGTCGTTGATCGGTACCACGGCGCCGCCTTGATCCTCCACCGTCGTCAGCGTCTTCGACCACGTGTAGGCCATCGTGAAATCGAGCCCATGCGAGAAGCGCTTGGTCGCCTTGGTCTGCAGCGAATCATACCAGTTGTTGCCGAGCGGAGCCCACAGCGAGCCGAGGTTTCCGAACTGCGGATAGGGACGCAGAGACTGCGCCAGGGTCGCGGTGTTCGGGAAAGCCGCGTAAGGCTTGGCGAATCCGCGCGCCACGACGTTGGGCGCGGTGATCGCCGACGTGAGCAGCGTGCGGTCCGCCGCGTTGTTGACATCGAGTCCAAAGCCACGGATACGGTCGATGGTGAGTCCGTTGAACTCGTTCAACCCGTCGGCGCGGAACCAGGCACCACGGTTGCCGACATAAGAAGCTTCCACCACGAGATCCTTTGTGACCTCATGCTGGAATCCGATATTCCAGTTGAAGATTCGCGACGGCCGGCCGGCGTTGCGATCGACCCACGCCGGCGGTGAGTTCACTTGGCCCGCCTGCGGGCGGATTCCCGGATCGTAACTCGCGGTGAGGAGATCCGCCGCGTTGTAGCGCAGGCCGTCTCGCAGGAACAGCGCTGCTTCGCCGAACGTAGGATTGCTGAAGCCGAGAGAGTTGAACCCCATGCCGAGCGAATTGCCGCCGCCGATATAGCTGAACGGGCTCACCTGTCCGTAGGCCACCGCGAATCCCGAACGGATCACGGTTTTCGGCCCCCACTGATAGGCGACACCGATACGCGGACCGAACGCCCACGGGTAGGTCTTCGAGAGTTCACAGTCGCAGCGGCCCGTGCCCTGTCCGGCGTAGCGCGTTCCGCCCAGCAACCCGCCAGCCGACGGGTTCCGGACTTCCGGCGAGAAGAACGCGGTGCGATCGTGCAGTTCGTACGGCGCGGGCTGATAGTCGTAGCGGACTCCGTAGTCGAGTGTCAGCTTGCGGGTCAACTTCCAGGTGTCCTGCGCGAATGCCGACCAGGCCTTGCGCCGATACTGCGGGTCCTGCGGGTTCGCCACGCTCGCGCTTGCGGTAGAACCGAGCAGGAAGCTGGCATAAGGGAATCCGACTCCGCCACCGGGAAGCGCGACCCCTTGCAGCGCTGGCAAGCCCGTCTGCGTCGACGCGAAGTTGTAGGTGCCCGCCACGCCGGCCGTGCCCTTGTTGGTGAAGTTTTCGAACTTCCATTCGCCGCCGAACTTGTACGAGTGGTTGCCGCGAATCACGCTGACATTGCCCGTCGCGAGCGGCTTGTCCTGCAGGTAGCGCGTGCGATTGGTTGGGCCGAAGTCGAAACCCATGCCTCCCTGCGCGCTGCTGAGCCCGGTGAACCGCGGGAAACCGATTCCGAAGCCGCCCTTCAATCCAAGCGCGCTCACCGGATCGAACTCGAGGATCGACGGTGGCGAACTGTCGGGATTGTTGTAGCGTTGATAGCCTGCCCCTACGTGCAGCAGCACCGTCGGTGCGATCGTGTGGTCATAGTTGATGCGCACGGTCTGTGAACGGATGAACTGATCGCGGCGTGCCGAAATCGGATCGGGCAGGCCGTCCTGGCCATTGTCCTTGTCCGTGCGCATGCGCGACCAATAGACCGACATCTTGCCCTTGTCCGAGATGTTGTGATCAATCTTGACCGACGGAATGTCCTGGATCTTGCGATACGGGGAGCGGCGTTCGAAATTGTTGATGAGCCCGCTATTTCCAGGAGTGGGAATCAGATCCTGAATCTTCAGCGCCACCGGATCCAGGAGACTTCTGGGAATGACATTGCCGGGGAAAACATCCCGGTAGACGCGGCCGTCGGGAGCGGTGCGATTGGTGCGCGGATCGTAGACTGTATTCTCGAGAATCGGGCGCCCGAGTCCGTCGGTGCCGAGATTGCGGCCCGTGAGCGCCGCGCTGAAGTCGCCGTTGCGATAGGCGGACGTGGGAACCGTGCCGAAGCCGAGGAAGTTCACCGACTCGTCGCGGAACATCTCGAAGTTGGCGAAGAAGAACGTGCGGTTGCGGCCATTGTAAAGCTTGGGAATCGCCACCGGACCACCGAGAGATCCGCCGAGATCGTGGCGGCGGATCTGCGGCCGTACATGTCCGCCCGTGCCGTTGTTGGTGAACGGCCGCCCGGCGTAGAGCTTCTCGTGCGCGAAGTAGTCGTAGAGTGCGCCGTGGAGCTGATTGGTGCCAGAGCGTGCGGTGAAATTGAAGAGCCCGCCGCCAGCTTGTCCAAACTCGGCGGAGTAGTTTGATGTCTGCAGCGTGAACTCTTCGAGTGCCTCGACGGATGGCTGCGATTCATCGGAGACGCGTGGATCGAGTCCGCTCGAGGAATCTTGTCCTTCGAAGATGATCTTGAAGGTGCCCGTAGGCGCACCGTTCACCTTGATCGTGTTCCATCCGGCGATGCTCGCGCCCGGCGACAGTTGCACGAAGCTGAGCGGATTGCGCACCGCGCCCGCGCCGATCGCGAAGTTGAGGGGAAGCTGATTGAGCTGGTCCCGGCCCACCGTTGTGCTTTGCGCGGCGCTCTCGGTCTTGAGCAGCGGCGCGTCGCCCGTGACGGTAACCGATTCACTCGTCGATCCGACCTGCATCGTCACGTCGATGCGGGCGGTTTGCGCGACTTGCACGCGGATGCCCTTCTGCTCGTGCTTGCGAAATCCGGTGAACTCGACCGTGAGGTCATAGAGTCCGGCGGGAAGTGATGGAATCGTGTAGCCGCCCGTGACAGTCGATTGCGTCCGGAACTCGCCCGCGGTTGCGGGATTGATCGCTATGACGACAGCGCCGGGAACAACGGCTCCACCGGGATCACTGATCGTGCCGGTCAAGGTGCCGCGATCGCTTTGCGAAAAGGCCAGCGAGGCCGACAGAGCCACTGACAGAGTGATATTTCGAGACATGATACCCCTTAGGAGTCAGGCTAACACACTGCCCTCGGAAGGCTCTTCCGGCACCTCCACCAAGTAGCACGCGACCGCTCCGAGCAGCACGACGGCACAGGCAAAGTACAATCCCCACGACCAGCCCGCATACGACGCGATCAGCGGTGTCAGCATGGGTGCGATGAATCCCGTGATGTTAGCGCCAGTGTTGAGGATGCTGCCCGCGGCACCAGCCTGCGCACCGCCGATCCGGATCGCCATCGCCCAGAACGGGCCTTCGCAGACCGAGGCGCAGCCCATCGAGAAGGCCATCAGAATCGCGGTAGTCCAGTTGCCGGTGGCGCGGGTTCCGGCGAGCAACAGAATCGCGCTGAGCGTGAGTCCCACGATCGGAACCAGGCGGCGGCCAAAGCGGTCGGACAGCAGGCCGCCGAGCGGAATCATGAGTCCGTTGACGACGAAGACGAGCGTGGCGAAACCCGCGCTCTGCTCGGCACCCATGTGCCGCACTTCGCCGAAATAGTAGAAGATCCAGTAGTAGAAAAGGTAGGAAAAATAACCGAGCGCCGAGTATGACGCGGTGATCAACAGGAGGTTCCGGTTGGCGAGCAGGTCTCGCCACGAGACGCGTGGGCTAGTGGAGTCCTCGGGCCGGGGCGCGGATTCGCGTGCCGAGAACAGCAGCCATGCGAGCGCGAGCGCCGCCGTGGCCGCGCCCGCGATGACGAACGACATCCGCCATCCGGCGCGGGTCATCAGGTACTGAAACAGCAGGGGTGCGATCGCGCCGCCGAGCGACGAGGCTCCGATGATGATCCCTTGCACGCGGCCCAAATGCGCGGACGAAATCAACTGTGCGTTCATGCGTCCGCACGCCGGATAGAGCGGAGACGAGAACAGACCCATCAGAAACCGGACCACGAGCATCGCCGGAAGCACGCCAAGCAACGAACCGAGTCCAGGCGTGGCGCCCCCCGCGGTGAGCGCGGTGAAGAGCGCGGTTCCAAAGCCCACCAGCAGGATCGCGTTTCGCGGACCGATACGATCGGCCAGGTATCCGCCCGGAATCATGAACCCGGCATACGCCAGCAAGAAGGCCGAGTAGACGGTGCCGATCTGCGTGGGCGCGAGCCCGTACTCCCTCATGATTTCGGGGCCCGCGATCGACATGATGTTCCGATCGAAGTAGTTCATCAGGCTGAACAGGGTCATCAGCAGGACCGTGATCCAGCGGGCGCTCGCGTTCGGGGTGGTCATGATAAAGTGACGGGTTCTTGATCGTACCCGATTCCCACGCATGAAAATCACGAAACTCGAATTCATCCCGGCGAGCATCGCTTATACGCATCGCGAGGTCAGCTCGCTCGTCAATCGCGACGGCGTCACCGATGTCGTCGTCAAGGCGCACACCGATGAGGGCTTCATCGGCTGGGGCGAGTCGTGCAGCGGAGCCAATCTCGGCTCGGTGCTCGAAGCGTTGAAGGGAATGGAGCCGTTCGTGATCGGGCGGAGCCCGTGGGAAAGCGAGGCGATCCGCGCGGAGCTGTGGCATCGCGGTATCTGGTCATGGCGCCAGCACACGGCCTGTTTCGCGTATCCAGGCATCGACATGGCGCTTTGGGACATCTGCGGCAAGGCGTGCGGACAGCCGCTCTACAATCTGTTCGGCGGCAGGGTGCGCAATCGCGCGAACTACTTCTACTACCTCTCGCAAGGCCCGCTCGCCCAGATCGAAGCACAGTGCCGCGACGGGGTGTCGAAGGGTTTCACCGTCTTCTATCTCAAGACCGGCATCGAGATCGAGGCCGAACTCGAAATGGTGCGCGTGATTCGCGACACGATCGGGCCAGCGCGCAAGATCCGGCTCGACGCCAACGGCGCCTGGACCGTCAACGAAGCCATTCGCAACCTCGCGCGCCTCGACCGCTACGGCATCGACTTCATCGAACAGCCTGTCGTTCAGGATCCGCTGACGAACATGGCGGAGGTGCGCTCACGCCAGCCCGTCGCTCTCTCGGCAAACGAAGGGCTTTGGACCACCGCCGACGCCTATCGCCAAATTACCTCGCGCACCGCCGATGTCTATTGTTTCAGCCCGTACTTCGTGGGATCGCTTGCCCAGTTTCAGCGATTGTCGCGCGTGGCTGAACTCGAAGGACTGCGCGTATGCCGCCACACCCACGGTGAATTTGGCATCGTCGCCACCGCCGCGCATCACATCCTGCTCACCCTGCCGAACGTCGTCGATGGCAATCAGCAGACCGCGCACATGATGCAGGATGACATTTTGAAGGTGCCGGTGCCGATCGCTTCGGGTCCGGAATGGGGAGTGCCGGAAGGGCCGGGCCTCGGAATCGAGGTCGATGAGGAAAAGCTCGGGATCTACCACGAGCAGTTCCTGCGCATTGGGCAATTCGTGCCGTACGATCCGAGGTTGGTGGGGACGGAGATGTATCGCTGAGGGAGAATTGCGATTCCTGCGGCGGAGTCAGGGCTCGGCCAACAGCCCTCATGATGTGCTCCAACCCGACGTACTGATCGAGCCCGGACTTCATCGGTGAGGTGCCCCTCCCGGTTCCGCTCCAGCAATTCGGAAACCCGACTTTGGTCAACCGGTGATGGCCGGGAATCGATCACCTGACGGGGGGCACATCCATGTAGACAGGCTCGGTAGGCGGCATTTCTATTCCCGCCCTCAGGCAACCGCAAACTGCGGGAACCCCAGCGTCATCGCACTGGCGCTTCCGCGGGACGACACGAGATATTCGCGAGCAACCAGCGCTTGGATTGCGTGGTTGCATCGTGTCCGTTATCGCTGTCGGCCTACGTTCATCCGATAGCGCGGTACACCTTCCGGATCGCCGCCACAATGTCATCGGTATCTTTGCGCCCATACTTCGGGTCGATCGCCACGCCGCCGAAGCGGCCCAGGATGTCGATCGTTCGCGGACACGTCTCCGGCCCGTATCGAATCGACTTCCCGCGTGGAGATTGAAAGCTCGGCCAGCCCGGATGGATCGTTTTCTTGGCCATCACGTAGGGAACCGTAGGCAGAATCGCGGAACCACCGGGCTTGCCGGCTCCTACGTTTTCCGCCTTCATCGCGGCGACGAAGCGATCGCACCGCTCGCGCGTGCCGAAGTCGAGGAACACTCCCGCTCCGATCTCGCCCGCCGGATCGGGCAGCAGCCGGAACTTCGCGCCTTCCAGATCGCGAACGCCTTCGTGGACGCGGCGTGCGTTGCCGCGCACGGCATCCACGATCGTGTCGAGTTTGCGAATCTGCGCGAGCACGACGCCTCCGGTGAATTCACTCATGCGATAGTTCGCGCCCGGAATCCAGTCGAGGCTTGCCTTGCCGAGCAGATCCTGGTGCGGCCCGCGCAACCCTCCGAGGTCATGGAATCTGGATGCGCGTTCGAACAGCACGGGATCGTTCGTGACCACGGCGCCGCCTTCGCCGGCGGTGATCGTCTTGTTGATCTGGAGACTGTAGATACCGATGTCGCCGAGGGACCCCACGGGGCGTCCCTTGTACGAGGCGCCGGCGCTTTGCGCGCAATCCTCGATGACGCGGAGCCTGTGCTTTTTCGCGATCGCGAGAACGCGATCCATGTCGCACGGATTCCCTTGCAGGTGCACCGCCATGATCGCCTTCGTTCGCGGCGTGATCAGCGCTTCGATCGCACCAGGATCGATATTGAACGATGTGTCGATCTCGGCGAACACGGGCAGGGCACCCGCGAGCACGACGGCGCTGTAGCAGGAGTGCCATGTCCAGGCGGGAAGGATCACTTCGTCTCCGGGACCGATCTCGAGCGCCGCCACGGCCACCTGCAAGGCAGCGGTACCCGATGTGACGCCAAGCGCGAATCTCGACTGCATCCGTTTGGCGAACTCTTTCTCGAATTGCAGCACTTTACCCGGCTTGCCCGGCCCGTACCACCGGAACGGCGACCGGGATTCGAGGACATCGAGCAACTCCGCCCGCTCCTTGTCGTCATAGAACTGCGTGCCCCAGAATCCAGCGCGCAAAGGCGTGGAACGTACGGGAACGGTCTCACTCGCCGAAGCCGCCACCGAAGCCGCTGCCGCCGCGGTTACGAACTTGCGCCGTTTCATGCATTCACCTCCTTGTCATAGTGTAATGATCGAATCGAGCGTTGACGGCGCGCGGCCCTTCACGAAGCCGTCGGCCGGACCTTGGGCAGCTTCCACGGCTTCCGGAACTGTCGCGTCAAGTAGCGGTTTGCTTCCGCGTCCCCGGTGATCCTCTCGCGAGCGTCATCCCAATGGAGCTTCCGCCCGAGACGATACGAGATGTTGGCGAGCAGGCCGCACTTGGAAAGCTGATGGCCGTACCGCAAGTTGCAGGTGGTCTCGAGGTTGCGCGACTTCACTGCGTCGAGGAACTCGCGAATGTGTCCGGGTGAATCCGCGATCGTCCGAGCGGGCCGAGGGAAGTCGTCCACCTTTTTGCCGCGCACCCAGATCTCGTGGGTTTCGTAGTTGGTCACCAGCGATGCCTCGCTTCCCTCGAACAGGCACCCGATGTGCCCCATATGTTCGAAGCCGGGCAGCGGTCCCGGGCGGAAGCTGAACTGATAGAGCATTCCCGGAAACTCGAAAATCGCCTCGAGCGTATCGGGCGTCTCCGTCGCGTCGGTGGGGAAGAACCGTCCGCCAGCAGCGCTGATCGCGGTTGGCGCTTTCCAGCCCATTGCCCAGAATGCGACATCGGAGATGTGACACCAGAAGTCGATGAACGATCCACCGGAGTAATCCCAGAAGTGCCGGAAGCTGCCGTGCGAGCGCAGTGGTTCATACGGGCGTTTGGGCGCGGGCCCGAGCCAGAAGTCGTAGTCGAACCCCTCCGGCAACGTGGGCGGACGGTTGCCACGCAGCGTGCGCGGTCCGCCGGTCTTCCACGCGTGCACGAGCGTGATCTTGCCGAGTTTCCCAGACTGCACGATCTCGACGACGCGCCGGTAGTTCGCCAGGTCGTTGTGAATGTGATTACCCATTTGGCTCACACGCCGGTAGCGCATTGTCGCGTCCGCCATGGCGCGGCCCTCGGCGACGCTGAAGCTGAGCGGCTTTTCAACGAAGACATCCTTGCCGGCCTCGAAAGCGGTGACCGACGGAATCGCGTGCCAATGATCCGGCGTGACGATTGCCACGGCGTCGAGTTCCTTCCGCTCGAGCAGGCGCCGGAAATCGCCGAGGGCTTCGGGCTTGTAGCCTTTCTCTTTGTCGACGATGCCAATCGCCCGGTCGAGGTGAGCACGGTCGACATCGCAGATCGCGCCAATGCGGACATCGGCGTGCGACAGGAATTCGCGCAGCCGGCCCGTGCCCTGGTTGCCCACGCCGATCATACCGATCACCAGCCGGTCGCTGGGCGCCTTTTGTGCAGCGGCGGCGGCCGCCGCCGAGCCGAGCAGCGCCCGTCGCGAAATGATTGCGCGATTCATTCTTCGTTCCCACGACTATGGTACTCTCGCCCCAGAATGCACTCGATGATGCCGGAGAAGCTCCTCGAAATTCTCTTCCTGTTCGCGGCCACAGCCGCACTCGGGCAAGAGGTTCGCTTCGTGGGCAAGGCGAAGTACCTGAACAACGCGCGGGTGGCTGTGGTTCATTCGATCGACGATTCGACCAAATATGTGCCCGCCACGATCGACGCCATGGACAAGTACGGAATCAAGTCGACGATCTTCGTCAGCACCGAAAACGATCCTGTTCCGGAAGACCGCTTCTTTACCCAACTCCAGATTCGCGGCCTCTGGCCGCGCCTGCGCCAGGCAATCGCGGATGGGCACGAGATCGGTTCGCATTCCCGCCAGCATCCGTGCAAGAAGCCGGACGACGAATCGTTCTGCGCGTCCGCCTACACGGACTACGAGATCGCCGGCTCGCGCGACGACATCCTGCGGCTGACGCAACAGCCCTACGTCTGGTCCTGGTGTTATCCGTGCGGCAACTGCGCCACCTATCCGTTCATCCAGAAGCGGATCGCCGCCGCCGGATACATCGTCGCGCGCAACTACCCGAACGAGTTGACCAATGGGCACGTGCGGCCCGGCGTACGCGATTTCGACGGGAATCCGATGAACGCTGGCTACACGCAAGTGGTGCAGCATCGGAACGCGGCGAAGGCCGATTTGGTTGATTCGGTGGCGATCAAAGCCGAGTTCGACCAAGTGCTCGACAAAGGCGGCGTTTATCACTTCATGTCGCATCCGCAGTGGCTCGACTATGGTCCGGACGCCTTCTACGAATCGCACCTGCGCTACGTCTCGCGGCGCCCGGACGCATGGTATGTGCCAATGGGTCCGCTCTACGCCTTTCGTACGATCCGCGACAAGACAGCGGTGAAACGCGACGGCGCGAACGTGTTCTCGGTTTCGAACGGCCTCGATCGCAAAATCTACGGCGGAGCGTTGACGCTCGAGTTCGACGCGCCCGCCGGTGTGGAGGTGCTTTCGGACCGGCGGCTTCTCGCCACACGTGGCGCCGGACCCGCTGATCGCTGGGATCGCGAGTACGTACGCCGCGAAGGCTCCCGTGTCTTTGTGACGGTCCTTTCGAATACCAAGCTCGAGTTCTTCCAGCCGGACGCTCCTGGTGGACTCACCGGGACGTGGAAGCTCCGCTATCGCGCCCCGAATGGCAAGGATCGCGAATCAACGCTCGAGCTGACGCAGGATGGCTCGTCGTTGTCCGGAGCGCTTTCGAGCGAGCGTGGCAAGACTCCGGTAACCGCTGGGCGTGTGGAGGGCAATTCGGTGATCCTCGAAGTCGTTCGCAAGGGTAACGGAGACGAAGTCCCGGTGACATGTCGCGGGGTGCGCAAGGGTGACTCGCTGTACCTGTCGCTCGGCTTCGCGGGCGGCGAGCCTGTGGCTGCCATCGCGAGCCGGTAGCCCTCGCCTACGACACCAACGGAACCATCCCCCGCTCGACCTCCACCTTCGCGCACACCGCCTCGACACTCATTCGGATGTGCCGCCGCCGTGCGGCAAGCTGATCGTGCACGGCCTTCTCCTGTCGTGGATCTCCCCACGGGTCCATTTTGCGAAAGTCGTGCTTCTGCGCGATGAACACCGCGAGGCACTGGTAGAGCGTTCCGTCGCTTTGGTAGTAGGAGAGGTTCGTGATGTCGTAGAGGGCGAACCCGCGGAGTCGCAGCAGCTGAACGATGTCGGGCAGGGTGTCGCGAAACAGGCAGATCTGAGCTTCGAGCACGATGATCGAAGTGCTGGAGAGAACCTGTTCGGCGCCGCGCAGCACGTCGAGCTCACCACCCTGGACATCGATCTTGATGAGGTACGGACCCGCCAACTCCTCCCGCTCCCGGCAAAGCCGGTCGAGCGTGCGGACCGGAACGGAGCGGCGCGTGTAGCTCTCCTGGTCCGGCTGGAGCCCGTGAATGTGGGTATTGTAGGCGCCCGGGTCGACGCGGATCTCGGTTTCGCCATAGAGGTTGGCCGCCGCGGCAATCGCGTGCGCAGCCGGAAAGCTGCGCGCCACCCGGTCGTAGAGCGGAACGTTCTCTTCCATCGCATCGACGAAAAAGTGCCGGGCATCTGGATAAAGCCCCACTTCGCCGCGGATCAGGAAGAACGACCCTTCCGCAGACCCGATGTCGACCACCGTGTTTTCCGGCAGGCCCTTCGACTGCAACGGCAGCAAGCTGCAGACGGCGTCGGCTCTTTGCAATTGCAAGCGCGCGACGCTCCTTGCCTACTGAATCGGGCGAAGCCGCGCGGGGCGATAGAGAATAGTCCGGCTACGCCGAACCTTCGAGAACGAAGGTAGGCGCGATCCCGTTCAAGGTCGAAAAGGTCGAGCCGGCTTCCGAAACCAGCGTTCCGCAGCCTTCCACCTTGCCGAGGAACATCTGGGGATGCACGTCTACCTGCATCTCCTTCATGTCCATCCGGCCGAACTGGTACACCGGGAACTGCCAGCGCACCGGATCGACCCGCTGTTGCACCACATACGGGCTGCGCAGCGCGGTCTTCAAAGCCCTCTCCCACGCGGCGCTCTCGGTTTCCCAGCCGCGGAACGAGTGGAGATCGGTACCTTCATCGTTCGGGCGCAGCACCAGATTCTCGCGATTGCTCAGAATGTATTCCGGCAGATCCACGTTGTCGCCGTTGTGCGAGGTTTTGGCCTGCGCCACGACGCGCGTCCACGGAATGTGTTCCCGGATCGCTTTCTTCTCGGCCGCGGGAAACGACGAGATGATCGTGTCGTCGGTCAGGAGGCTGAACATGGCCTTCTTCTGCATGATCTCACTGCGAAAGCTGTTCACCATGCAGATGGCCCCGTCGCGGTAGGCGCGCACGAGCGGATGCGTGAGGTCGAACCGGACCAGGAACTCCTGCGCCGATACGCGCCGGTAGACGATCTCGATTCCGAAGTCGCCACGGGACAGAACACCGTTTCGATACTCCAGTTGATCGGGCGTCACCACTTCGGTCGGATAGCCGGCCTGACGGAAAAACTCGGCCATCAGCATATTGTCCGGACTCGGCGCGTTCTTGAACGGCGGCCGGAATTCGACGATGGCGAAGCGCGGAAATTTCTTCTTGCCGGAGACCTTGTAGGCGGCGAGCAGCGCATGCAGCAGGCGCTTCATTGAAGTGACCTGCGACAGTTTGTACTTCTTACGGAGGTCTTTTATAGGTTGGCTATCGAAAAATACCGCACTGAGCGCGTCCGAGTAGGCCGAGCTTACCGGGCCCTCGGTGGCCGCGTGCACGAACTGGAACGATCCGTTATGAACTTGCGTGTCCAGCATCGAGGTTACCGCAAGATGCGGATAACCCGGGTCGACCGCGGCCAGCATTTTCTCCGCGGGAAGCATCTCCATCCGCGAAAGCAGTGCTGGATTCTGCACCGTCATGGCGCGAATCCGGTCGATCGCCGAATAGAGCGATTCCGCGGCCTTCACCATCGCGTCATACTGACGGCGCGTGATGAAATGGGGCCGCATCACCGGACACACCGGGCGCCCACCAGGGACGAGGTTGCGAGCCGCCATCTTTTCGTGTAGCGCCTTCGCCCAAGCCTGATCCTGATAGGCCGGAGTGTCTATGATCTTGTGATATCGGGCGACCGCATCTTCCTGCAGCGTCATGGCGGGGTTATGGGGAGAGGAAAGTGTTCCAAATGAGGGGGGAGTCTTTGCCCACTATCGAGCAGCCCGCATCCACTTGCGGCCACCACGGAACACGGCTAGCAAGTCCAGTATAGCACGACTGACGGTGAAGACCGCAACATCTCCGTTCCGCCGAAGCCCGCCGAAATCGCTGGCTATCCACGCCGGTCCAGGGCCGAAGCGCCAGCGGACGGGCAGCAGACATGGAACTCCGGATCACGCCCGAAGTTCTCCCGGTAGGACCACGCGATCCGTTCGCGGAATCGCTCCTCGGCCGATGGCAACATCAAATTCACCGTGCATCCTCCGAAGCCGCCGCCGGTCATCCGTGCGCCGAGCACACCCTCCACCCGCGACGCGGCCGCGACGAGAAAGTCGAGTTCGGCGCAGCTTACTTCGTAGTCGCGTTGCAGGCTATGGTGCGAGGCCGCCATCAGTTGACCGAGCCGCACCGGATCGTTCGCCGCGCAGGCGTCGACGAAACTCTCAACACGCTGGTTCTCACTGACCACGTGGCGGGCGCGTTTGAGGTGGACGCCATCGAGTCCGCGCCACTGCTCGATCGCCACCTCGCGCAGCGAAGCGATTCCCATGCGGCGTGCCGCCTCGCGGCACTCCCCAACCCGCACCGCATACGCGGAACTGGCGAGTTCGTGTTTCACCATCGAGTTCACCGCCAGGATCGTCAGTCCCCGCGGAATCTTCACCGCGCGTCGGCTCCGGTCGCGGCAATCGATCAGCAGAGCCGAGCCCTCTTCGGCGAACACGGCAACAAACTGATCCATCACGCCGCACGGCAACCCCACCACTTCGTTTTCGGCGCGATGGCACAGGAGCGCCAGTTCGAGCGGCTCGATCGCGCGGCCGTCGAGCAACGCCAGCGCCACCGCGACTTCCAGAGCCGCCGAGGAACTGAGTCCGCCGCCCACGGGCACTGTGCTCGAAATCAGTAGATCGAGCGCCGGTACCGGGCACCCGAGCTTCTGAGCCACTCCGAGTACGTAGTCCGTCCAGCCCCCACGGGCTCGCGCCCCGGGAATCGAGTGGAGCGGCCAGGCGGCATCCTCGCCCAGGTCCTCGGCGCGCGCGCGCAGTTCACTCCGATCGTTCGGAGCCGCCGCCACTCGGCATTCGAGCCCGATCGCGACCGGCAGCACGAGCCCGTCGTTATAGTCGGTGTGCTCGCCGATCAGATTCAC
>CADECY010000010.1:0-28594 GCA_902825945.1 uncultured Acidobacteriota bacterium
GGGGCAACAGCCTGCGCGGCGTCGAGGCCGAGACGGTGGATGGGCAGTTGGCCGAGTTTTTCGGCGTCAAGGAAGGGGCATTGGTCCGGTCGGTGACCAAGGGCTCGGCGGCGGAGAAGGCCGGAATCAAGGCGGGTGATGTCGTGACCAGACTCGACCAGAACCGTGTCGCGACGGCTCGCGAACTGGTGAATCAGGTCCGGACCAACCGGGGAAAGACGAGCTACCCGCTCACCGTGGTTCGCGACAAGAAAGAGATGACGATCGCGATCACGCCCGGCGAGGACGCGGCATCGGTCGAGCCCAAACGGACGCGATCGGTGCGGACTGGGAAGTTCTGATTCCGGATCGGCTCGATCAGGCCGAGGCGGCGCTGGCCTGCTGGAGGGAGGCGACCTTCAGTACCAGCGCCACTTCATTGAGAGGCATTCCGAGCGCGGCCGCGATCTGATCGGCGCGGTCGCCGCGCCGCGCCAGACGGAGCACTTGTGCGCGCCTCGACATCGTGCTGGCGGACCCAGGGGGCAGCGGCTCCGGCTGCGCGATGGGCGCGGGAGCATGCCGCCGCATTTCGTCGATCGTTTCCTGGATCTTGCGGCAGGCCTCGAGGATCTCCTTGCGGTCCTCGGCTCGTTTGCGCGCGGCTCGCCGGATGTCCACCTTGACGAGGATGAAGAGCCACAGCGACATGATCGTGGCGGTGGCGGCAAGCAGGTAGGGAGAAAGCAGGCTGATTTTCGTCATGATTCACCGTTAGTGCAGGGTACGGAGACGTTCCGATTTGCTGATGATCTGTTGGATGCGGACGCCGTAGTTGCCATCGACCACCACGACTTCGCCGCGTGCGATAACGCAGTTGTTGATGATGATCTCGACCGGCTCGTTGACGGTCCGATTGAGCTCGATGATCGAGCCCGAGGTGAGCTTGAGGACTTCCTTGAGGGGCAGGTGCGCCCGTCCGAACGAGACGGCGACTGGGAGTTCGACGTCGTAAAGCAGGTCGATCGTGCGGCCCGTCGCCGGCTGCGCGATGCTGGTTGGCGGAGGCTCGGAGGCGGTTGGCGCCGGAGCCGTCGTGCGCTCCGCGGCGGCGGCCGCTTTTGCCTTGGGCGGGGCGGGCTTTTGATCGATGTGGTCGAGTGTTTCGGCCGACCATCCGAAAATCAGGGGAGTGGGGGATTCGCCGGGTAGGACGATATCGAGCAGAATCGCGTGAGAGGGCCCGTCCGGGGACTCGGCGCCATTGCTCGCGGTGACTTCGCGGCCGGTCAGACCCGATAGACCATGAGCGAGGCCGGCGAGAGCCTGCTGCAGGATCTCGCGATAGGTGCTGATCTGGTCCTCATCGGAGCAATCGTCGATTCCAGCGCCCGCGAGAACTTTCCGGCCGATGAGCTTTTGGGAGGGTTCTGGTGCTCCAACCCAGACACGGCAATCGGGTGCGATGCTGAACGGCTGGCTCCACCAGGAGCCGATTTCAGGAGCGCCGGAAATATCGGCCCGTTCGGATACCTGTCCGGGCTCACCCGTCATCGCCTCGATCGACTGACCCAGCCGGAGACACCACTCCTTCAGGAGCCATTGGCTCGACGCGCTTCCAGCCGGCGGATTGAGAGTCATGGCGAAGGTGGGGCCTCGGGGCTAGCGGCCGCGGGTCTGCGGCCAGCGCTTTTCGATGTAGGAGCGCAACCGCAGGATGGCCTGCGACTTGAGCTGGGAGACGCGGCTCTCGTGCAGGCGAACGACCTTGGCGATCTCGCGCAGCGTGAGTTCCTTGTGGTAGTAAAGGCTCAAGATGGTCCGCTCCACGTTGGGCATCTTCTCGATGGCGGAGGCGAGCAGGCGTTCGAGTTCCCTCCGTTCGAGCAGCCGGTTCGGCCAGCTTTCCTCGTCGTTCGAAATGAAGCGCAGAAGGTCGCGGCCTTCCTCGTCAGGTGAGTTCCCTTCGAGACGCCCGAGATTGAGGCCGCGCACATCGACGAGCCACTCGCGGTACTCCTCCATCGTCAGGCTGAGTTCACGCGCGATCTCCTCCTCGGTGGGAGCGCGATGGACGCGCTGCTCGATGGCCGCGATGGCGGCCTCGATTTGCTTCGACTTCTTGCGCTGCTGCCGTGGAGCCCAATCGAGCCCGCGCAGGCTGTCGAGAATCGCCCCCCGGATCTTGTACTCGGCGTAGGTCTTGAGCTTGACGTTGTGCTCGGGGTCGAAGTTGTCGATGGCCGAGATCAGTCCGACGATACCGGTCGACACCAGATCGTCCAGGCTCACGCTTTCCGGCAGCCGCTCATGGATGCGGCGCGCGATGAGCCGCACCTGCGGCAGATGTTCTAGGATCGTTTTCTCGCGTTCATCCGCGGACGCGCTTGCCTGTTCGAGATATTGCTGCATAGTGGATCGTCGCTCGGTCGGAGTCAAAGGCGGATCAGGCGGAAGCCCCCATTGCCTTCCTACGGCGAGCGCGCAGCCAGTCCGAGCCAGGCCGCAAGGCGAGATCGGTCAGCCGCACCGCTGTCGCGGGCTCGATGTCCTCCGGTATCTGTTGTCCGAAGGTGAGGAAAGAAACGGGAATATTCCACCGCACCGCTTCCGACCACAACGGGCCGTATGTGCCGGTTTCATCCAGGCGGGTGAACAGCAGCTTGGTGGGGCGGAACCTCTGAAAGCGTTCCACCGCTGCTGATAAATCGGCCGCTTTCATCCCCGCCGATAGAGCCAAATGAATCTCCGCCATCCGGCACCGCGAGATCAGTTCCTCGAGCGCGGCCGCCAACGTCTCGTCACCCTCGGCGAGACCCGGTGTATCGACGAGTACGAGATCCCCCGGGCTTGCCGCGCGAACAGCCGCCAGCACGTCTTCGAGCGTGGGCGCGTGCTCGAAGGCGCATTCGAGCGCTGCTGCGTAGGACCGGAGCGGTTCCCCGCCGCCGACGCGGTTGTCGAAGGCCACGAAGGCGGGCGGCGGCTGGCGTTGCGTGATCTGGCGCGCGGCGAGTTTGACGATCGAGATGGTCTTACCGCACCCGGGCGGCCCGATGAAGATCGCAACCGAGGCTCGCCCCTGACCGCGCCGAAGCGAAGCATCCGTACGGATCTCACGGATCATGCGGGCGCGCGTGGCGGGTTCAGGTTCGCGGCCGCCGGAACCGGCAGCGGGGCTCGAGAGCATTCGCACGATGCCCGCGACCTCGGCCCGCACCGGCGCAAGATCGGGCGCCGGGACCGGCGCATCCAGCACCTGCGATTCACCGGTTGGCGGCTCGGCGAACACGACCTCCGTGCGCCCGAGATGCCGGGAGTCCGGAGCCGTATCGCGTGCGTAAACAAGCATCGCGTCCGGCCCGAGTTCGCCGCTCGCGCGTGTCAGAGCCTCGTCGACGCTGCCCGAATAATATGTCTTGAGTCGCATGATGACCACCTCTTTCCGTTCTTATTGAATGACCCCGAGGGAGACGACCTTGACGCCCGCCGGGATTTCGGAATGCCCGACAATGACCGCGTTGCGCAGAACCGGCTCGACCATTTGCCGGAGGAAGAAACGCGAGGGAGAACTCGTCAGGACCAACACGTTGGCATCCGGTTGGCCGGCCTTGCGCGCGATCCGGTCGACGATGTCGCGGATTTTCTGTGGCGCCAGATGAATCTGCGACGTCTGCTCGCCGTGTTCGAGCGCGGATTCAATGGACTGTTCGATCGCCGCATCGAGGAAGTAGACCGCGATCTCGCCATCGCGGCCGAGGTACGGTTGCACCACGGTCCGGCGCAGTGCCTGACGGACATATTCAGTGAGCAGGACCGTGTTCTTCGTGACTTGGCCAGCGTCCCCGAGGGCTTCGAGAATCGTCGACGCGTCGCGGATCGAGACCCGCTCCCGCAGCAGGTTCTGAACGATCTTCTGCACCGCCGCGAGCGATAACAACTTCGGGATGAGGTCCTCGACGACCTTCGGGTTTTCCTCTTGCACGCGGTCGGCGAGCTTTTTCGCGTCCTGCCGGGAGAACAACTCGTAGGCGTGCCGGCGGATGACCTCCGACAGGTGAGTGCCGAGCACGCTCACCGGATCGACGACCGTGAATCCGTTCGCTCGCGCCGCGTCGGAGGTGTGAGACGGAATCCACCAGGCAGTGAGTCCGAACGCTGGCTCGACCGTGGGCATGCCTTCCGGCGGCGAGCCCGATGCCCCGGCCCGAATGGCGAGGTCGAAGCCTTGCGGCATCCGATGCCGCGCAACCTCGATTCCCTTGATCGAAATCCGGTACTCGCCGACCTCGAGAGAGAGATTGTCTGTCACGCGCACCGGCGGGAGAACGTAGCCGAGATCGGCAGCCAGTTGCCGGCGGATTCCCGAGATCCGCCGGAGCAACGGAGAGTTGGCGCCGCCGTCGACCAGTTTGACGAGTCCGAGCCCGACTTCGACCGCCAGCAGCTCGACTTTGAGCAGCGGTTCGAGGTTGTCCTTGTCCCGCGCTGGGCCAGCGGCCGGTGCCGCCGCGGCGGCCGCGAGAGCCTCCTGCTGGCGCGGCGCCGAGCGCAGGTGCCAGCCGAGGTATCCGATCCCTGACCCGAGGGCGAGGAACGGAATCGCGGGAAGACCGGGAAAGAAGGCAAGGGCAATCAGGACGGCCGAGGCGAGCAGGATCGGCTCGGGAGCACCCAGCAGTTGCTTTCCGAATTCGGCGCCGAGGCGCCCATCGGCGCTTGCGCGCGTTACGATCATGCCACCGGAAACCGAGATCATGAGTGCCGGGATCACCGTCACCAGACCGTCGCCGATCGTGAGCACCGTGTAGGTCTCGAGCGCCCGCCTGAGCTCCATTCCATGTTGCAGGACTCCGATGAGGAATCCGGCAGCGATATTGATCGCCGTGATGAGGATGCTCGCCACCGCGTCCCGCTGGGTGAAGCGCGAGGCACCGTCCATCGCGCCGTAAAATTCGGCCTCGGCGGAAAGCTCCTTCCGCCGCCGCCGTGCCTCCGATTCGTCAATCAATCCGGCGTTCAGATCCGAGTCGATCGACATCTGTTTTCCGGGCAGCGCGTCGAGGGTGAATCGCGCCGTCACCTCCGAGATTCGAACCGCGCCGTGATTGATGACCACGTATTGGATCGCGATCAGCACCAGGAAGATGACGGTTCCGATGATGTAGTTGCCACCGACGACGAAGCTGCCGAAGGCCTCGATCACGTGGCCGGCCGCCGAGGTTCCGGTCGCGCCATTGAGCAGGATCAAACGTGACGAACTGATATTCAGCGCGAGACGGAACAGCGTCAGCAGCAGCAGCGCCGTTGGAAAAACGCTGAATTCGACCGGCCGCGAGATGTTCATCCCGGTGAGCATCACGACGACGCTCAGCGTGATGTTGATCGCGATCAGGAAGTCGAGCACGAAGGCCGGCAACGGCGCAATCATGGCGAGAACGATCCCGAGCACGGCGAGCGGGATCGCGATCTCGTTCCAGCCGATGCGCGAGGCGAATTCGCGCAGACCGGAAGGGGATCCGGAAGGTGTGGCGGGAATGGGGAGTGATGGATTGAGGGCCATGTTCTAGCTGGTGGCGAATCGCTGCCCGTGGAGCAGCCGGAAGATGTAGGCGAGCACTTCGGCGACCGCGCGGTAGAGCTCGGCGGGAATCTCCTGGCCGACCTCGGCTGTCCGGTATAGAGCCTGTGCCAGCGGCGGATTCTCGACGATCGGAACCTGATTCCGGATCGCTCGCTCGCGGATCCGGAGTGCGAGGTAGTTCTTTCCCTTGGCGACGACTTTGGGCGCGCGCATCTCGGCGGGGACGTAGCGGATCGCAACCGCGAAGTGGGTCGGATTCACGACGACCGCGGTCGCCTTGTCGACCTCGCTCATCATCCGCCGCCGTAGCATCGAGCGCCGCAACTGCCGGATCTTGGCCTTGACCTGCGGGTTTCCCTCGCTCTCCTTGTGCTCGTCGCGGATCTCCTGTTTCGACATCCGCAGTTGCCCCATCCATTTGCGGTACTGGTGCCAGTAGCTCACGGCGGCGAATATCGCGATGAGAAACGCCACTTTCCGGAAAACGGACTCCACCGAGCCCACGGCATCGAGGCTTCCAGCGGCGATTCCGGCAAACGGCAGCGCCATCACCCGGTCGAGGCTCCCAGCCGCCAGATACCAGGTGATTCCGCCCAGCAGCGGGAGCAGCAGAAGCGCGTGCAGCGCGTGTTCGAGCCCTTGCGAGGGAAGCTGGCTGATCCGTTGGACGGGGTTGAGCCGCTTCAGATCGGGGGAGAGCTTCGAGAGGGCGAATCCGAGCCGCGTCATAGCAAGTTGCGCGGCGAACATCGCTCCGAAGATGGCCACGGCAGCCTTTCCGAGGGGCAGTCCCATTTGTTCGATGACCATCGAGGCCGAGGCGGAGAGTTCGTTTGGGCCGAGCCGGGGCCGGAAGGCGAGCCCGGTGAGGAAGCGGAAGCACTGGGAGGTTCCCTGGACGAAGGCGCCGAACCCGGATGCCGCGATGAATGCGAACAGCAGCAGTTGCACGGCGGGAAGAACGTCGCGGCTGACCGGGAAACTTCCGTCAGCCCGGGCTTTGTCGAGACGGCGTCTGGTGGGCTGTTCTGTCTTTTGCGGATCGGCCATCGTTTACCTCACCAGGGCGGATTCCGCGACCGAGAGCGCGCGGGAGCTGGCCTGTTCGAGAATGCGGACGTAGATCCCCCCCGATGCGGCAAGAACGGCGATGCTCGCTAGAATCTTTGCCGGGAAGGCGAGCGTCATCAATTGCAGTTGTGGCTGGAGGCGGCTCGTCATCGAGAGAACGAGATCGATGAGGCCCAGCAACACGACCAGCGGCAGCGACAGCCGGACGGAGAAAGCGAGTGCCTGCGCGATCCAGTCGAGAATGACCGGAACGAACCCGGTGCCGATTGAAAACGAACCCGGCGGCAAGACGTCGAAGCTGCGCGCCACCAGCCGGATCAGTTCGCGGTCGGTGCCGAGCGCCACGAAAACGAGCCCGCTCATGATCTGGCCCAGCAGTTGGAGCACCGTGGAGTCGGCCTGCGTCGCCGGATCGATTGTCGAGGCGAATGAAAATCCCGCCTGGGCCGAGACGATTTGCATCGCGATCAAGACGATATCGTTGAGCCAGGCAACCGCCAGCCCCATCGCGATACCGATCGCCGCCTCGCCAGCCAAGTGAATGAAGGAGATGCGCGCGGGATCCTGCATTCCGGCGGCGGCTCCCGGCAATAGGACGAGCGTTAACGCCAATGCCAGGAAGGCTCGCACGGGCATGGAAGCGGGCCGGATCCAGGGCAGCGGCAGAAACGTTGCAACCGCACCCGCGCGCGCAAGGACGAACAAGAAGGCAACACCCGTTCCGTCCAGCTGTTCGCGGAGAGCCGCGGAGACGTCACTGAGCATAACGCCCCATGTTCGAGATCAGGTGCACCGCGTAGGCGATCATCTTCATTAGCATCCACGGCAGAAAAACCACGATCGAGGCGAGAAAGGTGAGCAGGCGCGGAATCGCGGAGAAGCTCGGATCCTGGATCGACGTTACGATCTGAAGCAGGTTGATGACGATGCCCGCGATGAATCCCGCCGCCATGACTGGCAGCCCGATCCAGAAGGCGGTCATCAAGGCGTCGCGAATGAGGTCGGCTACGGTTTGGGTGGTCATCGTTCGAAGCTCCTGACGAGTGATCCGGCGACGAGATTCCAGCCGTCGGCGAGGACGAACAGCAGGATCTTGAACGGCGCCGAAACCATTGCGGGCGGCAACTGCACCATGCCGATCGAAAGCGTCACCGATGCAACAATCAGATCGATCACGAGGAACGGCAGGAACAGCACCGCGCCAATCTGGAACCCGGCACGCAGTTCGCTGAGCATGTAGGCGGGTGCCACAACGCGCAGAGGGAGATCCTCGGGCGAGTTGGGAACACCCCTCTTAGCCAGCCCGGCCATGAGCGCAAGGTCTTTCTCGCGTGCGTAGCCGAGCAGGTACTTTCGCAGGTGAGGCTCAGCTCGCTCGACCGCTTGCCCCGCCGTCATCTTGCCGGCCGAGTACGGCTTCCAGGATTCTTCGTGAATCCGCGCGGCGACCGGCTCGACCAGAACCATGGTGAGAAACAGGGAGAGTGCGATTAGCGCCTGATTGGAGGGCGCCGTCTGTGTTCCGATTGCCTGGCGCAGAAAGTGCAACACCAGAGTAATCCGCAGGAACGGCGTAACCGACATGAGGAGCGCCGGCAGCAGACTGAGGGCGGCAAGTAACAGCGCGATCTGCATCGCCACGCCCGGTTCTGGCGTGGCGGCCGCGGGACCTGCGGCCAGGCATCGCGTGGCGGCGCCGAGCAGAATGACACCGGACCGGAGCCTCATCGCGTGCCTCCGTGAGCGGCCCCGGCGAGCCGGTCCCCGGCCGCGCGTTCCGGGAGCTCGAGTGCGCCTTGCGGATGGCAGACGAGCACCCATTGACGTTCGCCGAGTGAAACCGCGTGCATCGTGTGATGCGGACCCAGGCGGATCGAGGACTCGATCCGGAGGGTGCCACCGGCCGGGCGCGAGGTCGCGAGTTGTCGTATCCAGGCTGCGAGACGGTTCATTCTTCCTGATGAAAATCGGTGATGCGAACGCCCATGTTGTCCTCGAGGATCACGATTTCGCCGAACCCCATGAGGACGCCGCCCACACGAATGTCGATGTTCTCTCCAGCCGACCGGGTCATTCGCATGACGGTACCAGGGCCGAGTTCGAGAATTTGGCGAACGGTCAGGCTCTTGCGGTCGAGTTCTACCTCGACTGGCAAAGGCAGGTCGGAGAAAGGTTGAATCTGATCGAGAGGCGTCATTCCGGACTACCGTTTGAGGTTGATGGTCTCCTGGCTCAACTCGTCGACCGTCGTGATCACCTTGGCGTTGGCCTGATAGCCGCGCTGCAGGATGATCAGGTTGGTGAACTCGCGTGCGATGTCCACCGTCGAGTTTTCGATCGCTCCGCCGACGATGTTTCCGCGGCCGCCCGTTCCCGGCGCGCCAATCGCCGGCAGAGCCGTACGCGCGCTGAGCGCGTAGCTATTGTTGCCGACCGCGAGCAGAGACTCCGGATTCCGGATCGAGGCCATCGCCAGTTGTCCGGCAACTTCCTGGATGCCGTTCGAGTACTGCGCGAGCACGAGTCCTCCGTTGCCGATACCGACGCGAACCAGTTGCGCGGCGGCCGATCCGTTCTGCTGGTTGGCGGAAATGGCCGAGGGCTGCGCATACTGCGTCAGGCGCGGATTCTGGCCGTTGTAGAACTGCCAGGTGATGTTCATGTCGGCGGCGCCATCGGCCAAGCCGGTGACGGCGATCGTGGGGAAGGGACCGGTGACCGGCGGAGCAATCAGTTGTCCCAGTTGATTGAACGTCACCGAGCCAGTGACCGCGGCGACTGGGGCGGTAACGTCGGAGGCCGGAAATGATAGCGAGTAGTCCCAGACGTTGGCGGTCGCGTTCTTGGTAAACGTCACGGTGACGACGTGGGACACACCGAGCGAGTCGAAGACCTCGATCGAGTTCGAAAAGGTCTCCGGCGGCGGACCGGAGGCCGCTGCCGCGTTGAGGTTCACGTCGAGCGAGAACTCGGTGGTCGTGATCGGAGGCTTGAGGCTGCCGACCGGAATCACCAGATCGGCGGGTGGCGCGTTGGTGTTGAGAACGCCCGCCACCGTGGTCCAGCCCTGCACCTTCTGGCCGGTCGATGTCAGCAGGTTGCCGATCTTGTCGACCTGGAGATTGCCACCGCGCGAGTAGACGATCGCGCCCGCCTTCTCCTTGACGACCAGAAAACCATCGCCTTGGATTGCGACATCAAGGTCTCCCGAGCTTGACTTGATCGCCCCCTGGGAGAACTGGCGGATCGTGTTCGGACGCGCGACGCCGAAGCCGACCTGGGTCTCCCCGAGACCGGCTCCGAGCGACTGCGTCACCAGATCGTAGAAGGAGACAACGCTCGTCTTGAAGCCGGGCGTATTGAGGTTGGCGAGATTGTTGCCAACGACGTCAATGCCGGTCGAATGGGCGCTGAGAGCAGAAAGGGCAGTCGAGAAAGATGTAAACATGAATCGGCTCCGGTAGGGTCAGGACTTGGTGGCGGCGCTGTTGTTTGCCTCGATCGCCGCGCGAATCGCCGCGATGTCGGCGCGCATTCCGAGCGATTGCTCGAGCGAGGTGAATTGTGCCAGTTGGGTCACGAACTGGATCGGGTCGGAGGGTTCGAGAGGGTTCTGGTTCTGTAACTGGGCGACGAGCAACTTCAGGAACGTGTCGGTCGTCGTGACGGAATCAGTGGCCGGGGCGGGGGGTGCGGCCTCGCCGGCCTTGACGGTGGACTGAATCGTAAGCGGACTCATGGTTGGATTCCTCCGAGCGTGAACGCGGGAGCCGGCGCGGGCCTCCGCTGCTTGGGCCGGTTCTGCTGCTGCTGACGGTGCTGGGATCTTTGCCCGGGTGTTTCGCCGTCCGCCCAATCTGGCCCAAATCTAGCGTCGTTGGGCCTCAGGTCGTAACCCTGACGTTCGACCGCCGCAGCGAGTTCCGGTAAACGGCGCTTCAGATCGTCCGACAGGGAAACGTCGGGCGTGGCGACAGCCATCTCGATCCTCTCCGGTGTCGAGCGCACGCGGAGATCGACGCGCGCACCCGTCTGGTCCTCGACCTGAAGCGAGAGCGCCGAGATCCGCCTTGGCGGAAGCGCGGGTGGCGGAGAATCAGGCGCCGCCGCGGCAGGGGCGGACTCGCTGACGGCCGATTGAGTGAGTTCGGATGCCTCGATCGGCGCCGCCTCGGCGACTGCCCCGAAGCTCGCGGGCACGGCGGCGGAGGGAGACTGGGGCGGGAATGGCGTACGGTCTTCATCCGGCGTAGTGTGGTGGCCGCCCTCGCCCTCCGAGTCGCTTCGAGCGCCGAGGCCAGCTTCCGATAGTGCCGGTGTTCCGGACGCGAGGACGGCCGTGGGGCTCGGCGCGATCATTGGTGGGCGGGATGGTTCGATCCCGGAGGTGATGGCGGGCCGCGTGTCGTGATGCGGCTTCTCGGTTTCGACCGGAGTCAGAGAGAATGAAACGGAATCGCGAGCGCGGGATGCCTCCCTCGGAGCGGTAGTCCGCAATTCGGCCACGCGAATCAGATCACTGCCAGAAGCGCCGCGTTGTTGAGACAGAGGAGGGGCCGGGGAGGTGTGATCGATCCTTGGAGTTTGTCCGGCATCGGGGCTGGGCAATGCGTCGCCGGGAAGTCGTCTAGTAGAATCCGCGCGTGGCGGAGCTTTCCCGGTGATGGGCCTGAACGCCATCGTGACGTCCGCAGCCGGTGGTTGCGAACTGTCCCCGGTGGTGGTTCCAAAAATGGTGGCGGCCGGTGTCTTCATTGACAGGCCGACCCCGCGCAGGGCCGTGATACCGCGATCGTCAGCCGACAGACCCACCTCGCCTCCCGGAACCGGAGTTGCACCCTCCTGTGGCGGGACTTGCCCTCGCACCGAATCGAAACGCTGAGCCGGAACCATCACGGGCATCGCATCGAACCAAGGGAGCGAGAGGGCAGCCAACGGCACCGCCGGCAGCGATGGGGCTGGACCCGAACCGCGATCCTTCCCTGATTCCGGGGTGGCCGAGGAGCGCTCCTCTTCCGGATCGGTCTGTTCGCCGGGTTCTATTTCGGACTCGCCGATTCCGATCTGAAACAGTAGCTCGAACAGGCCCGGCATGGCGGGGGGCTCAGGAACCGTAGTGAAAACAGAGGATTCGAGAGCGCCTTGCGATCCGGCGATGGGTGTCAGCGGGAAATCCACGTCGAGCGTAGATGCAGATTTGTGGCCAAACGGAAATCATGCTTCCCACTTAATTACTGGCCGCCGGGGAGCCGATAAGCCAGAGAGGGATGTAGCGCGCGGCATGTATTTGCCGGTTGGGGTGGCAGTGACGGGCTTACGTCGGGCGGGGTGCTCGCAAGGCACTGAAAGAGCGATGGCCGGAAGTGGAGGGTGAGATGCATGTCGATTCGGCATGAACTCGCTCCTCATCTCGGCGGCCAGCGGAATGAAGGCCCGCCTGGAGTCTCTCGACCTCCTCGCCAACAATCTCGCCAATCAGGCTAGTCCGGGATACAAGGCCGATCGCGAGTCCTATGGCCTGTATATCTCCCCTGAAGCCCTGGAGGACCTCGACGCAAGCGTACTCCCGTGGCCACCCGTCGCTCCAGTAATCGAACGCCATTGGACCGATCATTCGCCGGGTCCGCTTGCCGACACCGGGAACCCCCTCGACATCGCACTCGCGGGCAAGGGCTTTCTCGAAGTGCAAGGGCCGCGAGGTTCGCTTTACACGCGTAGCGGTGCCTTGCGGCTGTCCCCTGCCGGACAGCTCGAAACTCAGGACGGATATCCGGTACTCGACACGCGGCAGCAGCCAATCAAACTCCAGCGCGGGGCACAGATCGTCATCAACGAACAGGGCGAGATCCGGCAATCGGGTGTCGCGGTCGCCACGTTGCGGGTGGTGACGTTCGCTCAGCCGGCTGGATTGGCCAAGCGCAACGGCCTGTACTTCGAAGCAACTCCGGCCGATGCCCCTCAGGCCGCGAACGCCCAGGTGCTGCAGGGCCGGCTGGAGCAAGCCAATGGCGCGCCCGCGGAATCGGCCGTGCGCCTGATCTCGATCCTGCGGCAATTCGAGATGCTGCAGCGGGCGATCACCATCGATTCGGAAATGGGGCAGCGCGCCTCCGAGATCGCGCGCGTCGGCGGCTAGCCGCCGGCAAAGGACACAAGAAATGATTCGAGCATTGTTCAGCGCGGCGAGCGGCATGACCGCCCAACAAACCAACGTCGACAACATCGCGCACAATCTTGCCAACGCAAACACGGTCGGCTTCAAGATGAGGCGCACGCAGTTCCAGGATCTGCTCTATCAGAGCTTCATCCAGCCGGGCGCCTCGGCCGGAGCGCAGACCACGGTTCCGACCGGGCTGCAGATCGGCTTGGGCGCGCGCCCGAGTTCAAACGAGATCATCTTCACGCAGGGCAGCTTCCAACTCACCGGAAACCCACTAGATGCGGTGATCCAGGGCAAGGGTTTCTTCCAGATCCGGCGCCCCACGGGCGAGCTCGCCTACACCCGGGCGGGAAACTTCCACCTCAATCGCGACGGCAACATCGTCACAGCCGACGGCGATGCGCTCGAACCCCAAATCACGATCCCGGCCGAGTCACAGTCGATCACCATCGCGCAGGACGGCACGGTCAGCTTCGTGCAGCCGGGGCAGGCCGCAGCCCAGGTCGCGGGCCAGATCCAGCTTGCGAACTTCGTCAATCCGGCCGGACTCAACAGTATCGGACACAACCTGTTCCTGCCGACCGACGCCTCGGGAGAACCCGTTGTCGGAGTCCCGGCCGGACAAGACGGACTGGGCAGCCTGCAACAGGGCTATGTCGAGGCCTCGAACGTGAGCGTGGTCGAGGAGTTCATCAACCTCATCCTCAGCCAGCGTGCCTATGAGGCGAACTCGAAAGTAGTCAAGGCGTCCGACGAGATGTATCAGCAGGTCAACCAACTCACAAGATGATCCTCTACCTCGCACTCGCTCTTGAAACCTGCGCCGCCGTAACCGGCGAACACATCACCGCACGCGACGCGGCGCGTGCCGATGCAAGATTCGGACGGATCGCTCCGGATACGATCCTCGGGCTGTCGCCTAATCCCGGAGTCCGCCGCGTTCTCGGCGCGGCAGAACTGAGCCGGCACACAGAACTCGGCGAGCCCGTCTCGATCTGTTTCGAATACGCAACCGTGCCAGCCGAAGCAGGACCGTTGCTCGAAGCCCTTCGACAAGCCGTGCTCGTGCGCTACCCTGAGGCTTCCACCTGGCGCTTCCGTCTGATCGACTACGCGAGGCATCGGGTTCCCACGGGTCCGGTCCGTTTTACTCTTTCTTCGATTGCCCCCAATCGTCCGGACGGAACGTTGCTCGCGCGCGGATCGATCCCCTATGCCGAAGGCCGGTCTTTTCCGGTGTGGGTTCATGTCAAGATCGAGGCGCCCATGAAGCGCGTGCTCGCCCGGCGTGCTCTCACCCGCGCTCTTCCGATCACCCTCGCCGACATTGAAGAGCGGGAGACGCTCGAGCCTGCTCCGCCCCGGTCGAATCCGATCGGAGCAGCGGAGGTCGCGGGCAAGATGCCCACGCGTGACATTGCCGCCGGCACCGCCATCGAAATCCACTCCCTGCGAACCGCTCCGCAAGTCTCACGAGGCGAACCGGTCACGGTCGAAGTAGTCAGCGGACTCGCCAAGCTGTCGTTCGAGGGCCGGGCCGAAGCCTCCGGCCGCGAAGGTGACCGGATCGCGGTGTTGAACCCGGCCACTGGGCGCCGGTTCGTGGCGTTGGTTCAGGGTGCTCGAAAAGCTGTCGTCTTAGTCGAAGGAAGGAATCGTCCATGAAACACACCATCGCGACCTTGCTGCTCGCCGTGTCCTCACTCTGCCGTGCTGGCGGCAAGGTACAGGAAGAATCGCCGATCGACCAACTACGCTACCGGGTGCGCCAGGGCACTATCGAAGCCGGAACGGCACCGGGCTCGCTCTACACCGCGTCCGGGCGTTTCGGCGACATGGCCGGCGACTTCCGTGCTTCGCAGGTGAACGACATCGTCACGATCGTCGTTTCCGATCAGGCATCGGCGGTCTCCCGAGGTGCCACGACGTCGAACAGGAAGTCAGAGGCCAACAGTTCGGTCTCGTCCCTGCTCGGAATACCCGGACCGCGCTCTCCACTCCGCCAACTAGCAACGCTCGGCGGCGAACAGAAGCTCCAGGGGCAAGGTGAAACATCGCGGCAGACCACGATCTCGACGACACTATCGGCCATGGTCGTCGAAGTGCTCCCCAATGGCGCGATGATCATCGAGGGCGCCAAGGACATCTGGGTCAACTCCGAACGCCAGACCGTTCGCCTCCGAGGCGTTGCGCGCTGGCAAGACGTCGGACCCTCGAACCGCATCCCCTCCGACCGGCTGGCGGACCTCGAGGTCCGCATCCAAGGCAAGGGAGTGGTCGGGGACGCGATTCGCAGGCCGAACCTGATCTATCGCATCCTGCTCGGGCTTCTTCCCTACTGATCCACGATGACCCCAAAAATCCAGCGCGCCCTTGCCGCTATCCTCACAGCCGGAGTATTGACCGCCGCTCCCGAGACCACGCCCGCGCGTCCACAGCCGGGAACCAAACTCCGAGACCTCGCGGCACTCGAGGGCGTTCGGGATAACCAACTGATCGGCTACGGACTCGTTGTTGGGCTGGCGGGCACTGGCGACAAGCGCCAGGCCGTATTCCCCGCGCAGACCCTGTCGAACATGCTCGAACGGATGGGGGTCTCGGTCCCGCCAACCGCTCTACAGGCGAAGAACACGGCAGCCGTCATGGTCACCTCGACGCTCCCGGCGTTCGCTCAGCCGGGCACCAAGATCGATGTTACGGTGGCTGCGATGGGCGACGCCGTGAACCTCCAGGGCGGCATCCTGTTGCTGACTCCGCTCAAGAGCGCCGCTGGACAAGTCTTCGCAGCCGCCCAAGGACCCGTGGTCACCGGAGGATTCATCGCCGGGCAGGCCGGTGCGACACAAACGGTCAATCATCCCACCGTCGGGCGGGTGCCACAAGGAGCGATCGTCGAACAAGCACCACCGTCGGTGCTCTCCTCGAATCATCTGCGCCTCCAACTGCGCCGTGGCGACTTCGGCAATGCCTCGCGCGCCGCCACCGCGATCAATCGCCGCTTCGGGCTGCCCGGGCGCAACGTCGCGCGAGCCGAGAACTCGAACCTGATCTCGGTCGACCTGCCTTCGACTTACGCCGGACGAATGGTCGACTTCATCGCCGACCTAGAAGCTATCGAAGTCGATGCGGGACGCCGGTCGCGCATCGTCATCAATGAGCGAACGGGAACCATCGCGCTCGGTGGCGACATCCGGATCTCGCCCACATCGATCCTGCATGGGAACCTCACCGTCGAGGTCGTCACGACGTTCGATGTCAGCCAACCGGCGCCACTCTCCGGCGGCCAGACCGCCGTCATTCCTCAAACTGCCACCACGGTCAAGGACGAAAAAGCCCGCAACATCAGCTTCAAGCAGGGTGCGACCGTCGATGAACTGGTCCGGGCTCTACAAGCGATCGGTTCGACACCGCGCGACGTGATCGCGATCCTGCAAAGCCTGCAGGCGGCCGGAGCCCTGAACGCCGAACTCGAGGTCATATGAGAATCGACTCTCCTGCCCTGGCCCAGGCTCAACCGAAGGAACCGAGCGATCTCCGCAAGGCTGCCGCCGATTTCGAAGCTCTCGTGCTGACCGAGCTATTGCGGGAGATCCGGTTTGCCGGACCGGACGGCGAACAAAGCGATCAGGCATCCTCGACGATGCTCGGATTCGGGCACGAGCAGATGGCCCGCGCCATCGCCGCGTCGGGTGGACTCGGGCTCGCCTCCATCGCGGTCAAGGGACTCGAACAAGCCAAGCACGCAGCGCCCGCGACTGGGGATCCCAAAACAGAACCTGTCGTAAGATAGCCGGGTGACCCGGAACTTCAAAGCGGAACTGGTCGGATGCTTCGGTCAGCCGGTGGCCGAAAACCCGACCGGCGCGATGCAGGAAGCCGCCTTCGCGGCGCTCGGATTGAATTGGCGGTATCTGACGATCGAGGTTCCACCCTCGGGCCTCGCCGCGGCGATCCGAGCAGTGCGCGCGTTCGGAATGCGCGGCATCAACCTTACGATTCCGCACAAGGTCGAGGTCATGCGATACCTCGACGAAGTGTCATCCGACGCTCAGGTCATCGGCGCGGTCAATACGGTCCGTGTCGACAATGAAGGCCGGTTGATCGGGGAGAACACCGACGGCAAGGGCTTCCTCCGCGGGATCCGCCAGGATGCCGGCATGGACCCGAAAGGAAAACGCGCGGTCGTGCTGGGTGCCGGCGGAGCTTCCCGCGCGGTCGTCACGGAACTCCTTCTCGCCGGAGTCGCGGACCTGCTCGTCGTGAATCGCGCGATCGAGCGCGGCGAATCGATGACGCGCGATCTTGCCGCGAAAACGAAACTGCCCGTGCGCTTCGAACCCTGGAGGGGCACGTTCGCCGTCAGCCCCGAAACCGATATCCTCGTCAACGCAACCTCGATCGGGCTCTTTCCCGATGTCTCGGCCGTGCCGCCCGTCGACCTGTCGCGGACTCGCCCTGACCTGCTCGTCTGCGACGCCGTCTTCAATCCGCCCGAAACCGAATTCCTCGCCTGCGCACGCCAAGCCGGACTTCGCACGCTCGACGGGCTCTCCATGCTCGTCTACCAGGGAGTCATCGGCTTCCAACTCTGGACCGGTCAGAATCCTCCAGAAGACGTGATGAAGCAAGCCTTGCGCGAGGCCCTCGGCGTCTGACGTCAGTCCACGTAGGCGAACTCGGCCGAGTTCAACAGCGTGTGGCAGATGGTCGTCAGCGCCATCCACTTGGTCATATAGTTCCGCGGCATGCCCGGATTTTCCTTCTCGATCCGGGCGGGCCACTTGCTTGCCATCTCACGATACGACTCGAGCGCGGTCCGCGCTTCGCCGATGGCCGGGGGCCGCGCATAAGCACGCACGAACGCCTGCCCGATCTGCTCGGCCGGATCCTCGCCGGTCTCATCGATGATCCGGCCCGCCATGTACTTGGCGTGCTCCCACACCACAGAACCGTTCATCATCTGCAACGCCTGCGTCGAAACCGTCGACTGGCGCCGCTCGATGCAATTCGGTGTCATCGAGGGCAGGTCGAACGAGTCGAACATCGTCACGGGTGACTGCCGCTTGTGCAGCACGTAAACTCCCCGGCGGTAACCCTCGGAACTGCCCTTGGGCACCACTTCCTTGTCGGCACGCGTTTCGATCTGCTCCGGCGGACCGAACTGCTTGGCGAGCAGCCGGCCCGAGGCGCGGAGCACCGAATCGTAGAGCGCCTCCGAGTCGAGCCGCCGCAAGGGCATCCGCGACAACAGCAGATTCTCCGGATCTTTCGCCAGCAGATCCGGCGTTACATGAGACGCCTGCCGATACGCGTTTGACGTCATCATGATCCGGTGCATCGACTTGATGCTCCAGCCACGTTGCACGAACTCGGTCGCGAGCCAGTCGAGCAGTTCCGGATGCGTGGGCGCGATTCCGGCGCGTCCGAAGTTCGACGCACTCGCGACGATGCCGCGGCCGAAATGGCGCATCCACATCTGGTTCACCCAAACACGCGCGGTGAGCGGATGATTGGGCTGCGTCAGCCACTTCGCCAGTGCCAGCCGGCGCCCGCTCGACTCGGCCCCCGGATACGGCGTCTCCGCCTTGTACGGAGAGATGCCCGTACTCAATACCTCGGGCACGCCCGCGTCAACGGGCTCGTTCATGGCAGCCGGATCGCCTCGCTTCAGCAGATACGCCCCAGACGGAGTTCCGCCTGTGTCGGTCAGGCCGCGGATATGCGGCTTGGGCTTCAGCTTTCCGCGCAGCGCCTGGATCTCTTTCTGCATCGGCTCGCCCTTTGCCTTGAACTCGGGGAAGCGCCGGAACAAGCGATCGATCGGATGTTTCGGGTCGTTCGCCTGCTCGCGATAAGGTTTCGCCAGTTCGTCGAGCTTGGCTTCCAGCCGCTTGGCATCGGCTTCGATCGGACCGTTGTGCGCCTCGACCTCCTTGATCTCGGAGTCGAGCGCGAGCGTAATCTCACGCTTCTTTGGCGACAGCCAGTCGTATGGATCGTAGGAGGTCTGCAGAATCGCGCTCAACCGGTAGTAGTCGCGTTGCGGAATCGGATCGTACTTATGGTTGTGGCACCGCGCGCATCCGATCGTCAGGCCCATCACGGAAGAGGTGAGCACTTCCACCTCGTCGGCGAGAATATTCATCCGCTCCTGAATGAACGCGCGCTCGGTGGCGTTGGTCGGATCGGCGACCGTGCGAAGGAATCCCGTCGCGGCGATACGGTCGACCAGCTCTTGTGTGACCGGCTTCACACTCTTCCAATCTCCCATCTCGTCTCCCGCGATCTGCTCGGTGAGGAACGTCGAATACGGCTTGTCGGAGTTGAACGCGCGAATCACGTAGTCGCGGTAGCGCCACATGAACGGGCGCACACCGTCGTCCTGGCCGAAGCCTTCCGAATCGGCGTACCCCGCCAGGTCGAGCCAAAAGCGGCCCCATCGCTCGCCGTAGTGCGGCGATTCGAGCAGCCTGTCGATCAGCTTTTCGTAGGCATCGGGCCGGGCGTCTTTCGCGTAGGCTTCCGTCTCGGCCTTGGTGGGCGGCATACCCGTGAGGTCGAGACAAGCGCGACGCATCAGCTTGAGTTTGTCCGCTTCGGGCGAATAGCCGAGCCCCTTCGCTTCGAGCTTCGCGAGCAGAAACACATCCACCGGATTGCGTACCTTCGCCGCATCACGAACCTTGGGCGGCTCCACGCGCTTCGGCGGCTGGAATGACCAGAACTGTTTCTCCTTTTCCGGAACGGCCGGGGCAGCGGTCACGCCCGGCACGCGCTTGCTCTCGGGTCCACCCGCCGCGATCCAGCGTTTGATGATGTCGACATCGGAGGCCGTGGGCGGCCGAATCGCGTAGTCACGAAGCATGTCCATCGGCGGCATCTGGTTGGCTTCGATCTTCTTGACGATCAGGCTCTCCTCGGGCTTGCCCGGCACGAAGCCGGGTCCGGACTTGCCGCCCTTCAGACGCGATGCTCGCGTCCGCAGATCGAGCCCGCCCTTCTGCTGACGCTTACCATGACATTCGACGCATCGAATCTGGAAAACCGGCAGCACGTCATCTTCGGTGACCGAGGCCACCTCCGGCGCGCCGGAATCGATCCACTGGCGGAACAGATCCGTCTCCGCGGCCGTGAGTTTGGGGAGCTTGCCGGGCGGCATCTGTCCAGTCGTGATCTTCGCAAGCAGCAAACTCTTCGGCGCCTGTCCGAACACGACCGGCGGACCCGACGCGCCGCCGCGCAGGATCGACGCCTGCGAAGACATCTCGAGCTTTCCCTGCGCCTTTTCACCGGTGTGGCAGCCCGCGCATTTCGCCTTGATGAGCGGCGCCAGCCGCGAATCGAAGTCGAATGGAGCCGCGGCAAGCAGTGCCGACAAGAGACTGACTGCGATCGTGCGCATAAATTGGATTACATCACAAAGCAAGGTCCGCGCGAAGCACGATCCCGGCAGGTCATAATCGAACGAGTGCGCTCCATCACCGTTATCGCTTTCGCGCTGGCCCAGACCGCCTTCGGCGCCGACACGATCCACGCTCTGGGACTCGAGTGGGAGGTCCCGATCGCGGCGGACTGGAAAGTGGACGGACCCGTGCTCGAACTGCTGGTCCCTCGCCCTTCGACACAGCCCCGGCGCCCCACACAGTTTGCGCTGGCGAAGACCAAGCCCTACCGCAAGCTGACGCTCGAATTCGAGGTGAAGCAAGAGCCCGCCGCCAAGCGCAACCGTCACAACTCGGTGATGATCGCCTACGCGTGGCGCGACAAGGATCACTTCAACTACGCGCACCTTTCGGTCGATGCCGCGAAAAACCAGCCCGTGCACAATGGGGTATTCCACGTCTACGGCGGAGATCGGGTGCGGATCAGTTCGGAAGAAGGGCCGGCGTCACTCCTCCACGAAGAGTGGCACAAGGTGAAGCTGGTTTATGACGGAGACAAGGGCCGCGTCGATGTCTGGGTCGATGGTGTCAGTTCGCCATCGCTTCGCGCCGTCGACCTCAGCTTGGGCGTCGGCCGCTGGGGCATCGGAAGCTTTTTCGACATGGGCTCGTTCCGCAATCTGAAGTATTCGGGAACGCCCGAGTAATTCCGCGTCTACTGCGCGATGTCCGCCCTCAACTCCTGGGCAAACGCCCGCAAGCGCACCAGCAGCCGGTCACCGGTTTCGCGATTCTCTGAGTAGCGATCGTATCGCTCGGCCGGATCCATGTCGAGATCGAACAGTTGCGGTTCCAACTGCCGCGAGGCGCTGTCGCGCGCAAAGCGCAGCTTCCAACTTCCCTCGCGCACGCCCTCGAGCCGTTTTCCGAGGAAATAGAAGAACTCGTTCCGCGGTGACGAGGCCCGCTCGCCGCGCAGCAGCGGCATCAGATCGAATCCATCGTAAGTACGATCGTTCGGAAGTGTGGCTCCCGCGGCCCGCGCCAGCGTCGGCACGAGATCGAGCGTCGAAGCCATCTCGGCGGAGACCTGCCGCGGCGCAACGTGTCCAGGCCAACGGAAGATTCCCGGCACGCGTGGACCACCTTCCCACGTCGTCCCCTTCGCGCCGCGCAACAGATTCTTCGAACCGGTGTGCCACGGCTGGTTCCCCTTGGCAAGCATGCGATCGGGCAGGTCGTGCCAGGGTCCGTTGTCGCTCGCGAAAATCACCATCGTGTTCCCGTCGAGTCCGCGATCCTTGATCGTCGCGAGAATCTCTCCAGCGCTCCAATCGATCGCTTCGATCACGTCGCCGTACAAGCCGGCGCGAGACCTTCCCCGGAATCGCTCGCCCGCACTAATCGGCAAGTGCGGCATCGCGTACGGCAGGTAGAGGAAGAACGGATCATCGCCGGATTCGCGAATGAAGCGCTTGGCTTCATCCGTGTAGCGTTCGGTCAGATTCGACTGATCGCCGATCGTCTCGACCGCCGTTTTGTCACGATACATCTCGAGCGGCTGATTCGTTTTGACGAACGGCGGAATCATGTCGTTGCTGTACGGCAGACCGAGGTAGTGATCGAAGCCGCGGCTGGTGGGCAGATACTCCTGCGGCTTGTAGCCGAGATGCCACTTGCCGATCGCCATCGTCCGGTATCCGCGGGGCTTGAGAATTTGTGGTAGCAGCGTCTCGTTGAGCGGAAGTCCGCCAACGGTGTCGGGTCCGGTATTGTTCGGCTGTCCGGCCCGGACTGGATATCGCCCCGTCAGCAGGCCCACTCGCGAAGGTGTACACACTGAGGCGGCCGCGTAGAACGAGGTGAAGCGCATGCCCTCTTCCGCCATGCGATCGAGGTTCGGCGTCCGGATCGTTGGATGGCCATAACAAGAGAGGTCGCCATAGCCCATATCGTCGGCGAATAGGACCACGAAGTTCGGCGGGCGCGTTGCCGCCGCGCGGGCGGTCAGGGCGCCGGTGGCGGCGGAGAGGAAGCTGCGGCGGAGCATCGTCTTTGTGTACCACAGGGACGCTGGGCGATAATTAGGGCTCCACGATGCGCCTTCCGTTCCTGGCTCTCGTTGCGGCAATCGCCTGCGTTGCGCTGGCGGTCTTCATCATGCGGAAGCGGGCGGGCAACGCCTCCCTTGCAGCGCTTCCCCCAGAATCCGGACCGTCCAGTGAGCTTCGGCTTCAAAATGTCGTGGTTCGCGGTCCGAACCGGCGGAGCTGACAACGTCGCCAAGGCTCTCAACCTTGGAAAAGGAGTACCGTGCAACTGGAAGTCAGGGATCGAACGCGCCTACGAAAACGGCGGTGTGTTCATCGCTCCTCCAGTTGGGAATTGGATGCTCATCGTGGGTGGCGCCTTGACCGAAGATGACGACACCGAGATCGCCCGTAGGCTCACCGAGTTGAGCCGGCGGTTTGGCGAGGCACAGTGGTTCGGCACTCACCGGGTGGTCGACTACCACGCCTGGGCCAAATCGGTCGATGGAAAGATCGTTCGACACTATGCCTACTCAGGTGAGCGCGGAGAGACTCTTCGCGCCGATGGCGATCCTCTCCCCGGAGAGCCGCGGAATCTATTCAATTCGCTCTCCCCTGAGGCGCGATCACCCGGCTACGCCGATCGCAGCGGCCTCGCCTTCCCCAGCGAAGACACCGTCATGGCCGTCGCCGGGGCTTGGAGCATCGATCCCACGAATCTCGATACGCGACAGGCCCCGGTAGGCCTCGGGCTTCTGGTTCGGTGAGCTCACGCTGGAGTTGCTTGTTTACATCCCGCTCAGGACTACTGTGGTTTTTGTGAACCGGCTCGGGTATCTTGCGTAGAGCCCTGGCGCAGCTTGGCCGATATACTGCCAAAAGAAGCGTAAAAACAACCACATGCGCCACAAGACTATTTGCCTCACTATCGCGTCCCTCGCCCTCGTTGGACTCGCCGCCAACAAGCCGATTGTCGCCACGATCACAGCCAGCGGACCCGTCAAGGTCGACGGCAAGGAAGTTCCCGCGACCGGTGCCCGCGGAGTGCCGATCCAGGAAAAGACCTGGCTCGACACCGGAGAGTCGACCGCAGTCATGACCTTTCCGGAAGCGGGCCGGATCTTCACCAACAAGAAGTCGAAACTGAAGACCTGGTTCGAGAAGGCTCCAACGCCCGAGCAGGCACAGAAGAAGGGAACCGCGCGGCTTGGCCTGCGCGGACTTTGCCTGATGGAAGGCGCGATCCGGTTCGACACCAGCAAGGACGCCGAGATGAAGATCTGTGCGCGCGGACAGACGATCCGGCCGGCCGTGGGCTCGGAAGGCACGGTGACGATCTCCGAGGCCGACAAGAAGGTCTACGCGCACGCCGACAAGGGATCGCTCGTCGCCGATTCGGGTAACGACTGCGGCTGCGGCGTGACGGCCGCGGGAATCTTCACATACGGCGGCGGCGGAACCGTGGGAGTCGTGTCGAAGGCGGCCGCTGTGGGCCTGGTCGGCGGAATGGTAGCGGCGCGCGGATCGTCGGACAAGGCGAAGCCCCTCAGCGCGCCGGTCGAGTAGTTCAGTCCGGCCGCACCAGCCGGCGCTGGACCAGACGCGTCAAACGCAACGGATAGTACAGAAATTCAAGACTGGGCGGAAGATCCCTTTCCGCCCAGTCCGCTTCTGTTGGGATCAGCAAAACCGCCGCCTGGTACCGGACCCGGTTCCACACCGAAATGGGTCGCGGCGAGCCCAACTCGCCCGCCGGTTCTCCCAGCCACTCGGCCGCGCGCCGGAGCCCGTCCGCGATTAGCACACCACCCCGCGACCGTTGCGTAAGAGCGGAATGATCAATGCGCGAACCGAACCGAACCCGGAACGCCGCCAAGTCCGCGAGCCAACCCAGGCGAGACCACTCATGCCGCGCACCATGCAGGCTAAGGTACTCGAGATAGTCCTGCGGTGCGGGAACCTCCACGGAGCGGCCCAGAAAATCCACGCTCTCGGTGCGACCCCAGACGGCGCGATCATCCATGCGCGCGAGATAGTGCCGCGGCGTGAATGACCAGTGCAGATCGACATCAATCCCGTCGCGCGTGTGTCGTAGCGGCAGTTCCTCGTACCAGTTGAACCGGGCTTGGCGCGCGGCCGTTCGGGCCGGCCACTTCGATTCGTAACCCGCGTCCCGCAGAGCGGTAACCGCTTCGCCCGCCCGTCCGGGTTCCACCAGGATGTCGAGGTCCGAGAACTGGCGGCGGCTCGGATCTCCGTGAAGCATCTGCGCGAGCACCGGTCCCTTGAGCGGCATCGAGCGAACGCCGGCCGCATCCAGGACCCCCGTCAACCGGGCTGTTTCGCTTGCAAGCAACAGGCTGGCGCGGGTCCAGCGTTGGCGCCAATCACCGGGGATCCGGAGCCCGGCCGCGGCGGCGTGAGGAAGGAGATTGTGATGATCGGCGAGTTGGATCAGCCGGCCCGGATCGATGCCTCCCGGCGTCTCCGGTCCGGGATCGAGCCCGATCGAAACCCGGACACAGCGCGCGAGAGCCTGTCGATAGAGGGATTCCACG
The DNA here is from genome assembly GCA_902825945.1 of uncultured Acidobacteriota bacterium. Classification (GTDB taxonomy): domain Bacteria; phylum Acidobacteriota; class Terriglobia; order Bryobacterales; family Bryobacteraceae; genus SYLY01. Next base: position 24,765 of record CADECY010000010.1, read on the forward strand.
ATCTTGGAAGCGGCCCGGCGTTACCGTCCGCCAACGCCGAGGCCCAGCTTCTGTTGGGCGTATTGCGCACTGCGTTCGAGATCCTTCCGCTGCTGCAGCTTCAACGGCTCGGCGAGTTCCGGCGGTGGAGCAGCTCCGCGAACGTCGCCGATCACCATGTTTCCCATGAACGGATGTCCGGTCTTGGCAAGCCGCGCGAACCTTGCGAAATCGGCGGCGGGCAGGCTCGGATAGTTCTTCCAGAATGCCGGCTCGAAGTAAGGATGCACCTGCGGCGCGCGTCCAGTAATGACCTCGAGCTGCATCGCGACGTTCGGGCACAGCTCGCGGAATCGCGCCACGAATGCTTTCCAGTCGATCGACCCCTCGCCGAGCGCCACCCATTGCCACGCCGCGCCCCGCGCGTGTTCGAACACCACCGAGTCGCGAATGTGCGTCGTCACCGCAAATGGCGCCAGCACTTCGAGCGTGAGCATCGGATCTTCGCACACCGAGACCGGATTCCCGGTATCGAGACACGCGCCCACGTATTCCTTGCCCGCCGCCGTGATCAACGTTCGCAATTCGCGCGCGCTGAAATCGCCGTGATTCTCGATGGCGATCTTGATGTTCAGATCCATCGCGAGGCTGCGTGCTTCTCGCAGCACCTTCAAGGTGCTCTCCTGATGCATCTCGATCGGCGTCGCGGGCACCATCGCGCGATCGAGCGGCGAACCCACGAAGCATCGCACCGAGGTCGAACCCACGGCATGGGCTACGCGGATTCCGGTCTTCAGGTATTCGACCGGGTCGCCCTGCTTCGGATTCCAACTCTTGGTGGTCGGGCAGATGCAGCCTGTGCCGCCGTCTATCTGGATACCGAGCTTCGCCGCGTGCTCCTTGACCTTGGTCAGGTGCGTGGGCTCGAGGCTCTCGTATTCAGCGAGGCTCGAGATCTGCACCGCCCCGAGCTTCAGCGACGCGGCGTAGTCGAGCAGTTCGATCGCTTTCCACTTCCACGCGCGGACGGAATAGGTGTCGAGGCCGAGGCGGATCATCTGAAACATTATCGCGCCGCGGCGCTTACCGCGGGATCACCGGCAGCACGAGCGCCGATGGATGCTCGGAATCGTGATAGATGGTCTGCTTGGCCGAAACCATTCGCGTACTCCCCATCACGCCTTCGCCGGTGTTGAAGTTCAACTGGAACCGCGGAAAGTTGCTGCTCGAAATGGCGAGCCGGATGCGGTGCCCCGCCTTGAAGAGATTGCTCGCCGCCCACAGGTCGATCGTGTATTCCTGGATCTTGCCGGGCTCGACCTTCTCCGCGCGCACTCGTGAATTCCGGTACCGCGCCCGCACGATGCCGTCGGTGAGCAGGCGCGAGTATCCGGAGGGATCCACATCGGTGAGCATCGCCGTGAAGTCGGTGTCGGTGGCCGATGTCGATGCGAAGAGTTTGACCGTGATCCAGCCGGTCGCTTCGACATCGCGTTCGAGTGGCGGAGTGGAGAACACGAGCACATCAGGACGTGATTCGTTCGGACTCTGATCCGCCGGACCCGGCGGAATGTAGCCGCCGCAGCAAAGCCTGCCGCCGAGCGTGGGCACTGGATTCGCCGGATTGTATGTGAACACCTGCGGCGGCTCGGATCCGGGGGGAGCCGTGTCGAGCGTACCGAGCCGCAGGTAGTAGTTCGTGTACTTGGTGCGCGCCAGCGGAAACTCCTGCTCGTCGCGCCAGACGTTTTCGCCCATCACGAACAGCCGGACGGGCGCACCGGTGGCATATTCGTTGCGTGCGTCCCGAAGCGCGAAATCGGCCCAGCGCAGAAGCGTGCCATTCATGTCGAGCACCGCTTGCTTGCCGAAGGTAACGTCGCCGATTTTTCCTTCGGGCGATGTCGCCGCGTGAGCCCACGGACCCACGATCAGCCGCTGCGACGCTTTCGCCGGTGACGACCTGCGCATGCCGATGAAGTTCTCGATCGAGCCGCGCAGGAAGATATCGTGCCACCCGGCCGCGTGCAATCCCTTTACGTTCATCTCGCCGTAGTGATCGGAGATCTTCCACGGCTTCCAGTAGCCATCGTCGGTCTCGTGCGCGACCCAGTCCTGATAATAGGGAGCGAGCGTCGCGGTCGATGGCAATTCGAGCAATTTGTAGGTTTCGACCGGCAGCCCCTGGACCCATGCCTTCGGATCGGCAACCGCCTTTCGCCGAAGCGTATCGACCGCGAGTCCGCTGGTCCAGGAACTGGCGAACCACTGCATGAAGGCGCCGCTCTGATAGGTCCAGCCGTTGTAATATTCGGAGGCGGTGACGTACGGAAAGATCGAAACGAGGTGCGGCGGCTTGGCAATCGAAGCGAGCATCTGCGTGGCACCGACGTAGGATCCGCCGAACATGCCGACTTTACCATTCGAGTATGGCAGCGCCGCGGCCCATTCGATGGTGTCGTAACCATCGTTGCTTTCATGACGGAACGGATAGAACTCGCCCTGTGACTCGAATCTCCCGCGCGTGTCCTGCACGATCACCACGTAGCCTTGCGCCGACACCTCCACATGTCCGCCCGCGCCGCTCGCGCGGTTGTACGGGGTTCGCTGCAACAGCACCGGGAACTTGCCCTCGGTGGCCGGACGGTAGACGTCCGCCACGAGAGTCACGCCATCGCGCATCTTCGCGCGGACCCCATTCTCCACCTTCACTGGGAGCGGCTGCGCCTGGGCCGTGAAGGTCAGGATCACGATCGTCACGAGGAATTTCATCTCATCTACTGTAGCCGGCCAGTCGCCCGGAAGGAATGGGGGCGAAATATCATGAAATATTTTTCAAGGCCCCGGGAAAAGGTGGAGGAACTGAACTATACTGTGCTTATGCAAGGCCAGCGGCTGACAAGCCGCCTGTTGCCCGCTGCTATCGCGAGCCTAGTGCTGACTTGCGCCGCCGTTGCGCAAGAGCCCCAAACCAAAATCGTCCCACGATTTACGGTCGCGCCGCCAGCCTTCGAAGCTGGGAAGACGGCGGACCTGCAAGTCACGTGGTCGAACATCAATCCCGGCGCGACCGAGATGCTCATGACGGGCGACTCTTTCCGCTTCACGCTCCAGGTTCCCGGAGCGAAGCTCGAGAGCGTAAAGCCCGCGGTGACGATTGTCTCCGACCTGTTGTCGGCGGGCGATTTCACTCTGAGTCCTGGTCCCGGCGACAACGAGATGACTCTCGTCTACAACGGTCCCTCGCGTCTGCTCGGCGTCAATGACACGATTACTCTGGGCGCTACCGCGAAATTCGGCGCGATTACCTCAGGACAAATGGCATTTACTCCCCCTGATTCGAACCGGTTCGGCTCGCCGGTACCCGCTGGCTCGAATATCTCGGTGGTCGAGTTCGCGTTGGGCGCGACTGGGCCCACGGGTCCGACTGGCGTGACGGGACCCACAGGCGCGACGGGCGAGGCATCGACACTTCCGGGCCCGGCAGGCCCAACGGGTCCACAGGGGCAACAGGGTCCGCAGGGACAACAAGGACCGGAAGGCGCGGCATCGACTGCTATCGGACCTGCGGGACCGCAAGGTCCGCAGGGACCGCTCGGTCCAACCGGAGCCACGGGACGAGTCGGCGAAACCGGAGAGCCGGGCCCAGCCGGACCCACGGGCGCGACTGGCGCGGCATCCACCGTACCCGGACCGGCGGGACCCACGGGTAGCGTGGGAGCAACAGGACCGATCGGGGCGACGGGTGCCAATTCGACCGTGCCAGGTCCGACCGGAACGACCGGGCCAGCCGGAGCGCCGGGAGCGGATTCCACGGTTCCGGGCCCGCCGGGTCCAACCGGACCGCAAGG
>CADECY010000010.1:28694-75768 GCA_902825945.1 uncultured Acidobacteriota bacterium
CCGATCGGGGCGACGGGTGCCAATTCGACCGTGCCGGGTCCAACCGGAGCGACCGGGCCAGCTGGAGCGACCGGCGCGACCGGCGTTGCGGGATCGACCGGTCCCACTGGGCTTCAGGGAACGACGGGTTCCAATGGTTCCACGGGAGCTACTGGGTCAACCGGCGCTACCGGCGCGGACTCGACGGTTCCAGGGCCGACCGGTGCAACCGGGTCGGCTGGACCGGCAGGTGTGACAGGCGCCACCGGATCGACGGGTGCCGCAGGCGCGACCGGTGCGGCTTCCACCGTTCCTGGTCCAACCGGAGCTACGGGAGCGACCGGCGCGGCTTCTGCCGTTCCAGGCCCAACAGGTTCCACTGGCGCGACGGGATCGGCCGGTCCCACGGGCGCGACCGGAGCCGCTTCGACAGTTCCAGGTCCAACGGGTGCCACCGGCGCAACGGGATCGACCGGGCTGACCGGCTTGACGGGCGCCACCGGCGCTGCCTCGACGGTTTCGGGTCCCACCGGCCAAACAGGTCCGATCGGACCAACGGGCGCCACGGGCGTGACCGGCGCGGGTTCCACCGTGCCCGGTCCAACCGGCGCGACTGGAACTGCCGGACCAACCGGCGCGACGGGTGCCGCTTCGACGGTTCCCGGCCCCACCGGCTCCACCGGTGTAACTGGGCCAATCGGCGCAACGGGAGCAGCATCGACGGTCGCGGGTCCGACCGGCGCGACGGGTGCCACGGGAACCGCCGGACCGACGGGCTCCACCGGTCCAACAGGTGCGGACTCGACTGTCGCCGGCCCCACGGGCGCGACCGGCGCTGCTGGATCCACCGGCGCAACGGGAGCCACCGGCGCAGCCTCGACGGTTGCTGGGCCCACGGGTGCGACCGGCGGGACAGGACCGGCTGGGACAACGGGTGCTACGGGTCCCACCGGAGCGGCATCTACCGTCGCCGGACCCACCGGATCAACGGGCTCCACGGGACCCACGGGTGCGACTGGCGCGGCTTCCACCGTCGCTGGCCCCACGGGAGCAACCGGGGCCACGGGCTCAACCGGAGCTACTGGTGCATCGGGAACAACCGGAGTCACTGGCGTTACCGGTGCAAGCGGAGCCACCGGCGTAACCGGAGCCACTGGAACCGGAACCACCGGTGCGACTGGCGCAACGGGAGCCACGGGGCCGACAGGCTCTGGATCTTCCTTCGGAACGCTCCTCGCCGTCACCAACGTCGCTGGCGCACTGCTAGCGCTGCCCCGCCACTTCGGTCCGAACACGAACGCCGCCCGGACCACGGAAGCGGAAGCGGAAACCCTATTCCCCGGTTCTTGCACCATGCGCGATCTCTACGTGCAATGGAACGCGAACGCAGCGGGATCGACCACCACGTTCACCGTGCGGCTCAATGGAGCCGACACATCGCTCTCCTGTTCGATCGCTAGCGGAGGCTCGAGCTGCTCGAATGCGGGATCGACAGCCTCCATCACGACCGGTGACCGGACCGTGATGCGGGTGACCGGACCGTCTACGCTGCCGACCGCGTCCAGTGGAGGAGCGTTGATCATCCAGATGAGCTGGCGCTGCAACTGATCGCCTGGCCTTGTCACGAACCGGCCGCGCTCCGGTATGATCTCAGGGATGAGGAGTGTCACCATCTTCGTCGCCTCGCCCTGCGACGTCGCCGCCGAACGGACCGCCGTCCGCGAGGTCGCCGATCAGTTGAACGCCAGATGGAGGTGCGCGCGGCGTCCGCCTCGACGTGCGAGCCTACGAGACGGACGCGCGGGGTCAGCCAGCCTTGCAGTCATCAAGGGGATTGGGACGAAGCTCGCCGCCGAAAAAATCGCTCGCAGCGTTCTCCGGTGACTCAATAGGTCGAGATAGCATTCTTGCCGACAGACTGGCCAACGAACGGCACAGCAGCGCTCACTCTTGCCTTTTGCTAAAAGCGCTACAGCACGCCCCCTATCTCCCCATTCTGACCAATTCTGCCACAGCCTCGTTCTTGCGGGCCCTCAGTTTGACCCGATAGCGAGTCACGAGGATGTGGTTGAGAGTTGCCTCGGGCGTCTTCTTCCGCGCATTGGCGCGCGCCGATCCATCAGAGAGAATCGAATGATATGCTGCCATGTTTACTATCCCTTCAATTCCCAGCAGATTGACGAGCCTCTGATTGCCATCGACGGCGATCCTTCGGCAGACTTCGCTGGCTAAGATGGCATGCTTGGGTACAAAGGGCAGTTCGTCGCCGGGTGTAAGCAGGGGAAGCGGCGGCAACCTCCTCCCCTTCCGCAGGCCATTGTTCCAGTTGTTCCAGTCATCGAAGCATCTCTTGAGTGAAGCGCTCTCAGCGTATTGGTTGAGGCCCTTGCTCGCACGTCCTGATCTATGAACAATACAATTCCTCGCCCAAGCAAAATATTCGAACAGCGGGAGTTCGCTGAGGGCCGATGCCGGCCACCCGAATTCCTCATACAGCTTTCGGAAAAAACCAACCTTGTCGTTGCTTGTGCCCTGCTTCCCCGAGATCGATCCACCGCCGAGCGGCGCGGTAGCGGTCACGTTCAGCCTTCACTCCGGCACAGAAGTCTTCCAACGCGGTAACGACCCGGACAATCCCCATCTGCGCGATAAATGCCTGCGCTCTCTCGAACTCCGCTTCGAAACGCGCACCAACGTCGGGACGCTGCACCTTGATCTCCGTAAAATACCCTCGAGCAGCATTCTCGCAGAGCGGCTTAGATCCTCGTGGGAACGGAGGAACCGATAAAGCGGCTCAGTGTTCGCATTTTGAATATCCATTGGCCTGATTGTACACACGCCAGGACTGCATGTTCGAACGGGAGTTGTCCCGGCGTTGCATGCGGCCGATCGCGTAGAGCTGGGTGCGGCCTTCTGCGGCGCCGTTTTCAGGTCGGCTGCGTATTCGTTGAGCGCCGAATCGCCCCATATCCCCTCGCTTCGTCCGTTTCAAACCGCCGCGTTCGATTCCCAGTATTCGACCCGAGGTTGATCGCGAACTCGTGCCCCTCGCATGCTGGAACGAGCCGCACGGTAGCACGCTGCATTGCCGCATGCCTGCAAATGAGCCGTCGACGGCCCATATCCATTCGGATATAATCGGACAATGAAGTCCGTGCGTTTCCTCGGGGACTCGCTGGAATGCCTGCGAGCCTTCCCGCCGGACGCGCGGCACGACGCAGGGTTTCAACTGGAGAAGGTACAGCGCGGCGGGCAGCCCGACGATTTCAAGCCAATGCCGGTAGCCGACAAAGGCGTCGAGGAGATTCGCTTGACGGATGACAGCGGAGCCTATCGTGTAATCTACTTGGCGCGGCGCGCGGAAGCCGTCTACGTCCTGCACGCTTTCCAGAAGAAGACGCAAGCAACTTCACAGCGCGACCTCGAGATCGCCCAAAAGCGATTCGCACAACTGTCAAGGGGAGGAACATGAAGAAAGCCGAAACCTACGCATCCGTTTGGGACGCGATTGCCGATACGCCGGAGGAGGCCGCGAACCTCCGAGCGCGGTCCGATCTGATGCGGCAGATCACGGCCTTGGTGAAGGCACGGGAGTGGACCCAGGCCGAAGCCGCGAAACGCTGCGGCGTGACGCAGCCGAGGATCAACGATCTGCTCCGCGGCCGGCTCTCCCGCTTTTCGCTCGACGCGCTGGTCAACATCGCGGCCGCGCTGGGCTGCCGCGTGCGGATCGGCTTGGACGCTGCCTGAGAGTCGAGTGCGGACTCTGGCGGCGAAACTCATCATGGAACCGGACGCACTCCGGTATGATCTCAGGGATGAGGGGTGTCACGGTTTTCGTCGCCTCGCCCAGCGACGTCTCCGCCGAACGGGCCGCCGTCCGCGAGGTCGCCGATCAGTTGAACCGGCAGATGGACGGTGAGCGCGGCGTCCGCCTCGACGTGCGAGCCTACGAAACGGACGCGCGGGCTCGCCTCGACTCCGAAGGTCCGCAGGCCGTGGTCAACAAGGACATGCCGGTCGAGCGGCACGACATCGTCATCGGGATCTTCTGGATGCGCTTCGGGACGCCGATTCCGGAGGAAGGCGGGCAAACGGGGTCCGAGTACGAAATCCGCCGTGCCCTCGCGAATCAGCGCGGTCTTCGCCGCGATCGCAAGAGTCCTCCCGCGTTTCCCGGAAGCCGAAAAGGCAATCCGTGAGGCCATGCTCGAGGCGAAACGAGCGCTGGCACGAGCGGCACCCGTGACTCTCGTGAGACTCTTTGCGTCTTCGACGAAAGCGCCATTGACTCCCCTACTCGCGAGAATACGGAACCACCAACCGCGCCACCTCCTCCGCGATCCCGATACGCGCGATCGCCCCCGAGTTGAATTCGAGCCGGTCGCTCTCGACTCCATCGGAGAAGATCACGCCATCCGTAGGCATGCGCGACTCGAGCGAAAGAGCCTGCCCTTCCTCGACGAATCCAGCCACGATCCGCGATTGCGAGTGGCGGCTGGTGAACGGCTCGCGCACCACGAAACATAACCGGCGATCTTCCCACTCGAATCGCAACCCGGAGTTCCCGTTGCCGCCGAGGAATTCGCCGATGCCCCCGGCCATGCGCATCATGGACGACAGCCAGCCGCTCGACCCGGCGCCGGTGGAAACGATCACTCCGCTCGACGAATGATCTTCGTTCTTGCCCGCGAACCGGATCTGATAGCGGGCCGACACGTGGGTCCGCGCGCCAATGAACAGATCGTTGAAGGCGAGCAGGCGCTGGCCGTCTCCGAGCCGAGCCTCGGCCAGTGTCACGCGCCGCATCTCCGCGAGGCCCGACATCGCCGCCTGAATCGCGGCGCCCGCCTGCGCCACCTGAAACGGCAGCAGGATTCCGTCGAAGCGAGACGGATCGGGATTCACCGCGATGATCGGGCATCCGAGCGCGTATTTGGCCGTATTCGCCACCAGCCCGTCCTGGCCGAGCGTCACCACCAGATCGGCTTCCGAGAACAGATACGTCGGCGTGATTTCGCGGTCCATCACTTGCAGCTTCATCGCCGGATCGACCTGACGGAGCAACAGATCGACGGCTTCGCGATAGACGGCGTCCTCTTGTTCGATGTCGCTCACGTCGCCGCCCGCGCGATTGACATAGAACCGCGCCTGCGCCTGCGTGTTGAAACGCGCGATCAGTCCTTGCAGACGCGTCTTGCGCGTGATGACGACGATCTTCTCGAAGCCGCCCGTGACTTGCTCCACGCGGACCTACTCCCGCGACGTGAGCGACTTCAGCAAATCGGGCGTCATATTCAACTCGCCGATCTTCTGCGCGTTCGCCGCCATCTCCTGGAAGGCGAGCGCGATCGCCGCTTGCGGATTGGCGCCATTCTGCGAAAGCATCATCACCGTTCGCCAGTCCAGCGCGCGCAACGGTTCGATCATCGCGTTCAAGCCGTAGGCGCTCGCGTCTGCTTCCTTGCGCTGATTGGCGACGCGCTGATCGGTCAATTGGGCCTTCTGTTGTTCGATCGAGATCTCGGTCTCGATCTGCTTCTCGCGGATCTGGCGTTGCTTCTCCTCGACGGCGAGCTGCGTGTTGAGCTCGCTCTCCTTGATTCGCCGCTCCTGCTCGACAGCCGCGTTGCGCCGCTCGTAAATCGCCTCATCGGAGCGCCGGTTCAACGCCTCACGCGCCTCGGCTTCGAGTGCCTTCGCCATGTCCGGCGTGCAACGCACGGAGAGGATGGTCAGGTCGAGAATCTCGAGTCCGAGTTGTTTGACCGGCTCGGCCTCCTTCACCGCGGCGGTGACTTTCGCCGCGAGTCCGTCGCCCGCGGTGAGTGCCTGTTTGAGCGTGAGCTTCTGCAGGTCGGTGCGAACGAGAGCCTGCGCCAGTTGGACCAGGCGTTCGGCCGGCTTCTGATAGTCGTCGGAGATGTACTTGCCGTCAGAGTCGGTGCTGTAGTCGAGCATCGCGGCGAGCCTCTTCGGATCGGCGACGCGATAGGTCAGTTGTCCTTGGAGCGTCACCGTCTGGAAGTCCGAGGTCGTGTCCTGGAACGCAAACGGCACTCCGGCGCTCGCCATCGGAACGCGCACGATCGACGAACTCGGTCCGAAGTAGAAGAACGACAGTCCCGGGCCCTCGCGTTGCAGCTTTCCTCCGGCGAAGTGCAGGACGTAAGTGGTGGGCGAAGTCTTCAGATACCGGATTCCGAACATTTCCCGATGGTATCAGGGCGTGCGAAGCCTCCGGCATTCGGCCGGCGGACGGTTCTGTGGGGCCTATTCGCGCGCCCAGGCGATCCGGCCGCCCACGATCGTCGCCACCGGTGCCCCCCGGAAGGCCGTGCCATGGAACGGCGAATTCTTGCTCTTCGACAACGTCTTGTTGACGTCGTAGGTCCAACGAAGTTCCGGATCGAAGATCGTGACATCTCCGGGAAGCCCTGCACTCAGCCGCCCATGATGAGCAAGCCCCATGACGCGCGCCGGATTCGACGTGAACAGCTCGATCATCTTCATCAAGCTGATCTTGCCCGGATGCACGAGCGCCTCGAGCGAAAGCCCGATGGCGGTCTCGAGCCCGGTGATGCCGAACGGGCAGCGTTCGAACTCCTGCATCTTTTCGCTGCCGGGATGCGGCGCGTGATCAGTGGCGATCACCTCCACCGCGCCGGAAACGATCCCCTCGATGACGCTCGTGACGTCACGGTTCGCCCGCAGCGGCGGCTTCATCTTGTAGTTGGAATCGTAGGGAATCGTGTGATCGTCGGCGAGCACGAAGTGATGCGGAGTCGCTTCCGCGCTCACTTTCAGGCCTTTCGCCTTGGCATAGGCAACCATGGCAACCGCGTTGGTGGTCGAGATGTGCGCAATATGGACGCGCGCGCCCGTGACTTCAGCCAGCAACAGATCGCGCGCCACCATCACGTCTTCCGACGACGACGGAATTCCACGGAGCCCGCGCCTCACCGACGTACAGCCTTCGTGCATGTCGCCACCCGCCGACAGGTTCAGATCCTCGCAGTGATCGATCACCGGGATGTTCCAGCCAGCGGCCAGTTCCATGGCGCGGCGCATGACGCGCGAGTTCATGACAGGGCGCCCGTCGTCGGAGATCGCCACCGCGCCCGCCTGCTTCATCGCACCGATCGAGGCGAGTTCCTCGCCCGCGCTGCCTTTGGTGATGGCGCCAATCGGATAGACCCGCACCGGGGACAGCCGCTCGGCCCGCTCGATGATGTAGCTGGTGACCGTCGCGTTGTCGTTCACGGGTTTTGTGTTCGGCATGCAGCAGATCGTGGTGAATCCGCCCGCGGCAGCGGCCTTGCCGCCCGTCTCGATCGTTTCGGCGTGCTCGAATCCCGGCTCGCGCAGGTGCACGTGAATGTCGAGGAATCCCGGCGCGACCACGAGTCCGGTGGCGTCGAAAATCTTCGAGCCCGAAGGAGCTTCGAGGTTCGGCCCAATCGCCACCGTGAGCCCGCCATCGATCAGTACGTCGGCAACCGCGTCGAATCCACTCGCCGGATCCATCACCCGGCCGTTCCGGATCACCAGGGAGCTCATGATTCGTTCAGCACCTTTTCGAGCACGGCCATGCGCACGGCCACGCCATTTTCCACTTGATTCAAGATCACCGAGCGTTGGGAATCGGCCACGTCACTCGACAGTTCGCGCCCGCGATTGATCGGGCCGGGATGCATCACGAGCACATCCGGCTTGGCGCGCTCGACATGCTCGGACCGCAGCCCGTAGAACTGGAAGTACTCGTTCGCCGGAAACGGAATCTCGTTCTGGCGTTCGAGCTGGACGCGCAGCATCATGATCACGTCCGCGCCTTCGATCGCCTCGCGCATATCGAAAGTGAGCGTGACATTCGGGCACAACTCGGCGAGTTGCTTCGGCAGCAGCGCCGGCGGACCGCACAGCACCACGTGCGCGTCGAACTTCGAAAGCAGATACATGTTCGAACGTGCCACGCGGGAGTGGGCGATATCGCCGATGATCGCCACGCGCAGGCCCTCGAGCGACTTCGTGCGGTCGAGAATCGTGCGCGCGTCGAGCAGCGCTTGTGTCGGATGTTCGTGCGTGCCGTCGCCCGCATTGATGATCGGCGTGGGCAAATGGCGCGCGAGGAAATGCGGCGCGCCCGAGGCCGCGTGGCGCATCACGATCGCGCTCGGCCGCATCGCGCCGAGCGTGTTCAACGTGTCGACGAGCGACTCGCCCTTCGAAACACTCGATCCAGAAGCGCTGATTGAAACGGTGTCGGCGCCCAGCCGCTTGGCGGCGATCTCGAAACTGGTGCGCGTGCGCGTGGAGGATTCGAAGAAAAGGTTCACCACCATCTTGCCGCGCGCGATGTCGAGCTTGGGAGCCGCGTGTTGAAAGTCGCGCGCGCGGTCGAGGATCTTCTGGATCTCCTCGCGCGGGAGTTCTTCGATACCGAGCAGTCCGGCGGCCATCGCGGTCAGTCCACGCGCTCGACGAGCAGGACCTTTTCCACGCCGTCGATCTCCTGAAATTTCACCTCGATGATCTCCTGGCCGGTGGTTTGCACGTGCCGCCCCACGTAGCGGGCCGCGATCGGCAACTCGCGGTGGCCGCGATCGATCAGTGCCAGCAGTTGCACGCGCGAGGGACGTCCGTGATCGAACAGTGCGTCGAGAGCAGCGCGAATCGTGCGTCCGGTATAAAGCACGTCGTCGGTGAGGATGATATCGCGCCCCTTCACCGGAAACGGAATGTCGGTGGAGTTGACGACGGGCTGATTGGAGACCGTCGAGAGATCGTCGCGGTAGAGATTGATGTCGAGGATCCCGACCGGAATCTTGCGATTCTCGAGCGCCTCGATTTTGGCCGCGAGCCGCTGCGCCAGCGGGACGCCCCGGCGCCGGATTCCGACGAACGCCAGCTTATCCAGATCTTCGGTCTTTTCGAGGATTTCATGCGCGAGCCGGACCAGGGTCCGGTCAATCTCGCTCGCGCTCATCAGTTGCGATTTTTCCCGAGTGGTGGGCATGTGTTTGCCGAGCTCGTAGTATACCAATTGAGGCCACTGGACCAGGAGATTCTCCGGTACGGGTTAGGACCTTTAGGTCCAAAGTAACGGCTTGTTCGCGCCAAGTCCAGATGGCATGCTGGACACATCGGAACTACCGGAGGAGTAGCTCCGAAGAGCCGTCTGATGCGCCCGTGGAGCCTCCAAACACGGGCGCCGGGCTCGCGTGCCGGTGGGGCTCCTACGAGTTGTCCGCGGCCTCATGGAAGGCCCGGCGCGGCCCCGCCATCTTTAGCAGGTAACCGCGCCCTGAGCCGCCGAACTCACTGTCAACGCGTATTTCGCGAACACGCCGGTCGCGTACCTCGGCTTCGGAGCCACGAACGCTTTCAATCGTGCCTCGATCTCCGCCGCCGGCAAGTCGATATCGATCTTGCGATTCTCGATGTCGATAGTCAACGGATCGCCATCCCGTAGCGCCGCGATCGGACCGCCCACCGCCGCCTCGGGTGCCACGTGACCCACCATGAATCCGCGCGTCGCGCCGCTGAACCGGCCATCGGTAATCAAGGCTACCGAATCACCGAGCCCCGCGCCCACGATTGCCCCAGTCACGCCGAGCATCTCGCGCATTCCCGGACCACCCTTTGGCCCCTCGTACCGGATCACCACGACGTCGCCGGGCTTGATCTCGCCGTGCGTCACGGCCGCCATCGCGTCCTCCTCGCGCTCGAAGCACCGCGCCGGGCCCCGATGGATCTTGCGATCGATACCAGTCACCTTGATCACGCAGCCGTCCGGAGAAAGGCTCCCGCGCAGGACCACCAGTCCACCGGACTTCTTGATCGGATTCGACACCGGCCGGATCACGTCCTGCCCCGGTGTCTCTTTCGCGTCGGCCGCTTCTTCGGCGAGAGTGCGTCCCGTGATCGTGATGCAATCCTTGTGGACATAGCCGCCTTCCACCAGCCGTTGCGCGATCACCGGGATTCCGCCCGCTTTGTCGACGTCGACGGCCGTGTATCGGCCCGCTGGTTTGAGGTCGGCGAGCAGGGGCGTACGTCCGCTAATCTCCTGGAATTCGTCGATCTTCAGATCGACACCCGCCTCGTGCGCGAGCGCGAGAAGGTGCAGCACGGCGTTGGTCGAGCCGCCCGAGGCGGCGACCGAGGCGATTGCGTTTTCGAACGCCTGCCGCGTGCAGATGTCACGCGGCTTGAGATCCTTTTCGACTGCTTGCATGATGATCTGGCCGCAACGGCGCGCCACGTCACCTTTGCGGCGGTCCGGTTGCGGAATGCCCGCGAAGCCGGCAGGACATAGACCGATCACTTCCATGATCGTCGCCATGGTGTTCGCCGTGAACTGGCCGCCACAGGCGCCCGCGCCTGGACAAGCCGCGTCTTCGATCTCGCACAAATCCTTCTCCGACATCTTGCCGCACGAGTAAGCACCCACGGCTTCATAGACGTCTTGAATCGTCACGTCCTTGCCGCGGAAGTTGCCCGGCAGAATCGAGCCGCCATACAGAACGACTGTGGGAATGTTCAGACGAAGCGCGGCCATGGCCGCCCCGGGCGTAGTCTTGTCGCACGCCACCAGGCACACCAAGCCGTCGAACATGTGCCCGCGCGCCACCAGTTCGATCGAATCAGCCACCATGTCACGCGACACGAGCGAAGCCTTCATGCCCTCGGTGCCCATCGTGACGCCATCGGAAATGGCGATCGTGTTGAACTCCATCGGAGTGCCACCCGCCGCGCGAACGCCTTCCTTCACGCGTTCGGCCAACTCGCGCAACCGGTAGTTGCACGGCATCGTCTCGATCCAAGTGTTCGCAATCCCGATGTTTGGCCGCTTCAGGTCGTCATCCGTGAATCCCACGGCCTTCAACATGGCGCGCGCACCGGCGCGTTGCGGACCTTGAGTGATCGTATGGCTCTTCAAAGGCATAAGAGGTCATTGTACCCTGAGGGTGATGCGTATTCTTCACATCCATGCCCACCCGGACGACGCCGAGATGTTCGGCGCGGGCACCCTTGCCCTTCTCGCTTCGCTCGGACACCACATCACCATCGTCACAATGACTCCCGGCGACTGCGGCTCGCACCAATACGGCGCCGAGGAGATCGCGCGCATCCGCCGCGCCGAAGCCGCCAAAGCCGCCAAGCTGATCGGAGCGGACTACTTCTGCGCCGAGTTCCGCGACTTGGCGATCTTCGTGGACGATGCCTCCCGCCGCCGCGTCACCGCGATCCTGCGCCAGACCCAGCCCGATCTCATCATCACCGCGCCGCCCGCCGACTATCACTGCGATCATGAGGCGACGTCGCTGCTGGTGCGCGACGCCTGCTTCGCCGCGCCCTGCGAGAACTACGATGTTTCCGCCTATGGAGACGCCCGTCCCATCCCCGCGATTCCGCACCTCTACTTCACCGATCCGGCCGAGGGCACCGATCGCGAGTGCCGGCCGTCGGCTCCCCACTTCGTCGTGGACATCTCGAGCGTTCTCGACAAGAAGCGCGAGATGCTAGCTTGCCACGATTCCCAGCGCCAGTGGTTGAAGGAACACCACGGCATGGACGACTACATCCAAACGATGGAGGACTGGTCGGCCAAGGTCGGAGCATACGCGAAGTTCGCGTATGGCGAGGGCTTCCGGCAGTACAAAATGCATCCCTATCCCGTGACTCCCTTGCTCGAGGAGTTGCTGGCCGGGCGAACTTCACGAATGTAAAGTGGCAATCGCCTTCATCTTCCGATTTCAGTACTGTTCAGCGCGCCACTACCGCTAAGTGGATGACTCTAGGGCTTCGCGGGCCCACGGAGGATTGGCAATCGGCGTGCACACTACCCGGACGGGTTGGTGTAGGATATAGCTAGCTCAGTCAGGGTCTCCCGTTTGTCCGGGTGCTGGAACGGTTTGTGAAGGATCTAAAAAATCAGCTCGTTAGCGCGCTGCTGGTGGTGCTCACCGCGGCAGGGCTGATCTCCGCCGGCATCAACTTCCAGAAGAACCGCGGATTCCAACTTCCGGAAGACGGTGTCACATGGGTGGACCGTTTCGACTCGAGCCGCAAGCCGATCGTTGTCGCGTTGATGGTGGAAGCTGGTTCGGGCGCGGCCAAAGCGGGCATCCGTGAGGGAGACGTTTTGGTGCGCGTGAACGGGGCGACCGTCGGCAACGCGATCGACGCTACCAAGATCCTGGCGCGCGTGACGGCTTGGGCTAACGCGGAGTACGTCGTTCAGCGGGGCGGGGTCGAGGTCACCACCAAGGTGATCGTGTCGGAGCGGCCCGCGGATGCATCGCGCTTCTACCAATACTTGATCGGGCTCGCCTATCTCGCGATCGGCCTGTTCGTCTACTTCCGGAGGCAGGGTGCTCCGAAGGCGATCCATTTCTACTGCCTGTGTCTGGCGAGCTTCGTCCTGTCGACGTTCCACTACACGGGCCGGCTGAACAATTTCGACAAGGCGATGTATTGGGGCAACGTGGTGGCGGGCCTGCTGGCCCCCACGCTGTTCCTCCACTTCACACTCGTCTTTCCGGAAACACGCCGCTGGATGAAGTCGCGCTGGACGGCGCTGGCGCTTTACCTGCCCGCAGCGCTCATGTTGGCGGTCTACCTCGGTGCGTCGTCCACCATGCTGCGGGTGGCGATTCCCCTGCTCGAACTTCGCTGGCTCCTCGATCGTGCCTGGATGGCCTTCCTGAGCACGTTCTATCTGCTGGGAGCCATCGTGGCGACGGTGCAGGCGCGCGGACAGGAAGATCCCATCATGCGGCAACAGGTGAAGTGGTTGCGGAACGGAGCTTTGGCGGGAGTGCTGCCGTTCACGCTGCTCTACACCATTCCCTATGTGATGGGCGTGGTTCCGTCGCCCCTGATGAACCTCGCGGTTTTGTCGCTCACGCTGATCCCGGTTACCTGGGCCTACGCGATTCTGCGTTACCGGCTGATGGACGTGGACGTCATCTTCCAACAGGGCTTTGCCTACACGCTCGCCACGCTGGCCGTGCTCGGCATCTTCTACGCTCTGATCCTCTCGGTGCGGCCCGTGGAAGAGATCGATCCCGGCGCGATGGTTCTGCTGATCGTCATCGCCGCGTTCGTCTTCCAGCCGCTGCGGAATTGGGCGCAGGAGGTGCTCGATCGCTACGTCTTCTACAAAGACCGTTACGACTATCGCCGCACGCTCGTCGAGTTCGCACGCGAGCTGAGTTCCGAGACCGATGTCGATCGCATGTTGCAAAGCGTCGCCGATCGCATCCGCCGCACGCTCTACATCCCGAACGTCGGCTTCTTCATGAGCGACGAAGGTGGCGGTGGTTATCACTTGAAGCAGTACACGGGCGAAACCGCATCGATTACGCCGGCCGACCGGCTCGACCTCGGCTTCCTCCCGGCGCATGCCGAAGAGCCGATCTTCTTCGAGCGAACGCGGATCGCGCTCGATGTCGTTTCGCAACACTTTTCCGAAAGTGTTCGAAACACGATCGCCAAACTCGATCTCACCTATTACGTGCCTTGTCACCTTCGCGGCAAAACGCTTGCCTACCTCGGCGTCAGCCGCACCGACAAGGGCGACTTCCTTTCGAGCGAAGACCTAGAGTTGTTGACGACCCTCTCCGGCTACGTGGGCATCGCGATCGAAAACGCGCGGCTGTACCGTTCGCTCGAGCGCAAGGTCGCTGAATACGAACGCCTGAAGGAATTCAGCGAGAATATCGTCGAGTCGATCAACGTGGGGATCGTCGCCGCCGACCTCGACGATCGCGTGGAAAGCTGGAATTCGCAGATGGAGGCCCTCACCGGCATCTCCCGAGAGCAGGCCACCGGACAGAAGCTCGAAGGGCTGTTCCCCTTGCGCCTGATGGCCGATCTTTCCGAACTTCGCGGCGAGACCGGAATCCACCAGCTATACAAGATCCCGATGGCGGCGCACGGATCGAGCCCGCGCCAGCGCGAGGTACTCGTGAACATCGCGGTGGCGCCTCTGTTCACACGCGACCAGGAACGGATCGGCCGCCTGATCATCTTCGACGACGTGACGGAACGGGCCAATCTCGAACAAAAGCTCGTACAGGCAGACAAGCTTAGCTCGATTGGCCTTCTGGCCGCGGGCGTCGCGCACGAAGTGAACACACCGCTCGCTGTGATCTCGACCTACGCGCAGATGCTGACCAAGCAGATGCAGGGCGACGATTCGAAGTCGAAGATTCTCGAAAAGATCGCCAAACAAACCTTCCGCGCGAGCGAAATTGTCAACTCGCTGCTGAACTTCTCGCGGACTTCGAAGGCCGAGATGGAAGACCTCGACCTCAATCGGGTCATTCGCGAAACAGTGCAGTTGATCGAGCCTCAGTTGGCGAAGGCGAATGTCACGGTCGAGTTCCGGCTCGACTCGAATCCGCCGCTCGTGCGCGCCAATTCCGGCAAGATGCAACAGGTATTTCTGAACCTGTTCCTCAACGCGCGAGACGCAATGGAGGCGGGTGGCCGGCTGATCGTCATCACGCGTACCGAGGGCGAGTCGTTCAAAGTCCAGGTGGCCGATACGGGCAAAGGCATCGCGCCGGACGACCTGCAACGCATCTTCGATCCTTTCTTCACGACCAAGGGCGCCAAGAAGGGTACCGGCCTCGGGCTCGCGGTGAGCTACGGCATCGTCCGCGAACATGGCGGTACCATTGATGTGACGAGCCAGCCTGGCGAAGGCACGGTGTTTCATCTCGACCTTCCGCTGGCGCAAAAACCCGTCCTAGCCGCCTGAGCATGCCTGAAGAGCCCCGCGCCCGAATCCTCGTCATCGACGACGAAGCCGACATCCGTGAGAGCCTGGAGGTCCTCCTCGACATGGAGGGCTACGCGGTGACGCTCGCCACCAACGGCACCGAGGGGCTAGCGAAGTTCGAATCCGGCCGGTACGATCTCGTGCTGCTCGATCTGATGATGCCCGACAAATCGGGCATGGAAGTGCTCGCCGAGATTCGCGAGCGTGACCGGGAGACGCCGGTTGCCATGATCACCGCCTACGGTTCGGTCGAGGTCGCGGTGGAGGCGCTGAAGACGGGCGCAAGCGACTACTTCTCCAAGCCCTGGGACAACGAGAAGCTCCTGCTCGAGATCGATCGCATGATCGGCTCGCGCCGGCTCGAGACCGAGAACACCGAGCTCAAGCGCGCGCTCAAGCAGCGCTACTCCTTCCCGAACATTGTCGGCAAGAGCGAACGGATGCAGCGCGTACTCGACATGGTGTCGCAGGTGGCGCCCAGCCGCGCGACGATTCTCGTCACCGGCGAGACCGGCACGGGTAAGGAGCTCATCGCCAAGGCGATTCACGCCAACTCGCCCCGCGCCGAGGCCATGTTCGTGGCGGTGAACAGCGGATCTCTCCCGCCGGATCTGCTCGAATCGACCTTGTTCGGACACGTCAAGGGCGCCTTCACGAGCGCGGTGGCGACCCGCAAAGGTTACTTCGAACTCGCCAACCGGGGCACGATCTTTTTTGACGAGATCTCGACGATCAGCCTCGAAACGCAGGCGAAACTCCTGCGCGTGATCCAGGAGCGCGAGTTCATGCCTCTCGGCTCGAACGAGACGATTCGCGCCGACGTGCGCATCATCGCGGCCTGCAATGTGGACCTCAAGAAGATGGTGGACGAGGGCAAGTTCCGCGAGGACCTCTACTATCGCTTGAACGTCATCAATATCGTGTTGCCACCCTTGCGTGACCGCAAGGAAGATATCCCACTGCTGGTCGATCACTTCTTCGCCAAGTACTGCAAGGAGAACGAAAAGTTCCTCGACGCGGGCGGACATTCGCAATTGCGCTTCGAGCACGACGCGATGCAGATCCTCATGGATCACGCATGGCCCGGCAATGTCCGCGAGCTCGAAAACGCCGTCGAACGCGCGGTGGTGCTGGCGAGCGAGCCGGTGGTCCCTGCGAGCGTGCTGCCCGACACGCTGCTGCACACGAGCGGAGTCAAGGTCCGCCGCGACGAGTCGGGCAGCCTGCCGCCCGACGCGAGCCTGTTCGAAATGGTGGCCGACTTCGAACGCCGCAAGATCATGGAAGTGCTCGAAGAGTGCAACCAGAGCCAGACGGAGGCGGCGGAAAAGCTCCACATTCCACTGTCGACTCTCAATCAGAAAATCAAACGGCTCGACATCGCCGTCGGGCGCCGCCGCGAAAAATAGCTACTGCTTGGGCGGCAGATTCAGCCGCTTTTCCCTCACAGACGCGGCTTTCTAGCTCTAGCGCCGTGCCCGTGCGTACTTTCGCTCGACTGCGTGTCCAATGCACCGGCACGCCGGTTGTTGATATCGCTGTAGGAGTAGAACGCTTCCAGAAGCTTCGTCTCGGTATCGTGGACATCTCATGCACGGCGTCATAGATCCGATGTCCCATGGCATGCGTCTGTCGATACGCGCCTCGAGTGCTTCCGGTTTGGCGTCGAATCCCAGGGGGGAACCGCCGGCTCCGAAGCGGATGGCGGAGAGAGAGGGATTCGAACCCTCGATAGAGTTTCCCCTATACACGCTTTCCAAGCGTGCGCCTTCAACCACTCGGCCATCTCTCCGCTAGGGGATGCGCCGATTGGCGCACTTCTTCATTCTAGCGCGCCGCCGCCTGAAATGCCGCCGATCACGAGATCAAGCCGTTCCGGATCGCGAAGCGCACGATATCGCCGGCGTTGTGCAGGTCGAGTTTTTCGAGCACGCTCGCCCGGTGGGTTTCGACGGTGTAGACGCTCAGCTTCAAATCCTGCGCGATCTCCTTGTTCGTCTTCCCCTCGGCGATCATGATCAGAATCTCGCGCTCGCGCACGGTTAGCAGGTCAACCGGATGGGTGACGTGGCGCCGGTAGTCCGTGAGCACCTCTCCCGAAATCGCCGGGCTCAGGAAGCCCTCTCCACGATGCACGGCACGGATCGCCCGCAACAGATCCTCGTGCTCGGAATCCTTGAGCAGATAGGCGAGAGCTCCAGCACGCAGGACTTCTCGGACGTAAGCCCCCTCGCGGTGCATGCTGAGAATCACCACTCGTGTACGGTCGAGAGCCGCACAGATCTGGCGCGTGCCCTCTATCCCGTTCAGCTCCGGCATCGAGATATCCATGATGATCACGTCTGGCGATAGCCGGCGAGCCTGCTCCACGGCCTCCTTGCCCGTCGATGCCTCGCCTACGACATCCATATCGGCCTGCGACGAGATGAGCATGCAGACACCCTTCCTGACGATCGTATGGTCGTCGGCAACCAGGACCCTGATCTTCATTCCGCTCTTACCATTCTGCACGATCCCGGCCAAATGCGCGCCGGCCGCTATGATGACCTTGATGCGCTTCCCCACCTTCCTGCTTGCTCTACCCGTCCTGGCAGCGGACTTCGACATCGCCGTCTACGGCTCCACCGTTTCCGGAATCGCCAGCGCCACTGCCGCCGCCCGGCAAGGCAGGCGCGTGGCCCTGATCGAACCCTCTGGACACTTCGGGGGCCTCGTCACCGGCGGCCTTTCGAACACCGACTTCCGCACACTCGAGGCCGTGACCGGATTCTTCCGCGAGTACATGGATCGCGTACTCGAAGACTACACGCGCCGCTACGGCAAGGACTCCCCGGAAGTAGCAGACTGCTTCTTCGGCGCCGCCGCCGAACCCCATGTTTCCGAACGTGTCCTGCGCGGCATGGTTTCCGAACAGCGCACGCTTCAGCTCTTGATGAAGCACCGGCTGACCAGCGTCACCCGCGAGATCGATTCCATCCGGCGGGTGCGATTCCGCACGGCGGAGGGTGAGGTCGAGATCGGCGCGAAAGTATGGATCGACGCGACCTACGAGGGTGACTTGGCCGCCGCCGCGCAGGTTCCTTACAGAATCGGACGCGAGTCGACGCGGGAATATGGTGAGCGTTTCGCGGGAGTGCTGTTCTTCGATCAGGGCAAGATTCTGCCCGGGTCCACCGGCGAAGGCGACACAAACGAGCAGTGCATGAACTTTCGGATCACGATGACCAATCGCGCCTCGAACCGGCTACCCGTGCCGCGGCCTCCCGGCTACGATCGCGCGGAGTTCGTCAAGATTCTGCCGTATTTCGCCAGCGGCCGCATCACCGAGATCTACACGAGCGACCATTCGGGCATCCTGCGCTTGCAGCGAATCGCGAACGCCAAATCCGACATGAACGACATCAAGCAAGCACCCGTGCGCCTATCGCTCGCGGGCGACAACAACGGCTGGGCGGATGGCGGCGAGGCTGCGCGAAAACGCATCTTCGACCGGCATGTGGCGCACAACTTCGGGCTGCTCTACTTCCTTCAGAACGATCCCGAAGTCCCGGCCGCGATCCGCGCGAAGGCGAACGAGTGGGGGCTGCCGAAAGACGAGTTCGCCGGCAACAATCACATGCCGCCAGCACTCTATGTCCGCGAGGGGCGCCGGACGATCGGCGAATACGTCTTCACCGAACACGACACGATGCCCGCGCCGCGCAGCGTCCGCGCACCGGTCCACGCAGATGCGATCGCGATGGGGGACTATTCGCTCAATTCGCACGGGCATCAAGGTGCGGGTCCGCTCTATCCAACTTTGTTCGAGGGCGATTACGGATTCTCGACCACGCCGTTCATGATTCCTTATGGCGTCATCGTGCCGCGCAACGTTTCGAATCTGCTCGTGCCGGTCGCGATGTCGGCGTCACATGTAGGATACTCGGCTCTGCGGCTCGAACCCACCTGGACCGCGCTCGGACATGCCGCGGGCCTCGCCGCGCATCTCGCCGTCGAACAGCGTGGCGTCACCCGTGCCGTGCCTGTTGCCCGGCTCCAGAAGATGCTCCACCAGCAGAAGCAAGCGACCGTCTACACCTCCGACGTGCCACGCGAGTCGCCCTCGTTCGAGGCGGTGCAGTGGGCGGGACTGCACGGCCTGCTATCGGATGTGGTGGACTATCGCACCGCGGTGCTTACCCCTCTGAAGAAGCGCTGGGGAACGCAGTATTCGTTCGCGCATCCGCTGCATGCCGTCGAGCCAGAGCGTCCGTTGGACGAGAAGCTCGCCTCGAAGTGGCGGGAGAGGATTCCCTGCGCGGCCGGAGTCCAGGCAGTGACGAGAGGAGAATTCCTGAAAATGGCGATGGCCCGCTGCGGTTCCTGATCGGGCTCGATCAACCGGTGCGTAGCTCGGCGATCGTCGCTCCCGAGCCGCCGTCGTTTGCGTCCGCCGGATAGAACTTAGCGACGTGCGGATGTTCGGTTAACAACTCCGCGATCGCTCTCTTGAGGATGCCCATGCCGTGTCCGTGAACGATGCGGACACGGTCGATCGAGGCAAGCGCGGCGCTGTCGAGGAATTTGTCCACTTCCGCCACCGCCTCTTCGGCGCGCCGCCCGATCAGGTTCAACTCGCGCGTCAGCATCAGGTGATCGGGCCGCGGTGCGGTCTTGAACGTCACGCCCTGCGGGAGCTTCGCCTTCTCCGGAGTCTCGGGCAGAACCTCCAGCACGTCATCCCGCGACACCTGCAGCTTCAGGAATCCAGCCTCGACTTCGATCACGTCCGCGTTGACGATCCGCTTGACGCGCCCCGGTTCGCGTACGCCCTTCAGTCGCACGCGCACACCCTCGGCGATCGCGAGTTTCGGCGCGGACGAATCGGCCGCCGCCGATGACGGCTTCGCCGCGACCTCAGCCTCTTCCCGGATCTCGCGCCGCACCTGCGACACCTTTCGCTCGGCGTTCGACACTGCTTTGCGCGTGTCGGCCACTTGCCCGATCTGCTCGATCGTCTGGCGTGCGCGCTTCTCGAAATCGGCGATCATCGCCTCGGTCCGCCGCTCGATCTCCTTCAGCTTCGCGGACTCCCGCTTCTCCCACATCGCCGCCAGTTGGGCTCTCTCCTGCTCGATCGCGCGCTTCTCTTCGGCCAGTTTGCGCTCGATCTCCGTGGCCGAATCGAGCCGCTCTTCGAGAAGCGAGAGGAAGGTCGCAATCGAGCGTTGATGATCGGAGAGCGATGAGCGCGCCTGATCGATGATCTCGCCATTCAGGCCGAGGCGGCGCGCGATGTCGAGTCCGGCGGAGGCTCCGGGAACTCCCACGCGCAGGATGTAGGTCGGCGCGAGTGTCTCCTGATCGAAGCTCATTGACGCGTTCGTCACTCCGGCCGCCGTCGAGGCGTAGATCTTCGGCGCCAGCAAGTGCGTCGAGGCGATCGTGAAGGCGCCGCGCTGGCGGACAAAGTCGATGATCGCGACTCCGAGCGCACCGCCTTCGTCCGGATCGGTCGCACGGCCGAGTTCGTCGAAAAGAACCAACGAGAGCGGCCCCACGAGTTCGAGCATCTCCTTCACCCGCGCGATGTGCGACGAAAACGAGCTGAGGCTCTGCTCGATCGACTGGTTGTCGCCGATGTCGGCGACAACACGTTCGAAGACCGGAAACTCAGCGGACTCAGCTGGCACCGGAAATCCGGCCTGCGCCATCAAGGCCAGCAGCCCGATCGTCTTGAGCGAAACCGTCTTGCCACCCGTATTCGGACCGCTGATCACGAGCGTGCGCGAATCACCTTCGAGCGTGAGCGATAGCGGCACGACGGACTTTCCCGAACGGGACCGCTTCAGGATATCGACGAGCAGCGGGTGCCGGGCGTTCGACACCGCGAGACGCTTTCCGAAGCGCGGGATCACGCAACCGAAATCCGTCGCATAGCGCGCCTTCGCGAAGATCATTTCGAGATCGGCGAGTACTTCGACCGTGACGCGAATCTCGTCCACGGAAGCGCGCAGCCGCTCGGTCAGTTCGGCAAGAATCCGCAGGATCTCGCGCCGTTCCTGCTCGCGCAGCCGGACGAGATCATTATTCAGCTCCACCGTTTCGAGCGGCTCGATGAACAGCGTGTGTCCCGTGCCCGAAGCGGCGTGAATGATCCCATCGACTTTGCGCTTCTGCCCGGCGACCACCGGCAACACGAAACGCTCGTTTCGGATCGCGATGAACTCCTCCTGCAGGATTCCGTCATCGCGATGCCGCTTCATGAAGCGCTCGAGCGATTCCTGGATCATGCGCTGCTGGCGATCCATGTCTCGGCGGATCCGATGCAGCGCCACCGAGGCGTTGTCGGCGAGCGATCCATCGGGCTCGATCTTGCCGTTCAACTCCTGCAGCAGCGCGCGAAAGTCGCCGATGTCCGACGCACGGACCCCGAGCCGCGGGAATCGCGCCGTAACGGCCGTGAGGATCGCGCGGATGTCGCAGGCACGGTCGAGCAGTGTCGTGAGAGCCCGAATCTCGGCGCCCTCGAGCGTGACGCCTTCGATCGAAAGTTTGGCGACGAGCGGCTCCGGATCGGGCAGCGAATCGAATCGCACGCGGATCGCCGCGCCGCGCCCGGCGGGTTGAGGCTGCGAGGCCGCATCGAGATATCCGATCGCCTCCGCGGTATCGGCGTGGGCCTTCTCCAAAGCCTCGCGGTCCGTAGAGGGTTCGCACTCCTCCAAGCGCGCATGCCCCGCCGGACTCGACACGTATCGCGCGATCAGCGCCTTCAGCGCGTCGAATTCCAGAAGTTCGCGCGAGGTGTGCGTCATTTGCGTTTGAGGTAGACGTCTTTTCGTTCGAAGGCCCGTTCGATGACCGGCAGCGTGCCTTCGGTGATCTTCAGGTTCGCGAGATCCTTGCGCTTGAACCAATCGGCGCGGCTCGCATCGTCGCTCGCTTTCAACTCACCGCCCGTAACTTTGCAGATGTAGTCGATCAGAACGTAGTGATACTCGGGCTTGCCCTCTTTGTCGCGCATGATGCGCTCGAAGATTTCGAAGACGGCGATGGGTTTCACTTCGAGTCCAGTCTCCTCGAGAACCTCGCGCCGGATGGCATCGGCGAGATGCTCACCGGTTTCGAGCACGCCGCCGGGCAGCGACCAATAGCCCTTGAGCGGCTGCTTGCCTCGCTCGACGAGCAGGATCTTCTCGCGCTGGAAAATGAGTGCGCCGACACCGAGCATTGGACGCTCGGGATACCGGCGGGTGTCCTTCTTGCTAATACTGCACCGATCCTTTCACGGGCAGCCGGACGCGATAGACCGACGTGCGCGCGGTGACGAACAGCGTCTGGAAATCGGCCTCGCCGAAAGCGCAGTTGCGAGGCGTCTCGCTGAACTCGATCGTGTGGAGGAGCTTGCCTTGCGGCGAGTAGATCGGCAGGTGGTTCGCGGTGACGTAGAGATTGCCCTTCTCGTCAACCTTGATGCCATCCGGTGGGCCGTCGATTCCCGTGATCAGCTTGCGCTCGTTCGTTGCCTTTCCGTCCTTGTCGAGATCGTAGGCGTAGACGGCGCGCTCGTCGGAGTTCGAGACGTACAAAGTGCGTCCGCCCGGCGCCAGCGCGATCCCATTCGGGCGTCCCGCGGGTTTGGCGATCAGTTCGAGCTCGAGCTTCGGCGTGACGTGATAAATGCCATAGTGATCGAGTTCGCGCGCATTGGTCTGCTCGCCGAACGCCGGATCGGTGAAGTAGACGTGCCCGTCCTTGCGCACGACGATGTCGTTCGGCGCGTTCAATCGCTTGCCTTCGAACTTCTCGGCAACCGTTTCGACGGTGCCCTTCTTGTCGGTCCGGGTGACGCGGCGGGCTTGCGTCTCGCAGGTATAGAGGTTGCCCTTGGCGTCGAAGGTGTTGCCATTGGCCTTGCCGGACGGAGTCCGCCAGGCTTGGGGCTTCTCGCCGGGGACGACCTTGTAGATCTTGTTCTCCGGAACGTCGCTGAACATGAGGAATCCATCACGCGACCACACCGGACCTTCGGTGAACGTGTAGCCGCCGGTGAACTTCTCGATGCGGATATCGGAGAAGTCCTGGGCTTCAGCGGCCAATACGGCCAGCAGGACGAGTGCCAAGCGAAACATCAATTTCAAGTGTAGCGTCCGTCGGTCAAAGCCGCGCCTGGAACTATGGCCGCATCTCCATTTCCACGTTTTCAAGTGATACGCCCGATGGGGGCCGATTCACGCGCCTGGCGATCACCGGCCGCTGGACCAGCGGCCGGATCTGGCCCGCTCACAGCCGCGACACCCGGACCGGTGTACCCGTTCCCTCCAACGGGAACTCGTTCTCATGGGGCTTCCGCCCTGACGGAACGATTCGTTCACGGGACTCATGCGACGTGTGTTCTCTCGCTGGACCCACAACGGAACCCGTACAAGAGGACAAACTCCTGCGCGCCCTCGTCCACCCGTTCGGCTCCTGGCAGGATCATCAAGCGGACCTATCGATTCCGCGTGGTCAGGGATGGAAACAGCATCGGGCTGGAGCTGCCGGGCGGTGACGGCGTGACACAGACGTTCTCACGCGCCGAATAGTCCCGGAGCGATCTTCTCGAAGGGATACTCGCGCTCGGGTGGCAGCAGCCCCGCCGCGAGGGCGCGCCCGCGTTCAAGCAAACACGCGTGAATGGACTGTGCCGATTCGGTCACATCCACGAGGCGCGTGATCCACTCGTTCACATATCGGTTGACCGCTTCTCCAACGCAGTCCGATCTGGATGGAGCGGTAGCCGAGCGGCCGCAGGTCGAGGTCGCGCTCCGGATCCCACTGCACGATTGATGGCGCGCCGGGCCCGGCGTCATGCGCCAGTTGTGCATGGCGGAGGATCCAGTCGAATCCCACGCGCTTAAGATCGATCGCGAGAATGCGGCATTGGCCGGGGTCCTTTTGCGCCCCAGCCAGCGCCGCATCGGCGATCTCATTCGCGTAGGCCTGATACACACGCACGGTCTACCCGTCGAACAACGCCCGGATCTGCCGCGCCTTGACCGGCAAACCCGGGTGAGTCGTGTACGGAGCGCCCGTCACGGCCTTATCGCGCACCACCCAAGTCGTAGGCGTTGGTCACCCTGACCGTCAGACGAAACGTCCCGAGATTGTTTTGCCAATGCCGGTTGTCGTTGATCGCGAAATAGAGCCGGCCCGCCGCCAGTCCGGACTTCGAGGCCTTCGCGCCCGCTACCCACAGATCGCCAGCCGGGCCAGTGCGCGCGAGCAACGCGCCGAACGGATGCCCCTCGAACAGGTTGGTCTTGTAGTTGCCGCCGGGCTTCTTCAGGCCATCGGGATCGCTCGTCCAGCTATCGTCGTTCCACGACAATCGCACGAAACCGCGCGCCACGGACTCGAGCTTCGAATCGGCCGTGACGCCGATGCCGGTGTCGAGGAACTCGATCTGATTCGAGTGGTGCAGTGCGTGGACATCCACCGTGCGCTCCACCGCCGCGCGCCTTGCCGCAAGCCGTCGGATATCGGCGATCTTGACCGTCTTCGCCTCCCCACCGTTCGACTTGACCGTGAGATCGGCTCCGCTCAACTCTCCCCGCAACTCCTGCCCATTCGCCATCCGCGCGAGATCGGCGGTGCGATCGCGGCCATCCTGAGTCCCTGTGATAATCCGTTCGAACAGGCGATAGTAGTGTGCGGGCTCGCCCACCGCGCTGTCTTTGTAGGACTTCAGCAGCGGAGTGAGCACCGGTAACCCGATGTCCACGAGTTCGGCGATGGCGGCATCGCGCTGCTTGCGATCGGCACCCATCGCGGCGGCGAGCGACGCGGCGATCCGTTCCGATTCCCGCGCGGAAGCGTCGTCGCCGGCGTGGATCGACAGGAGATCCTTCAGCGCCACCGGGCGCCCTGCGAACTGGACGGATTTGGTCCCGGCCGTGCCTTCGATCGTTTCGCCGCTTTTCGTGAGCACGGAAATGACTTGGCCCTTGCCGGACTCGAGCGAGGCGGCAAGGGCCAGGAGGAAGATGGAGAAAGATGAGCGCATCGAGCGCTTATCTTACCACCTAGAAGCGATAGTAGAGACCGAACTGGAGGATGCGGCGATCGTTGAAGACACCGATGACGCGACCGAAAGTCGGCTGATTGATATTGAAGCGCGTGGTGGCCGTCGTCTCGTTGCCCACCCAAAACGATGGAGTATTCAGGATGTTGTAGAAGTCGGCTCGAATCTGGACCGCATGGCCTTCCTTGATGGAAACGGTCTTCAACAACGAGTTATCGAGGTTAAAGTTCCACGGCCCGGAGAACATGCGGCGTTGCAGGGCGCCGTTGAAACCAGGGTCCGGGTTGTAGAACAATTGCCCGGTGAAAGCGGGTGATCCGTCGGAAGCCGTGCCGCGTCCGTCGGTACCGATCGCGGACGGATCGATGAAGAACGGACCGTTGCCGGTCATCACCAGCCGGCCGACGCGCTGATCCAGTTCGGACTTGGTGACCAAAGCCGTTGCGGTGTTGCGCCCGGTGGCGCGCCCGCCGCGATTCACTGTTCCTCGATTCGAGAAAACCGAGAACGCCGTGCCGGAGGTGTAGCTCATGATGCCCGAGACCACCCATCCTCCGAACGCCTTGTCGGCGATGCCACGCAGTTCGAACTTGCGTCCGCGGCCGAATGGGATGTCCCACGAGCCGTTCGCCTTGATCGCGTGGGTGAGGTCGAACGGCGAGCGGCCGCGCTCGAGCGATGGGCTTTCGAGATCGAGCAAAGGCTCGAAGCGGTTGGAATCGTCGCCAACGCCATTGCTGAGTGCCTTCGAGAACGTATAGTTGGCTTGAAAGTCGACGCCCTTGCCTCTGCGCCGCAGGTCGACCTGGAGTGCATGGTAGGTGGAATCGGCCCCGTTCACCACCGCGTTGGCACCCAGGATGTTCGGATTGCGGAAGAAATTGACAGCGCCATTGAGGCCGTTGGTCTGATAGATCTCGCCGAGAGACCCGGGTTCGCCGGTGCGGATCAGGTTTTGAACCGTGGCGTTAGTCAGAAGGCCGCCAAGCGCGAGTTGCGGGAACACGGTGAGCCGTTGGCTGCCGGGAACGGCCGCGCTGAAGTCGGGATTGAATCCACGGCCGGCCGCCAGCGAAAGGCGGCCATTGCTGCGCGCGCGCAGAAAGTCGTCGAGGAAGCCGTTCTCCCGTATCACCACCTGGTTATAGTCAATCGCCCGGAGCATTTTGGTTCCGCGATTGCCGACGTACCGGAATTCGACGATGTTGCCCTTGATCTCCTGCTGGATTCCGAACTGCCACGCCTGCAGGTAGGGACTGCGGAAGTTCGGGTCGGGCATGCCCGCCGCGGAGGTTGGGTTTAGCAGGTAGTTGTCTTCCACCGTGCGCGGAACTTTGTAGAGGGGAGGAGCGATCTGCGGACGGTTGGCCAGGACTGCGGTCTGACGCGTCAGTGTGCGGTTTCCCTGAAGGCCGGCGTTGGTATTCACGTTGTTCCGCATGGCCGCTATGGTCTCGTCATTGACGTAGGAAATCATGTAGCTGCCGCGAATCGCGGTCTTACCCTTTCCCGTCGGATCGAACGCGAATCCGATGTTCGGCGCGAAGTTGTTGCGATCGGGCCTGTAGGCGGGTCTGCCGATCGCACCGCCAGCGAAATCGAGCGTGGCGTTGGGATCGAGCAGCGTCTGGATGAAGTTCCCATTCTTCAATGGAGGCAGCAGGAACAGTGCGTCCTTTTCGTCGAACCGCGTCCAGTATTCGTATCGCAGACCAAGTGTTACGGTCAGATTTTGCCGCATCTTCCACTTGTCCTGGAAATAGCCGGAATAGGTGTCGTATGCGAAGTTGCGAACGTTAGTGTAATTCGGAACGAACCCGGAAGACCGGTCCCGGACGTTGAACAACTGGGTCGCCTCGTTGATATAGCCGGCCAGATTCGACAGGATCTGGTTTGCGAGATTGACATCCTGGGAACGGGCACCGGCCAAGTCGGTCGCCGTCAGTCCGTTCTGATTGGCGGCGCTGATTCCTAGCGAATAGTCCGGAAGGATGCCAGCATCGTTGAACGGCCGGGCCCGAATCATCTGAGTCTGGAAGCCGAACGCCAAGTCATGCTTGCCCTGGAGCCGATTGGCGTTGTCCTGGATGCTGT
Organism: uncultured Acidobacteriota bacterium; assembly: GCA_902825945.1. Lineage (GTDB taxonomy): Bacteria > Acidobacteriota > Terriglobia > Bryobacterales > Bryobacteraceae > SYLY01. Next base: position 55,607 of record CADECY010000010.1, read on the forward strand.
ACGTATTCGTGTCGCGGCCCTGTGCGAGAAAGGTATTGACGGGATTTCCGAAGGCCAAGTTGCTCACCAGGAACTCCGGGTACTCGTTCCGAACGTTGAACTTACCGGGTGCGAGGCTGAAGCCTCCCCGGAGTTCGTTGGTCATGACCGGAGACATCGTCCAACGCCACGCCACCGAAACAAGGTTGCTCGGATTCTCGTTGAACACCGGGGGAAGCACCGTGTAAAATGCTCCAGCGTCCGGCCGATTGGTGATTTCCTTCGTCCGGTTCCACGTTCCCGTGAAACTGCTGCTGCTGTTCAGGTAGTAGTCCCAGCGCGTGACGATCTGATCACGATTGGAGTTCGCGTTCGCGTTGAACCGGTAGCCGCCAGTATTGATGCCGTCGCCGGCATCAGTCGTGTTGGGCTCGGGAAGCTGACTGACCAGGGCCTGCATGGCGGGATCGATGCGTGCCTGACGGAGTCCCAGAACGTTCCGGGTCTCGATGCTGCCTCCCGCCGCCGGCCGGTACTGAAAGATTCCTTGCTTGGCGCTCGGCGTGAGAACCGTCCGTAGAACGGACTCCTGCTCGCGCAGCCGGAAGGCCTCGTAGTTGCCGAAGAAGAACAGCTTGTCGCGAATGATCTTGCCGCCGAGCGAAGCGCCCATCTGGTTCAGATTCAGGAACGGCTTGCCGATGCCCGAGCGGTTGTTGAACCAGTCATTGGCGGCGGTCGCATTGTTGCGGTTATACCAATAGGCCGATCCGTGATACTGATTCGATCCGCTCTTGGTCACCATGGCGACCTGGGCCGCTCCGCCGCCGATCGTCGATCCGGAGTTCGATACGGAAATCGTGACCTCCGAGATCTGGTCGATCGTCGTGCGGTAGGGCATGTAGTCGAGCGAGTTGTTGCGCAGGAAGTTGTCCTGGACATTGACGCCGTCGAGAGTGACGTTGGCAAACGTAGTGCGCATACCATTGATCACCGTGGGGCCGCGGGCGCTGCTGACACCGGCCTGCGTCGAAAAAAGCTGGCTGACCTGACGGTCGAGGGCAGGCAACTCGTCAATTTGCTGTTGGGTAATCAAATTCGACACTTCGCTATTGGCAAGCTGCACGGCCTGGACATCCGCCGTCACCTCCACCACCTGCTGCGTCGCCGCGACCTCCATCTTGATCACCAGGTTCGTCTCGCGGATCGCATCCACCTTGACGTCTCGTTGAATGTACTTGGCGAATCCCGGCGCTTCGACTTCGACGTCGTATGCCTCCGGCCGCACCGCGATGAACGAAAACAGGCCCGCCGCATTGGTACGGGCTTCCATGAGCGCTTGCTTTCCGCCTCGCAGGATCACACTGACTTTGGCGTTCGGCAGTGCACCGCCAGTCGAATCGGTGACTGAACCCGTCAACGACCCGGAAGCCTGACTGAAGGCCAACGGCGCGCACGCCGCGAAAATGAACGTAGCATGGACCAATCTATTCCCAACCATCACGTTTTATCCTTTCCTGGATAGAGTTGATTCGAGAATAGCACCCCGCGAGCGCGCGGTGGCCCTACAGGTCCGGCTTGGCCCGGTGGAAGTCCGTCGTATCCTCGATCGCCGCGCCCACCCGGAACAAAAGCGGCTCGTCGAACGGCCTCCCGATCAACTGCGCGCTGACCGGCATCCGCCCGGAAGTCAGACCGCAAGGTAACGCCAGCGCGGGCAGACTCAACACGTTGATCGCGCGGACGAAACGCGTCGTCGCCAGCCGCGTGTCTTCCTTCTGCCCCGCGATCTCCACCTCGAGCTCCCCGATCTTCGGCGCTCCGATTGGCGCGCACGGCGTGAGCACGCAATCCACCTTCGTCAGCAGGTCTGCCCATTCGCGCTGGAAGACCCGCCGCAACCTCTGCGCGTTCACGTAATCGGTCGCCGCGATCAGCCGGCCCTGGTCGAACAGTGCCATGATGTCGGCCCCGAATTTCAATCGATCGCCCAGGTACCGTGACATGCACGCCGAGGCTTCCGACATCAGAATGACCCTGCCCGTGGCGTTGATCGCCGCGATATCGGGCACGCGCACCGGAACCACCTCCGCGCCCGCGCCCTGTAGCACCGGGACCAGCGCTTCCACCGCGCGCGACACTTCTGGATCCACCCGTTCGAAGTAGAAATTCTCCGGCAAACCCACACGAACTCCGGCAAGCGACACATTGGTCGCGGGAACCATTTCGGGAACCGGTACGCGGGCCGACGAATCGTCGCGCGCATCGAATCCCGAAATCGCCTGCATACAGATCGCCGCGTCGCGAACCGACCCAGCCAGCGGACCCATATGATCGAGAGTAAAGTCGAGCGGCATCACCCCGTAGCGGCTCGCGCGGCCGGTCGTGGGCTTGATCCCCACGCATCCGCAGTATGCCGCGGGAATTCGAATCGATCCCCCCGTATCGGAGCCCATCGCCATGAATACCGATCGCGCGCCCACCGTCGCGCCCGAGCCCCCGCTCGAACCGCCCGGAATGCAGTCGAGATTCCACGGATTGCGGATCGTTCCGAAATGCGGATTGTTCGACGTCACCCCGTAGGCGAGTTCGTGCATGCCGGTCTTGCCCACGATCACCGCGCCGGCCGCTTCGAGCTTCTCCGTGACGGCCGAATCGATCTCGGGCACATGATCCTTGAACAGCGCCGATCCCACCGTCGTGCGAATGCCCTTCGTGCAGTAGACATCCTTGAGCGCCACCGGAATCCCGTGCAGCGGACCACGCACATGGCCTCGCGCCCGCTCGGCATCAAGCCGCGCCGCCGCCTCCATTGCACGCTCGTCGAGGATCGTGATGTAGGCGTTGAGCTTCGGCTCGAGCCGCCGGATCGAATCGAGCGCGGTCCTGGTCAACTCGGTGGCGGAGATCTTCTTCGCGCTCTGGAGATTGCCGGCTTGCTGAATCGTCACGCACCCACCTCCTTGTCGCGCCCCGTCAATTGGACATAGGACGGTTCTCCGTCGAACGGAATCCGTTCGAGCAACGGACGGAATGCCGCCTCCAGTCCGTCCAGCGAGGGAACGATCCGCTCGAGCGAATCGGCGGGGATATCCGGGGCGACCGCCGCGGCGATCGACTTCCAATCTTTGGCCATGGGCGTTATTCTATCTCGACATGGGCCTTTCGACCTCCGGAAACCGAATCATCGACTCAGCGACCGGCGCCCCGGTGCTGCTGCGCGGCGTCAACCGCTCGGGCCTCGAGTACTCCGAACCCGACGAAGATGGCTTCGTCTCCGCCGCCGGATTGTCGCGTTACGAAATCCGCTACCTCGTCCGCGAATGGAAGTGCAACATCATCCGGCTCCCCTTCAATCAGGACTGGGTGCTCAATGGGCGAGGCGGCAGATCCGGCGAGGACTATCTTCGCGAAATCGATCGCGTGATCGACTGGGCGGCCGCCTACGGCGCCTACACGCTGCTCGATCTCCAGTGGCTCAATGCGGACACTCCGTTCGGCAGCGGACGCCAGTTCGTGCCGCCTCTGCCAAACGCGGATTCGCCGCGCATGTGGTCGATCCTCGCGCGCCGCTACGCGCGCAATACGTTCGTCTTGTACGACATCTTGAACGAACCGCACGACCGCCTGCCGGATGATCCGCACCCGCTCCCGCATCACGACGGTGGATTCTATCCCAGCCGCCATCGCCAGGTGACCATGGCCGAGTGGCAGCCGTGGGCTCGGGTGCTGATTCAGGCGATCCGCGCCGAAGCGCCGCAGGCGCTGGTGTTCGTCTCCGGGACGAACTGGGGATACGACCTGCGGGGGTTCCCTATGGAGGAGCTTCCGAATCTCGTGTACTCCACGCACGTTTACCGGAATAAGGGGACTAGCCGCCGGGACTGGGCCGATGCCTTTGGGCGATTGTCTCTATCCCATCCGGTATTCGCGGGGGAGTGGGGCGGCGGGGATGGGGATATCGATTGGGGGCGTAGGCTGGCAGAGTACTTCGAGGAGTTGGGGATCGGTTGGACCGCGTGGAGCTGGTCGAACGAGCCGTTCGTCGTACAGCGGTACGCGACAACCCGTTTCGGGGGGATAGTGAAGGCGGTACTGTCCTAGTCTACGGGCCGATGACAGGCAGGAAATTTAGGTTTTTCCGCGGACCGCGTGAGATTTTTCCGCCTCGTTTCCTACTAATTAGATAGCCACCCCAGTATCACCCTCGTGTGGAATCAATCGGTGTCAAGCACCGATGGAGGGACTATGTACTTTCAGGAACGGATTCTCCCAACCGCGGGAGAGTCCACCCTGCAGTTCGACAAAGAGGTTGACGCCCCCGCCGCGGAGGCCAGTCAAGAAGAGACGCCCCGAGATGCCCGAGCCGTCTGGCCCGGACTCGTGGCACGGGTCCGGCGGGGAGATCCGCGCGCGGCGGCTGATCTCACCCGGCTCTGCCGTCCTGGCGTACGGCTGCTGTTGAAGCTGAATCTCAGCGCCGTCGGATTGGACCGTATCGTCGAAGAGACCATCGCCGGCGCACTCGAAGAGATCCGGAGCGGCTGGATCCGCGAACCGCGAGATCTCTCGGCCTTCGTGCGGACTGTCATCGAACGTCTGGCGCCAGCGCCGGGCAGCCGCGGCGCGAGCGATCAGGCGCGGGCCCGCCGCCGCTCCTCCGAGCTCGAGACCGCGCTGCGCGCCTTTCCCGCGGACGAGCAGATCTGGCTTCGCCGGTTCTATATCGAAGGCTGGGAAGCCGCCCAGGTGATCGCCGCGAGCGGCATGTCGGAAGCTGCCTTCTCCGAGCTTCGGCGCCGCCTCCGCCAGCAGGCCGGGCTTCCCGGGTATCCGTCCGCGGAGCAAGAGAAGCCTCGGGTCCGAAGAGCCGCGGCGGGAGAACCCGCCTAACTACCCGCGCCACCGCACACCGGCCGTGCCCGCGTTCGCGGAAGCCCGCAATCGCCCTCGGCGCCGCGTCCACTCCGCCCGCCAGACTATCATGAGAGATTGCCCATGGCCCGAATCCTGATGGTGGCGAGTGAAGCCGCTCCGTTCGCGAAAACAGGCGGTCTCGCCGACGTGGTGGGTGCCCTGCCGCGCGCGCTCGCCGAACTCGGCCACGAAGTCGCGGTCGTCATGCCGCGCTACGGGAACATCCCAACGGCGGACATGACCCACGCCTGGGGCAATCTGATCGCCTACCTCGGCCGACACGCGATTTCCGCCGATATCTGGACCAAACAGGAGCGCGGCGTCACCTTCTTCTTCGTCGACACGCCGTGGCTCTACGATCGATTCGGCTACTACGGCCATGCCGACGATCACCTCCGCTTCGGTAATCTCTGCCTCAACGCGCTGAACGTCATCCGCTTCCTTTGGCGGCCCGACGTGGTCCACCTGCATGACTGGCAGTCCGCGCTCGTTGCTCCCTATTTGAAAACGCGTTTTCAAATGGACCCGACCTTCCAGGGCATCCGCATCGTCTACACGATTCACAACCTCGAGCATCAGGGCCGCCTCGGCAAGGCTCTGTTCCCCGAACTCGGGCTCGACTCGTGGCTGATGCAGATGGACTTCATGGAATACTTCGGCGACGTCAATCTGATGAAGGGCGGAATCGTCTTCGCCGATGCGATCACCACGGTGAGTCCGCGCTACGCGGCCGAGATCCAGACGCCGGAGTTCGGCTTCGGGCTCGACGGCTTCCTGCGGGCCTACTCGGGCAAGCTCCGAGGGATTCTCAACGGCGTCGACTATCGCGAGTGGGATCCGTCGATCGACACACACCTCGCCGCGCCGTACTCGAGCGAAGATCTCGCCGGCAAGCGGGACTGCAAGCTACGACTCCTGCGCAAGCTCGGGCTTCCGGAAGAGAACATGGACCGGCCGGTGCTCGGCATCGTCTCCCGCATGGCGCGGCAGAAGGGCTTCGATATTCTCTCCGAAGTCGCCTGGGAGTTGATGAACGATGATGTCTGCCTCACCGTGCTCGGCTCGGGTGAGAAGCGCTACGAAGATCTCTTCCGCAATCTCGAAACGGCCTTTCCGGGCCGCGCCGCGACGTTCTTCGGCTTCAACGATACGCTTGCGCATGAGATCGAAGCGGGCTCCGATATCTTCCTGATGCCGAGCCTGTTCGAGCCGTGCGGGCTCAATCAGATCTACTCGCTCCGTTACGGGACGATTCCCGTCGTTCGCGCCACAGGCGGACTCGATGACACGGTCGATGGCGAAACCGGCTTCAAGTTCTGGGGCTATTGGCCGCCCGACTTCCTGCTCGCTGTCCGCGCCGCGCTCGCCGAGTACAAGAATCCGGAAGCATGGCAGGCGCGCATGCGCCGCGCGATGTCGCGCGACTTCTCGTGGGCGTCATCCGCGCGCCAATACTCCGGTCTCTACCGTCAACTGCTGGGACGCTGATGGATGTTCGTGCCATCTCCGAAGTTCTCACTCCGGGAATGATCGAGGAGAATTATCCGAAAGGACTCTTCCCGATGGCGAACCCGGGCTGGGGTGTCATCACGTGGCACTGCCCCAGCCATCGCGCGGTGATTCCGCTCGACGCGTTTCACGTATCGCGCTCGCTCGAGCGGACACTGAAGAAGGGTGTCTTCGAAGTCACCTTCGATACCGCGTTCGAGCAGGTCATGCGCGCTTGCGCCGATCGCGGAGACGAGGACGAAACCTGGATCAACGAAGAGTTCATCGGGGTCTACACAGAGCTTCACCGGCGGGGCGAGGCCCACTCGGTCGAGGTGTGGGTGGATGGCGCGCTGGCGGGCGGGACCTACGGGGTACACTTCGGCGGAGCCTTCTTCGCGGAGTCAAAATTCCACCGCGTGCGCGACATGTCGAAGGTCGCGCTCACGCACCTGGCGTGGCGCCTGCGGCAGCGCGGCTTCGGCCTGCTCGAGGTGCAATATTTGACGCCGCACCTGGCGCAATTCGGTACGATTGAAATCCGCCACGCCGACTACATGAAACGGCTTCGCGCCGCGCTGGCGCTGAAATGCGAATTCTGAGAGGGAACTGATGAGCGAACTGGTCAAGTACTCCGTCGAAGACGGCATCGCGATCGTGACGATCGACAATCCGCCGGTGAACGCGCTGAGTCCGGGCGTGCCGGATGGTATCCGCGAGGCGGTTCTCCGCGCGGGCTCGGAAGCCGCGGTCCAGGCGATCGTGATCATCGGCGCGGGCCGCACCTTCATCGCGGGCGCCGATATCCGCGAGTTCGGCAAGATCACCTCGGGCGAAAAGTCGCGCGAGGCGACCACGCTCCATCCGCTGCTCGCCGTGCTCGAAGGTTCGCCGAAACCGGTGGTGATGGCGATTCACGGAACGGCTTTCGGCGGCGGACTCGAGATCGCGCAAGCCGGTCATTACCGTGTCGCGGTCGCCAACGCACAGGTGGGCCAGCCGGAAGTGAAGCTCGGCATCATTCCGGGCGCGGCGGGAACACAGCGGCTGCCGAGGCTCGCCGGAGTTGCCAAGGCAGCGGAGATGTGTGCATTCGGTGATCCGATCCCTGCGAAGGCCGCGCTGGAAGCGGGAATCGTCGACCGCATCATCGAGGGTAACCTGCTCGCCGGAGCGATCGCCTTCGCGCGAGAAGTAGCGGCGAAGCCCGCTCCGAAAACGAGCGAGCGCAACGAGAAGCTCTCCGAGCCGTGCGACTTCGACGCCCTGCGCGCCGCCGCGCGCAAGCGCCTGCGTGGACAGGAGGCGCCGATCGCCGCGATCGATGCCGTGGAAGCCGCGACCAAACTGCCGTTCGCCGAGGGGGTCCGCCGCGAGGCCGAACTTTTCCAGCAGTGTCTCTTCTCGACGCAATCGAAGGCGATGATCCATGCCTTCTTCGGCGAGCGGACCGTGCAGAAGATCCCGGGCATCGGCAAGGATGTCGAACTGCTCCCGATCCGCAAAGCCGCGATCATCGGCGCGGGTACGATGGGTGGCGGCATCGCGATGGTCTATGCGAACGCCGGAATTCCGGTGCTGCTCAAAGAGACCGCGCAAGACGCACTCGATCGCGGGCTCGCGACCATTCGACGAAACTACGCGAATTCGGTCGCCAAGGGAAAGATGACGCAGGAGGCGATGGATCGTACGATGGCGCGGATCACGCCCACGCTCTCGTTCGATGGATTCGGCGAGGCCGACATCATTGTCGAAGCGGTCTTCGAGAACATGGCGTTGAAGAAGCAGATCTTCGCCGAACTCGACAAGATCGCGCGGCCCGATGCGATTCTGGCGACCAACACTTCGACCCTCGACATCGACGAGATCGCGAGCGCCACTACGAGGCCCGGGCAGGTGATCGGCAATCACTTCTTCAGTCCGGCGAATGTGATGAAGCTTCTCGAACTGGTGCGCGGCAAAGCGACCTCCGATCGCGTCATCGCCACTTGCATGGATCTCGGCAAGCGGCTGCGCAAGGTCGCCGTGCTCGCGGGCAATTGCTACGGCTTCATCGGCAATCGCATGTTCGCGCCCTACATCCGCGAGGCGATGCTGCTCGCCGAAGATGGCACTCCGTTCGAGCTCGTGGACCAGACGCTCTACGAGTTCGGCATGGCCATGGGCCCAATGGCGGTGTGCGACCTGGCGGGCCTCGACGTCAACTACCGGATCCGGCAGGAGTACAAGCACCTCGAAGTCCCCGGCGTTCGCTATCCGGAAGTGGAAACGATGCTCGCCGCGCGCGGCCACTATGGCCAGAAGACCGGTCGCGGCTGGTATCTTTACGAAGGTACGAAGAACGCCGGACCGAATCCGGAGATGAGCGACATCATCGCGGCCTACGCGCCCGAAAAGTCTCTTCCTCAGTCCCGCGCTTCGCGCGACGAGATCATCGAGCGGACGGTCTACGCGCTCATCAACGAGGGCGCGCGCTTGCTCAAGGAAGGCATCGCGATCCGCTCAGTCGATATCGACATCGTCTATCTCAACGGCTACGGATTTCCGGTCTGGCGCGGAGGCCCGATGCACTATGCCGACACGGTAGGGCTTGCTCGGGTGGCCGCGAAAGTCCGCGAGTTTCACGAACGGTTCGGCTATCATTGGAAACCCGCTCCGCTCCTCGAACAACTCGCCGGCCAGGGCTCGACCTTCGCGGCCTGGAGCGCCACTCGCTAACCGCGCTCCGCGAACGCAACGCACCAGCGGTAGTACGCCCTCGAGCCATGCACACAGCAAATCGTGTACAATGGAGGTGACCCATGGAGGTGGATCTTCCCTACACGATGGGCTACAGTAACATCTCGACCCGTTGATACAACGGTCCTGGATAAGTTGGCGGGCCACGCGCTCGGCTTACTTTTCCCGGCGGATTGTCGCGTCTGCGGCGTCGCCCTTCATGAGGTCTCGCGTCTCCCCGTTTGCCGGACTTGCCTGGATTCGGTGGAGCCGTTCACTCCGGAGTTTTCTTGCGTCCAGTGCCGGACGCCGTTCCTGAACGAGTTTCCGCTCGACGCCGATGGGCGTTGCCCGTTGTGCCGCGAAGGCCTGCGTGGCTTCGATGCGGCCTATTCGTTCGGGTCCTACGACGGCACGTTACGGAAGCTCATTCATATTTTCAAGTACGAGCGGGTTCGAACGATGGCCGCTCCGCTGGGCACCTTGCTGGCCCGGGCGGCGCCGCGCGGCCGGGCCTTTGACGCCGTGATCGCCATGCCGATGCACTGGTACCGGCGCTTCGAACGCGGATTCAACCAAGCGGATCTATTGGCCGGTCATGTCGCACGCCGTCTCGGCGCGCCGGTGATCGCGCCAATGCGCCGCCGTTGGTCGCCGCGCCAGTCGGGCCTCACGATGTCCGAGCGGAAACGGATGCCGGCCAAGGCATTCGACGTTCGCCCGGGGACCGTCGAGGGCAAACGAATCCTGCTCATCGATGACGTGTTGACCACCGGCGCCACCGCCGGTGCCTGCGGACGCGCGCTGAAGAGCGCCGGCGCGGCTCACGTCAGTGTACTGACGGTGGCGCGAGCGGACCGCCGTTTCGGCGCCGCCGTCATCCGCTCCGGAGTTTCCTAATCATGCCAGTTACTCATAAACGATTGCATCAGCCGGTGCTGGTCTTGAACGCCAGCTATGAGCCGATCAACATCTGCGCGGCCCGCCGCGCATTGGTGCTGGTTTTGAAGGGGGTCGCGTGCGCCGAGGAAACTCTGCCACAGACTCTGCACGCCGCGCGGTCGGCGTTCCCCGTTCCTTCTGTCATCCGCCTGCTCGAATACCGCCGGATCCCGCACCAGACGCGCGCACTGTCGCGGAAGAACATCATGATGCGCGACCGCTACCAGTGTCAGTATTGCCACCGCGCGGGCTCGGCGGGGGATCTCACCCTCGACCACGTCATCCCGCGCTCCCGCGGCGGCGAAACCACCTGGGAGAATCTGGTTGCCTGCTGCCATGGCTGCAACAACCGCAAAGGCTGCCGGACTCCCGACGAAGCCGGCATGAAGCTCAACCGTCCCCCGCGGCCGTTCAGCATGCACACCAGCCGGCACCTCATGCGCCTGCTCGCCAAGACGGAGGAGCCATGGAAGAAGTACCTCTTCTACGCGGGCCCGGACGGGTTGGCGAACTGAACCGGTGGCTCACCCGGTGGGCCACCTCCAGCTTGCCTACTTCTGGTAAACCGGTTTCCCGCCGACCACCGTCAGCACAACGCTTGCCTCGCGGATCTTCTCCGGTGCGATCTTGGTGATTTCCTGGTCGATCATCACCAGATCCGCCACCTTGTTCACCGACACCGTGCCCTTCGCGACTTCGTCCACCGCGGCCCAGGCTCCGCCGTAGGTGTAAGCCCGCAGCGCCTCTTCCGCCGTGATCTTCTGCTCGGGGATCCAGCCGTTCGGGTGCTTGCCGTCGAGAGTCCGGCGAGTCACGGCGGCGTAGATGCCCATCAGCGGAGAGGGCGGGGCGTAGCTCCAATCGCTACCGAAAGCCAGCACGACTCCGGCGTCGAGCAGCGAACGGAAGGCCCAGGAGTTCTTGGCGCGTTCGGGGCCCACGCGAGCCTCGGCCCAGCGGCCCTCGTCGATCAGCTTGTATGGCTGCATGCTCGCGATGGCGCGAATCTTCGCCATGCGGGGAATGTCCTCGGTCCGGACATGCTGAGCGGACTCGATGCGGAAGCGGTGGTCCTTGATGTTGCTGACTTGCAGCATCTTCTCGTAGATGCCGATCGCGGTTCGAACGCCACGATCTCCGGTGGCGCGAATCGCGATGAAGGCACCGCGCCAGTCCGCCACGTAGGCCCGGTTGTGGATGTCATGCGGCGAGGTCGCGAAGTAGCCCTGCTCGCCGGGCGCGTCGGCGTAGGGCTGTTCGAAGGCGGCGGTACGGGAGATGAGCGTTCCGTCCAACTCGCCCCGCATCAGGCCCCAGCGGATCCAGCGATCACCGAAGGTATCGAGGCTGATCGCGCTGATGTTCTGCCACTTCAGTACGGGATGAGCGGAATAGACGCGGACAGTCAGCGTACCGTTCTCGCGGGCCTGATTGAAGAGGTCCATATCCGCCATCGAGCCCATATTGTGCACCGATGTCACGCCGTGGCGGTTCAGTTCTTTCATCGCCGCGACCATCGACGCGTACCCCTCGGTATCACTGACCGGGGACTTGATCTTGTCGACAACTTCCATCGCGTTACCCATCAGGAGGCCCGTGGGCTCACCCTTCGCATCGCGCACGATCTTCCCGCCGTTGACCGCCGGCGTCTCCCGCGTCAGCTTTGCCTTGGAAAGGGTCACGCCGTTGGCGAGACTCATCTGTCCATCCGCGCTTGCCAGCCACACGGGATGGTTCGGAGTCACCTTGTCGATCCACTCGCGCGTGGGAAGCTCGCCGCCCCACGAGGATGGATCCCATCCTCCGCCCACGATCCACTCGCCAGCGGGCCGCCCCGCCGCGAACTTCGCGACACGATCGGCGAACTCCTGGCGGCTTTTGACTCCGCCCAATTGCACCGACCGCAGCCGGATGCCGGACTCGAGCACGTTCACGTGCGCGTCGATGAACCCCGGCGTGACGAGCCGTCCTTTCGCATCGATGACGGTCGCGCCCTCCGCGAGTTTCGCGTTCGCCGCGTTACCCACCTGGGTGATGATGTCGCCGGTGCAGGCCACCGAATCGGCCCAGGGAGCCTTCGGATCACCGGTCCACACCCGGGCGTTCTTGATCAACAGCGTTGCCGCGGGCTGCGCGGATAACGCCAGCGCCGCGGCCAGGAAAATCGCCGGACGGAGAAACGTCATTATTTGATCGGCGAGTAATCGACCGCGTCCATGTACACGGCATCGACATGGTCGACGATCTTGCCGTTCTTCTCGGACGCGTCGCGCACCTTGATCCATTCAGGATCCTTGCGGAACGCATCCCAGCTCTTCTGCGCGGCTTCGCGGCTCTTGTGCCGGATCACGTAGATCAGCGTGTTGCCCTTGTCGGGCTGGCCCGGCTTCGACGCGGCGTCGGTGGGCTGCCAGTAGCCGACGTTCTTCATGCCGTGCTTCTCGAAGAGTTTGGTGGTGTGATTGCGGAAGCGCGCGTGAAGATCGTTCAGCTTGCCGGGATGGCAGTAGTAGGTGCGGAGTTCGAAAACGTCAGCGTTCATTAGGCTCACCATACCAAGGGCGAGCGCTGCAATGCGAATCGTGCGGATCATATCTCCATATTCTCCACCGAGGCGGCGGTGGCCAGCAACATCGCATCCTGGCCGGGCCCCGCCACCAGTTGCAGACCGCGCGGCATTGCACCTTGTGGCACTGGCATCGGGATGCTGATGGCCGGCGTGCCGAGGCCGGTGAACGGCGCGTTCATGCGCGGATCTCCCGTGGAGGTAAGCGTTCGCGGCGCGGCGCCCAGTGCCGCGGGCGCGATCCACACCGGATGATCAGTGAAGAAGGCCGCCGCGGCTTTCTTGCCCTGCTCGATCTCGGCGAGGGCGGCCTGATATTCGGGTTCGGGCGTTGAGAGCCCGCGCTCGATCAATCCCGCCAACTTGGCTCCCACCGCGGCGCCGTGCTGGCGCCAAGACTGCTCGTGGGTCCGCGCGCCTTGAACCGCTTGCACCAGACTTACAGCCTTCCACAATCCCCAGACATCGAACGGTGGATTCACGTGAGCCGCGCCGAGACGCTCGGCGGCGGCAAGGAATCGGGCCCGCATCTCCGGCTCCACCTCATCCGGAACCGGTAGCGCCGTAAGCCGGGCCACCGCTTCCGCACCGGTGTCGAATCCCATCGCGGACCACAGCTCCCGCATGTCCGCGGCGGTCTGGGTGAACAGGCCCGCCGTGTCGAGGGTGGGCGCGAACGGCATCGTACCCTTGATGGGCAGTACGCCGAAGCCAGGCTTGAATCCGGTGCATCCGCAGAACGACGCAGGCCGCAGCACGGAGCCTTGCGTCTGCGATCCGAGCGCGAACGGAACCATACCCGATGCGACCGCGGCCGCCGATCCGCTCGAACTGCCACCCGGCGTGCACTGGCTCGAGTGCGGATTAAGCGTCGGCGCCGGATCGAAGTAGGCGAACGACGTCGTATGGGTCTTGCCCACCATGATCGCGCCGCGCTCGCGCAGCATCCGGACGAGCTCGCAGTCGCTCGCCGGAACGCGGCCCTTCATGACGGGTGTGCCCCACTCGGTGACGATTCCGGCGGTGTCGAAGATGTCCTTGACACCGAAGGGAACTCCGTCGAGCGGCCCGTTCCCGAGCGCGGGCTGTGGCGAAACGACGGTCCAGGCAAGGATCCGCTCGTCGAGCAGACGAATGCGCGCCAAGCACTCGTCGAGTCTCATGTTCAACATTCGATGTGGTTCATTGTAGCGCCCGGCTCAGTAGATCCCGGTCAGCACGTAGAAGGCGATCACCACGAAAACGATCGCGGTCTTCATGAGCGTCACCATGAAGATGTCGCCGTACGACTCGCGGTGCGTCATGCCCGTGACCGCGAGAAGAGTGATGATCGCGCCGTTATGCGGAAGCGAGTCCATTCCTCCGCTTGCCATCGCGGTGACGCGGTGCAGCACCTCCGCCGGAATGCCCGCGGCGTTCGCCATCTCGAGGTATCGCTGGCCCATGCTCGCGAGCGCGATGGACATTCCGCCGGACGCCGATCCGGTGATGCCGGCGAGAGTGGTGGTTGTCACCGCGGCGTTCAACAGAGGATGAGAGATTGCGCCCGACAAGAAGGCGTTGACCGTTTGAAAGCCGGCGAGTGAGGCGATCACCGCGCCGAATCCATACTCGGAGCCCGTGTTGAGCGCGGCGAGCATCGCGCCTCCGGTCGCCTGCTGCATCTCCTGATGGAAGCGCGCGCGGACCCGTGTCCAAGCGGTCACCACGACGAAGACGATCGCGGCGAGCATCGCGGCTTCCACCGCCCAGATCGCGGCCACCTGCGAGACATCCACGGCCGGCGCCTTGCCGAGCCCGGCCGAAGCAAAGTCGAAAGACTTTCCGTAGGCCGCGGGAATCCAGCCCGTCAAGGCTTTGTTCAGCGCCACCACGATCACCAGCGGAGCGAAAGCGAGAGCCGCCGGCGGCAGTGACACATCATCCACGGCGGCGGGTTCGTTGCGGTGGCCTTGTCCGTAGCCTTCGCCCGCGTGCGCCGCCTGACGCCGCCGCCAGTTCAGATAGGTGACGCCGCACAGGAACATGAGCGAGCCGCCGAGCAGGCCGAGCCACGGAGCGGCCCACGCCGTCGTGTGGAAGAAGGTGGTCGGGATGATGTTCTGGATCTGCGGAGAGCCGGGCAGCGCGTCCATGCTGAAGGTGCCGAGTCCGAGCCCGAGCGTCGCGGGAATCAGCCGCTTCGGAATGTCGCCCGCGCGGAACAGTTCCGCGGCGAACGGATAGACCGCGAACACGACGACGAAGAGCGAGACTCCGCCGTAGGTGAGCAGTCCGGTGACCACGACGATCGCGACGATCGCGTGCCTCGTTCCCATCCATCCGAGCAGCGCTTGCAGCAATGCTCGCGCGAATCCGGAGATCTCCATGAGCTTGCCGAAGACCGCGCCCAGCAGAAAGACAGGGAAGTAGAGTTTGACGAAGCCCGCGACGCGCTCCATGAAGATTCCGGAATAGACCGGAAAGATCGAGTGCGGCGAAGTGAGCGCAACGGCAAACAAGGCGGCCACGGGGGCAAAGAGGATGACGCTGAAGCCGCGGTAGGCGACCGCGATCAACAGAGCGAGCGCGAGGAGAATGATGAGGACATCCATGCCGTGCATCGTCACCTATTCGTTCCTCATCGCGGCCACCGGGTCGATCGCGGTGGCGCGGCGGGCGGGAAAGTAGGTGGCGATCAGGCCGATCGATGCCAGAAGCAGCATCGCGACTCCACAGGTGACGGCGATTTCGCTGTTGGTGAGCAGTTCCGGAGCTTGCGGTCCTTGCGGCGGCAGGACGCTGATCAGGATCCTGATCAAGGCATAGGTACCCGCGGCGCCCAGCGCGAATCCAGTGGCGGTCAGCCAAAGTCCCTGCTTCACCACCGTGCCGAGAACCTGCGCGGGACGGGCACCGAGCGCCATCCTGATGCCGAACTCGCGGGTCCGTTGAGCCATCGAATACGCCGTGGTGCCGTAGGTTCCGGCTCCGGCAAGGATCAGGCCGAGCAAGGCGAGAGCGCTGAGGATGGTGGGCAGGAATCGCAACAGGCGTAACTGCTCTTGCAGCAAGCGGTCCATGGCGCCGATCTGGAAGATGGAAATGTCCGGCGCCGAGGCCTGAATCTGATCGGCCACCTGAGCCGTCATCGCTGCGGCGGAGCCTTCCGTGCGAACCGCAACCGTGACGTAGCCTTGCGGATCCTGCGCGTACGGAACGTAGGCAATCGCCGGTTGCGGGAGAATGTCGACGGGCGTCTGTTTCACGTTTTTCACGACTCCGATAATCTCGCGTGCCGGCTCGGGCTTGGCCGGCGGGTCATTCGGACTTGCTCCGGGGCGCGTAGCGGGATTCAGCACGATCCGCTCGCCAATCGGATTCCCCTGGGCGAAGTATTGGCGCACCAGTTCCTCATTGACGACCACCACCGGTGCCGCGCCCTCGCGATCCGAGGCGGCGAAGAGGCGCCCAGCTACCGCCGGGACCTCCAGAGTTTGGAAGTAGGCGTGGTCAACCGCCTGGTAGGCGACGCTCTGCCTCCTGACACCTGCGTCCTTGTCCCCGGGCCGCGCGAGTTGGCGTGGGCTGCCCCCTCCGCCGAGCAGTGGCATTCCGCTGGCCACCGTCGCCGAGCGGACTCCGGGCAGGGCCGCCAGCCGGGCCGAGAGATCGGTGGCGAAGGCGCGGCGCGCTTCCGGTTTTGCGTATCGGGCCGATTGGAGCAGTGTCGCGGCGGAAAGAACGTTGGCGTGATTGAATCCCATCTCGGAATAGGCACGGCCACCGGTCATGCTCAGCGCCAATCCGGCGCCTCCGAGCAGGACTGTGGTCAGCGCGATCTCGGAGATGATCATCGCCTGGCGGAGGCGCTTGCCGCCACGCGCCATTGACGGCTTCCCGCCTTCCTTCAACGTGTCATGGATGCTCGCCCGCGATGCCTTCCAGGCGGGAGCGAATCCGAACAGCACGCCGCTGAAGACCGCGATGGCCAGCATGAACCACAGCACTTCTCCGTTCAGCCGCAGGCCGCCCACGCCGCGCGTGAACTCCGGCGGCAGGGTGTTCTGCAACCACTGCATCGCATACCAGGCTACACCGAGACCGGCCAAGCCGCCCAGCAGCCCGATGAGCACACTCTCGGTGAGAAGTTGACGCATGATGCGGAAGCGTCCGGCTCCGAGGGCGGTGCGCAGTGCGACCTCCTTTTCGCGCTCGAGCGCGCGCGCCAATTGGAGGTGCGCCACGTTGGCACAGGCGATTAGCAGCACGAAGGCCACGGGAAGATAATAGATGACCCCAGCAATGCCCAACTGCTGCGCCACTACCTCCTTCGGCCGCAGCATGTGGACTCCCCAGTTCCCGTTGGTGTCGGGAAACTGTTCGGCGAGGCGCGCGGCGATCGCGGACAAACCGGACTCCGCCTGCTTGACGGTCACCCCCGGCTTCAGGCGGGCCCAGACTCGTAATCCGCGTTCTCCTCGCGCAGCGATGTTTCGCTCGTCCTGGGAAATCACCAGGGGGGTGAACAGTTCTCCCTCGCGAAAGAAGCTAGCGGGCATCACACCCGCAATCGAATGGAGGCGCCCGTTCAAACGGAGTTGCTTGCCAATCACCTGTGGGTCACGAGCATGCTCACGGGTCCAGTAGCCTTCGCTGAGAATCACCGCCAGATCGTTGCCCGGCTGTCCTTCGTCCTCGCGGAATAGGCGTCCGAGAACGGGCGGCACGCCGAGAACCGTGAGCAAGCTCGGGGTGACGTAGATCCCGCGGATCGCAACCGCTGTGCCTCCCTGCGAAGCAAGCACGTATTGCGTGAAGCGAAAGGTGCCCACCCCCTCGAAGACATTGTTCTGATCGCGAAAGTCAAGCATGTCGGGCGCGGAGACTCCGCCCGGTTGGCCCCCGCCTTGGAGACGCTTCGATTGAACGATGACGAGCGTTTCGAGATCCTTGTACTGGAAGTTCGAAACGAAGACTTGCCGGAGAAGGCTGAACATGGCGGTGTTGGCGCCGATGCCGAGAGCGAGCGTGAGTATGGCGACCGCGATGGTGAGCGGGTGCTTGCGCAACAAACGCAGAGCGTGGCGAAGGTCGGCCGCGATTGCCATCAGATCGAGTATATCGAGCCGGAATTCTGGCGGAGCGGCATCATCCGTTCCGCGATTGATGCGCGTAGAATGACTGAAGAATGAACCGCCGCACGTTTCTCGCAGCTTCCGTTGCCGCCGCCGCGCCGAAGGCGAACGGATATCCGGCCGAGTATCCGGTCTATCGCGCGCAAGGCAGCCATCGCGAACTCGGGCGCCAGCATGGCGAGCAGGCATCCGCGAAGATCAAGGCGCATCTCGACTACATGATGGTGAGCGGCAAGATGTCGCGCCAGTCGTTGAACCGGCGGGCGTTGAAGTTCGAGCCGCTGTTTTCCAAGTACTGTCCGCATCTGGTGGACGAGATGCGCGGGCTCGGCGAAGGAGCGGGCATCACGTTCGCCGAAGCGCTGGCGGTAAACATCCGTGGCGAGATCGCGAACGCGAAAGACGAGGGCTGCACGGCCTACGCGGTGAAACAGCGGGAGATCATCGCCGGACAGAATTCGGACATGAGCCCCGAGATTCCGCCACTTGCCTATGTGCTCCATTTGAAGCCGGTCAACAAGCCCGAGGTCCTCATCTGGACGTTCGGCGGCATGATCGGCTATCACGGCATCAACAGCGCGGGCATCGGACACTTCGCCAACGCGCTCGGCGGCGGCCCGGCGTCGCGGTTCGCGATGCCGCACTATCCGGTGAAGCGGATGATGCTCGAGTGCCGAGACAAGGATCAGGTGCTCGATCTGCTCGGGCGCGTTCCGCTCGCCTCCAACGGTAACTATGTGTTGTGCGATGCCCGGAATATCCTCGACGTGGAAGCGACGGCGGCGGGTCCGGAGGTGCTCTCCGATTCCGGAAGCGGCTACATCGCGCACACCAATCACTTCGTGTGCTCGCGCTATGCGAAGAAAGAGAACTTCGACAAGAGCTGGAAGGATTCGTTCCCGAGGCTCGATCGCATCAACGAACTGCTCGCATCGAAACGCGGCGAGACGAAGGTCGAGGACCTGAAACGCTTCCTTTCCGACCACAACGGCACGCCCACCTCGATCTGCCGCCACGACGGCGCGAGCTGTACCGTCGCCTCGATCATCTCCGAACCCGCGCGCCGGAGGATGCATGTCGCGGTGGGGAATCCGTGCGAGAGCCGCTACGCGACGTACTCGATGTAAAGAGGACGCAATGAAAATGCCACGCCGTCAATTCGTCGCCGCCAGTGCCGCCGCGGCCGCCACCACTCCTGCCATCGCCAACGCACGGGCCGATTTCCCGTGGGCGAGCAAGGAGACCTATCTCAACACCGCGACCGAACATCCGCTCAGCCGGCAAACCGCCGCGTCGATGCAGGAGTATTTGAACGCGCTCGTGAACGGGCCCGATTCCGCGCGCGACAAGTTCGAGAACGGCCAGTTGATGACGAAGGTGAAGGCGATGTTCGCAAAGTTGATCAACGCCCAGCCAAACGAAATCGGATTCACCCCGAGCACGCAGACCGGCGAGAACATCGTGCTCGAAGGGCTGAACGTGATGGCGGGCGGCAATGTGGTGACGAACGATCTCCACTACGGCGGCAGTCTGCTCAACTACCGGGAACGGCGCAAGCAGGGGCTCGACGTGCGCATCGTCGAGCACAAAGACTACGTGATGGACTTTCGCGATCTCGAACGCGTGGTGGATCGCAAGACCAAGCTCATCGCCATCGCGATCGTTTCGAACATCAACGGCTACGTCCACGAGATCCGCAAGATCGCCGATCTGGCGCACTCTCACGGCGCCTACGTTTATGTGGATGCGATCCAGGCGGCCGGCGCGGTTCCGATCGATGTGAAGGCGATGGGCATCGACTTCCTGGCGTGTTCGGCGTACAAGTGGCTGCAGGGCGGCCGCTTCGGATATCTGCACGTGCGTGAGGACTTGCAGGAGACCGCGTTGAAGGGGAAGCTGTTCGGCGGGCGGACCACAGCGAAAGGTGCCTCGCGCTACGAGATCAGCACGGTGAGCCACCTGGGCTGCGTCTGCCAGTCCGAGGCGTTGGCCTACATTCACTCGTTGGGAATCGATGCGGTTCGCGCGCATGTGCGCCCGCTGACCGCGCGATTATTGAAGGAGATGCCCGCGCTCGGATATCCCTCGATCACGCCGAAGGGCACCGAGAGTCCGATCGTGAGTTTCGCGGTGAAGGATCAGGCCGCGACGAAAGCGAAGCTGAAGAAGGCGAAGGTGGTGGTGACGCTCGGGGGCTACATGCGAGTATCGCCGTCGGTGTTCAACAACATGGCGGATGTGGAGCGGCTGCTGGAGGCGTTGGCGTAGACGCGACTTTGACAAGCGGTGCTTGTCATGCGACTATGGAGCACGAATCCGGTGAGCGGGGCGGCATTCACCCTGATCTTGTACCCACCGTCGAGAACATCTTGACCGTTCCCGATGCGGCCGATACGCCGGAGGCGTTGAATCTTCCGAGGTACCGGCTACATGCG
>CADECY010000010.1:75868-130973 GCA_902825945.1 uncultured Acidobacteriota bacterium
AACAATCCGATTCACCCTGGACGGATCATCCGCGAGGACTGCCTGGAACCACTGGGACTCAGCGTGACGGCCGCGGCGCGCATCCTCGGAGTGACGCGCCAGGCGCTCAATAACGTCGTCAACGAGAAGGCCGGAGTCTCGGCGGAGATGGCGATCCGCCTCTCGAAAGCCTTCGGGAGCACGGCTGAAACCTGGGTGAGAATTCAGGCGGTCTACGATCTCGGCATCGCGCGCCGGAACGAAAAGAACATCCGAGTGGAGCGCTATCGTCCGGCCGCCTGACCGCACTACCGGAAGTTGTCGATTCTCATCAAGTCACTGACCGATTGATCGAGGCGGACGAAGACGATCGACTTCTCGTCAGGCGAGATCGTGAAATTGGCGGTCGTGCGGCTCGTCTCGGGCGGAAGCATGCGGACGACGGTATCGCGGCTGGTTGCGTGATCGATGCGGTGGAGCTCGACGCCGATTCCGCGCTTCCAGACGTAGTAGTAGGAATGATCGTGGATCCGGAACCATGGGTCGATCGCCGGGATATCGGCGATCTTGGTTTCTTCACCGCCGTCGAGCGGCATGCGCCAGAGTCCGGGCAAGTCGAGCTTCTGGTAGTACAGGGTCTTGCCGTCGGACGACTCGCTGCTGCGCCATCCGCCATTCCGGGTCACCTGCATCTCGGGTGCGGATCCGTCCGCCGGCACCTTCCATACTTCGTTGCGGCCAGTGCGCGCCGAAGCGAAATAGATGAACCTTCCATCGCGCGACCAGTAGGCGGAAGCATCGTTGGCAGGGTGCGTGGTCAACCGGCGCGGCGCGCCGCCTTGCGCGTCCACCACATAGACATCCGTGTTTCCACCCGGCCGCTTGGCGAAGGCGATGTGCTTCCCATCGGGAGACCAGCGCGGCGCGTTCGGGCTGGCGCCCTCGTTGGTGAGTTGGACAGCGTTGCCTCCCGTCGCGTCTTCGATCCAGATCTCGCCTCTGCCAGTCCGGTCCGACCGGAAGGCGATGCGGGATCCGTCGGGAGAGTGATCCGGTTGGGTGTCACTGCGTGTCGAGGCGACCACGCGAACCGGCGGCGCGGACGGGCTTTCGAGACTGGCCTGCCATAGGTTGGAATCCGAGTAGCCGCGATGAAAGACCATCCGGTTCCCCTTGGCCGCCACGGAAGGCATGCCGTCGCCGTCGCCCAGATTTGGGAGCGGTCTCGGCGCACCACCATCGCGGCTCACTCGCCACAGCCGCCTTTCACCATTCGCCGCCCCGCTGAGGATCAACTCGGAACTGTCTGGCATCCACGATCCGCCCAAACGGACGTCCGCTCCGAATTGTGTGATGCGCTTCGGGGCAGCGGGCTGTGCACCGGCCAGCGGCTGAATCCACCAGTCGCCGGCGCCCACCCCTTCGTGTCGAACGAAGGCGAGCCATTTGCCGTCGGGCGAAACGAGAGGAAGACCATCGCCCATCGTGTGGGCGGGTGGAGTGGTGAGCAGCCGCTTCTCGCCGGTCGTCATCGAGACGGTTGCAATCGCGGACGGCTTGACCGAAGTGTCCATGATGACGAGAGACTTGGCATCGGCGGTCCAACTCACGCTTGGGGATGAAACATGGCTAGGCGCCGGTGGCAGTTCGATCACCCGCCTCTCCTGACCACCCAACGCGGGGACGACATGGTAGCCCACCCCGGTCTCGCGTCTGGACCGCACGAAAGCGATGAAGTTCCCGTCGGGAGACCAAGCCGGTGCATAGTCAAGCTTCGGATCGGTGGTCAACCGTACCGGCTGGCCCGCCTCCACGAGCTTTACGTAGAGATCCAGGTTGCCGCCCTTGTCGCCGGACCAGGCGAAGGCTACCTGCTTGCCGTCCGGCGACAGCGCCGGGTCGAACTCCGCACCTGCGTAACTCGTCAGAATCTCGGGACGCGATTGTTCGACCGGCGCCTCGGCCGGCCGCCCGTTCTTCATCCAGACGGCACCGGCTCCCAAAACTCCAGCGCCCGCGAGCACCGGAATCAGCCAGCGCGGGGAGCGTCGTGTGCCCGGTGCCGGAGCGGCCACGGAGGAGACGCCCGAGGCACTCGACAACGCGCCGGATTCGGAGTCTTCCTTGATCTCTTCGAGCCCCAACTTGATATCGGCGATATGCTGCGCGCGGCGAGCCGGATCCTTGCGCAGACAACGCCCGATCAGCCGCTCGAGTTCGCGCGGCACACCCGGCGCCAGGTCGCCCAGTGGCTTCGGCTCCTGGTTGATCACGGCCGCCAGCGTTGCCATCTGCGTGGCGCCCTGGAAGGCGCGATGGCCGCTCACCATCTCGTACAGCACGCTGCCGAACGCAAAGATGTCGGACCGTGTATCCACCGGGCGGCCCTCCGCCTGTTCCGGCGACATGTAGGCCACGGTGCCGAGCAGCGAACCCTCCACCGTCTTCGGTGAATCGGCTCCGGGCGCGGTGCGCGTAGCATCGTCCTGGCTTGGAACGGGTGCGCGCTCAGTGAGCTTGGCCAAGCCGAAGTCGAGGATCTTCACGCGATCATCGGCGGTCACCATGATGTTCGATGGCTTCAGGTCGCGATGGGTGATTCCGGCCGAGTGAGCCTTGGCCAGCGCGTCCGCGATCTGAATCGAATACTTGAACGCCTCCGGCAATCGCATCCCCTTGCGCGGAATCAACTGATCGAGCGTGCGCCCGTCGATGAACTCCATCGCGATGAAGTCGGTGCCGTTGGCCTGGCCGATCTCGTGAATCGTGACGATATTCGGATGGTTGAGCGCCGACGCGGATTTCGCTTCCTGGACGAAACGCCGGCGGCGTTCGATGTCGGCCACTTTGTCGGCGCGCAGGAGTTTGATGGCGACCAGACGTTCGAGTTGGGTGTCGCGGGCCTTGTACACAACGCCCATTCCTCCCTCGCCTAACTTGTCGAGGATTTCGAAATGGGAGATCTTCTGGCCTGTCATTTGTCGGCTCCGCGCGGGTCTTCGTATGATACAACCTCGGGAGGACGCCCTGGTGCTTGCTTTGCGCGTAGCCCCGGCCGATGGTGATAGTGGCCGGTCCGAAGCGCATTGGCCCAGGCATCTGCCTCGACCAGCGGAGAGCGTGCGCGTTGCGGCGGCATCGGCGCCGTTCAAATTCTCAACACCCGGCCGGATCCAAACGTCTGTTGGCGGCGTGCCGCAACTGCGGGGATGACAAGCGGCAATTGTCACGTACCCCGAAAGCATGCTTGACGATGATGACGCATTCGAAGTCGAACTGTCGGCTAGCCGATTCATCCCGGCCGCATGGTTCGCCAGGACCGCAGCGAACCGCTCGGATTCTGCGTGACCCCGGACACCCGGGTTCTCGGCGTGACGTGACGCGCCAGGCCAGGGCAACTCGCAAACCAGAAGGCGGGAATCTCTGGAGCTGGCGATCCGGCTATCGGCGGCGTTCCGCCGCACCGCCGAGACCCGGGTTCGAATGGAGGCAACGGGAAAGAGATATCCACGCAAAACGCCATCGTCCCGCCACGTGACATCCCAGTTCCGGCCGACGGGCATCCCAAAACTGAACACGGGGATCGGGCAGCCAAAAGTGTCGCGCCTTCGGTATACTGGTACTTCCCGCCACCTTGCCAGACAGGTGGTACTACGACTATTGCTTGACCAGCGCGCCGCCGATGGTCCAGAATAGCTGGTACCGGTGCGGGCCTGCTCTGGCTCCCCCCGCCTCTACTGCCCACATGTTTCACGCACTCCTGATCATTGCGATCTGCGCGTTTTCGTTCAGCCCGTTGCAGGCCGCGAAAGCAACCGCCTCGTCGAAGGCCTCCCGGACGAAGAAATCGCTGACGGCGGCAAAGCCAAGTTCGAGATCCGCGTCGGCCAAGCGGCGCAATTCGGTCCGGAAGCCGGTTTACAGCCCGTGGAAGGAGCCCACCTACGCGGATTCCACAGCGTCGGACCAACTCGGCGGCGACGACCCTGTGGTGCGCAGGGCGGCGGTCGAGGCCCTGGGCCCGTTGAATGGCTCCGTCGTCGTCACCGACGCGGATAGTGGGCGCATCCTGACGATCGTCAACCAGAAGCTTGCCTACAAGCCCGGATTTACGCCGTGCTCGACGATCAAGCCCTTTGTCGGCATGGCGGGATTGACGGAAGGACTGGTGGAGCGCGATACGGTGGTGAAGATCAACCGCTGGACCGAGTTCAACCTGACCGATGCGATGGCGAAGTCCGATAACGCCTACTTCGCGCTCCTCGGCCAGCGTCTCGGCTTCGAACGGGTTTCCTACCACGCCAAGTTGTTCGGTCTCGGTGAACATGCCACCGTCGGGATCGACGAAGAGCGTCCGGGCTCGCTGCCGCGTGTTCCGCCCGCAAACGGCGGAGTCGGCATGATGTCGAGCTTCGGCGAAGGGATCCGGATGTCGCCGTTGCAACTGGCGGCCGCCATGGGTGCCGTAGCCAATGGCGGGACGCTC
This sequence comes from uncultured Acidobacteriota bacterium, assembly GCA_902825945.1. GTDB lineage: Bacteria > Acidobacteriota > Terriglobia > Bryobacterales > Bryobacteraceae > SYLY01. The sequence goes on from CADECY010000010.1 coordinate 80,334, forward strand.
TACTATCTTCAATATCCGCAGTCAAGGGATCAGGCTGACCGCTTCGTCCCCCGGGTGAAGCGGCAGATCGAGATGCAGCCGATTCTGGGTGAGATCAAGCCCGGACTGGTCGCCGCGGTCGATCACGGAACCGCGCGACTGGCCAATGTCAGCCAGGAAGAGACGATCCTCGGCAAGACGGGCACATGCACCGATCAATGGTCGCCCACCCACCTCGGCTGGTTCGGTTCATTCAACGATTCACAACTGAACCGGATCGCGGTTGTGGTCCTGTTGACGGGGGGGAAGCCGATCAACGGCCCCGTCGCCGCTAATGTGGCCGGGAAAGTCTATCGGTCGCTCACGGCGGCCGGCTACTTTCAGCAAGCCCGGCCCACCTCGCCGGTCGCCTTGGCCGGCCAGCGGCAGTGCTGTCTCGAGTAGCGATCAGAAGCGTGCTTGCTCAGAAAGCCACGCGCTCGCTTCGCGCCGGCCCGGCAGAGTTGCGCAGTTCGACCTGGACGCCCGTGATCTGAGCTGTGTCGCCCGTAACGGGGAACACTGCGCGAAGTTGGAAGAGTCCGCCGAGAGCCGAATCTCGGAAGAACGACGCGAAAACGTCTTGGACCTGCGCCCGAATCTCGGAGCCGATCGGCTGGCCGTTTCGATCATGGAATGTGAAGAGCGCCTCGGAGACCGTGCGGGCGTTGTCGAAGCCCGAGACCAGCACCTCAATGGCCCCAGCCTGACGCGAGGCGCGCACCGACGACATGCGTGCCGGCGCGGCGGGAATCTCGATCAAAGCCGACTCGCCCAACAGCCGGCCCGATTCCTCGAGCCGGAAACGGATCCGTGCGGCGGTGGTGCCCGTTTGGAATGTCACGTCGCGCCCGGTTTCGCCCGCCTGTACGGTCAGGTTCGTCTCGCGCCTCGATTCCGGAAGCAGGACCGCGCTGGGATCATCCTGCGTCCCCGCCGTGGGCTGGAACGTCATCTTCAGCGTCGCAATTCCCCGGTTGCGCGCGGGCGCCTTGAACAGAATCCGCAGAGTGGCCTGCTGTCCGCTTCCGGCGTTGCCAAACAAGAGGTCGGCGGATGGAAGCGGTGCGTCGATGGCGAGACCCTCGATCTGGATGACGCGGCCATCGACCTCGAGCGTGCCGTGGTAGACGAGTGAGCGATCCGGAGCGAAGCGGACTCCGAAAGCAGCGGCTGCTCCGGACGCGATCTCCGCCGGCAGCCGGAGATCGAGCGGGCCTTCGAAAATCCCCGTGAGGCGGATTCGCGATACGGTGATACCCGCTCCAGACTCATTGCGGAGCAGGAATCGCAGCACCCGGGCCGAACCGATCTCGATCCGGCCGAAATCGACAGGCCGCTCGTTGGTCACCCGCTCGAAGACACCCTCGCGCTCGACACCGAGAACCAAACCACCGGGCGAGTCTCCGCGCACGACGATCATGCGGTCGTTGATCGTCAAGAAGGCGTTGTGCACGCCGGTGGTGGTGGGCTGGAAGCGCACGCGAAAGTCGATATTGAAGTTCGGGGTCATCGTCTGCGGTCCAGTGGGATTACCCTGGAGCGAGAATCCGGGCCCGGAGATCCGAAGGACCTGGAGCGTCACCGTTGCGGCGCCCGTGTTGCGAAGCCGAAAGCGTGTGTCGAGCAAATCTCCTGTAGGAACCGTACCTAGTTCGAGGAGCACGGGCGCGGGCGTTTCGGCGCCGGTGGGGCCGACGGTGTACACCTCGATCTGGCCCTGGGCGAACAGCGGCGCCAGGACCAGGAGAACCGACAGCCTCACTCCGAATCCCCTGGAAGCAGAAACGGATGATCGTCCAGCGCGGGACGCACGGCATAGGACGGGCCGGAGGTAGCGATCTGGATCCAGTCGTCGCTCATCCGGTGCAGCCCCTGGACGGCGGCGGGGATCTCCCATTGACGGCCGCGATACTCGACGGAGTTGCCAATGGAAGTGACCGCGGCTCCTTCGCCGAACGCGACGGCGAACTCCGTACGTTCATCGAGCGGGACGCGATCGGTCTCGCCGCCGCTCTCGCGATCCACCTGTACGAGCCACCAGCGGCCATTCTCGCGGCGCGTGGTCCAATGGCGGTCTTCCGAGCGGATCGGCATCGCGCAGTCCGCCTCCTTGCCACCGAGAAGGAAAGTACCCGCGACGCCGTACACTGTGCGGGTACGTCCGGCGTTGTCGATCATGCAGCCGATACGCGGCGGTTCCACACCGGCGCCGGCGGCGAACAGCAGCGCGCCCACGAAAAGAACCACGCTCTTCATGGCCGCGCCACCGTGATCTGGGGAGTGCCGATCCGGATGCCAGGCGCGGCCGCAGCCGCCGAGTTCGAGGATCCGGAAGGTGCGCCCTGTGAGAACGCCATCGCGGCAACGCCCGCGCCGGCCGCGCCCGCCGTCAACGCGATCCAGCGCCATCGGCTCGAATGCCGGGGCGTGGGCGCGGGCCGGAGCGTCTTTCGGCTCGCGCCCACCGCCGATTCCTGAAGCTGTAATGCGATCACCGTACCCGCGCGGGCCGGACCTTTGGCCGCAAGCACGCGGATCCGCATTTCACCGGGAAAGCGTCCCCACTGAATTCCCCACACCGAGGCCAATCCATCGCGTCCCGTGGTGATCACTTCCGATCTCATGCCGGATTTGAAGGTACCAGACACCTCCTGATCGGGCATGCGGAAGCTGACCGCCGCGCCGGCAACGGGCTGTCCGGTTTCATCTGTTACCTGAACCGTAAGCGGCCGGTTGGATTTCGACCCCGCGGTCTGCACCAAGCCGGAACCCTCGAGAACCTGGAGTTGAAGGAGGGCGGAATCAGACGCCGCCGCCAGCCGGGCCCACAACAGCGTGAGAGCCACGACGACCAATTGTCGTCGCATACGTTTGTTTGCTGGTTGTCTTGCCTAAGCCTTGTTCCAAAGCAGCAGGACGGTGGTGATGTTGTCGGGGCCACCGGCCCTTCGGGCTGCCTCAATTAGATAGTGACATTTTGCTTCCAGGTTTGCAGCTTTTTTTAGACCATCAGTAATATTTTTTTGGTCTACGACTCCATGTAGGCCGTCCGAGCATAGGAGCAGCGTAATTCCTGGCGCCGGGCGCACGAGATACGAATGTATGCGCAGCGGGCTCTCGACGCCGATCGCCATAGTGAGAACGTGGCGCATCGGGTGTGTCTTGAGGCGTTCGTCGTCGAGGCCCAGGCGGCGGCCGACTTCGTTGGCCCAAGTCTGGTCTTCCGTGATCGCTGAGAGCTGGCCGTCTTCGAAGAGGTAGACGCGGCTATCGCCAACCGAGCAGACCACCATTTGGTCGCCCAAGTCGAGCACACCGATTAGCGTGGTTCCCATCCCATTGAGTCCGGCTTCGGAAGAGGCCTTGGCGAGAACCTTGCGATTGGCCTCCTCAAACGCAGCGGTCAATACCTGGGGAGAACGAGCGGAGGATCCGCGAACGAAATCGGCAACGGTCTCCACTGCGAGCTGCGAGGCGAGCTCCCCCGCCTGCTGGCCTCCCATCCCATCCGCGAGGAGATAGAGCCCGGCCTTTTGATCGATGAGGAAGTAATCCTCGTTATTCTTACGGACACAGCCCGGGTCCGTAAGGCCGAATGCCTCCATCATAAGCCTCTGGGAATTATAGCGTGTGCGAGGGGGATTCCCAAGGATACCCCCAAAAATTCGATTGGGGCCATGGCAGCGCCGGCTCGAAAGCGGGCTGAGACGCTGCGGTTCAACCGGTCCGGCCGCCTGCCGAGGGCTCCTCGGTTGCGACTGTCGGCCTTTTCTGGTTCGCTTGCTCGAGTGGATCTCGGGCACTGACTCGAGTCCGGGGAAGGGGTGCGCGGAAGCCGCGCTCGAATTCGCCGAGAGGTCCTCGGTGATGACAGGCTTGAAACCGGCGAGTTCCCGAGGGCCTATCGATTCGAGGCCTGGAATGCTGCGCGGACTTCGTCCGGCGAGCCGGCGGCGAAAACACGCAGGGCGATGCGGCTCAACTCATCCGGGTCATGGATCGAGTCGATTTCGGGAATGGACTCGAGTCCGGGGAAGCGGGTTGCGAGGAACCCGCGAAGGCTGCTTCGAGTGCCCTCGAGCTTTCCTTCCGCCTTACCTTCGGTCCTCCCGAGGCTCACCGCCTGAAGGTACCGTTCCCGAGTCACGCTCGAATTCGCGTAGACGTCCATGGTGATCATAGGCTTGAAACTCTCCAATAACCGCCGCAGCCAATTTCTATCGTAGCGCATGCCGCCGTTGATGACGAACTCCGCGTGCAGCTTCTCGTCGCCGCTTTCCACGACTCGCCGGGCGCACTCGCGAAGCTCCTCTTCGGTGTGTTGCATGAAGGGAACCCACGCCAACAAGCGCAGGCTCAGCGGGTCCATAACTTCGGCCGCGGGCATCTCCCACAGCTTGACGACATCGTAGCTGTACTCTTCGCGATACCGGCCACGGTTCCGGACCATGGTGGTGGGAATCGAGGCGGGAGCGTCTTCTCGCATCAGGATGATCAAGGTCCGGACATCGACACCATACTTGCGAAACAGCATGCCACCGTACTCGAGCGCTCGCTCCGGGATGAAGCTCTGCCAGCGCGACCACGCCTCGAGATGGATCACCACCGTCTCCCCGTTGAGCGACAGCCGGTAGGCGTGATCGATCTCGGGAGCCCGCAACGTGATCTCGCGAGGAAGATGCTCGATGTTGGCGATCGCCGCCGCCGGAATCTTGGCGAATTTGTTCAACACCAACAGCGCTTCGTCTTCCGCAAGACTCTTGAAGCCCTTGTCGTATGGCTGGTCGAGTCGAGGCTCCACACAAACATAGTGTGCGCTCGCCCAGGAAAATCTCAGGGCAAACGGAAATTTTCTTTTGTCGCACGGGCGTACCGTTCTCTGGCTACGGACGTGCTTGGTTGGCGCGAATCCCCCGAGCGGCCTTTTCCACCGCTTCGGCAATCCGCTTTGCCCGGGTCTCCGGACGTACCGCGCGAACGATCCAGGCAAGGATGATCTTGCGCGACCCGGGAGGGGAGCCGTCGTAGTTGTGCCGAGCCGCGGGATTGGCATCGAAGGCGGCGGCGAAGTCCGCGGGCTCATCCAGCGCTTCCGCGGCGTCGAGCAGCGACCATGCGCCGTTGCGCTTTGCCTCTTCGATCTTCGCCAGACCGGCAGGCCTCATCCGCTCGTCGCGAATCAGCCAGTCGACCCGTGCCTTGTTTATACGCGACCATTCGCTTTTCGGTTTGCGCGGCGCGAACCACACCTTGAACCGGCCCTCGCCGGCCTTTCCCGCCGTACTGTCGATCTAGCCGAAACACAGCGCATCCTCGACGGCCTGTTCGTAGGTCAGGAGGCGGCCCGCCTGTTGCGGAGCAACAGGCGCACATCGGACTCGTTCCGGCGCCCCGCCAGCGGCGTGTTCCTGAAGGTTTGACGCCGCGCCTGCTCGGTCTGTGCGCTTCTTTTGGAACACGACCCAAACTCCGTCTGGCCGGCCGAGATGCTCGGCCAGCCAATCGCGCCACTCGGCGCTCGAGGCCGGCTCGAGATGCGGCGCGTCTTCCTTCAATCCGCCACCTTCACGATCATCTTGCCGGTATTGCGCCCTCGCATCATTTCGAGAAATGCTCTCGGCGTGTTCTCGAGCCCGTGCTCGATCTCCTCACGATGGACGAGCCGGCCCTCGCGATACCAGCCGGTCAACTGCGCAAGCGCCTCACGAAACCGCTCGGCGTAGTCCGTCACCAGGAATCCTTCGACCCGTGCGCGTTTCGTGATCAGATACCAGAGCAGGCGCGGACCCATCTCTTGCTCTTCGTTGTTGTACTGCGAAATCTGCCCGCAAACGGGCATTCGGGCATGAACGTTCAGCAGCGGGAAGACCGCATCGGTGATCTCGCCGCCCACGTTGTCGAAGTAGATATCGACGCCATTGGGACAGAGTTCGGAGATGCGAGCACGATAGTCCGCCGTGGTCTTGTAGTTGAACGCGGCGCCGAAGCCGAGTTCCTCCACCAGCCACGCGACCTTCTCATCAGACCCCGCGATCCCAACCGTCCGGCAACCCTGGATCCTGGCGATCTGTCCGGCCACCGAGCCGACCGCGCCCGCAGCACCCGAAATCAGCACGGTCTCGCCGGACTTCGGCTTGCCGACGTCGAGCAGTCCGAAGTAAGCGGTGAGCCCGGTCATGCCGGGCACGCCCAGCGCTGTCGAACCGGGGGAGGCCGATGGGTCGAGCTTCCGGAATCCGCGCGCTTCGGTGACCAAATGGGAGCACCAGCCCGTGACACCTTGCACCCAGTCGCCCGGTTGAAATCGCGGACTCCGCGACGCGAACACGCGGCCCACGCCCGCTCCGGTCATCTTCTCGCCGAGTTGAACCGGTGCCGCGTAGGAAGCGGCGTCGCGCATGCGGCTGCGCATGTACGGATCCACGGAGAGATGCGTCACCTCGATTGCGATTTCGCCATCAGTCGGATCGGCGAGCGTGCGGGACTCGATGCGGAAGTCCGATTCCGAGGGCCAACCCGCGGGTCGCGCGGCGAGTACGATTTCACGAGCTTCGATCGGCATAGTCACACTCCGAAGACTTTTCGAACCTGCGCGCGGGCGGGCTGAACCGCGCTGTCGCCCGGCTTGATGTTATTCAACCGCTCTTCCTCGTTGATCACCCAGCCGGACCAGCGCAGTTCCCGGATCGCCGCGGCGAGCGGCCTCAGATCGTTGATTCCCTGCCCGAGCACCACCTGCGGGTCAGGATCTTCGGGGGTAGCGCCGCGGCGGCGGAAGTCGCGGAGATGCATGCCGTCGATCCGCTCGTGATGACGCCGCAGGAACGCGGGCACATCCGCACCACCGATCCAGGCGTGTCCGGCGTCGATGACCAGACGGACACCGCTGGACTTCGTGTTGAGGAGCAACTCTTCGATCTCCCCGTTGCGGAACTCGACATCGTGGTTATGATAGGCGAGTCTCAGTTTCAACTTGGCGCAGAAGTCCGATGCGCGATTCAACGCATCGTGCTTGTTACGGCGCTGCTTGGGTTCGGTGAGTGAGCGGCCGCTGAGGATGAGCCGTTCGGCGCCGAGGGCGGCCCCACCTTCCGCGACGCGCTCGATGAGGTCGCGCGGCGCGATCGAGGTGGCAGGATCGTATTCGAGCAGGAAGATATGGATGCCGAGGAAAACGAGATCCCGTTGCGCGATCCCGGCACGGGCCTGCGCCGGAGAGTCGAAGCGTGATTGCACGTTGCGGAATCCGGTTTCGAAGCCCGCGTATCCGTGCGCCTTCACGCGGTCGATCGCTTGCAGGAATCCAGCGTAATCCGCGATCGCCCAGGCGTTGGTCTGGCAGCCCGCGCGAGGACCGCCGGACGCCGCACTCAGCAGCGGAGCCGCCGCGACCGCCGCGAACTCGCGCCGCGTCATTACTTCGAACCGTTGCCGGAGATCTCGGGTTTGGGCTGCGGCTTGTCGTCGCCCTGCGTTGCGGCCAGGTATTCGAGCAGCGCCTCGCGATCCTTGATCACGGTGCCCCAGCCCACCATCTTGTCGAGTTCGCGCTCCCAGTTGAGGCGCGACAGACGCTGGGTTCGAATGATGCGGACGCCGTGGCAGCCGCCCATGCAGGTCCGCTTCTCTTCAGCCTTGCCACGCTCGATCATCGCGCTGTCGGCTCCCGCGAGGGAGAAGGCCGTGACGGTCAGCAAGAGTGCGTATTTCATCGATCAGCCCTCCACCACGATTCCGAGACGTTCGATCGAATTGTTGAGATAGCCCGACGGGTTCCAAGCCGCGTCGATTGGCTGTGAGCGTCCGGCGGAATCAGTCGCGCGGCAGCAGATGGTGTGGTAGCCGGGCTTGGCGGGAGTCCAGTTGAACGAGAATGTCCGCCACGCGAACGCGAAGTCTTCCCTGCCGAGCGTGGCGGGTTTCCACGACGCGCCGCCATCGGTCGAAACCTCGACGCGCGCGACGCGATTCTCGCCACCCCAGCCGACGCCGCGGAAGGTGACCGGAGTTCCGGTCTTGGCTTTCGATTCCGGCTCCGGCGTGGCGAAGAACGACTTTACCGCCATACCCTCGAGCACATCCATGTCCTCTGGCTTGACGGCCGCGCCGGGTGCGCCTGGGACCTTCGGATACTTGTAGGCGCGGGCCATATAGAAACCGGGATTCGACTGCGCCTGAACCTGGATCGAGTTGACCCACTTGACCCAACTCGCGCCGTCCCAGCCCGGAACGATAATCCGTAGCGGACCGCCATGCAACTCGGGAAGCGGCTGGCCGTTCATCTCGAGCGCGAGGATCGTCGATTCGAGCATCGCCTTGCGCATCGGGATCGAACGAATGAACTCGGGGACTTTGCCCGCGGGAACATCGGCGCCATCGAAATCGACGTACTTGGCGTCGGCCGTAGCGCCCGCCTTTGCCAGAATGTCCTTCAAACGGGGACCGCGCCACTGCGCATTTCCGATGGCCCCCTTGGTCCATTGGAGACCGGGGATCCGCGGCCGGAACGCTCCCCGGCCGTTGCCCGCGCACTCGAGTGTCGCGGGCAGACTCGCTTGCGGCAGCGCGCGCAGATCGGCGACTGAGAGGCTGAGCTTGTTCGCGACCATTCCTCCGACTTCGACGCGCCACGATCCCACGTCGACCTTCGGCCGCGGCAGGTGCTGCCGCACGAAGAACTGGTCGTTCGGCGTGATCCAGGAGGCGAGATAGCCGGCGGGAGACTCGAGGTCCTCCGGAAAATCGTTGTGGACGATCATCGGCTTCTTGCCGGGGACGATCAGAGGTCCGGATTGCGGGAAGGCGGGCGAGGCCGCGGCCAAGGCGAGCAGATGCCGGCGGGTGAGCATTTCTGAACCATTATATTCGCGGGCTCACCGTACGATGAAGGAGGCGGCACCGCCTTCGCTGTCAGGCGCGCTACTCCAAGGCCCCCACCCGGCGTTCGAGGATTCACTGCAGCCGGTTCCGGCGATGCAGGTCCGGACGATGCCTCTCCACGCGCCAGGAGCCAGCGGAAGTTCGACCGAATTGTTGGCCGTGACTCCGGTGATGTCCGACGGGCCAGACAGGTAATACTGATAGTTCCGCGTGGCAGGCGTACCGTCGTTGTTGATGATCGGCGTCCATCCGACGCGGACCTTCGACTGCGCATTGCGCGTGACAGTCGAGTTGTAGGCGGGTTCGGTTACCACCGGCGAATTGGGCGCACGTCCGCGCACGATGAAGGCGCTGGCTGGACCTTGTAGTACCGGCCCTCCTCCGTTGGGAATGGCGACCACCACGGCGTCATACCGCGTGCCGGGGTTGAAGAAGGCCGCGTGAAAATTTTGAGCCGTCACCACGTCGAGCGCGGAACTGGCTCTGGCGAAGTCTTGCACGAAGAGCCGGTAGGAGTAGTTCGATCCGTTGTCTCCCGCCACCCGATTCCACGCGAAGAAGACGCGGGGCGCGTGAACACCGCTATCGACTACCGATCCCGCGAAAGGCTCGCCAAGAACTGGCACGTTCGGGCTGCCCACCTGAGTATTCACCCGCACGGCCGGAGAGAACGGTCCGCAACCATCACCCGTGCAGGCCTTGACCACTACGCTCAACGATCCGTTCGGAACCAGATAGCTGGCGAAGAGCGCGCCGGTTTGGCCCCCGGCAACGGTCAACGCACCTCCACCCGGACCAGCGCCCGGCTGGACCACGTTCACCCGATAGAAGTGGGCTCCATCCACGGTGTTCCACCGGCAGCCGATGCGATTCTGGCCACCGTCGTTCGAGGTCGTGCAACTCAGGCCTGTGGGTGCGGCTGGTGGCACCGTACCGCCGCGAAGCGTGAAATGCGATATAGCGGGCGCCTGGCAGCCCGACGCAGTGCATGGCACGAGTTCCATGCGATAAGTTCCGCTCTCGAGTGTGTAGATCGCGCCTGTGCTGTCGCCCGCGAGCGAGACTCGGAACTGTTGCGGCGAATTGGCCTCGATGAGCCGCATCTCATAGCTCACCGCGCCCGGAGACGGCGTCCACTGAAACTGGACGATCGTATAGCCGAGCGTCGATCCGTAAACGGGCTTCAGAATCGAGAATCCAGGAGGCGGCGGCGTCCAGACCGGCGCGGCCGGATGGTCTGTCCAATCCACCACCGGAACTCCCTGTCTGGTCGCGCGGAACGCGAACGGGTAGCCTCCGTTGCGATCGGCACCAGGAACCTCCGACTGGGTCACGTCAACAACAGCATCCGACGCGCCATCCCAGGCCATTCGCCGGATCACGCCGTATCGCCCGAGCCACACTTCGAGCCCGTCCGGTGGCTCGGCATACCGGGCCGCCTGAGGCGCGGTCAGCCGCAGCCGGTTGGACTCGGCCGATGCGGTTGCCCACGATCCGGACAGCGGGACCTCGCGCACCTCGACGCGATAGCTTCCCATGTTCGATCCCGAGTTCATCTCGACCGCGAATGACCATGCGCCCGCATCGAGCCCGGCGAGAATCGAGCCCATCCTTCCCGCGGCGACGTAGCGTGAATCGCGCCATGTGCCGTTTCGGTCATGGAGCGCGAGCCAACCTTGCATGGAACCGGCCGAGGTCAACGTGATCAGCACCGCCGCGCGATGCGAGAGCGTCAGCACGAATCGATCGCGATCGGTTGCCGTCGAGAGCGAGCCGTGTATCGCCGAGGGTAGCGATACCGCGAGCCCATCGGAGAAGTCGCCTCCGGGCGGCTCGGAGTAGTCCGCCGTTCCTGGTCTGGCGGTTGGATCGGCGTCATCCGGATCACCGTCGAGCACCGAGAATCCGTCGCCGTCCTGGTCCACGCAGTTCGAATTGGCACTTCCATATTGGGCGGTCATGCGCGCGCGAAGGGCCGCGCTCGCGGTCCAACGCCATTTGTCCACATAGCAGGCGATGTTGCGGTTCGCGCCGAAGGCCATCGCCTCCACGCGAACATCTTCCTTGGCCTCGCTCGTCGCGGGAGCCGGATTCGATACCGAGTATTTCCGTAGAAACTCCATGAAACGGCGCATACCTTCGGAACCATGAAGCTCGGCGAAGCGGAACAACAGGCCCGCCCAAACGCGGTTCTTGCGCGATTCGTCGCAGGCTGGGCCCGTGATGCAGTTGGCCCAATTCAGGGATGAGGCAGCCATGTAGGCGTCGTAGGTCTCGTAGCGGTCCGCACGGAACTGGGCGTCCGCTGGTATCCCCTTCATCCCTTCGCGCGAGTAGTAATGCAAGTACGAATTGAGCCAGGTCCAGGCGTGTCCCCAGTCATTCCAATAGCCAATGAAGGGGCGGAACACGTCGAAATTGTGCGCCATCTCGTGCGTGATGATGAAGCTCGACCCGTTGGACCTGAGGGAAGCGAGAATATCGTCGCGCCAGCTGGCTCCCGGGTCGATCTCGATTCCCTTGGCCCCGACGTAGCCACAGCCGTATCCGCAGGTCGGAACAGTAGCGATCGACAGAAGGCCGCTCCCGGCGGGCTCGCGGCCGATGATCTGAACGTAGTCCGAATAGACCCGATCGGCGTAGTCCAGCAGATGGAGGCGCTCACTCTCGCTCGTGGTGGTCATCCAGAGCTGGTTGAGCACCAGCCGGACGTACCTTCCTCGGTATTCAGCCATGCCCGCGTGAACGGCGCCATTGAACGCGGTATACGTGATGGTTGCGCCATCGCCCGAGATGGCCCGCTGGGAGGACTTTCGGGATACGTCGCCCGAGTTGGCCTTCTCCCAAGATTCGTAGTCCGAGGGATCAGGCTGGAGGTAGTCTATTTCGAGAGTTTGACCCGAAATCGTGAGAGTGGCGGCCAACAGGATAACAGCAACTTGCATCCGCAGTCCTTCGCATGACTTCAGCCGAGGACGCCGGTGGTCCCCGGTGGTTCTCCGACGAAAGCCTCATCGGCGCACGCGGGGACTTCACTAGAAAATCGAACACTGGACCGGAGGTCCGCCCAAACGGGGGCGGTCAGTTTGACGGCTTTCCCTGACGTAGTGTCAGGCATACCCCCCCCTTTTACTAGTACGGGTCCAGGACTCGAGTCCGCTTTTCTTCACCTTACGAATCCCCCCACGACTGGTATCCGGCGTGCATTCAGAGTTCCCGTGAAACCGAATCAGCCGTCTCGATTGCTGCTCGCGCTTTCGATCACCAGCGCTGCTCTCGCTCAAAGCTCCCGGCTCAGCCCTGATCTCCGAAAGCTGCTCGACACCCAAATTCCCAAGGAAGTGGAAGTGCTTGTCCAATTCGGCTCCAAGGACAAGACCGCGAAGGTTCAATCCAAGCTATTGAAGGGCAAGACCAGCAAAGTGTACGAGGAGATCGGCGCGGCTGCCCAGACGATGCTCGCGAAAGATATCCGGGCACTCGAGTCGAACCCGGACATCGACTACGTCTCGCTCGACCGTAAGGTGAAAGCCTCAGTCGCGCAGGCCACCGACTTCGCCAACGTGACCGCCGGCGTGGACACCGCCGCTTCCCGTGGTCTCACCGGCAAGGGAATCGGGGTCGCTGTGATTGACTCTGGGATCGCGGCTCACCCGGATCTCGCGCCCCGCGTGGTCTATCGGGAGAGCTTCATCAACGGACTGAACACAGACGCATATGGACACGGCACCCATGTGGCCGGAATCATCGCGGGCAACGGTTCGGCCTCAGCGGGGGCTGTTCGCGGTGTTGCGCCAGACGTCAACCTGATCGATCTGCGCGCGCTCGACGCGCAGGGCACCAGCAGCGACTCAATCCTGATCGCCGCCATCGAACGGGCGATTCAGCTCCGTACGGAATACAACGTCCGCGTGATCAATCTCTCGGTGGGCCGGCCCATCTACGAAAGCCTCGATCGCGACCCCTTGGTGAAGGCCGTCGATGCCGCCTGGCGGAAGGGAATCACCGTCGTGGTGGCCGCCGGTAACGGCGGACGCTCCGGTTATGCGACGATCCTTTCGCCCGCCAACTCGCCAGCGGTGATCACGGTGGGATCGATGAAGACGCTCGGGACGCCTTCGCGCACCGATGACATCATCGCGAGCTACAGTTCGAAGGGTCCCTCGTGGGGAGACATGGTCGTGAAGCCCGACATGGTGGCTCCCGGCAATCTGATCGTAGCCGCGCGAGTGCCGGGTTCGACGCTCGATCGCACCTATCCGGCCAATGTGGTGGACTCTTACTATTCCCGCGCGGGCGGAACCAGCGCGGCGGCTCCCTTTGTGGCTGGAGCGGCTGCGTTGTTGCTCGAGGCCGATCCTACGCTGACTCCCGACATGATCAAGGCGCGGCTGATGAAGTCTGCCTGGAAGGGCTTCGCGCCCTCGAGCGTGAGCGTCGATCTCTCCACAGGAGCCGTCTATCCGGCAACCCATGACATGTTCACGGTGGGCGCCGGTTATCTGGATGTCGCGGCCGCACTCGCCGACACCGCCAGGCCGGCCGCTCCCGCAACCTCTCCCTGGATCGTCTACAACGCGGGATTGAGTCAGGGGCTGCTAGTCAACCCCCGCAGGTCGCTGTGGGACAACTTCACTTGGAGCCTCACCAACGTTTGGGGACGTCAGGCGGTCGAGCCGTTGACGGTGGCCTGGGGCGATACCGCCGCCTGGGGATCCACCGCGAGGGTGTACGGCTCGACGGCGGCGTGGGGTGATACGGCGGCGTGGGGTTCGGCCACCGCCCGGACCGCGACGGTAGCCTGGGGCGACACCGTGGCTTGGGGAGACACGGCGGCCTGGGGATCGTCGGCGGCTTGGGGCTCGACGGCCCGTTGGGGAACCAGCGCCGCCTGGGGCTCGACTTCCGCCAAAGCGGACTCGGCTGCATGGGGTGACACTGTGTCATGGGGCGACACGGTGTCATGGGGCGATTCCGCTGCCTGGGGCGCCTGGTTCGCGGGAGAAAAATAGGCGGGCGTTGGGCCTTTTCACGGAAGCTCCACGCTCTCCATGAACGAGGAGCTGCCCAAATGAAAGAATCCCGAATTCTCACGATCGCGCTCGCCACCGCCGCGAGCGGGTTTGCGCAACAGACGCCTCTCTATTCCACATCGACCTTCTTCCACGTCGCCGACGGCAAGGGACAGGCCTACGTCGAGTACAGCAAAGCGCACACGCGCAAGATGATGGAATTGGCTTTGAAAGAGGACCCGGCGTTTCCGCGGTCCTGCTCACGCAGGTGATCTACGGTGGTAATCCAGAACCTCGGGGAAACTACGTGCTCTTCACGATCCGCGAGGGGTTCGCCGCAACCGGAAAGCGCGATGCGAGACTTGATCGCCAAAAAGGCCCTCGGAATGATGTATGCGGACTACATCACCAAGTCGAGTGCCTACCGGACTCGTGTGGGCCAGGTGCTCTCGCGCCAACTCGCCATCGCCAGATCAGCGCCGACTGTCGAGGGCGACATCATCGGCTACGACTATATGAAGATCGCCGAAGGCCGCCAATCCGATTACTTCGCGATGGAGGAGAACGACTTCAAGCCGCTGCACGAGCACCACGTCAAGTCGGGCGGCATGAAACGGTGGTCGCTATGGCCCGGTGAGGCTGCCTGGCGGTGACGATCGCGCCCACGATGCGGTGACCACGCAGGTCTACAAGGATCTCCCGTCCGCCCTGGCGCGGCCGCGTTTCGAAGCGCCGGCACACGAAGGGCGTCCCAACACGAGCTTCGCCGCTGTCGCCGAAAGGGCGCGCACCACGAGAAAGCGCGTCCGGAGCGAGATGCGCCGCGTGGTTTGGGGGGTGTCGCGCCCGCAGTAGTGCTCCGCTCACTGGCGCGTGAGGAGTTGCCGCGCATTGGCTTCGAAGATTCGGACTGTCCGCTCCTCGGGCAGTCCGGATTCGCGCATCTTGAGTAGCGCGGCATCGAGCGTGAACAACGGCGCGTTCGACCCGAAAAGGATCCGCTCGACCGGTATCGGTTCCACCAGCCGTGCGATCCCTTCGATGCCCTCGACCGTTGCGATGTCGAAGAAGACGTTGCTCAGCGCGGCGAGAGGTGCGAGCTTCGGTCCGCGCAAAGCGGACCACCAATTGAGAAGCACCACCGGAACCCCCGGCGCGCGCGAGAGCAGCGGGCCGGGATCCACGAGGGGAACGCGCAGCAGCGGATGCTGGGTCCGCGCGTCTTCCATCGATACCGCGACTTGGACGATCAACTTCCGCGCCTCGGCGGCTTCGAGCAATTGCGCGAACTCGGGATCGTTCAGGCCGTATCCGTGATAGTTGGGATGCAGCCGGATTCCTCGCATCTCGTACTCTTCCTCGCATCGCCGCAGATCCTCGCGCCAATCGGGCAGCTTCGGATTCACCGATCCGAAGGGAATCAGGATTCCCGCTCCATGGCGGCGGCATTCGTCCGCCAGTCGCGCGTTGACTCCTCCGGTGTCGCGATGCAGCAGGCCATCGAAGCTGCCCGCCCATGCCTGCGTGATGCCGCGAGCGCGCAAGCGCGCCACCAGATCCGGTGTTTCGTCACCCGGCAGCCGGCGGAACGGCCAGCGCGACAGCGTGACGTTCGTATCGATGATCACGCGTGGTAGCCTTTCGCGCGGAGCACCGGCGCGTAGAGCCGCCGCAAATTGCCGCCGAGGATGAGCGCCTTCGCCGAATCGGAGATGTCCGCGCCCAGGACCTTTGCTGATTGCGAGGCGAAACTCCGTCCGCCCACGTCGCTGCCGTAGACGACGCGTTCGGCGCCCAGTTCGCGCACCGCCATCTCGATCATCCCGGAGGTGGGATCGAAGCCCGCGCACTCGGCCACGATGTTCTTCGCGGGACGCAGAGTCCGGATTCCGGTCTCCCAATTGCCGCCCGAGTGCGCACAAATGAAGTTGGCGCGCGGGTGCCGCAATGCGAGTTCCACGAGATCGGCTGGACTCGATTCACCGGGTTCAACTCCGTTTACTCTCGTCCAACAATGCTGGATTACCGGCACGTTCATCGAGATGGCACGCTCGACGATAGGGTCCATCTCGGGCGCGTTGCAGCGCTTGTCGATCTCGAGTTCACCCACGCCGATCATTGGCCCGTCGCGCACGCAGCGATCGAACTCGCGCACACTGAACTCCGGATACAGCGGGCTCAGGTACACCGACCCGAACGCGCGATCGGGAAAGCCGCGGATCGCGCGCATCACGCGGTCGTTCTCTTCGCGAATCTGTTCCGTCGTGGGATGGAGTGCCGACGAGTAGCCCTGCGAGAGAATCATCCGCTCGATCCCCAACCGGTCGGCGCAACGCACCAGCACTTCCATGCGCGTCTCGGGCGAATCGCCCGGAACCGAGTAGAGGTGGCAGTGGACATCCCAGACGCGAAACCGCGCGGAGGGACTCTGTCCGTGCGCCCACCACGCCATGCCGGCGGCCGCGGACCCGAGACCCGTGCGAAGAAATCGGCGGCGATGGAGCATAGCTCCTATTCTGCGATATCCGGCGGCGCGGAATCGGCGAGAATCGAATCATGGTCCCAGTCAGCCAGCTTTCCGCCTGCGTGACGCCCGAGGCGACGCTCGACCAGCCGGTGGAGCACCTGCGCGCCTGCCATCGCCGGATCGAGCAGAGGCTGGAAGCGCTCGAACGCGGGGCAGCCGGTCTCGGCACGCAACCGGATGAGGCGCGGGCCGTGATCGCAAAGTCGCTGCGGTTCCTCGAGACCAACGGCGCCTGGCACACCGAGGATGAAGAGCAGAGCGTGTTTCCTCGGCTGCTTGCCAAGATCGCACCGGGTGATCGCGAGTTCCTGCGACAACTGTCGGAGCAGCACGAAAGGGTCGAAGCGCTGGTGGCACGGCTGCGCGAGACACCGCTCGACGACCCTCGCTTCCCCAGTGCGGCGGCGGATGTGGCGCGCGCCTATCGCGAGCACATCGCGTTCGAGGAGACTCGGTTGCTCGAGGTGGCGCGGGTGGCGCTGAATCCGGCGGAGATCGCCGAGGTCGCGGCGGAGATGAAAGCCCGGCGCGGACTCTGATTATTCGAGTGTATTGCCGCCGTTCACCGCGATCTTTTGCCCGGTGACGAAGTTGGCCCCTTCTGAAGCAAGATACGCCACCGCTTCGGCGACATCGCGCGGAATCCCCTGCCGCTTCATCGGTACCGAATTCGCGTAGGCCGCCAGATCCTCGGCGCTCGTGCCATCGTGCCGCTCGGTTGGAATCCAGCCTGGAGCGACGAGGTTCACCGTGATGCCCCACGGCGCGAGTTCACGCGCCCAGGATCGCGTTTGGCCGTACTGCGCTCCCTTGGCCGCGACGTAGTTGGCGAATCGCGGATTGCCCATCTCGAAGACTTCGCTGCCGATCTGAATGATCCGGCCCGAACGGCGCGCCTTCATCTCCGGGAGGCACGCCTTCACGAGTAGCAGCGGCGACTTGACGAAAAACTCGAGCTGGTCGAGGTACGACTGCCACGTCTGCTGTTCGATCGAAAGGAACGGTTGTGGCCCCGTGGCGTTGACCACCAGGACATCCACCGGTCCCCATTGGGACTTGATCGCGCTCACCATCCCGTGGATCGCCGGTTCATCGCGAATGTCGGCGCGATGGGCAAACGCCTCGCCACCTGCCTCGCGAATCGCCGAGCAAACGGAATCGGCCTTCGCGGGGCTACCGTGGTAGTTCACACACACGCGAGCGCCGAGTGCGCCCAGTTTCCAGGCAATCGCCGCTCCGAGTCCGCGGGAAGATCCTGTCACCAGGGCGGTCTTGCCGGTCAAGTCTCTTGTCATGCGGACTCATTGTAGCGTCCGCCGCGGACTCTTCCCCGGCCGGCCCGTTCTAGCGGGTCTTCGGGGAATTGCCCAGCATGGATAGGAAAAGGCCGAATATCAAGAAGCCGGCCACCAAACCAGAAATCAACATCCTCCAGTCCTCACTTTCGCACTCGCAACCAGTGCAATCTGCCTGCCAAATCTGCTCTCACTATGGAAAGCGTTCTCCCTAGTAGATTCGGATCACGCCATGCGCGTTTCCCTCAAAAAAATTTCCTGACTTCCATTGCGCGTATATGCTACGTTGTCGCCATGCAACTGGATTTGGCGTTCGGCAAGACCGGACTCGCGATCAACCTGGCGGATCGATTCGACTTCCGCGTTCTCGAGGCACGCTCCGCTGAGCCCTTGCCCGATTGGCGCGCCGCGCTCGATCATGCGCTCGACAATCCGATCGGACGGCCCCCGTTGCGGGTATTGGCTGAAGGCAAGCGCTCGGCCGCCATCAGCGTGTGCGACATCACACGTCCTGTGCCGAATCGTCACACCCTGCCCGCCATCCTGCCCCGCCTCGAAGCAGCCGGAATTCCGAGCGAAGGCATCACGATCCTGATCGCCACCGGACTCCATCGCCCGGCCACCGATGCCGAGATCCGCGAGATCGTGGGCGAAGACGTCGCGGCGCGATACCGGGTGGTGAACCACTACGCACGCAACCTCTCCGAACATCGCCACCTTGGGACCACCGCCTCGGGCACGCCGGTTTACATCGATGAACGTTTCGTTGGAGCCGATCTGCACATCACCCTCGGCTTCATAGAGCCGCACCTCATGCTCGGTTATTCCGGCGGACGAAAGCTGATCGCCCCCGGACTGGCGGCGCAGGAGACCATCAAGGTCTTGCACAGCCCGAAGTTCATGCAGGATCCCCGGACGCACGAAGGTTCGATCGAGGACAATCCGCTCCATCGCGAATTGCTCGACATTGCCTCCATGGCCCGGCACGATTTCATGGTGGACGTGGCGCTCACACGTAAGCGCGAGATCGCGGGCGTCTTCGCGGGGGATCCAGTCGAGGCGCACCGCGCGGGCGTCGCACTGGTTTCGAAGGTAATGCTCGAGCTGGTGAACCACCCGGCGGATGCTGTGATCACGACCTCGGCCGGCTATCCGCTCGACCTGACGTTCTACCAGGCGGTCAAGGGCGTCACCGCGGCGCAGCACGTGGTCAAGCCCGGGGGAAAGATCCTGCTCGTTGCTGCATGTTCGGAGGGCCCGGGGGCCGAGGAGTTCCGCGACATGCTGAGGGCTTGGCCCGATCCGGAGCGGTTCCTCGAGTCGCTGAACGGATCACCAGTGGCCGTGGATCAGTGGCAGCTCGAAAAGCTCGCGCTCGTCACGCGCCGTGCCGATCTGCTCTACTACGTTCCCGGACTTCCGGCGGACTACTATCCGTCGCTGTGGGGCGAGGCGTTCGGGCGGATCGAAGATGCGATCGCGGCTCTGACGCGAGACCTGCCGGACGGCGCCCGGGTGGCGCTGATCCCGGAGGGTCCGTACGTGCTGGCGAAGGCGATGGCAACGGCATAGCGGATCGCTTTCGAAAATATCCTCCGCTTCGGCGAAAGTGTCTTCGCCGGATTGACGTTCATCCTGGCACCATTGGAGCCCATTGCGGCCGAGCCGAACGTTCCGGAGGACAACGAAAACTTCACGTTCTGGCGGCCACGTGTGTCGTAGCCGTTTCAATCAACACTCTTGGAGCGCCACGGCGCCGCTCCTGGAGACGCACCTGCCCCTGGTGCCATCAAACTTCGGTTCTGTCAGTCCGGTCAACGTGGGAGTTCTTCGCAGCATCGCGCATTCCTCCAGCCGGACGTGGCGGGGCGCTTCCGGCCGGCCAACCTGTGGACTCCACCACCGGGGTTCTTTTTCATCGCGGTGACAAGGTAGCCGCGTGCTCTTTCAGGGGCGGGCCGCCTTCGGACGCGGCGCCGCCTCGCCCTGGGTCAAACCCATCGACCACTTGATCGCCTCGAGCCACATCTTCTGGACATCGGGGCGATTCCAGGAATCCTCGCGGTGGCCGAATGTCGAGTAGAACACCCGGCCCGCGCCGTAGTTCCGCACCCAAGCCACCGCGAAATCCCGGTCGGTCCGCTTGACGTTCTTGTTGGCAAGGTCGAGCTTCGCGGCGTCCAGGCTCATCAACACGCGAACGCGTTCGCGGCTGAAGTTCTTCACCTGATAGATCTCGTCCATGATCCGGAATTCCTTGGGGAAGTGCCGCACGATCGGATGATCGGGATCTTCAACCACCACCGGCGCCTGGAACTGATTCCATGGATGCAAGTCGAAGTAGCCGCCCGTCATCTCGCCATATTCCGGCCAGTTGTAGAAGGTGTCGATCGCGCTGTGCGCGCCGACGAAGCCCTTGCCGCCGCGCACGAACGCGAGCAGGTCCGCCTTCTGGCTATCGTCCAGATCGAGTTCGCCGGTGGTGTAGAACAGCACAGCGTCGAAATAGTCGAGGTTCTTGCCGTTGGCGTCGAGCTTCCTGCGCGTGATCAGTTGCGTGTCGGTGCGAATGAAAGTGTCGTAAACACCGGACTCCTGGCCGATCTTCCAGATCGTCGCCAGCCCGTGCGAGGTGGCGTCGTGCTGGAAACCCTTCACCTGCCCAATGGCGAGGAGGCGCTTGCGATTCTGTGCGAGCGCGGGAACTGTGGCGAGAATCAGTGTGAGAACGATCGCGATACGGCGCGGCATGCTCGCATCGTCTCACACCTTGATCGTGCGTCTCAACGTGTAGAAATCCGGCGGGACCACGGAGTTTTCGAGCTTCTTCCAATCGTCCTTGACGTGCAGGAGCTTTCCCGAAATGTGATTGGAGCGCTCCGACGCCAGGAACATCGCGAGTGCGATCTGTTTTTCCGCGGGAATGCCACCGGTCAGACGGATCTGCTGCGCGTCCTGGATCTCCTTCCAACTCACCTTCTCACCTGCTCGCAGGATTTCGTCGGTCATGTGGGTATAGGCGCCCCCGGGCGACATGCAATTCACCTGAACGTTGTGGTCGCGCATCTCCTCGGCGAGTGTTTCGGCGAACCTCACGAGTCCGGCCTTCGAAGAAGCGTAGGCCGAGAATCCGGGACGCGGATTCGCACCGCCTCCCCCGCTCACGATCACCACTTTGCCCGAGCGCCTTTGCACCATTTCGGGCAGCACGGCCGCGCAGGTCCGCATGACGCCGATCAGATTGATTTCGAGCGTCTCGATCCACTGCACCGAGTTGTTTTCCAGGAACGGGCCCACGGGACCCTGGATTCCCGCCGCGCCGATCAGCGCATCGATGGGTCCGAATTGGGCTCGCATCCGGTCGACCGAAGTCCGGACCGCCTCGGCGTCGCGAACGTCGGCCCGCAGCCGGATCGCCACGCCGCCCTGATGTTCGATTTCGAGCTGCGTCAGGTCGAGTTCCGCCTTGCTGCGCGCCATTAGACCAACGCGGGCACCCGCCGCCGCGAAACCGATCGCCAATCGCTTGCCTATTCCGCGCCCCGCGCCTGTGATCAAGACGGACCGGTCCTTGAATTCGCTCATCCCTGTTGACGCACCCTCATCAAGGTAGTACAAATTGCTTCTCTCCGCCATAGCTTATTGAGGTGAGAAGGACACGGGGCGCTACCCGCAGTGTCGAGACGGGGAAGGACCACGGAGGACCCGGCAGCGACCGTTGTTCGTTGGTTCACGAAAGCGCAAGGGGCCTCCGAGCCGTGTCCGCCCCCCAGCCCCGGGGAACCGGCGGAAACCGCGCGATCGTTCACGGGTGCGAAAGGCGCACAAAGCAGCAGAGCCGTTGCCAGCGCCGATGGTCCCAGAGCGCCCTTGGCGGCGACCGGGTCCGTTGTACGCGGGTTCGCAAGAGGCACACAGAGCCCGAGCCGTTGGGCTAGCACCCGCGGTCCCGAGAGCGACAACGGCGATGACCGGCTCCGGTGTGCGGGCTCGGAAAGGTATCGATGTCAACTGGTGGCTCCCGCGAACCGGCCCGGCCGCCGCCTGGTAGGGTATACTATGCAAGGGTTAGTGGGCCGCTACGGGCTCGCAGTGTATTCACCCAAGAAGGAAGCCAAGGAGGTCAATGAGCAAAGAGGATTGCATTGAAGTCACGGGAACGGTCGTCGAGAAGTTCCCTGCCGGACAGTTTAGTGTACAGTTGGACGCCGAGCGGCTAGTGCTGGCGCACTTGGCCGGCAAGCTCCGCCGCAACCGCATTCGCGTGCTGGCGGGCGACCGGGTGACCGTCGAAATGTCACCCTACGATCTGACCAAGGGCCGCATCACCTACCGTCACAAGTAGCGGCTCGGGATCTCGGAAAATCTCAGTCACAGCGATTCTCGAAAAATCGCATTTCTGGCCTCCTGGCCGGTTCATCCTGTTGCAAACGGGATGGTTGCCTTTTATTAAACTTCATCAATGGCCGTCGAAAGGTGCGGTTGAATCGGCAAGACGGAGTTGCGCGCCGCCATCCTGAACGCGTGGCGAGGAAGCCACGTCCACTCGGTTCCGCGGGGAACCGGAGCAGAAGGAGAGCAGCAATAAATGCGCAATGTGATCGGTTACCGCATGAAGCGGCCGGGGCAGGATCCGAACGATCTGGCGGCCGCGCTCGCGGCGAAAGTGGTGGGGCAGGCGACCGCCGTGTCAAGCATCGTCCCGTACGTCCAGATGTACCAGGCGGGACTGGCTCCAGAAGGCCGCCCGGTAGGAGTCTTCCTTCTCCTGGGACCGAGCGGAACGGGAAAGACGAGAACCGTCGAGGCCCTCGCGTCGGTGCTTCACGGCAGCGAGAAGAACGTCCTGCGCGTGGACTGTGGCGAGTATCAGATGGAACATGAGGTAGCCAAACTGATCGGCGCGCCACCGGGATATCTAGGACATCGCGAGACGCAGCCGATGCTCACACAGGCGAAGCTGAACGCGGTTACGAGCGAGCGGAACAGCGTGTCGCTGGTTCTGCTCGACGAAATCGAGAAGGCGGCACCTTCGATGGCGCGACTGCTGCTCGGCGTTCTTGACAAGGCATCGCTGCGGCTCGGCGACAACAACACGGTAAACTTCGAGCGATCGATGATCTTCATGACCAGCAATCTCGGCGCGAGTGAGATGCTGCGGGCGATGCGGCCCGACTTCGGATTCCAGTCGATGGTGGATCAGCCGCTCGAGGATGCCGCCTCGGCGATCGAGCGGATCGGAATGAACGCGGTACGGAGGAAGTTCTCGCCGGAATTCATCAACCGGATCGACGCGGTGATCGCCTACCGGCCTCTCGACCGGGGATCGCTGGAGGCGATTCTCGAACAGCAGTTGGCCGGTTTGCAGGCGCATATCTCCAACCGTCTGGCACACCGATCGTTCCCGCTCGAGGTGTCCGAAACGGCGAAGAAGTTTCTGATCGAGCGGGGAACGAGCACCCAGTATGGCGCTCGCGAACTCAAGCGAACCATCCACCGGCAACTGATCCAGCCGATCGCGGCGATGGTCGCAAGCGGCATGATCGAGCCGGCGGAACCCGTCTACGCGGATGTTGACGAAAGCGGAGAGCGGCTGGGCCTGTCAACGGAAGCACCTCCAAAACCCAAGCGGCCCAAGGCCGCTTGACCGGCGCGATCGCTACCGGGCCGGGGTTCCGGCCGGCCCGTCGCCTTTGCCCTTGAACACCGATGTCTCCGCGATCATGGTCCGCTCGCGGGCGAAAACTTCCAACCGGAACTGGACATCGTTCGACGCGCCTTTGGCACGCTGATAGAGGACGCTGCCCGTCTGAAGCTGATCGGAATCGAGATGAACCGCCTTCTGATTGGCGCCGTCACCGATGATCAGCGCGCCTCGCGCCGCTCCTTGAATCGCGAGAGCCGAGCGGTCCCAGTGGACCTCGATATCGTCGCCCGAGGGTCCGAGGGTCAGACCGAGTGACAACGGATCACGGGAGCCTCCGGCCAAGCCGTGCGACTTCAGGTTGACGCCCATGAAGAATCCGAGCCCCGATCCGAACAGCAGGAACACGAACGAAAGCGGAAGCCAGACCCAACCGGTCTTGAAGCGTTTTCCCGTTTCTAGATCCCGGCGGGTGCCCGGAATTCCCAGGGAAGGTCCCTCGAATTCGTTCGACTCGGCGGGCCTGGGCCCGCCGCCGAACGAGGGCATGGGAATCGGTCCGGCGTGCCCTCGCAAAGCCCTTGGCTGCGCGGGGCGCGCCTCACCTCCCGTCGCGGAGTCGGCCGCCGCAGAGTCGGCCGCCGCGGAGCCATCGCGCCGGAACGGAAATTCGAGGTAGCTCGACTCGGTTCGCATGTGGCCGCCTTCACGGAAAAAGATCGCGCCGACGCTGGCCCGCGTTGCAAATGGCTTCACCAAAAGCGCGATTGCGCCGGGCTCCTGGAAGAGGCGGTCGAAAACTTCGGAATCTTCCTCGGCCATGCCGAGGCCTTCTCGTGTATGGCTGCGATAGTAACCCACCGCGTAGGCGTTCCGTCCGGGTGCGCGCTTCCATCGCAGGAGCGTTTCCTCGAACTGGGACTGCTCGTCCGGGGTCAACTGGTACGCCATCCCTTTGCTGTGCGAGCAGGGGACGCCTTCGAAGTCCTGGATCTTCACGAGCCAATCGCCGGGACGGCCGGGAACGGGCTCGATCGATCCGATCAGGATTCCGCCGAGTTCGACACCACGGCGAGGAACCAAGCCGAATCCGCGTTGGACTTCGCGGAGCATTCGATCGACCACGTCGGGTTCGATCTCGACCGACACAGGCTTGCCAGGAACCGCCCAAAGCAGCGCTCCGGTGCCATCGGCGTTTTCGCCGGCGAAGGGGAGGCTTTCAGCGGGGTCCATCAGTCCACTCGGATTGGAAAAAGCTCCTTTCACCTTAACACCTCTTTCGAGTACATGGCGCGGCAACTCATCTCATGAGTGAATCGGCCCCCTAGGCGGAAAACTTGAGCGCTTCAATACTCGAAGTGCCATACTGTCAGGGAAATGCCGGGCATCGTTTATGTGGTCGCCACGCCAATCGGCAACCTCGAGGACATCACGTTTCGTGCCGCGCGAATCCTGAGGGAGGTCTCGGCGGTCGCCGCGGAAGATACGCGCCAAAGCTCCAAGTTATTGAATCATCTCGGGATCTCGACGCGGCTGATCAGTTGCCACGAACATAACGAGCAGGCGCGCGCCGCCGAACTCCTCGACATCGTCCGGGCAGGCGGGTCGATCGCGATCATCACCGACGCTGGTACTCCGCTGATCTCCGATCCAGGCTTTCGCATCGTCAACGCGGCGGTCGAAGCAGGACTCACCGTGGTGCCGGTACCCGGAGCCTCCGCCGCGATCACCGCCCTCTCCGCCAGCGGACTCCCGCCGGACCAGTTCCACTTCGCCGGGTTCGTTCCGCCAAAATCGAGCCAGCGCAGGCGCGCCTTCGAGGATCTGCGCGACAGCAAGATCACCACCATCTTCTACGAAGCTCCGCACCGGATCGTCGAGTCGCTGGCGGATCTCGAAGCCGTCCTCGGACCCGATCGCCCGGTTGTCGTCGCGCGTGAACTGACCAAGCTCCACGAAGAGTTCGCTCGTGGAACCGCCGCCGAGGTCCGGCGAGATTTCGAGGCGCGGGCGTCGATCAAGGGGGAGATTACGCTGCTGGTCGGACCGGCGCCGGAGCGGCCGATTCCCGAGTCCGAACCATCCGATCTCCGCGCCCAAGTGGAAGCGCTCATCGCCGGCGGCATGCCGAAGATGGACGCGATCAAGGAGGTCGCGCGAAGGCACGGATTCGGTAAACGCGAAGTCTACAAGCTGGTGGAGCCTATTGGATCGGCCGCGCGCTGACGATATCGTACAATGAGCTTCGGCGCCCTCGCTGGTCAAAGGGCTTGGGGCAGCTCTTCGCGAGGCGGCCGGGAGGGAACAATTGAGAATCACCACGTTGCTGACCGCGGTGTCGGTCGGCGTTTCTGCTTGGGCCGCTACGGCCCCACCGGCTGGCGATGCGCACGCCGTTCAAGGCAGCGCCGCTAATTTCGGCTCCGTAAGCCTCGTCAATGTCTCGGGTTCGCCGTCGAGCAGAGGATACCTGCAATTCGATCTGACATCGGCGCTTCCCGCGGGCACCGCGTCGTCCAATATCGCCAAGGCCACGCTTCTGCTTTTCGTGAACAAGGTAAACACAGCCGGATCGATCGATGTCCATGCCGCCGCCGGTTCATGGACGGAAGGCGGCATCAACGGCACGAATGCGCCCGGCATCTCCACGCCCGTCGCAACCGCCGTCGGCGTTCCCGCCACAGGAGTCTACATCGTGGTGGACGCCACTTCGATCGTGCGCGACTGGGTCGGGGGCCTGCTGCCGAACAACGGATTCGTGCTCAGCGCGAACCCCTCGAATCCCACCGTGAGCGTCATGTTCGACAGCAAGGAAGGAACTTCGACGAGTCATCCGCCGATGTTGGATGTCACTTTGGTTTCCATGGGCCCGGCTGGCCCGACTGGGGCAACCGGAGTGATCGGACCAACGGGAGCAAACGGAGCAACGGGAGCAAGAGGAGCAACGGGAACCACAGGACCCACTGGCCCAACTGGTCTCACCGGACTCGGCGCGACTGGCGCCACGGGACCCACGGGCCCGGCTGGCAATGCGCTCCGCATCGTGAGCGGACTCGTCAATGCGGATGGGACGTTCAGCGGTACCGGATTCTCGGCGGAGAGGACCGCGGTGGGTACCTACGTGATTACCTATGTCCCTGCCTTTCCGAGTGCTCCCTCCTTCTTGTTGACATACGCCGCCACTGGTAGTGCCCACTTCACCAATTCGATCCTCAACAATGCAGGCTCCACCAGTTTCACGATTAGAAACGGTAACGGCCTGCTCACCGATACCAGCTTCTGGTTCCTCGCGGTCCAGCGGTTTCCGTAGACCGGGGCCGCGCGCGATACAATCACCGGATGATGCGTGCGGCTCTCTTGATTGCCTTCTCGAGCGCGTTGACCGCGCTCGAGCGGCCCGGTGTCGAGTTCAAGATCTTCCAGTTCCCCGCGAACAGGATTCCAACGATCGACGGCAGCGCGGCGGACTGGTCGATCGTAC
Source organism: uncultured Acidobacteriota bacterium (assembly GCA_902825945.1). GTDB lineage: Bacteria > Acidobacteriota > Terriglobia > Bryobacterales > Bryobacteraceae > SYLY01. The sequence continues at coordinate 107,194 of CADECY010000010.1, forward strand.
CCGAGTCCTACGCGATCGGGACCAACGAGCTCCGCGATACCGTCAACAACACGAAGCGCGATCCGAAGGATCTCGACGTCAAGGTGAAGGTCGGCTGGGTCAAGGGGATGAACCGGCTCTACTTCCTCTACGAAGCCTCGGACAACTACTGGGACTTCTCCAAGCGCGATCTGCATAACGACATCTTCGAGGTCGTGGTCGACGGCGATCTCTCCGGCGGGCCGCTGATTCCGCAGTTGCACGCCGACCAGAAGGGCGTCAATGCGAACAACGGCTTCCTCAGTTTCCACGGCGTCCACGCGCAGAACTACCACATCTTCACGCCGGCCCTCGACAAGGACTGGACGATGGTCTGGGGCTGCCAGCCCTGGATCAAGGATCTGCCGTGGGCGAACGCCGCCTACGACTACAAATTCCAGCCGGGCGAAAGCGGCAAGCTCACGCTCGAGTTCTACATCACGCCGTTCGACTACGCTCCGGCCGAGCCCGAGCGCGCGATCGAATCGAAGCTTTGGGAGAACAAGATCATCGGCCTGAGCTGGTCCATCCTCGACTACGACGACGTGAACTCGCCGAAGTATCGCGGCTTCTGGAATCTCTCGCACAAGACCACGATGTACGGCAACGCGTCCGACGCGGTCGCCTTCCGGCTGATGCCGCTCGAAAAGCAGTTCCGGAAAGCGGTGGAGGCGGACTGGACCTTCAAGGTCCTCGACATGGACCGGCGCATGGTCGCCTTCCAGGATCAATCGTATGGTGGCATCACGAGTTGGTCGTGGGACTTCGGCGACGAAACGACATCGAGCGAGCGCCATCCGCTCCATCAATACAAGAAAGAGGGCAACTACGTGGTGACGCTGACGGTGAAGGGTCCAGGGGGCGAGGCGCGGAAGACGAAAGTGTGGGATGTGGTGATGCGATGAAGAAGCTGATGCTGTTGGCGGTGAGCGCGATGCTGATGAATGCGCAATTGCGGAAAGCGAACCCGGCGGAAGTGGGACTCGACGCGGCGCGCCTCGAACGAGCCTCGGGGCTGCTCGAAGCCGAGATCCGCGAGGGCCGCATCGGCGCGGCGTCCTTGATCGTGGTCCGCAACGGCGGAATCGCGCTGCATCGCGGCTACGGAAAGCTTTCGCCGAAGGCGGACGCGCCCGCGGTCAATCCGGACACGATCTTCTTGCTCGCCTCGATCACCAAGCCCGTGACGATCACCGCGCTCATGATGCTCGCCGAGCGCGGATTGGTTTCGATCGAGGATCCGGCGCATCTCTACCTGCCCGAGCTCCAGCACAAGCAGATCAAGGTGCGGCACCTGATGTCGCACATCTCCGGACTTCCGGACATGCTGCCGCGCAACACCGAACTGCGCCGCGCGCACGCGCCGTTGAGCGACTTCGTGAAGGAGACGATGTCGACGCCTCTGCTCTATCCCACCGGCACGGACTTCAAGTATCAAAGCATGGGCACGCTGCTGTCGGGCGAGATCGTCGAGCGCGTGACCAAGATGCGCCTCCGCGACTTCGAGCAGAAGGAGATCTTCGGACCGCTCGGCATGAAGTCGAGTGCGCTCGGCATGGGTGGGCGCAAGATCGAGGACACGGCGTGGTGCCAGGGCGGCGGCGATCCGGCGGACGTGGCCCGCTTCGGAGCCAATAGTCCCTACTGGCGCGACATGGGGCATCCGTGGGGCGGCATGCACTCGACGACTCGCGACCTCGCGGTGCTGCTGCAAACCTTCCTCAACGGCGGCGAATACGCGGGCCACCGGCTGCTGAGTCCGAAGACCGTGGCGCGGATGATCACCGATCAGAACGGATCGCTCGACAAGCCCTGGGGACTCGGCTGGGGCTTGGCCAATTCACCCGTCTGGGCCTATTTCGGCGACATCTGCTCGCGCAAGACGTTCGGCCATTCGGGCGCGACGGGAACGGTCGCTTGGGCGGATCCGGAGTCGAAGCTCGTGTGCGTGATCCTGACGACGCGTCCGTCGGGTGAAGACGAGGGACGGCTGTTGAGGCTGGTTTCAAACTCGGTCGCGGGCTCAGTGGTAAAGTGAGTCCGGCGTCGGCACCTCGAATCCGGTAAAGCGGTCGGAATGCCGGACGTTCCATGTGTAGATCGTCCGGGCCCGCTCTCGAGTTTCCGATGCCTACACTAAACTAAAGTGGAACTTGACGTGATCTCTGACGATCTTCCCCACTCGCTAATGAGTTTGGAGTGATTCGACTTCCGCCATTGACCACGCCGGAACCCCTCCTGCTTTGCTCGCCACCACGGCCCCGATCCGATTGGCGAAGTCCGCCGTGTGACGGATGTCCCAACCATGCGCCAGTCCCCAGAGCAGTCCGGCCGCGAACGCGTCTCCTGATCCGACCGTATCAGCGACCTTCACCGGATATCCGGGCGCTTCCGCGAACGCGCCCATGTGCCACAGCGCGCAGCCGCGAGCACCGCGTGTGACGCACACGGCGCGGGCCTCGAAGCGGCGCGCGATGCGATCGCAGAAGGCGTCGGCGGTCGAAGGATGATCGCCGAACATGCGGTCGATCTCGACTGACTCTTCGTCGGAGAGCTTGATGACGTCCGCCTTCTCGAGCAGCGATTCGACGAGTTCCTTCGTAAAGCCCTCGGGCCGCAGGTTGACGTCGTAGAACCGTGTGGCGTGTGTGAGCGACTCCATCAGGTGCGCGGTGAGCTCGCGCATCTCGGGCACGATCTGATGCAGGGTGCCGTAGTAGAGCCACGCGGGTTCCATCGCGGCGATGGAGGCGAGCCGGTCCTTGTCGAGCGAGATGCGGTCGTAGGCCGCCGGCCGCCGCAAAGTGAACGTGGGCCTGCCCTCGGAATCGAGCACGACCTCGACGGTGCCTGTCGGATGATCCACGGTCTGCAACAGTCCGGTCTCGACCTTCAGCGAGAGAGACCGGGCACGCGCCCGTTCGCCTCGCGGGTCGTTCCCCAGTGCGCTGAGAAAGTGGACCGGCGCGCCGAGCCGCGTGAGATGCGCGCAGAAGTTGAACGTAGCACCGCCCAACCGTTCGCCGTCGGGGAAGAGGTCCCACAGGATTTCGCCGATAGCGATGGTGGTGAGGTTCATCAAGTGCCTATTTCCATGATAGGGCGCGGGCACCTCGCATGGATCGGCTCAGCGCCGCATCAATAGCACGAACGCGGGTACGCTCGCGGCGAGGAAGACGGCGCCGGCCACCGGATCCGCCACGAATTTGGGCCGGAGCAGCGCGCTCAACGCGCCCAAGTCGAAGAGCAAAACCAGCAGGCCCGTGCCGGCCCGCCAGATCGTCCACTCGCCCGGCCTGAGACTCTTGCTGGCCGCGCGGCGGATCAGCACGAACGCGGGAACCGTGAGAGCGAGCACGCTCCACTCGAGACGCGTGTCGAGTTCCCCGTGCGCGATGTCATGCAGCGCGGCCCAGACCACGCCGAACACCATCAGCGTGCCGAGCGAGATCGCGGGCAGCAAGCTCATGGCGTCAATACGACGCGGCCCGTGATCTCGCCGCTCTTCATCCGTTGCAGCACGGCATTGGCTTCCGCCAGTGGCTTGGCCTCGAAGCGGCATTTGATTCCGCCCTTTGCCGCCAGGTCGAGCAATTCACGCATGTCTTCGCGGGTGCCGACAGCCGACGCGATGATCCGCAACTCCCCGGCGACGAGTGTCACCGCGGAGACGGGAATCGGCTCCGGCGGCATCCCCACCGCGACGAGCGTTCCGCCCTTCCGGACGCAGCCGAGCGCCAGCTCGCAGGCCGCCTTGCTGCCTGAACACACCATCACCACATGCGCGCCGCCCGCCGAGCGAAGCGCCTTGCGCGGATTTCCGGTCACGGCGTGGATCGCGAGATCGGCACCGCACTCCTTCGCCAGTTCGAGCTTGTCATCGGCGATATCGAGCGCGGCCACGCGAATCCCACGCGCCTTGGCGATCTGGATCGCGAGATGTCCGAGCCCGCCCACGCCGCACACCGCGAGCAGTTCACCCGGCTGGATTCCAGACGCCTTGATCGCCTTGTACACAGTGAGCCCCGCACAGAACAGCGGCGCAACTTCCTCGAGCGTCAACGAATCGGGAATCCGCGCCGTGTGGCTTGCCTTCGCCTTGACGAACTCCGCGAAGCCACCATCGACCGTGACGCCCGTGATGGCCTGTTCGCCACACAGCGTTTCGCGCCCGCTGGTGCAGTATTCACACTGGCCGCACGTCCAATGCAGCCATGGAACACCGGCGCGATCTCCAGGTTCCCAGCCGGTCACATCCGGGCCCACGGCTTCGATCACGCCCGCCACTTCATGTCCGAGCACGAGCGGCATCTTGGTGATCTTCTTCAGCAGCTCCCAGTCGCCATCGGCGAGATGCAGATCGGAGTGGCAGACGCCACACGCCTTCACTCGGATCAGAACCTCACCGGGACCGGGCTCGGGCTTGTCCAACTGGCCCATTTCGAGCGGTGAGCCGAATGCTTTGAGGATCGCTGCTTGCATGCCGTTGTTCTACGTTACCGCGATCAGCGAAGCGCTTGCTCGAGCGCGTTTGTCTGAACGCCTGCGCTTCGATGCCAGCCGTCTGGGTCAACTTCGACACGGCAGGCATGCCCGCAGCCAGTACCTGCTCGAGGATAGCCTGAACCGGGCCGAAACACTATTCCCCTTTCACATCGCGGCGCCCGAGAGGGCTATCGAACAGTTGACGTCCAAGTGGAGATGGCATCGTGCGCCAACGCCTCGCCCACCGTCTGGTATTACCTGGTCAGCGTGGTGCTCGACGCCCGGCCGATCATCGCGCGCCCCGGTTCGGCCGGCTGGCGCGTCCAGATGATGAGCGGACACTTCAGTGGCCCCGTCACCAATGATGTTCTGACGGATCCCCCCGCTCGGCGGGTGCTTGTTGCGCGGACGCTTTCACGGCGCCAAGAGCGCCGTGCCCTTTTTGCCTGACGGTCTGGTCGCCCGCGCGCACCTGCGAGCGGAGACGGGCACGCTGTACCCGCCATTCGTTCGTGGCACGGGCTTCAGCGGCCTGCGGCGCCGCCTGGAGGGAGGCCGGGTTCCTGGCCGTTCGGGTATCACCCGGTTCTCGACCTGGGCCCGTCACGCGACGGAGATCTGTTTCGCTAGCTGCCTTTGCAACGCCTCACGATCCCCGGCGAACCGCGGGTCCCCAGCGAGATTGCGGTTCTCTCCGGGATCGGCGCGATGATCGTAGAGTTCCGCGTTGGCGCGGTCCCACTCGGTATATCGAAATCGCTCGGTCCGGATGGTCGCGCCGAGTACGGTGCCGCGGCGGATGAAGGTGTAGGCTGCGTTCGACCATGGCGCGCGTGGATCGCGCAGCAGAGGCACCAGGCTCTCGCCATCGAGCCCGGCGGGCGGCTTCAGTCCGCACAGGTCCGCGAGTGTCGGATAGAGATCCACAAGTTCCGCGGTTCGCGCGCAGGATTGGCCGGTCTTGGCCACGCCCGGCGCGCAGACGATGAGCGGCACTCGCGTCGACACCTCGAAGAGCGACTGCTTGGACCACATGCCTTTCTCTCCCAGATGGAAGCCATGGTCGCCGAAGAAGACCACCACGGTATTGTCTCGATGGCCGGATCTATCCAGGGCATCGAGCACTCGGCCCACTTGCGCGTCCATGAAGGAAATCGACGCGTAGTAGCCGGCGATCATCCGCCGGGCTTCCTCTTCGCTGGCCGGGCGGCGGATGAAGATATCGAAGTTCGGGCGGTAGGCGGGTCCCTGGCCGGAAGGCTCGGCGGCGAAATCGGGTGGAAGCCTGACTTTCGCAGGGTCGTAGAGATCGAAGTACTTCTTCGGCGCGAGGAACGGGACATGCGGCCGCGCGAGGCCGTAGGCGAGGAAGAACGGCTTGTCGTGCTTTTGACCGAGGAGTTCGATGGCTCGCTCGGTGTTGCGCGAGTCGGGCTCACTGGCACCGTCGCCGTCGAGAGCCAGGTAGCGGTCGGCGTGCTTCTCACGATCCTTCTGGGCCTGCCCCTTGCGTGGCGCTTGGCGCGCGAGCGGAGTCGCGCCGATGTCCCAGGCCTTGTCGTCGTTGAGTCCGCCGTGAAAGATCTTTCCGCTGGCCATGGTCCGGTAGCCGTTCTGGCGGAACAATTGCGGCAGGGTGACCACGTCCGGCATCTTGTCGCGGAACCAAGTGGCGTTCTCCATGATCTGGGTCCGGGGCGGACGGAGGCCGGTGAGCAGCGAGGTCCGGGATGGATTGCAGAGAGGATACTGGCAATAGGCGCGATCGAACCGGACGCCTTGTCGCGAGAGCCGGTCGATATTCGGAGTCTGGACGGGAGCGCCGTAGCAACCAACGCGCGTGTTGAGGTCGTCCACGGCGATGAAGAGCACGTTGCGAGGCTTGGCGGGAGCAACAAAGGCGGCAGTCGTGGCCAGCAGTTGGCGGCGGGTCATATCCGATCATGTTATGCCAAACAAAGCTACAATTCGAAGAGGAGTCATGATGAAGCGAATTGTACTGATTGCGGCGGCTTTGATCCTGGCGGCCTTCGGGCAGGAGCCCCTGAACAACGAAGGGGTGATCAAGCTCGTCAAATCCGGCTTGACGGAAGAATTGATCATGAATGTGATCCGGCAACAGCCGGGTGCCTACGCGTTGGGAGCAAACGAGTTGATCGCGCTGAAGGATGCTGGCGTGTCGGAGAAGATCATCAACACGATGCTCTCCAAGGGCCGTCCGGATGGTGGTGGCGCGGCAGGCCCGGCAGGCGATCCGTCGAAGCCCGCGATGACCGGCTCGCGGACCTCGATCACCGATCCCGGACTGTTCTACAAGAAGGGCAACGAGTACCTCGAGCTGCTGACCGAGGACGTCACCTGGAAGACGAGCGGCGCGATGAAGAACATCGCCAGCGCGGGCATCGTCAAGAAGGATCTCAATGGCACGATTCCCGGACCGAGTAGCCGGAACTTCCTGCAGAATCCGATGGAAATCCTGATCTCCCCGCCAAAGGGGTTGACCGTCAATGCCTATATCCTGCTGCCGATGCGGCCGGTCAAAGGCCTGCGTGAGTTCCAGGTGGGTCCGGTGAACCAGAAGAGCGGAGTGGCCAAGGGAGCGATCCCATTCGGAGTGGAGAAGGTGGGCAACAACGTCTTCCGGATGGTGCTACAAACACCACTCGCCCCTGGTGAATACGGAATCCTCGCCGCAGTCCCCACCGATGGGGTGGGAACCAGCGTGATGTACACGTTCCGAATCCTTCTGTAGCGAAAAAAAGAAGCAACCTGTCATTTTTTCCGCTTCCCGGGTGAGATTTTTTCCGGTTTTCCGAACTAATTATATGGGCGCCGAAATGGATGACAACCGTTTTCCTGTTGCCGGTCCACGGAGGCGCCGATAGCTTTCCAGGATCGCCGTCCGCTCCACGGTGGTGATTCGCCCATAGGAAGATCATGAGTATGCTTCGACCCCGGAACCGTCTCGTCAATTTTCGATTGAGCGAGGAAGAGTTCGTCAAACTGAAGGCTTCGTGCCAAACGCACGGTGCCCGCAGCATCTCCGATTTCGCCCGCAGTTCCGTCCTGGATCGGATGGAGGCTCCCCCGAATGGTTCATTCGGACAAACGCGACTGACGCAGATCGACACGAAAGTATCCGAGCTGGAAGCGCGGCTGGGCATCCTCCTGCAGGCGTTGCAGCCTGTAGCCGGACACCAGCACGCGCCGATTTCGATTCCAGCTCCGCATTACGAACCGATGGTCCGAGGAGCGGCCACCGGAGACTGATCAGTTCGGCAGCCGGGTGGACTGGTGGGCCGCCAACAACCACCGTCCGTCTTGCTTGATCCAAACATGGGTGAACTTGAGGTGCGCGTTCGCGCGCGTACCCTTGTTCACCGTGGTCAGCTTGACTTGCGCATTGAGGACGGCGGTGTTCTTGCCGTACATCCGCGATGTCATTTCTTCGTAATCGATCACTTCATACTTGGCGGCGCCGCCCACCAGATTGTCGATGAACTGCTTCTTGGTGTCGGTGACGCCCGTCGAATGCGTGTAGGTCATGTCGCCGGCAAGGAGCTTTCCGAGAGCAGCGGCATCGGCCTTCTTCGTTGCCTCGGCCCAAGCCTTCTCGGCAACCTCGACTCCCGGATCAACCGGTCCGGCGGCGAGCGCCATGGCGACCGCGGCGGCCATGGTAGCAAACAGTCTGCGAGTGGTCATTTCTTACCAGAATACTTGACCCAGACGGGCGAACTCCAGGCCAGTTGTCCGTCGGCTTGCTCAACGCGCACGTAATAATACGATTCGCCCGCCGGCGGATCCTGATCGGCGTACTCGACCGTCAGTTCACGGTCGCTCCCTACGAGCTTGTAGACGTAGGCGTTGTTGCGAACGATGTCCACCTGCTTCACCGGAGCGGTACCGAGGATCTTCACGCGGAGCTTGGGCGGCGTCGAGCTTTCGACGATATCGCCCTGAATCGCCTCTCCCGTGCTCGTCTCCACGCGGTAGTCGAGCACGATCGAATCGGTGGCGGCGTAGGTGTGCCGCTTGCGCATCGCATCCACGAGTCCCTTGCGGGTAAACTCCTCGACGATGACGCATGCATAAGAAGTGTGCGTCGAGACGTGATCGGAACTCGACTGGACCCCGAGTTTCAGCCCCTTCGCCCACGCGCTCCAGACGTAGCCGGCAGGACGAAGCCCGTTATGGACGGCCTTGTCGCCTTCTTTCCAGGCGCGAGGCGCCCCGGCGGTTTCATAGCTCGACTCGAAGCCTTGATAGATCTCGACGATCGGCTCGAGCGCCGGATCGTTGTCGCGCCAATCGGTGCCCTGCGGCGTCGCGGAAGTGTGCGATGTCGCGATGCCGTCGGTCCGCTGGAGGTAGGGATACAGGACAGAACCCGTATTGATCGCTCCCTTCTGCTCGCCGGGCGAGATCTTCAGCACTGGCTTGCCCCGTTCGGCCCAGATCACATTGCGGTGTCCGTTCGGATACGGTACGCTTCGCTCGTATCCATAGAGCGGCACGAAGCGCTCTGGCAGGAAGTAGAGATCGTTCGACTTCTGGGTGATCCACCAGTTGTACTCCTCGTCGGTGCCCATCTGATGGTCGGCAACATGCGCGTAATCCATCGCCGCGGCGTCGAGGGTGTAGCGATAGAGATCCTCGAGCGATCCGTCGCCCACGCCGTCGTGCGAAAGCTCGGTGTGGCGATGGAGATCTCCACGAAGAATCCGATACGTCTTGCCGCTCGACTGGATCCGGTAGTCTCGAATCCGCGCGGTGTCGGCGGACTCGTTCGGATGGATCGCGGGAGCCGCGGAGGGAGCCACCGCACGTGCGGCGCCCGAGAGCTGCGATTGCGCACCGCCCAGCGGGATCCGCGCCGATTGGATGTCGAGGTCGCCATATTTGTTCCCCGGCCAGATGCGATTGTCGGTGGGCCACACCGCGTGCAGAAACTCGCCCGAGGCGGCGATCGCCACGCGCATTCCGTTGCGGCCCACGCTCGACGGAAGCGGGATCGCGGATTGCCACCGTTCGCCGTCGAGGCGCGTCACGAAGCTCTCCCAGCGCCCCCCCGAAGCCCAGTTGTCCATGCGCGCGGTGGCGGTCGAGGTCCGGCAACGGAATCCGAGATGTAGCCGTCCCGCCGCGTCGAACGTTACACGAGGCTGCTGGACGAAACGGCGGATGCTCATGGGCAGCGACTCTTCGACCGGATGCGCGATTTCCTTCCAGCCGTCGCCGTCTCGGAAGGCGGCACGCACGCGGCGGTTCTTGTAAAGCGTCGTGCCGCGGCGATCGATGAGAAACGCGAAGTCCTTGCCCCAGTTCTCGCCGGACTCCTCCCATGCCACCACCGGAGTTCCCGACGGTGAGATCGCCACCGAGGGACGGACCGAAAAGAATCCGCCGGTGGTGATCCGCTCCACTGGACCCGCGACCAGCCCGGCATAAGGGCGAGCATAGATCTGGTAGGCGCCCGATGCGTATGAGTCCCACGCGACCCACGGCTTGCCACCTTCATACGCGATGCTCGGAGACCAGGCATTTCCGTCGCCGCTTGCCTGCTGCTCCGAACTCCAGTTGCGGCCGTCCCAGAATCGAACCATCACCGCGGAATGACCCTTGCGCAGCGATTGCCAGGCGAGCGCGATTCTGCCTCCATCGGAGGAGATCGCCGGCGCGAGGTTCGAGGATCCATTCGTCGTGAGCCGCGCGGCGCGCGACCATCGGTATCCGACCATCACCGCCGTGTAGAGATGGAACTCCGCGTCCTCGCGCTGCGCCCACACCACATGGACCCAGCCCTTGTTGTCGATCGCGATCGCCGGTCCGTGATGATCGCCCTTCTCGGTGAGCCGATAGTGTTGGCGCCCGTCGCTCGCAACCACGTAGTCGCCGCGATCCGCGTAAGAAAGCCAAGCCGAGTGGATTTGTCCGCCCGGGCTGACGGCCACTGCCGGATAGTCGTCCGCGGTGCCTTCCTCGGAGATCCGCTCCTCGGGCGGCATGCGGTCCACGCGGACGTTGCCGTTCAGTCCGAACCAAGGCTTGTGATAAGGAACGGCGGATGCAGCGAATTCGAACTCACCGGCGGGCGAGGTGAACTTGAAGCGCGTGGAGTTGGTGCCGCGGGCTTTCACGATGATCGCCTGCGGGATCAGCCGGCGGATGCGCGGGTCATTCCAATCGGTCTGTCCGCCGGGATTCGCCTCCTGGTTCTCGAGCGGGCCGATCTTGGTGGTGTAGGCGAAGCGGCCGTCGTCCCACACGCGATCCTCGCCGCTGAAGCGGTCACCGCGAAGCGAGACGGTCATCCCGCCGCCTGAAATCGTGAGGCGGCCCTTCCATTCCTTGGGCTCGGTATCGGTCAGTCCCGTGAAGATCCGGAACTGGAGGAAGTCTTCCGGCTGCGCGCCGAACTGCGCGCGCGCGGGCGGGCGCGGCGCCAGTGACACGACCGCCACCGCGACAAGGAAGACACCAGCGGCGGCAAGCGCGCGTTTCATCGGATCGTTTTATTGTCGCAGGGGGTAGGCCGGTCATGGGCGGCGCGACGGAGGATGGTGCAAAAATGCATTTTGAATGCATAATTGCACCATCAGGGGTCTTGTGCAAAAGTGCATTATGGATGCATAATTGCACCATGGGCATTCTGGCGAGATCGATCGCGCCCGTGCTCGGGCGAGCCGCGCGCGAGGCTCCCGCGGTGGCGCTGACCGGCCCCCGGCAGTCGGGCAAGACCACGCTCCTTCGCGAGATGTTCGGGGCCAAGGCCCACTACGTATCGCTCGAGCCTCCGGACGTGCGCGCTACCGCGGCCGCCGATCCGCGCGGATTCCTCGATGCGTATCCGCCTCCGGTGATCTTCGACGAGGTGCAATACACACCCGAGTTGCTGCCCTACATCAAGGAGCGGATCGACGAGCGGAGATCGGTCTCGGGCCAGTATTTCCTCACCGGCTCGCAGAACCTGTTGCTGTCGCAGAGGATCACCGAGACCCTGGCCGGCCGGGCGGCGATGCTGCAACTGCTGCCGCTCACACAACGCGAGATGCTCGGATCTCCGGGAGCGCCGCTTCCGTGGGAGGCAGCGCGCAAACTCCCGATGCGCTACGCGGGCGAGGATGTCTGGGATACGCTCTTGCGCGGTGGATATCCCGAGCTCACGGCACAGCCCAAGCGCGGCATCACCCTGTGGCACTCGAGCTACGTGCAAACCTATCTCGAGCGCGATGTCCGCACGTTGCGCCAGATCGGCGACCTCGGCTCGTTCCAGAATTTTCTGCGGGTGCTGGCGGCACGATCCGGACAATTGCTGAATCTCGCCGACATGTCCCGCGACCTGGGCGTGGCGCTGAATACCGTCAAAGCCTGGCTTTCGGTTCTCGAAGCCAGCTATCAAGTGATCGTGCTGCGGCCCTACTTCGCCAACATCGGAAAGCGGCTGGTGAAGACTCCGAAGGTCTACTTCACCGACACGGGCACACTGTGCTATCTCGCCGGACTACGCGATGCCCGGCATGCCGCGCAGGGTCCTCTCGGTGGCGCGATCTTCGAGACGGCGGTGATCCTCGAGGTGTTCAAGACGATTCTCCATCGAGGCTTGCAGCCACAGTTGTACTTCTGGCGGACCGCGAAAGGCGCGGAGGTGGACCTGGTCGTCGATACGGGCGAAGAGTTGATTCCGGTGGAGATCAAGGCTTCAGGGACGCCGATTCCGGGAATGGCGGCGGGCATTCACGCTTTCCGCGCGGAACTGGGATCGCGCGTGGGCCCTGGATATGTGGTCCATACGGGCAACATCAAGCTACCGCTCGGACCCGGTGTCACCGCGCTCCCGTTTCGAATGCTGTAGGCACCATCACCCGAGCTGCAGGAAGCGAATCTCCGACGGACTCCCGACCCCGTACCAGCGCCCCGTGAAGATCAGTTTGCCGGACTTGCGGTCCACGCGAAAGCACGTCATGTTGTCGCTGTTCGAGTGCAGCACGTAAAGGAAGCGGCCCGAGGGATCGAAGTTGAAGTTGCGCGGATAGGCGCCGTGAGTCCAGGCCCAATCGACAGTCTTCACCGTGCCATCGGCCTTGTTGATGGCATAGATGACGATCGTGTCGTAGAGGCGGTTGGCGCAATAGACGAAGCGGCCGTCGCTGCTCACCATGGTCTCGGAAGGATAATTGGTTCCCTCGAAGCCCTTGGGCAGCGTGGAGATCGTCTGCTTGATCTTGGCCTCGCCGGTCGCGCCGTCCCACGACATGACGTCGAGCGTCGAGCCTTCTTCGTTGAGCGAGTAGAGATACTTGCCGTTCGGGTGGAAGGCGAAGTGCCTCGGACCCGCGCCTTCGTTCGCCTGCACGAACGGCTGCGAATTCGGCGTCAGTTTGCCCGATTGCGGATCGACGCGCCAAATGTAGACGCGATCGGTACCGAGATCGGCCGCAAGCAGAAACTTGCCCGAGGGATCGGTCTGCGCCATGTGCGCGTGCGGCGCGTCGTGTCCGCTGATGGCGAAGCTTCCGGGAGGCGCATCTTTGGCGGGCTGCTTGCCGAGCGGTCCGGTGATCTTGACCGAATCGGCGAGTCCGCCGAGTGAGCCGTCGGGTTTGATCGAGACCACGCCGACTTCGCCGCTGCCGTAGTTCGCCGCGAACGCGAACTTGCCCGCTGGATCGACGCTCACGTGCGCCGGTCCCTTGCCACCGGACGGCGCCGAGTTGAGCACGGTGAGGTCGCCGGTCGAAGCGTTGACGGCCAGCGCGGTGATCGTGCCGCCTTGTCCTTGCACCTCGCTTGCCGTGTAGAGGAATTTGTTGGTGGGGTGGAAATAGAGTGTCGAGGGATTCGGGATGCCCGTGACGACATTGCGTGGCGTGAGCACGCCGTCCGCCGGATTCATCGTGTAGATGTGGATTCCCTTGCCGCGATTCGTGTAGGCGCCCACGTAGGCGACGATCGGACCCTTTCCGGGCGCGGGTCGAGCGGCCGCGGCGGAGGCTCCGGCTGTGGCGGCAATGACGAAGGTTCGGCGGCTGGTCTTCATGGTGATGAGACACGATTGTCTCGCACTCGGTTCGGGGCGGGCAACGGCTCGGCTCGGCGTCACAGACCGAGCGGCCTGGGAGAAGTTCGGCGGTTCGACCGCGATGCGCATGCAGTCATCCGAGCTTTCGACTCGGAATCCGCTGTCCGGGCCGGGAGTTACCGGCCGCATGAAGAAACCAGCGATGGTGGCAAACGTGGAGGCCCAAATGGCCACCGCCATTCTGTGTGTTGCGTCGCCGCTCGATCACTCAACGCGACGGAACCCTCGCGCCCGGCATCAAGCCCCGGGTCAGGAGGTCTCGCCGGGCACCCGTGCGGGAGGCTATTCTGGAGGCATCTGCGCCGTGAACATCACACCTGAATTGACATACCTGATACTCGTCGTGGCCCTCTTCATCGTTCCCCGGGGATTGCAGCGGTTCCGGCTGCCCGGCGCGATCACTTCGCTCGCGCTGGGAGCGATCGCCACCATGGTCTTTCACGCCTTTCACGGGGATTCGACGGTCGAGCTATTGGGCACGCTGGGAATCGTGGCACTGTTCCTATTCGCCGGACTCGAAGTGGACTGGTGTGATCTCGAGAGAGGCAAGCCCGCCCTGGTGGTACATGTTCTGATTCAAGTCCTGCTTCTGGCAGTGAGTTCACTGGCCTGTGCGTGGCTCTTCGGCCTGACACTGAGGCCCGCGCTGCTGTTCAGTCTAGCTCTGTTCACTCCGTCAACCGGATTCATACTCGATTCCCTCCATGCCATGGGCCTGACGGCGGAGGAGCGTTACTGGGTAAAGGCCAAAGCAATCGCAGCAGAGCTCGTGGCGCTGCTGGTGCTGTTCGTGACAGTGCAAAGCGTTGAAGTCGAAAGGCTGGGGATCTCGACGCTCGCCTTGGTGGCTTTCGTCGCCGTGCTGCCCGCGATCTTTCGCTGGTTCAATCGGATGATCGCACCGTTTGCCCCTCGCTCCGAGTTTACGTTTCTGATTCTCACCGCGCTGCTCGCCGCCCATCTGACGCGGGCGCTGGGCGTTTATTATCTGGTTGGAGCGTTCGTAGTCGGTGTGGTCGCCACGCGCATGCGGCTCTTGATTCCGGCCTTGAGTTCGCCACAATTGGCGGCCAGCGTGGAACTCTTCGCCTCGTTCTTCATTCCCTTCTATTTTTTCAAGGCCGGCCTGCATCTGAAGCAGGAGTATTTCTCCGCGAAGGCGTTCGCGATTGCCCTGGGACTTCTCGTCGCCGTGGTTCCGGTCCGCATCCTTCGTGTCGCGGCTCACCGGCGCTGGGCGTTCGGCGAAGACTGGGCCGCCGGAACCCGCATCGGAACGGCCATGATTCCCACGTTGGTGTTCACGATCGTATTGGCGGAGATCCTGCGCGACCGGTTCGGCCTCGCTCCCGAACTGTTCGGCGCGTTGATCGTTTTCACTCTAGGCAATACTCTGATCCCCGGGTTCGCGCTGCGAACGCCCGCTCCCGAATTCGAGAGACCGAAGGTCGCTTCCGAGCCCTGCATCGAAGTGAATCCTCTCACGCCGCCGCCCGGCTAGACCCGACTCCTCCGGAGGACGCCATCCGCGCGGAAGTAGTGATCCCTTCACCGCCAATCAGAGTAGCGGACGTTCATCAACCGTTTTATCACTTTCCGGCCGGCAGCGAGGCCAATGCCATGCGTGCCACCGCAAGATCCGGCTGCAGACGGATCGCCTCGCGGAACGCCGCCGCGGCTTCGGAAAACTGCTTCAACTCGCGGTGCGTGAATCCGAGATTGAGCCACGAGTAGGAGTCGTCGGGGGCCGCCGCGACCGCGTCCTTCATCTCCTTCAGAGCGCCGGCGACGTTACCCTGCTTTCCGATCGAGACCGCGAGGGCCAATCGGGCCGCCGTGTCCTTCGGTGCGAGCGACAGCGCCTTGCGCAACCGCGCTTCGGCGTCGCGATCGCGATCCAGCCGGATGAGCGTCTTCCCGAGTGCGATCAGCGTGGGCACATCGTTCGGGGCGCGCTCCAGGTACTCTTCGTAGAGGCTCGCCGACGCGGCAGTGGGCACGCGCGTGTTGGCGATCGCGAGCGAAAGCTGGTCGGCCTTCGTGTAGAAGGGGATCAGAGTGCCCGAGTACGGCTCATGGCTCTCCTTGACCGGGTCCGCGAACTTCGGTTCGCGCTGAATCCAGTGATCGGTCATCCGGATGTGGATCGCATCTTGCGCCTTGCGCTTCGCCATGTGGCAGCCGGCGCACCCGGTCACCTTGGCGCGTGTGTGCTCGGACTGGTGACAGGATCCGCACGCCTCGCGCGCTCGCGCCGAGTGCGGATCATGGCAGGTGACGCAGCCCAGCTTTCCATTGGACTTCTGGTAGCAGGCCGACTGCATCAGCCGGTACGCCGTGTGGTTCACCTCGAAACGGCCCGCGGGCGGATCGGAGCGGTCGAAGTAGAGCTTGTAGTCCGCGAGCGGCTCGCCGGGCTTGTACGAAAAGACGTCACGGCCGGGCTTCCGCATCGAGTCGACGACACCCATCGACTCGGTTTCGAGATGGCACTGGAAGCACACTTCGCTCGACTGTTTCGGATTGTAGATGTTGCCGGGGCCGGGTTTGGCGAGGTGCGCGGTGGCATCGCCATGACAGCGGCGGCACGTGATCGCCGCGGGCTTCTCCGAATCGGAATGGCAGAACAGACACGAATCAACCACCTCGCGCCGCATGTCCAGGTGATCCGGGCGGTCGTAGCCGGGGGACATGAAATACGCGTTCTCCTGGCTGTACCACGACACCGGGAGTTCGAGCAGCAGTCCCGTTGGCGTGCGCGACGCGTAGGTGATCGAGTGGTTGCCGGAGCCGATGGCCACGTCGATCGTCTTCTCGATCACGTTGATTTCGGTGCCGCCCGCGCCGATCTGGTGGCGCCTCATCTTGCCATCGGCGATCGTGTAGTGGCGGTTCGACAAGCGATGGTAGAACTTGGATGGCAAAGCAGAGGGCCGCTCCGTGATGGAGCGGCCCATGCCGGTTTTCGCGAATGCATCGGCGATGGCCGCGTGACAGGGGCGGCAATCGTTGGCGAGCAGGCTAGAACTGAATGCGAGCGCCGAGCATAAAGTTACGTTCATTGCGGGTGGAAGTCACACGCCCGAACGTTGCCGGCGTCGAGAAGTTGGTTCCGACTCCGTTGAACTGCGTGTGGTTGAAGAAATTGTAGCCTTCTCCGCGAAGCTCCATACGAACTCCTTCCTTCAGCGGGAAGGCTTTCATGAAGTTCATGTCCCACTGATTCCAGCCAGGGCCGCCGACTACGTTGCGCGACACGGGAGAGAACGTCCCAGTGGCCGGCAATGAATATACCGACGCGTCGAACCAACGGTTCAGCGTACGCTCGCTGTGCGACAACTGCGGTCGGCCCGACGCCAGCGGGCGCTGTCGCGTGGACGATCCGATTGCCGCCACGTCGCGACCGAGTTCGGGGCTGATCGGAAGGCCGGTGCGCAACGTGTAGATCGTGCCCACTTGCCATCCGCCGAACATCCGGCTGGCCAGATCCTTCCGGCCCTTCAGGAACGGCAGTTCGTAAACCATGCTTCCCACGAAGTTATGCCGTGCGTCGAAGCTGGCGAGCGCTCGTTCACCGCTGGCGTCGAGCGTGTTGGGATAGTTGCCGTAGATTCCGCCCGTGTAGTCAGCGTTGTCGATCGCCTTCGACCACGTGTAGGCCGTCTGGAACATCAGTCCGTTCGCGAAGTTGCGGTTGATGCTCGTCTGCAGGCCGTGATAGTTCGACGCGTAGCTCTGCTCGCGATGCATGATGGAGGTCCAGCCCTTGTAGGGCCGGAGTTGATTCACATTGACGCCGGAGCCCGCCTGCAGGATCAGCGGATTCGGCAGCGGCTGATTCAGGTCCTGTCCACGCATGAAGTGAATGCCGCGGCTGCCGGAATATCCGATCTCGACAACCGTGTTGCGGCCCAGCCCATGCTGGATGTTCAGGTTCCACTGTTGTGTGTAGGGCGTGAGCTGATTCATGTCGATCGAGCCGAGCCCGATCGGCAGATCGAAGTTGCGCGAGGAGCCGCCGCCGGGAGCCGACAGGCGCGTGTTATCGATGCTCACCAGTTCCGAGAAGGGCGGGTTGCCCGACATCAGAATGAACGCGCCGAGGATCTCGCGGCTATAGAACAATCCGTATCCGCCGCGCACCGCGGTCTTGCCGTTGCCGAACAGATCGTAGGCGAAGCTGAACCGGGGCGCGAAATTCTTCTTGTGAGTCTGCCAATAGGCGGTCGGGTCCACGAGTCCGTTGAATCGCTCTCCCGATCCGCGGACCACCTGGCCTGATGAATTGACGGTGACCGCGCGAGCGGCATTGTACTGGCCCGGCACAAAAGCACGAAGCCGGTTGTCCGGTTCGTGGGCAGGCGGGAAGTACGAGAAGCGCACCCCCAGGTTGAGAGTGAGCCGGGTGTTCACCTTCCACGAATCGTCGACGAATGCCTCGAACGAATTGCGGCGATTGTCATTGAACGCGACGGTGTTGGTTTCGTCATAGGTGGCGGCACGGCCCAACAGCATGTCGGCGAACGCGTCGCCGCTGGTGACCCCGGCCTGACGGGTCGCGCGGCCGTCGAACGTGAAGCGCCCGAACACGTCGGTGTTCGTCGGCTCGAACTTGATCTCGTAGGAGTAGTTGCCGCCGAACTTGATCGTGTGCCGGTTCTTGATCCAGGTGAACGAATCCCGGAACTCGTAGATCGTTTGGTAGTTGCTCCACGGCGAACCCGGCGTCACCCCAGCATAGTTCGTGAGCGAGATGGTCGGCACGCGGTCCGGAACCTTGGACAGGTTCAGGCTCTGGAGCGGATAGGTCTGTTCGGTGTCGGGGAACAGTTGCGGGATGTTGATGCCCCACACGGAGCCGCTCAGATCGGGCGGAAACTGCTTGATCCGGTTGTGGCTGCGGACCCAGTTGAAGTCCATAATGAGGTTCGGCCGGAACGTCGCGTTGTAGTTCACCGTCATGTTCCGGGCCGGCGTTTCGTCCTGCCGGCGCAAGAATGAGAAACCCGAAGACGTGGCGAAATTCGAGAGCCGGAATTCCGGGGTCAGGCGCCACATGATGCGATGGTTGTTGGTGAAGTTGTGGTCGACGCGGAAGTTCATTTCATCCGTGTTGTCCTTACGGCCCTGCAGGAAAAACGAATTGCGATTGGCGGCGTCGAGAAAGTTCGGGTCCGGGTACATGCGCGCATAGCCGAGCGCATTGCGGTCGATTCTCGCCTGGGGAATCACGTTGCCCGGAAACGGCTGACCGGCAGCGTCGGGATCGAAAAGCGTGAGCGTGCTTGCGGAGAAGTTGCCGGCCTTCTGGGCCGGGGTCGGCACGATATTGAAAAAGCTTTCTTGCCGCCGCTCTTTGATCCAACCGAGCAGAACGAAGAAGAACGTCTTGTTCTTGCCGTTGTACACCTTCGGAATGTACGCCGGACCTCCGACGCTGAAGCCGAAGTCGTTGCCGCGGAAAGGCGCGCGCGAAGGCAGGAAGAAGTTCCGCGCGTTCAGCTTGTCATTGCGGTGGAAATAGTAGACCGACCCGTGCAACGCGTTCGTACCGCCTTTGGTGATCACGTTGAACTGCGATCCGCCACCCACACCGAACTCGGCCGAGTAGTTGCCGCGAATCGCGCGGAACTCGGCTACCGTCTCGATGTTCGGCGCCATGGGCGAACTCCAGTTGCCGCCCGTGTCGACGTTGTAGCCGCCATCGAGCAGCCACGCGTTGTGCGTCGGACGGATTCCATTCACCGCCGAATTGTTCGCGCGCCGGTCATACGGAGTCGTGGAGACCACGCCCGGCATCAGCAGCGCGAACGGCACCACGTTGCGTCCGCGCGACGGAAGCTGAATCATGTCCTTGCCGTCGATCAACTGAGAAGTGGTTCCCGTCGCCGTGTTCACCGCGACCGCCGCGGCTTCCACCGTTACCTGATCGGCGATCTGGCCCACTTCCATCGAGAAGATAATGCGGCGATTGTCGTTGACGCGCAGAATCACGCTCTGAACGGTCGCCTTCTTGAACCCCTGCGCTTCGGCCGTCACTTCATAGGTGCCGATCGGAATCAGCGTGAACAGATAGTTGCCGGATTCGTCGGACTTCGTCTCGCGGACGATCCCGGTTCCGGTGTTGCGGGCCCGAACGACAACGTTCGGGATGACAGCGGATGTGGAATCCTGAACAACTCCATAGATTCCAGCTGTCACCTCTTGCGCTATGAGGCCCGGTGCGATCGACAAGGCGAGTACGCCCGCCGCAAAAATAGTTGCGATGCGTGGATAGACCATCCAATGCTCCCCGTGTTCGCGAGTTGCGAACTTGGGGACAGTATAGCCCGATCGAGGGCGCGTGGGGTGAATATTCCGCTACACGCGGGCGAAAAGGGCAGGTCCGAGTTCCGGCATCGACAGTCAAGGCTCGATCCGCCGTGCGCATGCGGGTGGCCTCGCGACGCACGTGGCCTTGTGCTTTAATTGAAGCAAAGGCGCCCCCCGGGCGCCGGAAGGAGGGCGTCATGCACTACGCAATCTTGGTTGCCTTTCTTGCCTCGGCTCAGACGGCGGAAAGTCAATCCCTGGTGACACCCGGCACGGTGACACCGGCGCCACGCACCGTCGTGAACGACGAAATGCGGGGAGACATCAGCATGGCCCGCAAGGAATACCGCCAAGCGATCGATCACTACAGCACGATCCAGCCCGCGACACACATTTCGCTCAACAAGATCGGCATCGCCTACCACCAGATGATGGATCTGGCGAACGCCAAACGCAGCTATGAGCGCGCCGCGAAACTGAGGCCGGACTACGCCGAGGCGGTGAACAACCTCGGGACCGTCTACTACGCCAACAAGAGCTATCGCCGCGCGGTGAGTTTCTACAACAAGGCGCTGAAGCTCGCGCCGCGATCGGCGAGCATCTACAGCAATCTCGGCACGGCGTGGTTCGCGCGCAAGAAGTACGAGCGCGCCTCCGAGGCCTATCAGAAAGCGCTCGAGCTCGACCCGGAAGTATTCGAGCATCGCTCCACCAATGGTGTGCTCTTGCAGGAGCGCAGCGTCGCCGAGCGCGCCAAGTTCCATTTCTATCTCGCGAAGACCTACGCCAAGGCCGGTCAGGCCGAGCGGGCCTTGATCTACATGCGCAAAGCTCTCGAAGAGGGCTTCAAGGATAAACAGAAATTTGTCGAAGAACCCGAGTTCGCCGCCCTCCAGACGCTTCCGGAGTTCCAGCAACTGCTCGAGCTTCAGCCTCGCGTTCTGTAGTCTCTTCCTGATCGCCTGCGGCGGCGAGAAGCGCGCGGTGGAACGTCTCGCGATACTCCCTTGCGAGGTCCTGTCACGCGATGCCGGACTCGAATGGGCCGCCGATGCCGCGGCCGGACTCGCCTCCCGCGCGCTCAACGGCGCTCCGGGCACGGTCCCGCTCGCCGCACGGGATCGAGCCGATGCCATCAAGCGGCAGGCTACGCGGATCGTCCACACGTATGCAGTGCGCGAGGGATCCGGATGGAAGGTAAGGGGCACGGTCGAGGATGCGCCCACGCACCGGACCGTCGCGGAGGTGAATGTCGCGGCCGCCAATCCGGCGGACTTCGGAGCCGCGATCGCTGGCGCGATCTGGAACGGCGCGGGCAAGCAGAGCTGGAATCCGGAAGCCGTGCAGGCATACGGCAAGGCGATCCGGATGCCGGCCGCGGAGGCGGTGCCCCTGCTTCGCAACGCCGTCAAACTTGAGCCGAAGCTCGAAGAGGCATGGCTGCTTCTGGCGCAGATGGAAATGGCGGTGTCGGGCCGCGAAGCCGCCGCGGCGGCGATCGCGGGCGCTCCGCAAACAGCGGCGGTGCAATTGATGGCGTCCACATTGCAGGGCGACGCGGCAGGTCAACTGACGGCGCTCGAAGCCACCGCGAAAGCAAACCCCGGGAACTGGGAAGCGTGGGCGCAATTGGGCTCGGCGGCGATCCGGGCGCGGCGATACCGCGAGGCGGCCGGAGCGTTCACCCAGGCGTTGGCGATCGAACCCAAGTCCGCGAATCTACTCAATCAGGCCGCCTACGCGTTCGAACTGGCGGGCGATCACGCCAAGGCGATGGAAACGGTGAGCGCCTACGAGAAACTGGTTCCAGCGAGTGCGAACCCGATCGATTCGCGAGGCGAGATCCTCACGATGGCGGGCCAGTTCGACGAAGCCGCAAAGGCCTTTCGCGAGGCCGACGCCAAGGACCCGAAGTTTCTCGGCGGCGCTCTGCTGCTCAAGGCGGCGGAAGCCAAGCGGCTGAGCGGAGACACGGCGGGTGCCGATCAATCGTTCGCCGAGTGGGAGAGGACCCACGCGCAGCATCCGTTCGCCTGGATGTATCGCGCACAGTGGGACTATACGGGAGGAAGGAAGGCGGAGGCCGAGGCCCGCGTGAAGGCGAATGGGACCCCCGTCGCGCTCGTGCAGTTGGCGATCTGGAAGCTCGAACAGGGAGATCGCGCGGCGGCCGAATCGATCCTCGCCCAAGCCGCGGCCAAGGCGGGAGAGGCGGCGGCGAATCGGAACGCCGTCGCGTTCGGCCGGGCGTTGCTCACCGGTGAAGCAAACAGTCCGGCGATTCGCGGCGTGGCGCTGCTGCTGCGGAAGGATTTCGCCGGGGCGGCACCGCAGCTCGAACAAGGAGTGCGTGCCGAACGGCCCGACCAGGCGAGTCCCGTGCCGATTTTGTTGGCGTGGGCCTATCTCGAGACGGGGCAGGTGGAGAAGGCGAAGGAGTTGCTGCGATTCTGGCCGATCCCGAGGTCCGGCGGTGAACCGTTCCTGGAATGTCTGGTGTTTCCACGGATACTCGAGTTGCGGAAGCGCGCGGGGCTGGGGTGAGAAGCATGACCCGCCGAAGCCTGCTGGCTGGGCCCGCGCTGCTCACCGCCGCGAAGGGACAAGCCAGGAATCCGGTGATCGGCACGGGCGATCACCGCTACGAGGTCATCCACGACTGGCCCGAACCACCGGGCAAGCTGCGGTTCGGCAACACGCACGGAATCGCGGTCGACTCGCAGGGACGTCTGATCGTGGCACACACCGTTCACAAGTCGAGCGAGAGTCCCGCTGCGATCGCGATCTTCGACGAGAAGGGCAAGTTCGTCAAGTCATGGGGCGCCGAGATGCGTGGCGGCGCGCACGGGCTCATCGTGCGACGCGAGGGATCAGAGGAGTTTCTCTATCACTGCGACAACGTGAAGGGATTCGTGCGCAAGACTACGCTCGACGGCGGAGTGGTCTGGGTGATGCATGCGCCCGTGGCGAGCGGACTCTATCCCAAAGCGTAGCCAGTACCGCCCGTCGAACCTCGCCATCGCTTCGGACGGCTCGCTCTATGTCGCCGACGGCTACGGCAAGTTCTACATTCACCACTACGACGCGAAGCTCCGCTACGTCCGGACCTTCGGCGGGTCGCGTGATGAGATGGGCCGCCACAATGGCAAGGAGACCGCCACAGGCACCACGATCTGGCCGCATGCGATCGCCATCGATCCTCGCGGCCCGCATCCGTTGCTGATGGTGGGAGAACGTGGAGACAATCGCCGCATCCAATACTTTTCGCTCGACGGCAAGCCACTGCACATGGTGAAAGAAGCCGTCCGTTGGCCGAGCACGTTTCAGTTCATGGGTGATCTGTTACTGATGCCCGACCTGAAAGCGGTGGTCACCGTGTTCGACAAGAACAACAAGCCCGTCATTCAACTCGGCGATGGACAGCATCCGGACGGCAAGACCTACGAAGGCCTGCGGACTCAAGAGCGGACGGCATTTCCGGCGGGACGTTTCATCGCTCCGCACGATGCCTGCTTCGATGCAGCGGGCAACATCATTCGAGTGCTGCAACGAGATGTGTGCCGCAACTGAATTGTGCGCGAACGGCGATCGATCTGGCCGAAGCTAGTCGTTTTCCGACAACCCACGCGTACGTAAGCGGATTCCCGTTGAGCGAGAGTTCACTCGGCTGTGTTTCCAAGAGCCCTCCGCTCCGGCCATCGCTGTGAGGCGCGGAATGCTGCTCCCCTAGATGCTGACAATTCGCTCAATCCAGGACGCGCCCAACCCGAATCAACGGCACCGGGACGAGCCCCGGAGTCGTTCCGACTACACCTCGATTGCCGCGCGAACGCCGTCACGGCGACCATCACGTCAAACGCCAGCGGCTCATACGTCCGCTCCT
>CADECY010000010.1:131073-148918 GCA_902825945.1 uncultured Acidobacteriota bacterium
AACGCCGTCACGGCGACCATCACGTCAAACGCCAGCGGCTCATACGTCCGCTCCTCGCCTCGACCATCCGGCGCGCGCGCTTGGCGGATCCGGCAAGAGCGCCAGCCCCTTCGGCGGCGACCGCCCGCCACGCCCGACTCACAATCGCAAGCCCGTCTTCGAGCGCGTCGGCCACGACCGTGATCAGCGTAACGTGCCGCTTTGCCGCGATCTCCTCGGCCTTACTTTAGAGCCTCGGAAGGCAGCGTCAGCGTGGTGCGCTTCTTCATGATACGATTCTACATCATTCCGGATTCGACGCCGTATCGCACCTTGGCTATCGCGCCAGCAGGGGCGGATGCATGAAACCACTGGCCGGGACCAGGCTCAGTTGGCGTTCGCGCAGACGACGCACGTCTGCACCGCTTCGTTGAGGCCTGACGTCGAGTAGTTGCAGCGGAAAGAATTGGTGCCGAGCGCCGATCCCGAGGAGGAGGATCCCGTCGTGATGTTTTGGCAGGATCCACCGAGAGCGCGCTTGCCCGCCGTACAAGCGGCTGTATGGTTCAGAAGCGGACTGAAGGCACTTGGAACGGTTCCATTGGCACAGATTCGTTCGATCCCGGAGATTCCGTTCACACCGGGGGGGCCCTGCGCACCACTGGCTCCTTGGGCACCCTGTGGGCCGATCGCGCCCTGTGCACCTGGGGTTCCCTGAGGGCCCGTCGGTCCTGCCGCTCCCTGGCCTCCGGCGGGGCCCGCCGAGCCCTGTGGGCCGGTGGCGCCGGGCGCGCCTGAGGGGCCCGGGACTCCCTGTGGTCCGGCAGGACCCTGGGGACCAGCCAGCACCACTTCGAGCTTCGCAGCTTGTGATGTGGTCGAATTCTCCTTGGTGTCCAGGAACACGGCACCAGTGTCGAATGTCGACAGCGTGAAGGTGTTGGCAAACCCGCCTGGGTTGGCGGCAAAGCATGAGGTGACGTCGAACGTGACGAATGCATTGGCTCGATCTCCGAGAACCGAGCCCACGATTCGGGCCTGCGGGGCGTTGGCCGCGGTAAGCACATTCTCGTCCCAGTCCGCGATCGTACAGCCCACCTGCATCGTGACCGGTGAGTTCACCTTGTTGATGAACACCCGCAGCCGGGCGGTCACGATGTCGCCCGGCAGCGCGTTGCCCAATTCCGTGGCGCGGAAGCGCAGGAACGCGGTGGTCGTCTGGCTGACCTGAGCCTGGGGCAGCGCCCCGAAGTTGGTGCCGCTGAGAGTGGAATTGACTTGGGCGTCTGCGAGCAACGTCAGGTCCGCGGCTCCGGCGCGGGCTGTCAGGAGAATGCCGTAAACGGCGAGGGTGATTGTTTTCATGGTGGGAACCTCCTGCTGGCAAGTGTGCTCCCCCCCGGCCGCGAAAACGGAGTAAGGAGCGGTAGGCTGAGGGTGTGCTACCTCTTCTATCCGTCTGAAAACAATGGAGGGCGAATCCGAGGCACGGATTTTGCGATATTCTAGTTCGCATGATCACCCGCCGCGTGTTCCTTGCATCCTCGGCAGCCGCGCCGCTTGCCTTCGGCGCCAAAGCCCCATTCGTCCTGGGAGTAGCCAGCTACTCGCTGCGGAAACTGTCGCGCGCCGATGCGATCGCCGCGATCCAGAAGCTCGGCGTCCATCACGTGAGCGTGAAGGAATTCCACCTGCGCTACACGAGCACGGCCGCCGAGATCGATCAGGCGAAGCGAGAATTCGCCGCGGCCAAGATCAAGATAGCCTCGGGCGGAAACATCGGGCTCACCGGTGATGACGCCACGCTTCGCAAGATGTTCGAGTACGCCAAGGCCGCCGGCATGCCGATGATCGTCTGCGCGCCCTCCCACGCGACCGTCGGCAAGGTGGAAGCGCTGGTCAAGGAATTCAACATCAAGGCCGCGATCCACAACCACGGACCCGAGGACAAGCACTTCCCGTCGCCGCAGAGTGTGCTCGACGCGGTCAAGGGCATGGATCCGCGGATGGGCCTGTGCATCGACATCGGCCACACCGTCCGCACCGGCGCCGACATCGTGGAATCGATCGAGATCGCGGGCAAGGCGGGCCGCCTGTTCGACCTCCACGTGAAAGACCTGCGCGATCTGAAGAACAAGGACAGCCAGTGCGCGGTGGGCGAAGGCAAGATGCCGATGAAGGAGATCTTCCAGGCCCTCAAGAAGCTGAACTTCAAGGGTGGCGCCATGCTCGAGTACGAGATCAACGCCGACAATCCGGTGCCGGGCATGGAGAAGTCGTTCGCCCATATGCGCCAAGTGCTCGCCCAGGTATCGTAAGGGCTTCCATGCTGTCGCGGATCGCCCTGGCTGGGCTCGCCGTGTGCCTGCTGTTGGCACAGGATAAGGTGAAGGACCGCGCCAAGCGCAAGCCCGATCCGAACAAGCTGCCGGAGGTGACCGTCGAACTCAAAATCGAGCGGGACGCGGGCTCGATCAAGCTCGACGGCAAGGCTAGGAACGTCGGCGTCAAGCCGCTCGACGGCATCGTATTGTTCTTCGAGTTCCTCGAGCCCGGCGGCAAGATGATCTCGCGCATGACCACGATCGCGAGCGAGCATCCCGTCGAACCTGGCGAGGAGGCCGAGTTTCTCACGCAAACTCCCGACCAGGTTCGCGCGGTTCACATTCGCCTGGATGCCGAGGATTCCAAGGGGCGGTACCTGCGCCTGGCGAAATCGGGCCCGTTCACTATCGAATAGTCGACACGTCGCGTTTTTACAAAATTTTTACAAGTTCCCTACGACCTTTCCGAAAGAAGTCCATAACATCGGAATTGTTATGGTAACCGCAGGAAGCTATCGCGACGCACATGTTCTGGTCGACTTCGAGTCCCAGAAGGCGTTTCTCGACAACCGGGCCATGGTGTTGACTCGTAAGGAGTTCGAGCTCTTGGCCACCCTCGTTGAAAATGCCGGCGACATCGTTCCGCGCGACGTGCTGCTCCAATCGATCTGGGGCTACAGCCGCGAAATCCGCACCCGTACCCTCGATGTCCACATCCGCCGGCTTCGCAAGAAGCTTGCTGAGTACGGCGAATCCTACATCGAAACCATCTTCGGAGTCGGCTACCGCTTCCAGCCCTATCGGGCTCCGCGGACCTTCGCCCCTGCTGGGATGTTCGCCCACGCGATCCCCGCGTAGCGGGATCGCTCACGAAACCGGCCAGCGGAGCCGGACTCGCAGCCCCGGTCCCGCGTTCTCGGCCACGATCGTCCCACGGTGCAACTGCATCGCCCGCTGCGCGATCGACAGCCCCAGTCCGAAACCGCCCGTTGGTTCGGCGCGATAGAACGCTTCGAACAGATGGGGCAAGGCATGCTCCGGCACGCCCGGGCCATAGTCGCGGACCTCCACTTCCGCTTCACCGGCATGCCGCGCGAGCGTCAGCTCCACCAGTTGTCCTTGCGGCGAGTGCCGGATTGCGTTGCGCAGAACGTTCTCGACCGCTCGCCGGAGCAGTTCGACATCGCAATCGGTCACGAGCGCCACGCTCGTGTAGCGGATCTCGCAGTCTTTCGCCTCGGCGTCGATCCGTGTATCCGCAACGATCGTCGTGATCAGCGACTCTACATCGGCCTCCTCGAAACGGATTGCCGACGGGTCGGCTTCGCCTCGGGTCACCTGCAGCAATCCGCCGACCAGCGAATTGAGGCGATCGGCCTCCCGTTGCACACGATCGAGAGCGGCCCGCGCGTCACCGCCCTCGCGCCCGAGTTCCACCGCCAGTCCGAGGCGCGTCAACGGGGAACGCAGCTCATGCGAGATATCCATGAGAAGGCGCCGTTCCGACTTCACCAGGATCTCGACACGATCGGCCATGCGATTGAACGCACTGGCGAGTTGGCCCACTTCATCCGAGCGGGTCACCTCGACGCGCCGCGACAGATCGCCCGCGCCGAACTGCTCCACGGCCTTCTGGAGGTTCCGAACGGGCGCCGTGACATGGTAGGCCAGCCAGAAGGAAAGCAGGCCCACCGAGGCGATCAAATACAACTGAGAAGGAAGGGCGAAAGGTCCCCGGCGCGCGCCCGGACCGGGCCCGATCGCGTTCGAGGTGAACAGCCAATACCTCCCGTCTTCCGAGAGCATCCCCGAGAGCGGCTGACCCGCGTGGATGATCGGGGCCATGCGCGGCAGCAGCCGCCTCTCGAACCGCCGGATGATGAACGAGCGGTCCTCGCCCGTTGCCAGATCGCGGCCTTTGGTATCGGTGAGCAGGGGCCGGATTCCCGCGATCTTCTCGATCAGGTCGAGGTGTTGGCGCAACGCTTCCGCCCCACCCGATTCATACGCCGTGCGCGCGGACTCGAACTGCACCGCCATGGAGCGCCGGAACGGGGGCGCCGATCCGGACTGATCGCTGGTGAATAGCGCCGCCACCCACAGCACGCCGCCTCCGGTGACGGCAACCGTCGCGAGGAACCAGATCAGAACCTTGAAATAGAGGCTCTTCACGCCAGTCCTTCGTCGTGCGGCGAGCGCAGGAACTGGTAGCCCACTCCGCGAATCGTCTTGATGAGCGTGCGCGAGGTTTCGAGTTTGCGGCGTAGGTGGCTCATGTGGACATCGATCGAACGGTCGAACGGCGTGGCCTTGCGTTGATAGAGGTGCTCCATGAGGTCGTCGCGAGAGAGCACGCGGCCCGCGGCGCGCATCAACTGACGCAGGATGTCGAACTCGTAGGTGGTGAGATCGACTCCGTGGCCATCGCAGGTGACGGCGCGTGTGGCGGAGTCGAGCGTAACACCGTTGACCGTGAGCGTCTCCTGCGCAGGCTCCGGATCGGCTTCGAGCCTCCGCAGGATCGCGCGCAAGCGAGCCGACAGTTCACGCGGATTGAAGGGCTTTGCCAGATAGTCGTCGGCCCCCATTTCGAGGCCCACGATGCGGTCCACGTCTTCACCGCGCGCGGTGAGCATCAGCACGGGTACACGGCTCTTCTCGCGAATCCGCTTCAGGACCGTGAAGCCGTCGGCGCCCGGCATCATCACGTCGAGCACCACGATCGACGGGCGCCCGCTCACGGCCGCCTCGAAACCTTTGTTGCCGTCGTGCGCGAATTCCACCTCGAATCCCTCGCGCCGCAGGAACTCGCCGAGCAGGGAGCAGAGCTCGGGATCGTCGTCGATGATCAACACCAGCACGCTTGCAATGTAACATGCGATTTCAGCCGTCCGTGCAAGTTTTTGTAAAGGCGAAATCGCTTAGCGCGAAAAACGGCTCTGAACTTCAAGAGCGATCCAGGCGGTGGGCTCTTCACCGATGTCGCGATCGGGGCGGGCCGGCCGGTAACCTCCTGGCCTCGAGACTCGACTATCCTGTAATAAAATGCGTCTTGCCTGGTTCGGGATCGGTGTCTTTGCCGCCACGGTGTGTCTCCACGCCGCCGGCCCCGGCGAATTCGAGAGGACCGTGCAACCGGTGCTCTCGAAGACCTGCGCCGGTTGCCACAATGACAGGCTCGCCTCGGGCAGCTTGAACCTCGGACCATTCACTCATCCGGCGTCGCTCACTCAGCGCCGTGATGAATGGGAGCGGATTTTGCAGAAGATTCGCGCGGGTGAGATGCCGCCAAAGGGCACGCCCCGTCCTCCGCAAGCGCAGGTGGATGCGCTCCTCGCTTTCGTAAAGGCGGAGTTCGACCGAGCTGACAAGAACGTCAAGCCCGATCCGGGCCGCGTCACCGCCCGCCGGTTGAATCGCAACGAATACTCGAACACCGTCCGCGACTTGCTCGGCGTCGACTTCCGCGCCGAGAAAGACTTCCCGACAGACGATTCGGGCCACGGCTTCGACAATATCGGCGACGTGCTCACCATCTCGCCGATCCTGATGGAGAAGTACGTCACCGCCGCCGAACGGATCGCCGCGCGCGCGATCGGTGCCGATCCGCTGCCGAAGAAGCCGCTCGAGTTCGAGTATCACCTGAAACACAAGACAATCCGCCGGCCCGACGTTAGCTCGATCGAGGCGACGCACCGCGTGGATTGGGATGGCGAATACACGATCCGCATCGGCATGCCCGGCGAACGCGCGCCGGACGCCAAGCCCGTGACGCTCGGCTTCTGGATGGACGGCAAGCTTCTGCACAAGATGCCGGTCGAGACCAAGCCGTCGGGCCTCGTCTACTTCAACCCGTACTCGGAAGCCGAGATGCGGCTCGCGCTCCCCGAGGGCGATCACGTCTTTCGCGCGGGCTTCATCGATGACGAGTTCGTCAAGACGCTGACGCCCAAGGAAGTCTACAGCGACAAGAAGAACAAGTTCCTGAACATGATCACTTTCGTCGGTCCGTTCGCGGCGAAGACCGAACGCGCCAGCCGCGCGAAGATCCTGATCTGCGATCCGGCCACGGGGGCCGCCTGCGTCGATCGCATTCTCGGAACCCTGGCCCGCCGTGCCTATCGCCGGCCGGTCACCAAGACCGATATCGCGGCGCTGACGAAGTTCGTGGCGATGGCCGAGGCCGAAGGGCAATCGGTCGAACAGGGAATCCAGTTGGCGATCCAGGCGATGCTCGTCTCGCCGCACTTCCTGTTCCGGGTGGAGCGCGATCCCGATCCCACCGATCCGGCGAGAGTTCATCGCATCACCGATCTCGAACTCGCGTCGCGGTTGAGCTATTTCCTGTGGAGTTCGATGCCCGATGACGAGTTGCTCTCGCGCGCCGAAGCGGGGAAACTGTCGGTACCGGCGACGCTCGAAGCGCAGGTGAAGCGGCTGCTCGCCGATCCGCGCGCGGGATCCCTCGCGGCGAATTTCGCCGGTCAATGGCTCGAAACCCGCAACCTCGATAGTGTCAAGCCCGATCCGGTGAAGTTCCCGGAGTGGGGTCCGGATCTCCGCGATGCGATGAAGCAGGAAACACGGCTGTTCTTCGAATCGATGCTACGCGAGAATCGCCCGATGGCCGAGTTCCTCACGGCGAAGTTCACTTTCCTCAATGACCGATTGGCGCGCCACTACGGAATCGACGGCGTAAAGGGGCCCGAATTCCGCCGCGTGGATCTCACCACCGCCGAGCGTGGCGGAATCCTGAGCCATGCGAGTGTGCTCACGGTTTCGAGCTATCCGACCCGCACCTCTCCCACCATCCGCGGCAAATACGTGATGCAGAACATTCTCGGAGCGCCGCCGCCGGCGCCACCCGCGGACGTGCCCGCGCTTGACGAGAGTTCGGTGGGCAACGCGGGATCGCTCCGCCAGCAACTCGAGAAGCACCGCTCGAACGCGGTTTGTGCCTCCTGCCACAACCGGATGGACACGTTCGGCTTCGGTCTCGAGAACTACGACGCAATTGGCAAATGGCGGATCAAGGACGGCAAGTTCGATGTCGATTCCGGAGGCACGCTGCCCAACGGAAAGTCATTCGCCAACGCCTCCGAGTTTCGCGAAATTCTGGCCGGGAACCTCGAAGACTTCAATCGCTGCCTCGTCGAGAAGATGATGATCTACGCGCTGGGACGAGGCCTCGAGCGCTATGACCGGCGCACGGTGGAAGAGGTCGATCGCAAGGTGGCGGCGGGCGGGTACAAGTTCCAATCGGTCATTTTCGAAGTGGTGAGAAGCCAGGCGTTCCAGATGCGCCGGGGTGAAGCGGTAAAGTCCGCCGCCCGATGAATTAGGATGAGAGACAGATCATGATCACCAGGAAAGCGCTTCCCAGAAGAACCTTTCTCCGCGGGCTGGGTGTGGCTGTGGGTCTCCCCGCGCTCGACGCGATGGCGCCGGCGTTCGCTTCGTCGCGGCTGCCCGGAAAGGCGCCGGTTCGCATGGCGTTCGTTTATGTTCCGAACGGCATCGACATGCGGAACTGGAATCCGGCGGTGGAAGGCCCGCTGGGCGAACTGCCGCGTATCCTGAAGCCTCTGGCCCCGTTCAAACAGGACATGGTGGTGCTCGGCAACCTGACGCACAACACCGGGCGGGCGCTGCTCGACGGCGCGGGTGACCACGGCCGCTGCTGCGGATCGTACCTGACCGGAATTCAGGTCAAGAAGACGATGACCGACATCAAGAACGGCATCTCCTGTGATCAGATCGTCGCGAACAAGATCGGACATCAGACGCGCTTTCCTTCGCTCGAAGTGGGCCTGGAAGACGCGCGTCAGGCGGGCGATTGCGATTCCGGCTACTCGTGCGCCTATACGAACAACCTCGCCTGGAAGAGTGACACGCAGCCTTTGCCGCCGGTCCTCGATCCACGCGCGCTGTTCGAGCGGCTGTTCGGTACCGGTGCGGCGTTGACGCCGGAAGAACGGACGCGCCAAGCCAAGTTCCGCCGCTCGATTCTCGACTTCGTTTCCGACGATACGCGCAAACTGCAGGCCTCGCTCGGCCCGACGGACAAGCGCAAGCTCGATGAGTACCTGGGTTCGATTCGCGAAATCGAGAAGCAACTCGCCAAGGCCGAGAAGGACAACGCGCAGATCGATCCGAAGATGGAAAAGCCCTATGGCGTGCCCGCGGATTTCGCCGAGCACTTCCGCCTGATGACCGACATGATCACGATAGCGTTCCAGGCCGATCTGACGCGCGTGCTGACGTTCCTGGTGACGCGGGAGGGTACCTCGCGCGCTTATCGCGAAATCGGCATCGCCGACGGACATCATCCGTTGACGCATCACCGCAACGATCCAGCGATGATGGAGAAGGTCGCGCAGATCAACACCTATCACACGACGCAACTTTCGTCGTGGATGGAGAAGCTGCGTTCGAGCAAGGAAGGTGACCGCTCGATCCTCGACAACTCGATGATCGTTTATGGCGCGGGCCTTTCCGACGGCAATCGTCACACGCACGAGGATCTGCCGACGGTCATTCTCGGTTCGGGCGGCAAGCATATCAAGGGCGGGCGCAACATCGTCTATCGCAAGGAAACGCCGATGTGTAACCTCTTCCTGTCGATGATGGACCGCATGGAAGTTCCCACCGAACACTTCGGCGACGCGACGGGTAAGATCGAAGGCCTGGACCTCGCCTAGCGATGCAGTTCTTCGGAGGCAAGCCACCGTTCGGCATCGTGTTCGATTGCGCGATGGGCGAGCGGATCGATACCGTTCTGGCGATGTCGGTCCTCTACGGGCTTGACGGCAAGAACGAATGCCGCGTGGTCTCGGTGAGCGTGACCAAGCCGAGCTTGAAGGCGGCCGCGCTGGCGGAGGTGATCGGCCGGTTCTACGCGGGCGCGGTGAGCGCCGAGTTCGCGGCGGTGGGGCGGCAGCTTCCGGTGGGCATGGCGACATCGGGTAAGCTCGACGCCGATTCGCCGCTCTACAAGATCACCGAGTCGCATCCGCACGGAATTCACAAGCTGAACGACACGGCCGATCCGATGGCGGTGATCCGGAACGCGCTTACATCGCAGTATGACGCCGGCTGTGCGGTGGTGGTCGCGGGTCCGGCGACGAATCTCGCCAAGACGCTCGATCTGCCGGGCGCGCGCGATTGGTCCGCGCGGAAGGCGAAGTTCCTCGTGCTGGCGCAGGGAGACTATTCGGGTGGCGCGCCGGATCCCTTCGTAGAGGCCGACGTCGCGGCCACTCGCAAGGTTCTGGCGGACTGGCCAGGACCTTTGATCGCGGTCGGCGCTGAAATCGGTGCTGCACTTCGCTTTCCGGGAGCGAGCATCGACAAGGATTTCGCATGGGCGCCCAAGCATCCGGTGGCCGACGCCTATCGCGGGTTCAAGGCGATGCCGTACGATGCGCCTGCGGGCGAGATCGCGGCGGTGCTGCATGCGGTCCGCCCGAACGAAAACTATTTCAAACTCTCGGAGCCGGGAACGATCTCGGTGGCCGATGACGGGCGCACGCGATTCGCACCTTCGGCTTCGGGCAAGCATCGCCATCTGATCTTCGATCCGGCGCAGCGCGATCGTCTCGTGCAGGTGATGACGGAGATCGCCAGTGCCAAGCCTGTGGTGCGGCAACGGCGCCGGCGTCCGCCAGATCAGCAACAGCAGCAGACTCCTCCGCCCAAACCCGCCGAGCCCGCCAAGACGCCGTAGCCAGGCCGGTAGTGCATAATGAGGGGAATGCATCAGCCCCCGGCCGCAAGAGCCGCAGGCGCGGCCCTGGCGCTGCTGTTCAACGCCGCGGCCGCTTCCGCCCAATGGACTCAATTCCGCGGCGCGAATGCTCAAGGCATCGCCGGCGATGAACCTCTCCCCGTCGAGTTCGCGCCAGATCGCAACGTTATTTGGAAGACTCCGCTTCCACTCGGACATTCCTCTCCCGTCCTGGCTCGCGACCGGATCTTCGTTACTGCCTTCGAGGCCGGCAAACTATCGACGATCTGTTTGAATCGCGTGGATGGGAAAGTGTTGTGGCGGCGTGATGTCGCGCCGGCCCTCGAGAACAAGCTGCGCAAGCCGAACAATCCCGCGGCGGCAAGTCCAGTGACTGACGGGCGCAATGTCTACGTCTTCTTCCAGGATTTCGGGGTGATCGCGTATTCGAGGGACGGCCAGGAGCGCTGGCGCGTGCCGCTTGGACCTTTCCGGATCTATTACGGCTACGGCGCGTCGCCGATTCTCGCGGAAGGTAAGGTGATCGTACCCGTGGATCAAGACGGCGGTGAGTCCTACTTGCTCGCCGTGGATGCCGCTACAGGAAAGACGCGCTGGAAGATCGCGCGACCCGGGGTGATTTCGGGATACTCGACTCCGGTGATCCACGGCAAGCATCTGCTGATCGCGGAGTCGTTCCAACTTTCCGCCTACTCGATCGCAACGGGCGAGCGGGCGTGGAAGGTCGCGGGTTTGGCATGCGAGATGAAGTCCGTGCCGTCGATCAGCGGCAACAAACTCTACATCAACGGCTGGGGGTTCCCGGAGAATCAGCCGGGTCAACAGATTCTCTTGACGCCGTTCGAGGAGGCCCTCGCGGTCGGCGATACCGATCGGGACGGCAAGATGGCACGGCTCGAAATGCCGCATCAGCGGCTTCGGAGTCCCGGCTACTTCTCGACATTCGATCTCGACTCCGACGGCTTTCTGAATCGCGCGGAATGGGACGTCGCGCGAGCAATGCTCGCTTCGGAAAACGGACTTCTCGCGATCGACCTCGACAAACGGTCGATTGAATGGAAGTATCAAAAACCCGTGCCGCAAGTGCCTTCGACACTGCTCTATCGCGGCGTGCTCTTCATGGTGAACGACAGCGGGATTCTGATTTCGTTCGATCCCGCAACCGGAAACGTGATCAAGCAGGGCCGGTTGCAGGGCGCGATCGACAAGTACTTCGCGTCGCCAGTGGGCGCGGCGGGCAAGGTTTGGCTCGTGAGCCAGGATGGCACGGTGTCGGTGGTGCGCGCCAGCGGTGAGTGGCAAGTCGAGGCCGTGAACAAACTGGGCGAGGAAGTGTTCGCCACGCCCGCGATCGGGGCGGGGCGGATCTTCATCCGCACCCGCGACACGATGTACTGCTTCGGACTCCGTCAGAACTGAACCACGGCGCCCAACTGAACGACCCGTTGCGTTTGTCCAGGCGTCGTGTAGGTGCCGAACGCGGGGCTGGTGATCACCGAAGTCACGTCCTGGAAGGAGTGGTGGTTGAACAAGTTGTAGAACTCGCCGCGAAGCTGCACACGGAACCGCTCGTTGACTTCAATGTTCTTGAAGAAGTTCCACGAGAAGTCGGTGACGCCGTTCAGACGGTGCGTATTGCGCCCGAGAGCGCCGAAATTGCCGAGCAGCGGCTGCGACAACCCCAACCGCGCGGCGTAAGCGGAGATGGGTGTCGCGGAGGCGGGATTGTCGAGCGTCGATGGAACGCCGGCGCTGCCCGCGGGCCTCGGCTCGAACGTGAACGCACCGGTCGCGTTGGGACGAACGAGTCCGCCCGTGGTGATCGTACTGATGTTCGCCACCCCGTGGCGTGGGCCCGCCGTGAAAGAAACCGGCAGGCCGGGACGCGTCGAGGTGATGCCCGAGAATCCCCACCCGGCCGCGATCCGGCGCAGGGTGGGGTTCGCAAGGTTCTTGCCGAATGGCACTTCCCATACGTGCGAGATCACCGCGCGCCACGGCACGTTGAAGCCCGATTGCGCGCGATTGGCCGAGGCGTTGCGCGGATCCTGAATGAGCGTGCTGTCGTTCGGAACCGCGGTGAGCGCGTCGGAAACATCGTCGATCGACTTCGAACGCGTGAAGGCGAACTGCGCCGAATAGCCGCCCTTGAAGGCGCGACTCAGCAGCAGTTCGAAAGCGTGAAAGTTCGAATTGGCCGAGTTGTCATAGTAGTTGACCAAACCGTAGCGCGGATCGAGGCGGGAGTTGAAGCGATCCGGTGTCGTAGTCATGGCGTTGTAGTTGGTGCGGAATTCCGCCGCGCGCGCAGTCTCCTCGGCGAGCGACACTGCTGGAGCCAGGCGGTTTCCGTTGAGATTGATCTGGCGGGCTCGCTGCAGGAAGTTCGCCTTGGTGCCCACGTAACCAGCCTTCACCACCAGCCCCCGGATGACTTCACGTTGGACGCCGAAGCTCCAGTGGTGTACCTGCGGATTCTTCAGCTTCGGATCGATGACCGGATTCACGTCGCCGTAGTTGAGAACATCGGTGCGGACCTTGCCGGCCTGCGCAAGCGATTGCGTTTGCACCGGTGCGGTTCCGGCGATCAGATTCGGCCAAGTGTTCCCTCCAGTGAAGCTGGCCACGCCGGTGATCGACGGAGTGACGACGAACGGAATGAGCGCGCGCTGGTTCGAGATCGGGTTCAGGAAATTGAAGTCGGAGACCATGCCGTAGCCGCCGCGGATCACGTTCCGGCTCTTACCGGGATTCCAGGCGAAGCCGATACGCGGCTGCCAGTAGTAGTTCGTGGACGTCGTGTTCAGGCCCGTGGTGATGCAGCCCAGCGGGCCCGATCCGGCAGCGCCCGTGCTTTGGCGGCAGTTGAAATCGATGTTCGACGAAAGTCCGTTCACCTCGCTCACCGGACCGAAGACCTCCATGCGGAACCCGAGATTGAGCGTCAGCGTTTGTGTGAGACGGTAGTCGTCCTGGAAGAATCCGCTCTGGATCCAGGTGCGATGTCCGCGCACGGTGCCACCGAATCGCTGCTGATAGGTGTTCGGCCGGCCGGCGGCGAAATCATCCCAGTTGTTGAACGAGTAGACGCCCCGCGTTTCGAGATCGAAGAAGCTGTTGCCTTGGTAGCGATAGAAATCGCCGCCCAGCCGGATCGAGTGGGCGCCGGTCATCCAGCTCAGCGTATCGCTGTACTGGAACGTGTTCTGCACGCGCCCCTGCGGCCCGCCGTCCCACGATCCGAATGTATTCACTTGCCCGTTGGCGAACTGGATGCGCGGGCCGAGCGGCACGGTGGAGCCGACGGCGAAAACCGGCGATGTTCGCCCGAAGCCGGCACGGAACTCATTCACCACCGTGGGCCCGAAGATGTGCGTCTCATTCAGGTTGACGCTGTAGCTGGTGTTGGTCGAGACGGCACCGAAGTTGGCGAGGTTGGTGCCGATGAACGTATTGTTGGCGCTGGTGCCTTCGTTGTAGGCCTTCGCGAACCGGCCGTAGATATTGTCGTTCGAGGAGATCTGGTGATCGAACCGCACCGAGTATTGATAGGCGTCTGTGAAGCTCGACGCATTTTGCTGCACGTTTCCGAACGTGCCGAGATCGGTGGTGGCGGCGGGAAGCTGATACTGGTCGAGCAGCTTCTTCGATGTGGGATCGGTCACACGCGCGATCATCGAAGCGGTGGGGACGTTCGCGATGCGCGCACCCCCCGCGCCGCGGACCGGGTTCAGTTCGGTGGCGAGGAAGAAGTGCGTCTTGTTGCGGATCACCGGACCGCCGATCACACCGCCGAACTGATTGAAGCGCGTGACGCCAGGCTTGCCGGTGCGGTCGAACCAGTCGCGCGCCTTGAGCTTGTCGTTTTGCAGGTACTCGTACGCTTCGCCATGGAAGTCGTTCGTTCCGCTCTTGGTGATGTATTGCACCTGGGCGCCGGAGTTGCGTCCGAACTCGGCGCTGAAGTTGTTGGTGATCACCTTTACTTCCTTGATCGAGGAAAAGTTCAGGACCTGGTTGTTGCTCGATCCGGTTCCGGCCACCGAGACGTCGGTCGCGGTGATGTTGTCGATCGTGATGTTGTTCGCCCGCGCGCGATTCCCGTTGACGAAAAAGCTGCCTGAGTTGAATCCGCCGATCGCGGGCATCACGCCCGGCAGCGTGGCTGCGATGTTGTTCGGATTGCGCGCCACAGGCAGTTCGTGAACCTGCTGGGAACTGTATGACGCTTGCGCTTGTGCGCTCTGAACATCGAGCAGCGGCGGTGCATCGGTTACGGTCACCTCTTCGTTCACCGCGCCAACCTCGAGTTTCAGGTTCACGGTCGAGATCTCGGCGCTGCGCACTTCGGTGCGGATGGTGGCGCGGCGGAATCCAGGCGCCTCGGCGGTGATCTCATATCCACCGATGACGAGCAGGTTGAAGTTGAACCGGCCGGCGGCGTCCGAAATGGTGACGCGCCGCGTACCGGTTTCGAGGCTGCTAAGCGAGAGTTTGGCGTTCGAGATCGCGGCATCGGCCGGATCGGTGATCGTTCCGCGGATGTCGCCCGTGATTTGGGCGCGAAGCGCGGGGGCAAACAGCAGGACGAGTCCCGCGGCGAGGAAAGAACGAGTCATGACACACCCCTGACTGTGGTCTGCGCCCTTTCCCCAGAGCGGCTTGCTCGACTAGCAGTCTACCATCAATGCGCGAACCGAATCAGAACCGCAACGTCACTCCGCTGACTCCGGCCGCAGCCTTGCTGTAGGTGACGGCGTGCATCAGGCGTGCGGCACCGTCGCGGAGTTGGATCGTTCCGCCGTCGTTGCTCAGTTGCGCACCGGCGCCCGAAAGCCGCACTCGCCGCGCGTCTCCCGCTCCGAGCACACCTGCAAGAGTTTCCGCGCGCTGATTCTTGTCGATGAGCTTCCAGCCGTCGAGGGTCACCGGATCGGCCGAAACGTTCAGGATCGTCACCGTTTCGAGCCCGGTGTCGGCACCCGTGGGATTGACCATGGCCGCGACGATCTGCACGGGTCCGTCGCTCGGCGAAGGCGTCGAAGTGTCCATGCCGGAATCGACGGTCTTGATCGGTTTGGCACCCGGGAGCGGTTTGCCGCTGACGTCATCGGTTGGCAGAAGCTGCGTTTGGAAGGCGACGAAGAAAGCGATCCAGCGGTCATCGCTATGACGGATCAGCACCGCACCGTCCTGAAAGACGCCATTCTGTTCGAAGAAGCTTCCAGGCGGCGGATTGCCCTGATTCATGTGAATGTCGTGGACGCCGCGCGTGGTCCGGAACTGGACGTCGGGCGGGCGCGGGCTCTCGGTCGCATCGAACGGCTCTCCGAAGGCGAAGATCGGGGAACGGTTGGCGATCGCGCGCCGGACATGCACTTCGAGGATGTCCTGGACGTCGTCCGACACGTCGGGTCCCGTGAACTTGACGATCTGCATCGCTGCCTTGTCGAACAGCGGTTCCCGGAAATAGTCGAGCGCGGGGGCGCCCGATGTCCGGTCATGGAAGCCTTCGGTCAACACGGATAGGCGGGCCGGAACCACTGTGTTGGTCAGCGGATCCTCGAGCCGGAACAGCACCAAAGACTTGTCTGGGCGATTCGGATCGTTGGTCTGGTTCTTGGACGAGCGGACGTTCACCGGGATGCGCCAGCGGACTCCACCGGCTTCGGCGATGATCTGGAAATGCGGTGATCTCGGATCATCATCCTCGCGCCCGGCATCGACGGGGATGGCCCGCAAGACTCCATAACTATTGAGCGGCATGCGGGATTCAGGCTACCACGATGGGCCGCCGGGCACAATGCCGTCCGCGAGCGGCGATCTCCGCACAAAACACTTCGCGTTGATACGCATAATAACGTGAATATGAATTCACAATAGACGTGTATTGATTCAACATGATCAACTGCATTGAAGAGCGCGGAACTCGCCATGACACCCTCCCTCTCGACTCCCCATCTTCGCCTCGCCGAAGCGCTTGCCTTCCTCAGGGGCCTGCAGCAGAACGGCCAGCACGTGTTCCGCTCGAGTGAGTTGAGCCGTGTTCACCGAGAACGTTTGCTTCGTGCCGGATTCCTGCAGGAAGTCATGAAGGGATGGCTGATCCCCGCGAACCCTGGAACCCGTCTCGGCGATAGCACGCCCTGGTATGCCTCCTTCTGGGACTTCTGCGCTCGCTACTGCGAGGAGCGTTTCGGCGCCGATTGGCACCTGCCTCCGGAGCAGTCTTTGCTCATCCACGGCGAAAACACCGTGATTCCGGCCCAGGTAATCGTCAGCAGTCCAAAGGCCGCGAACACAGGGTCGAACTGCCGTTCGGAACTTCACTCTACGACTTGAAGGTCCCGCGAATGCCTGCTCCAGGAGCGCTCATGACGGCGCGAGATTGCGACTGTTCACGCCGGAGTCCGCATTGGTCCGGGTTGCCGGTGGCTTCTTCGCTCGATATCCGATCGAGGCCCGTGTCGTGTTGACCGGGATTCGCGATTCCGCGGCACTGATTCGCGAACTGATCGAGGGCAATCATCCGGTAGTCGCGGGCAGGTTCGCCGCCGCGTTCCGCAAGGAGAGCCGTGCCTCGATCGCGGATCAGATCATCGACACGATGCGTTCCGCCGGGTTCGAAGTACGGGAGCCGGGCCGGCAGAATGTACTTGTATCGAAGCTCCCGCGCCGCCATCCGAACCTCCCGTGGCGGGACGGGTCCGCGCTCTGTGGAATTCGATGCGGGGCCGTGTCATCGAAATCTTCCCGAAACCACCGGGAGTTCCGAAGGACATGAATGGATACGTGCACTTCGTCGAACTGATCTCGCCGAGCGATGCCTGTCATTCGCTATCGATCGAAGGCTACACCGTCACGCCCGGACTGATCGAGCGGATTCGCTCCGGCAGATGGGATCCGCGCATCAGCGAAGCCAATCGTCAGAACCGCGACGCGCTGGCGGCGCGCGGCTACTGGCAGACGTTCCAGGCCGTCAAGCGCGATGTGTTCACTGTCCTTGGCGGGGCGAATCCGGGAGCGGTCGCACGGGACAAACATCGCGAGCGGTATCGCGAAATGTTCCAGCCGTGCGTCACCGCCGGCCTGATCCCGCCCGGCGCCTTGGCCGGTTATCGCCACAACGCGTCTACCTGCGGATGTCACGATATGTGCCCCCGAGATCGGAAGCGGTGCGCGATGCGATGCCCGCGCTGTTCGACATGCTGGAATCGGAGCCGAACGCGGGTGTGCGAGCGGTTCTCGGTCATTGGATGTTCGGCTATGTTCACCCGATCCGGACGGCAACGGGCGCATGGCGCGCTTCCTGATGAACCTGATGTTGGCCGCTGGCGGTTATCCCTGGACCGTGATCCGCTTCGGGGATCGCGAGGAGTACCTGTCGGCGCTCGATAGCGCCAGTATCGATTCCGACATCGCTCCGTTCACGCGACTCACCGCGCGGCGCGCGGTGTGGCAGGAAACGGAGTTCGGTAAAAAGATATGGTGGAGGCGGCGGGAGTCGAACCCGCGTCCGAGAAAGCTCGAGATGAAAAGCCTACGTGCGTATCCGATTCAGAATTTTCGGCAACCGCGTAAGAACCGGCAAGATTGACGATTGCCTAGTCCGATTATCTTTCAGCCTCCGGCTCCGGACCGAAACCCTTGGCCAATCCCGCATAAAGACGCCCCTGAACAACCTGCGGGCCTGATGCCCGGGGCGACGCTACTTAATTAAGCAGCGTAAGCAAACTGCTGATTGGCAGTTTTGGTTTTCCGATCGTTTAACGGGAGCTCGGAACCCGGCACGCCT
>CADECY010000011.1:0-36323 GCA_902825945.1 uncultured Acidobacteriota bacterium
GCACGGAAGTAACCGACGCGGTGAACGCAGTGGCCGTGGTGGGAACCAACACCTGGGACGCCTGGCAGGCCGCTAAGCGCCTTGCCGTCTCCTGGAAGCTGCCGGCCAATGCCGCCGACCTCAACTCCGCGAAGTTCCTGGCTGATGCCGCCGCCCTAGCCAACTCGGCTCCCGCGGGGAGCCTGTACACCGTGGAGGGTGACGCAGCAGCGGCTGCCGCGGCATTGGCCCCGTCAGCGAAGATTATCGATGCTTCCTACACTCTCCCATATGTCGCGCATGCCTGCATGGAAGTTCTGAACTGCACGGTGAACTTAGTTGCCGGCGTGATGTGCGAAATTTGGGCTCCAACTCAGTCGGCCCGGTCCGTGCTGCAGTTGGCGATGACACTCACCGGTTTACCCGCCGAAAAGGTCAAGGTGAACACCATGTACCTGGGCGGCGGGCTCGGCCGGAAAGCCGAGACCGATTTCGTGAGCCAAGCCATCCAGGTAGCGCAAGCCGTCGGCAAGCCGGTGAAGCTGATGTGGCCGCGAGAGGAAGACTTCACGCGCGATCAGTACCGCCCAATGGCGCTCGTCAAGGCCAAGGCCGGACTCGACGCCGCGGGCAACATCACGGGTTGGACCTACCGGAATGTGTCGCCCTCGATTCTGGGACAGCGCGGGAACGTGCTGGGAGCCAAGGGCGACAGCCAGGGCTACGAGGCGTCCAACGCGCTGCCGTACAACATCGGCAGCCGCGTGGTGGAGTGGGTAGCGCATCCTTCGCCC
The DNA here is from genome assembly GCA_902825945.1 of uncultured Acidobacteriota bacterium. Lineage (GTDB taxonomy): Bacteria > Acidobacteriota > Terriglobia > Bryobacterales > Bryobacteraceae > SYLY01. The sequence goes on from CADECY010000011.1 coordinate 774, forward strand.
ATTCCGGTGGGCTTTTGGCGCAGCGTGGGCGCTTCCATCAACACGTTCGCTGTCGAAAGCCTAATGGACGAATTGGCCGTGGCCGCCGGGCAGGATCCCTATACGTTCCGGCGGTCCAAGCTCACCGACCCGCGCTGGATCGCGGTGCTCGATGCCGTGGCCACGCTCTCTAACTGGACGGCGGGCCCAGCGTCGGGCCGCGCTCGAGGTATTGCCATCGGTGCGGCCTTCAACTCTATCGTGGCGCAGGTGGCCGAGGTCTCGAACGTGACCTCCACGGGTTTGACGGTCAACCGCGTGTGGCTGGCCATCGATCCCTACATTCACGTGAATCCCGGTCAAGTCGAGGCCCAAATGCAGGGCGGCATCGTGCACGGGCTGAATGCGGCCCTTTACGGACAGCAGACTTTCAAGGGCGGAGCCGCCCAGGTGAAAAACTTCCGCAACAGCCGGATGATTCGCCTGAACGAGATGCCGCAGGTAGCCGTGAAGATCATTGCCAACCCCGCCGCTTCAGATCGCACTCGGATCATCGGCGGCGCCGGCGAGTTGGGCGTGCCCACCATCGCGCCCGCCATTGGCAACGCAGTGTTCAAGCTGACGGGTAAGCGCCAGCGTTCGCTGCCTTTCTTCCCCGGCGCGCTGATGGGTGGGCTGTAGAACAATAAGGAGCCCGCATGCGCGAGTTGAATGCCATTCTGGACGCCTGGTGTTCCAGCCAGGATGCGCCTGGCGTGCTGGCAACCGTGTTGCATGTGGAGGGGTCGGCCTACCGCCGGCCCGGCGCGCGCATGCTCATCTCGGCAGATGGCTGCACGCGGATCGGCACCATCAGCGGCGGGTGTCTCGAAGGTGACATCGCCAAAAAGGCGGCTTGGTGGACCGCGCAGGGCGATCCGGTGGTGCGAGTCTATGACACGCTGTCGGATGAGGAAGCGGTCTGGGAGTTCGGCCTGGGCTGCAGTGGCATCATCCACGTGCTCCTGGAGCGGGTGGAATCTCCAGCCACACAAGCCCTGCTTGCCTATCTGGACGGAGCGCAACAGGCCGGCCGGGAAGTGGTCATCGGCACCGTACTGGCCGCTGCTCCGGATTGCGGCCACAGGACGGGTGATCACCTGTTCGGCGGGCCGGGAGCGTTTCCCGGCCCGTTGGCCGCGGCGGCGCGAGAGACCCTCGACTCGCGCCACAGCCGCCTGGTGAACACTCCGTCGGCCAGCGTCTTTGTCGAGTACGTCGGCCCGCCACGACGGCTGGTGATCTTCGGCGCCGGACATGATGTGATTCCGGTCGTCCGCCAGGCGGCCGCGCTCGGATGGGATACCACCGTGGCCGACGTGCGCTCCGGCTATGCTAAGCCTGAGCGCTTTCCCGGCGCAAGCCGCGTCGCGATGCTCCCGCCGAACGGGCCGTTGCCGGAAGACATCGAAATCGACCGCGACACGGCGGTCGTGGTAATGACTCACAATCTCCAACTCGATGCGCGGCTGCTGCCGCAACTGCTGCGCGCCCGGCCCGCCTACCTGGGTCTGCTCGGGCCCAGACGGCGGTTGCGGCGAGTGTGTTGCGAGGCCGGTCTCGACCCTGACGCCCTGGACCTCCACGCGCCGGCCGGGCTCGATTTGGGCGGTGACACTCCGGAAGCGATCGCCCTGGCGATTACGGCCGAGATTCACGCTGCGTTGCATGGACGAGCCGGTGGTTCGTTACGCTGGAACCTGGGATCCATCCATGCGCCCGCCATCGAGGTAGGCCGTCGCGCCGCGGCTACGCTGGAAATCTTGGAGCCTGGCCAGGTGTCCTGTGAGGTGGTGAATGCATGAGTTCGGTTTGGTGCTTCTGGCCGCCGGCAACGCCTCGCGCATGGGACAACCCAAGCAATTGATGGATTTCGGCGGCGTCCCACTGGTGCGACACGCGGCCACGGAGGCGCTCGCCTCCGGCTGCGCTCCGGTGGTGGTGGTCTGCGGCGCTGAGAGCGCCGCGGTCACGGCCGCGCTCGGCGGATTGGCGGTCGAAATTGCCTACAATGACCGCTGGGCCGAAGGAATGGGAACGTCTATCCATTGCGGCATCCGGCGCCTGGAGTCCTACGCTCCGGCACCGCCCGCCGGCCTGATTCTCTCTCTGGCCGATCAGCCCTTGCTCGATCGCGACGCGTTTCGCCGCCTCGTGGAAATCCAACACGGCACTGGCCTGCCGATCGTCACTTCCACCTATGACGGAACAGTGGGTGTGCCAGTTCTTTTCACTCGAGAGATGTTCGCGGAGTTGCTGGCGCTGCCGCCCTCGCAGGGCTGCAAGGGGGTCATCCAGCGCAATGCGGCCCGCGCCGCGCGTCTGGAGTGCCCGGACGCTCTCGCCGACATCGACACGCCTGGTGACTTCGATCGAGTGCTTGGAGAATTCAGGCGCAGGCGGCTACTGAAGTAGCCGTGGCGCGTTAGTTGAGCAGGGAGTGGAGAATCGAGTTCACCAGCGACAACCGCGCGTCACCCATGTCCTGTGAAATCCGCTGGCCGTGGTCAAAAGCATCCTTCACCTGATCGAACGTCGCCTTTGGGCGCGCCTGCTGCATCAGAGCCACCGCTCCGGCCACCTGCGCGGTGCTGAAGCTCGTGCCCCACACGCCTGCATAGTGATTACCCGGGTATGTTGTGATGACAGCCTCGCCAGGCGCCGACGTGCGCACCGAGCCGCCGAAATTGCTGAACGCGCTGCGGCGGTCCGCGTAGTTGGTCGAGCCCACGCCCAGCACTTTGTTGAACGCCGACGGATACACCACGCGGTCCGCTCCTTCGTTGCCAGCCGAGGCCACGCAGATCACGCCTTTGCTCGCCGCGTAGGCCAAGGCTCGCTTCAATTCGGCCGACGGTGAGCTCATGCTGAAGCTCATGCTAATGATGGTGGCGCCATGGTCGGCGGCGTAGAAGACAGCCCGCGCGATATGCGACAGCGAGGCCGACCCATCCCCGCGGAACGCCTTCAACGGCATGATGCGCGCTTGTGGCGCGATCAGGTGCACCAGCCCCGCCACCATCGTGCCGTGGCCGAACGCCAGGGGAATCTTCCCGCCGTCCAGGATTACCACCGTGGACTGATCGAGGATCACCACCGTGGATTGATTCAGGCGAACGGGTGTCTGCTTGCCCTCGAGGATCACGGTTGATTGATCGAGCGCCGCGACTGTGGCCGGGTCAAGATCCGCCCACTCGCTGGCTTGGCCGGGCAACTCGCGGGTGAAGTCGTAACCGGGAACCAGTACGCGGCTCAGGGCGAGATGCTTCGGATCCACACCCGTGTCGATGATCGCCACCGTAGCCACCGATCCGGCGCCGAAGCGCTGAAGCGCGTCCAGCAGGCTCACGATCCGCGTGGCCGGCTGGCGCACGTAGCTCTCGCGAACATGGCTCCCGAAGAACGGGACGGTGGAGGATAGCGCCAGCTGTTCGGTCAACGCTTCCGGTGCCGCCTGCGCCCGCGAGGCCGAATGCGCTTCCGCCCCGGGGTACTCGGCGTCCCGTTCAAACTCCAGCACCCCGGCCGCGCCGCGTATGGCGGCGATCGTAGTGACCGTGAGCGGGGCCGCCGTGGAGACGGACCACGCCGCATGCTGCTGGTCGCGCCAAGACCTCCCCAACCGCAGCGAGTAGCGAGCTGCCAGTGGCGCCGGGTCCACGGCGGGCTTGGTTTCCAAGATGTATCGAGTTTCGGCCAAGGCGGGGCAAGCCAGGGCCACGCAAAGAGCGGCTCCTGCCGCGCTCAACAAACGAGAATTCACTGGAGTCTCCTGATCATGCAACCGGACGCTCGAGCAGGTCTATTTCCTTTTCCTGTTTTCTATCGACAAGTCGAACTGGCAACTATCCTCCCGAATGACGATTCGCAGCATACCGGCCGGCGTGGCCGCATAGCTCAGCAGAAACTCACCGAATTGGTTCGTCTCCGTTTCGCGCAGGGTTTTGCCGCGAGCCACCACCTGCACCAGGGCGCCTTCCACCCCCTGGGAGCCCAGACCGCGCCGTACCACCTGACCGGCAAGGTCGGTGCCCGGAGCGCCGCCGCCCGCAGGCTCCACCCGCAGGTCCACATCGTAGTCCCCAGCGCTGTAGCTCAATTGGCGGGCGGAGGCTGCCGAGCCCCGCACGCCCACCGGAAGCCCGGCGGCGGCACCGCTGTCGAACGTTAGCACGGCTGCTAGTTGGCGCACGCGTTGCAACCAATCGAGGGCTGGACCGGGCCGGAAGATCGCCTTGGCCTGAACCGTTAGCTCGGACGGCACGGACGACTCCCGGTCAGCCGCCGCGGTTTTCACGACGGCGGAAAGGTCGGCCGCGATCGCACGGCAGGCAGCGCAGGTCCGCAGATGTTCCCGCATGGTGCCGACAGCCGTTTTGCCGGCCAGACCGCGGACGTAGTCAGACCATTCGGGGACGCTAGGGTGTGTCGCTTTCACTTCGCGCACTCTTTCTCACAGTCTAAGGGAATCGCCGGAGCGGAAAAATATACCTGGCCGTAATTATTTCTGCTCATGGGGCGTCGCCGATCAGGATGAAGGGCGCCCAATGGTACGGGTGAGGGTAGCGAGCCCGGACATCCCGCATGGCCCGCGCCATGGCTTCCCCAACCGGCAATTGCCCGCCCCATTGCGTGTAGAAGCTGCGCATGAAGTCGCTGGTCGCGGCGTCGTCCACCTCCCATAACGAGGCCACCAGGCGCCGAACGCCGGACGCCAGAAAGCCTCGCATCAGTCCCAGCAACTCGTCGCCCCCCACAGGCAGGCTCAGGCCGGAGTTGCAAGAACTTAGCGTCAACAAGTCCACATCGCATCGGGCGGACATCAGATCGAGAAGACTCAGCCGCTCGCCGGCGAGTTGCAGGGCGGAAAACATGGGATTGTCCTGCCGGAAAATGCCGTGAGCCGCCAGATGCATGATGTGCGCTCCTCCGGCGGCTTCTCCTAGAAACGTCTGGCGCGTCGCGTTCTCACCCGTGTAGAGCCGTGAACCGGGAATGAGCCCGGCAACGGCCCGTGCTTCGGCCTCGATGTGGGGATTGCGGGGGTCGGGCGCGGCGATCACGCAGGAGTGCCGGGGCACCGCTTCGGCGACGCGCGGCCGGCGGCAAGCGGCGTAGACGCTAGCACTCGGCGCATAGGAGACGGTGAAGCGGTCGATGACGGCCCGAGCGCCGTCGTGGAGAGCCGCGAACGGGATCGCATGGAGCAGACGGTGTGGAGCGAACACCAGGTGCCCGCACCCGGACAGCCAGTCTTCGATGGGGCCAATCAGGAGACGATACAGCTCCCGCAGGTGATGCTGCGCTTCGGCCAGCCTCGTCTGCTTTCCAGGCACGGAGGCCCGCCCCATTTGAAATCGGAGCAAACGGCACTCCTGCCGAAGCGGCGCGGTGGAACCGAGCCGCTGAACGGAAAGGCGGCCGTCTCTCAGCCCGAACGCCCAGAGCTCCCCGCGCGCCTCGAAGTACTCCACGAGCGCGCAGGACTCCGGAATGGCCGAGTGCAGGGCGTCCACCGCGTCTAACGGCGCCGGCGCCGGCGTGGCCGCCTTAACCCCGGCGCGCCGGGCGGCGTATTCTTCGGACAACTGCTTCTCGAGCTCTTCGGCCCGATGGCGGAGTTCGCCTGCGGTGACACTCGCCAGATCGCGCCGCTCGAGCAGCGCCGCCAGTTCGATTTGCCGGTAGTGCCAGTTGAGGTCGCGGCGCAACTGCTCGGCTGAGTCGCTCAAGGCATCACCCGAATTGCCGTCCGGCGCCGGATGCAGGAGCCGGTCCACCAGGCTGCGCGACTTGGCTTGCTGCACGAGCAACAGCGCGCGGGCCTGATTCTCGCCGCTTCCGGCGGCTGACGCTGAATCGAGAGCCATGGACACCAGCGCTTCGTAGACGGCCAGCTTGTCCTTGAGAAGCGAAATGCGCAGGTCCTCCATATCCAGCCGGCCGCGCAGATCCTCCAGCACGGCGCGAGCGGCCTCATAGGACACCACCGCTTGCGCCCACCGTCCCTGGCGCTCTCTTACTTCGCCCTCCAGCAGGTGCGCGTGGAACCCGAGGGAAGGCGAGGACGCCGTCAAGCCCGACGCCAGAGTCTGCCGGCCGATGGCGCCTGCGCGATCGAGTTGACCCTCTCGCAGCCACAGCCTTGCGAGCAGCAGTTGGCAATGCGCGGCGCGCGTGGGCATCGTGGTCTCGGCAAGCGTGCGCCCGGCCGCCGCACCCAACCGCTGCGCTACCACGAAGCGGCCCTCGTGGAAGGCTACGACAGCCCGCAGCAGATCGATGAGAGCCGGCCACACCCGGTTCCCTTCGGCGGCGAACAGCGCACGGCCCCGGCGCAACAACCGGCCCGCTCCGGGCAACTCACCCCGCTGGCTGGCCGCAACGCCGAGGTTGACATATGCCTTGGCTTGCTCGTATCGCATGCCCAGTTTGCCGAACGCCGCGGCGGCCCGCCGGGCCAGCGCATGGCCCTCTTCGGTCAGATTGAGTTCGAGAGCCAGTTCGGATTCATCCAAGTCGCACAGCGCAGCATGATAGGCGTCGCCGGTTTGGCGGCACACTTCGCGCGAATGATAGTAGGCGCGGCGGGCCTGGGCGTAGTCGCCGCGAAGGAAGTACAGGTACGCGATATTGTAGTCGGCCTGCGCGGTGAGCGGCGCGAGCCCGTGGCTCCGTGTCAATTCGGTGGTCTGCCGGTAGTAGTCCAGGGCTTGGTGGAACTGACCGAGACTGGTGTGACTCACTACGAGATTGCTGAGTACGGCGGCGACATCCTTGGAGTCGCCTAACTCCGTCAACGCCGCCAGCGCCCGCTCGTACCGGCTAATCGCCTGGTTTGGCTGGTCCAGGCGGAAATGGATGTTGCCGACGTTGCTGTCCAGCCGCGCCAGGCGCAACGCGTCCCCGTGCCGGAGGAAAGCGGCTTCCGCGAGATCAGCCCAACCGCGGGCTTCCTCATAGCGGCCCAGGTAGATCAGCGCCTGCAGGCCGCTGGACCGCGTGCGAGCCTCCTCCACGTCGCGGCCCAGGGCGGCGAATGCATCGGCCGCCGCTTCGTAGGCACTGGCCGCAGCGCCGTGTTCGCCTTTCGTAAACAGCAAATGTGCCTGGCCTCGGCTGGCGTACGCGGCGGCGAGGGCATCGCCGCTAAGCGCTGCCCATTGCGCGGCGGCGGCGTTCAAACGCGCGGCCCGCGCCTGATCCGTATAGATGCAGGCGACGAGAGCGGCCTGCAGCTGCGCGGCAAGTTCGCCGCGCACCTTTGCGTCCCCGGCGGCGTTCTCCAGAAGGCGGCCACACTGGCCTGCATCTTCGGCGAGGCATACCGCGGCGATCATATCGTCCTTCATGGCCGCAGCGCCTTGCGCAACTTGTCCAGGCAGCGCCCGCGAATAAATCCGATGGAGCCCTCCGCCAGGCCCAGGCGCCGCGCTACTTCGGCATACGGCGCGGGCGGGTCTTCGAAGAACAGGAGCCGGATCATCTCGCGGCACCGGGGCGGCAAAGTGGCGATCGCCTCGCGCACGGCCTGATGCGTCTCGGCCTCTTCCTGAACGGCCAGCGCACTCGGAGAGGCATCGGCAAGCTGCGGAGCGACGGAGTCGATGGACTGGCCAGCCTGGCGCTCCCGGCGGCGCTTGTGGAGCTGACATCGGCGCGTGGTCGCCGTAACCAGCCAGGCGCGCAGACTGGCGCCGCGGCGCAATCCGGCCAACCCGCGATACAGGTCTGACCACACGCCTTGAAACACGTCGGCCGCTTCTTCCGGCGGCAGGCGATAGCGGCGCGGTATGGCGTAGACCATCTGCTGATAGCGCTCAACGAGCGCCGCCCAGGACAAGGCGTCCCCGGCCAGGCATGCCGCGATCAACTCGTCGTCCGTGAGCGTCTTCATGGCTCCGGCGTCAGGTACAACTCGTCGGCGTTCCACAGGGTGTGATGGTCCAGGATAGCGGGCCGGAAGTTACGCACCCGCCCGGACTGCGCCACCACTACGTGCGGGCTGGCTAGAAAGACCATGGGTGTCTGTGCGGCGATAATCTCCTGCACCCGGTCGTACAGCTGCTTCCGATTGGCGGGGCGGATTTCAGTAATTTGCCGGCGCATCAATTCGTCCAGTTCGCGCTCCCACCCCGTGGCGGGCGCCTTCTGCGCCTGATTCCACAAGTGCATCGCTCCGGAAGAGAGCCACACATTCAGCTCCGAGTTGGGATCGGCGTCGCCTCCGCCCAACCCCAACAGGCATGCCTCGAACTGGCGGGCGGACGTGACACGCTCGATCAACGAGCGGAATTCGAGCGGCACGGGCGTCATTGCAATCCCGAGTTCTCTCCAGTCTTCCCGGAGCATCACAGCCATCTGCTGCCGCTCGGCACTGGAGGCGCTGACGAGCACGGAGAACGCGACGGCCCGTCCCGCCTGGTCCTTCAGCGATCCACGTTCCAGGCGGAAACCGGCGGACGCAAGCAGGCGGCGCGCCTCGGAGACATCGCGCGGCGGTCGGGGCAGGGCGGAATGAAACCAGAGTCTGTTTCCGGGGCTGACGTGCCCCCAGATCGGCGCCGCCCTCCCGCTGAAAATCAGCTTCGACATGGCCTGCCGGTCCACGGCCAGCGAGAGCGCGCGGATGAACCCAGGCTGACTGAACCAGTCCATTCGCGCGCCGGGTGCGGTGTTGAAGCACACGAAGTCATACCCGAGTCCAGGGCCCAGATCGGCGACCTGCAGGCCCCGCGATTCCACGTAAGCGGCGGCTTGCGGATTGAGCCGGGTGAGCACGTCCAACTCGCCTGAAACAAAGCGGGCCAACTGCGTGTCTTCGTCCGGCTGCAGCCGGAAGAGCAGACCGTCCAGCTTGGGCAACGGGTGGCGGTAGTAGTAGGGATTGCGTTCGAGGAGGACATGCTCGCCCGGCCGATACTCTTTCAGACGGAAAGGGCCCATGCCGGCGACGTCGGCCGGAGGGGTAGTGATGGACCAAGCGTCGCGGATCTTCCCCGCGCGCCAAGCTGCCTCCAGCTTATGGCGCGGCAGCATGGAGACCGAATCGAAGAGCCGGTCGGTTGCCGCGTAGGGCGCGGCCGTATCAAACACCACCGTGAGTTCGTCAATCTTGCGCACGCCGATGGGTTGGCCGTGGACTACCAACAAGTCGCGTTGTGGCGATGCCACGGCTGGGTCCAAATAGACCCCAAACGAGAACACCACGTCGTCGGCGGTGAATGGATGGCCGTCGGAGAACCGCAGTCCAGGCCGCAACCGGATCGTATATCGCTTGCCGCCCTGGGATGCCGTGGCCGACTCGGCGAGCGCCGGTTCGGTTCGCAGGGTAGAGCGATTGATGGTCACCAGATCCGCGTGCAGCCGCTGCAGCACCTCGCGGGAAGCGGAGTCCAGCACGGTCACCGGGTTCAGCGTCTTGGCCTCGGCCCGTTGCGCAATACGCAGGATTCCGGCACCGGGCAGCAAGGCGGCGGCGAGAAGCAAGACCGCGGACAGCCGTGCTTCGAGCGCGATTCGTGATGGAAACACCTGTTAACCGATTTTAGCTGCAAACCCGGCCTTGGGCGGAACGGTTCCGCGCGCCACCCAGGTAAAGCACACGAAAAAGGGCATCATCGCGAGGGCCGGTAGTGCCAGCCACCAATGGTCACGGAGCAGGTAAGCCTGTTTGAGGGGTACCATCAGCGCTCCCCAACTCGGCACGGCCGCCGTGGTTCCGGCTCCGGCGAACGTGAGCGTCAGTTCCGCCAGAACAAATCGCGGCGTCACGAGGAGGCTCTGCGTAACCAGTAACTCCAGCGCCGCCGGAAAAACGTGGCGGAAGTAGATCTCCAGCGGCGACGCGCCGAAACCACGCGCTGACTCCACCCAGCCGCGCTCCCGCTCGGAGAGTACGGCTCCGCGCACCAGGCGCGCGGGCCGGGCCCAGCCGGCCAGCACGATCGCAAGCACCACGCTCGCAGTCGTCTGTTCAAGGCCGGCGTTGACGGGCAAAACCGCGCGCAGGGCGATCAGGAGGTAAAGCCACGGGATGCCGAGAAAGAGGTCGGCCAGCCACATGAGGGAGGTGTCGACCCAGCCGCCGTACCAACCGGCCAGACTCCCCAGCGTCCAGGCCAGGAAGAGCGCCATGGCGGTGGCCGCTGCTCCGATGCCCCAGGACCACCGGCCGCCGTGGATGAACAGCGCCCACTGGTCGCGCCCCAAGGCATCGGTGCCGAGAGGGTGTGCCAAAGTGGGAGCGGCAAGTGCGGCGGCGCGGTGCTGGGTGGCAGGGTCGCCGACAGGCGCGAGGAGCACCACGGACAGGAGGATAGCCGGTGCAAGCCACTTCATGAGCCGGCCCCCTCCGCGGGCACGCGTATCCGTGGGTCGAGGCGAAACAGCAGGAGATCGGCCAGCAGGCTACCGATGGCCAGGATACTGCCCAACAGCACCAGCACTGCTTGCACAACGGGATAGTCGCGCGCTTGAAACGCCTCGAGAAACAGCGGGCCCAAGCCGGGCCGGCCGGTAAGCGCCTCGACCGCCAAAGCCGAACCGGTTACCCCGATGAGCGTCGGTGCCAGGAGCGAAATCAGAGGATTGGCGGCCTCGAGCAGCGTGTAGCGCCGCCATAGGAGCACGCTTCCCAGTCCACGCGAGCGCGCCAGGCGCACAAAGCGCGCCTGGGCCGCTTCCCCCAAAGCGCGATGTGCATGGAGGAAGACCACGGCCGCGAGCCCGGCTGACAGGATGAGCACCGGCAACCACACGCCGCCGGCTGGCAGACCGATTGCTACGGCGAGCCACAGCAGAAGACTGCCGGCTAGAACGTCCGGCAGGATGGCCGCCACCATCAGGACTGGTTCCGCGGCCCTGCCCCAAGCTGGCCACACCGAAGCCGCCCACGCAAGCCACAGACCCGCCAGCCAACCAAGCAGCCAAGACAGCAGAACGATGCCGGCTGTCGGGCGGCAACGCGCGCCGACCAGCGCGGAGACGGGCAGTCCGTACGCCAGGGAAACACCGCAACCGTCTCCGGAAACGCAGGACCACAGCCAACCGGCATACCGAAACGGCCAAGGCTCCCCGAGGCGCTGCGAGCGAACCCACGCGTCCACGGTCGCCGGGGTGCGCCGGGGGTCCAGCCGGCTTTCGGAGTAGAAATGACCTGGCGCAACCGAGAGCAGCAGGAAAGCCAACACGGAGAGGGCGGCAACCTGAACCGCACCCAGCAGCACGCGCCGCCAAACGTAGCTCACGGCTCGAGGCTCCCTCCGCTCATGCGAAGCCGGCGGTGCGCGACCCGCGACGCGACATGCGCATCGTGCGTGATCAACAAGCAGGCCAGTCCAAAGCGTTCTTGCCGGGCTGCTACCGCGTTCATGACCGCATGCGCGGCGCATTCATCCAGCGCGGAAAGTGACTCGTCGAGAATCAGCAGTCCCGCGCCGGCGGCCGCCATCGAGCGAGCAATGCCGACGCGAGCCCGCTGGCCTTCGCTCAGACCGGCCGTGAGCCGATCCAGTATGTTGACAGGCAGATCTAGTTCTCGCAGCAACTCCTCGGCGGGCTCATCGACAGCTTCGGCCAGTGCCTTGCGCACGCTTTGGCGCGGGTTCAGACTGGCTGACGGCTCCTGCGCCACGAGTTGCGCACGGCGGTGCGCGGCAAACTCGATCGTCCCGCAATCCCACTTTTCGCGCGCAGCCAAGCAGCGGGCGAGCGTCGTCTTGCCGCTGCCCGACCGGCCGGCCAGACTCACCGCCTCACCTGGCGCGATCGAGAACGAAACCTCGTCCAGCGCGCGCAGGGTGTTCCTCGCGCGCCGAAGCCAGTCCCGCTGCGCATATGTCTTGGACAGGCCCTCCACTCGCACCACCGCGGCTTGGCCGTGGCGGGGAGCCCGCCGGGCGGGCCAATCCACTCGCGACGGCGGCGTCATCCGGTGGACGCGGCAGCCGAGCCGGGGGAAGAGCGACTCCTGATGGGAAGCTACCAGCAGCGACGCGCCGGTAGCGGCGACGGCCGAGTCCAACAAAGCCAGGACCGACTCCCGTGTTTCCTCATCCAGGTGGGCCGCCGGTTCATCCGCAAGAAACAGACGCGGCTTGGAGGCGGCGGCTTGCGCGATCAGCACGCGCTGCCGCTCGCCGCCGCTCAATTGGTGCGGCCGCGCGGTCCGAAAGCGTTGGCCGCCCAGCCCGACAAGGTCAAGCCATTCGCCCGCGGCGCTCCGAGATCCAGCCATGTGGAACACCTGCTCTTCAACGGTGAGGTATGGCGAGAGGCTGGTCAAAGGATCCTGAGGAACATAGCCGACAGCGCGCGCGGCCACCGCGTGACACTTGCCGGCACAGATCGCTCCAAGCGGCGTCAGACCCGCGAGATGTTCGATCAACGACGTCTTACCGCAGCCGGACTCGCCGGCCAAGCCGACTCGCTCTCCTGGAAGGACCCGCAGAGAAATGGGGCCGACCGCAGCTCCGTTCGCGTAGTGAAGCTCGAAGCAGTCCAGCGAAATCAGCGGCACGAACCCATGATAGACGAGAGGCCTCTTCGCGGCTCAGAGTTGGAAATGCTCTTGGAGATCCGGTCGTAGCTTGACGATTCTCAGCGTTGCGACCGAAGGGTGCAGTCATCAGTCCGGTCATCCGCACGCGATCGGATGAAATAGCCTCCGGCGAAGCGGCAGGAGGACCACGGCGTTGCGACGGGCGCCCCCCCCCGCGAGCCATCCAGAAACCGGGACCGGCGGCAAGGAGTACCACCGCTTGGTCGCGGCCTTCGAGCGGATCTTCGGTGCCACCATTTTCTTCGGAACGGATGGTGTTCGGAAACGCGACCCGGGGTCGTGAACCGGGCGCGGTTCAACTTAACAGGGGAAGCCCAGATCTGGTACAACCGCGACGCGAGTAAGCGTCCGCTGGGTTCGGGCGGTGAGAGTGTCGTCGTGCTGAGCGACGAGTTTGCGGAAGTGATGGCGCAGCCGATTCCGGCGGACTTGGACGCAAGTCGATTCCGCTGTTCGGGGAGATCGAGTTTGGCTGGTCAGCTTGGGTCTGTCGCGTATTCGCAGCCGAGGAGGTTTCGGACAAAACCCGGACCGCATATCACCTGGATCCTTCAACCACTGCGCCAGAATTTCCCGACGCCGACTCGGAATCAAGGTTGTAGGGGCACAAGCCGGCCCATTTTCGCCAGAGTCGGCCAGAGTACGGTTCCATCCCTGCTGCGCAAATGTGCGGAGAAAGACGGAATCCCGCGCCGGAGTAGTGTTCGTGCCTGGGCTGGGACTGACCGAATCGGTTTTCTCCGGGCCGGAGAGTTAGTAGCGTCGACCGGTTCGCGGCAAAAGAAGGCTCTCCCCTTGACAAGGGTCCACGATCCGATCAGAATCGACACATGCTGGCTTGTACAGTACAAATCTCCCAGCTGACAGGAGATTCGATGCGACTGTGCCCAATTCTGTGCCCAAATTGACGCGTACCCAGGCCAATCGGAGGCCCCGAAAACCCTTGATTTACAAACCCAGGCGTACCCAGGCCGATGTCCACATTGGCCTCATAACCCAAAGGTCGGTGGTTCAAATCCACCCCCCGCCACCAACTGAATCTAAACACTTTAACTGGGTTTTCGAGTCGGTGAAAACCCCGAATGGGGGCAAGAGGTCTCCTTGCATCTCGTTGATTCTAAATAGTTTCATTTTGGGAGGCCCGTTGGGTTTTTTCCGGCGATGTGCCCTCCGATGTCATTTCAGGCCTGTCGGTTACGGGCTCTGTAACCAAAACTGTAACCAATTTTTGCAAAAATCCGCGGCGGGCACGCTCTCGTCGCCGGTAACCGGAACTCTCCGCGGTCGGCCCGCTCTCTGAGAGAATACAGAGATGGCGACCCGAAAGCCAACCGTCCCGGCGGGCCGTTCCACAGAGGTCCTGCCCTACCGACAACTCCTTCAGACCGTCGTCCGTCTGATCGAAAGTGGCCGCATCGCTGCGGGGCGCGCCGTCAACCAAACGATCACCGCGACGTATTGGCTCGTTGGACGGCAGATCGTGGAGCATGAACAGCACGGAACACGCCGCGCGGGATACGGTGAACAACTCATCACCAAGCTGTCGAAGGAACTGATCGTGCGCTTTGGCCGCGGCTTCTCGCAGCGGAACCTCGAACAAATGCGAGCGTTCTATTTGTGGAAGGCAATTCCGCAGACACCGTCTGCGGAATTGATGGCGCCGGACCTGCCGCTGCCCTGGTCCCACTATAGCCGCTTGCTGGCTGTGAGAGATGAGAACGCTCGCGCGTACTACGAGCGCGAGGCCGTTCGCGGTGGATGGTCCGTTCGCCAACTCGATCGCCATGGAGCCGCTCACTATTGGCTGCCGTCGCCGTCATTCGTGGTGGGCAATAATCACTTTTGGCACGATTGTGGTCAGGGATTTACAATGAACGAAGCCCGTGTCATCGCCACAGACCATACCATCCAACGAAGCACCGCCGCGAGCACTCCCCGTAGCGGAGTGTGAACGCGCGCTTGCCGCAATCCGTCGCTACCGCGATCTGACGTACCACAAAGAACGACGTGAGCCGGAGCCGGAGGGATTGCAATCGCTTGGTGATCTGTTTCCTGAAGAGAGTTTTCCCGGCGCGAAGAATCGTTGGGCGAGCTTAATCGATAGCGGGTTGAGCACCAACGCGGGGATCGTTCTCCGCCACGTTAAGCGAGCGGGCATCTCGACTACGTACACTAAAGGGGAGAAATCCGCGTGCGTGCTAACTCACTACGATTACTGGCCGGATAGCTCGTTTCAATGGGAGTTCAAGCGCATCGAAGCACTCATGCGCGTCCTCAATGGCGCCATTGGCATCTATGAAGAGCGCCTCGCAGCGGCAAAACGCGAGCGATGGAATCCCCTCATCTGGATCGCGTGGATGGCGCAATGGCCGAAGTTTGTCCTCGAGCGCTCAGGACTGGCGCATGGCAAAGACGCTGGAGAAAAAGCACTCACATTCTGGAAGTGGGTCATCCCCTACGGCTTAGGCGTTCTCACGAGTTCTTTGTGGATCAAGCTATGCGGTCTTGTAAAAAGCTTGCGGGCGCAATGACGGGCCGAGGTTGCTCCCTCGCGAAAAACAGACCCACCACATGATAGGCTCCATGACCCGTTCTGACGGTTCCTGAAAGATTTTTTTCCGATCCCACTCGCGCTCCTCTTTCTCGGAGATAGCCGAGTCTCCACACACTATTACCCGAGGGCCGGTGCTCCAAATCCACTCATGCAACCAGCCTCCAATCGTTCGGATTCATGGGTGAATGTGACCGCCCGGCAGGGCGAAAGTCAGCCCTACAACGACTCGGCCAGCGCTCGGGTCTCGACGGGCGCTAAGGCTACGCCGGGATCGCTCCGGTGTCGATGCGAGCCGCATTCACGGCGCTCCTCCCATGGCCTCGGCCACCAGTTCCGCGATGTCTCGATCCTGAATATCAGCCTTCCCGGCCGCGAGACCGTCCTCGAGCATCGTCATGCAAAACGGGCAGCCGGACGCCACCAAACGCTTGCCAGATTCCCCGGAATCGTTTGCCAGCGCTTCCTGTACTTGCTGGACCCGCTTTTCATTGACCCGCTTTCCCGGTTCTTCCTCCACCCACATCAATCCGCCACCACTGCCGCAACACATGCCGGTCTCGCGGCTCCGTTTCATCTCGACCAGCCGCAGCCCTGGGATCTTCCGTAGGATCTCGCGTGGAGAATCGTAGATCCCATTGTGGCGGCCCAGATAGCAGGAGTCGTGATACGCCGCGACGGCGTCAATTCCCTGGGGCAACCGAACTCGCCCGGCATCGAGCAACTCATGGATGAATTGCGTGTGATGGACGACAGTGTAGTGCCCGCCGAAGTCCGGGTACTCTTTTCCGATGCAGTTGAAACAGTGCGGGCACAATGTGAGGATCTTGCGCACGCCGTAGCCCTGCAGGGTCTCGACGTTTTGCCGTGCTTGCGTTTGGAACAGATACTCATGTCCGATGCGCCGCGCGGGATCACCGGTGCAGCTTTCCTCTTCGCCAAGCACGGCGAACGAGACGCCCGCCCCGTGCAGGATCTTGACCATGCTGCGCGCGATCTTCTGATTGCGCGGGTCGAATGCCGCGGAGCATCCCACCCAGAACAGGTACTCGACTGGTTCGCCCGCCGCTGCGGCCTCGGCCATCGTCTTCACCTCGAGTCCGCGAGCCCATTCCAGGCGCGCCGAGGAGTGCTGGTTCCAAGGGTTTCCACGCCGTGTGAAGCCGTTGAACACGTCGCCGAACGTTTCCGGGTAGCGGTCCTGGACCATCACCTCGTTGCGCCGCGCCTCGAGGATCTTCGACAGCGGATCGATCGAAACCGGGCAGACCTCGACACACGCCATGCAAGTCGTGCAGGCCCAGATCTCCTCCGCCGAGATCGCGTTTCCCATGATCGGGCGAGTCTCACCGGCCGGGAAATCCCGTAGCTTGGTGATGATCGCGCGCGGAGATAGAAGTTTGCCGGATCCATGTGCCGGGCAGTTCGCTTCGCAGCGTCCGCACTCGGTGCAACTGATCAGATCGAGCACGTCCTTGCGGGTGAGATCCGTGGCGTGGCCAAGCCCGAGCGGCTGATCGTTCTCGAAAGCGGCCTCGACGTCCACGGTCTTCAGCCGCCCCTTGGGGCGAAGGTCGCCCAACAGGACATTGACGCCCGCGGTCAGGACATGAATCACTCTCGGCGAATAAGGCAAAGCCGCCACCCAACCCAGCGATGCTGCCGCATGAAGCATCCAGAGGGTCGCGTGGCACCAGCGGATCGTCTCGACGCCAGCCCCGCGCCACGGCGCCGCGAAAATGTGTCCAATCGGCGACCAGTATGGTGAATAGGCGAGATCCGTTCCCATCGCCGCCAGGCGCATTCCTTCCGCCGCGAAGCCTGTGATTCCGATCGCGAGAAGCCAGAGCGTCATGTGCCGCATTCCAGTCCAGCGCCACAAGGCAATGGTCAGCCCCCCGAGGAACAAGGCTCCCATCGAGTCCAAGACCAATTCGAACACCAGGAAGAAGTTCCCGAACCAGAAGCCAGGACGGCGCCCAAGCAGGACTTGAAACACGTCGTATTCGAGCGCGACAATCAGCGTTCCGATGAAGAGCGTGAGGAAGCCCCACATGATGAGGCGATGCATCCAGCCGGTCAGCGGATTGCGGCGGGCAATGGTCCGGTTCAACAGGAGACTGACGAGATTGCGCCATGCACCGGCTCGGATTTCCGCCCACGACAGGTCCACGGGCTTTGCCCGCATGACCCTCGCGATCTGCCTCCAGACTCCGTATCCGAAGACGGCCACGGCCGCGATCGCCATCAAGTAGAACATCACCCGTCCCGCCGGGGCGATGTTCCAGAAGACCTCGCGAGTGACGAGTTCCGGCCTCATGTCAACCCGAGGACTTGCGCTTGCGGATCTCGGCGGTCACCGCGGGCAGGATCTCGTGCAGGTCGCCGACCACGCCAAAGTCGGCGCGGCGGAAGAAGGGAGCCTCGCGGTCTTTGTTGATCACGAGGATGCGCTTCGCGCCCTTGCATCCTACCTGGTGCTGGATCGCGCCGCTGATTCCGCAGGCGATGTAGAGATCGGGTGCGATGCGGTTTCCGGTGAGTCCCACCTGAACCGCGTGCGGCCGCCAGCCATTGTTCGTGGCCACGCGCGAGCCACCCACCGCGCCGTTGATCTCGCCGGCGAATTCCTCGAGAACGCGAAAGCCCTCCGCGCTGCCGACACCTCTTCCGCCGCCTACGACGACGCGAGCGGTGTGAAGGTTGACGCCGCTCGAATGAGTCTGTTCGCGAGCGACGACCCGGGCTCGCAGATCCTTCTCCGCGGCCGGAGCCGGAATCGTTTCCACGGACGGATCCGCCGCGCCGGCTTCACCGGCTTCGAACACATGCAGCGCGGTGGTAAGGAGTTTGGTGGCTCCGCTCAGATTTGCCTCTTCCAGAAGACTGCCGCCATAACGCTGGCGGAGCACCTGGAATGGCTGTCCTGGACTCACCCGCAGGCAGTTCACCGCCAGGGGCATGCCGGTCATGGCGCCACACCACGCCATCAATTCATTGCCGCGCTCGGTCGCGGCCGCCATGAGGATCGCGGGCATCCGTTGTTGCACGATCCCGGAAACACACCGCGCCCAAGCAGCAGGAGCATACTCGTTCAGCGAAGGATGGTCGAAGCGATAGACATGCGAGATTCCTTGCCCGGCGGGCAACTTCGCGTGAGCGCCAATCACGGCGGCGTGCAACGGAACTCCGGTCTCCGCCGACAATAGCCTCGCGCAGGCGAGCATCTGGAGCGTACCCGCGCTCACGGCGCCATCTTCATGCTCGATGAAAGCCAGAATCATGACTAGGTCAACCTCAATTCCTCGAGGAGTTCGACGATCCGGGGAACAGCCGCCTTCCCTTCTCCGAGGATCTCGGCGCCACTCCCCTTCTCGGGCGGAACACTCAGCCGCAGCATCTCGAGCGTGGGCTCGCTCCGCTCGGGTCGCAGGCGCTCGACCCGCTTCTTGCGCGCACCCATCGTCGCTTTCAGCGAGGGATGGCGGGGAAGATTGAGGCCCTCTTTCACCGTCAGCACGGCGGGCAATTGCACGTCGTAGACCTCGAACCCCGAACTGGTTTCGCGCTTCGCGGTGACACGATCCCGCTCGACACTCATCCGCTTCACGCCGGTGACACAGGGCAAGTCGAGCGCGTGAGCCACACGGATGCCCACCTGATAACCCGCCGAATCCGCCGATTCGTTCCCGAACAGGATCAGGTCAAAACGCGCCGAGCTGGACCGGACGAATTGCACGATCGCCGATGCCGTCTGTCCCGGATCCAATTCGCCACCATCCGTTTCGACGAGCACTCCGCTATCCATTCCTTTGGCCAAACAATCCCGCAACTGCTCCTCGGCCTCCTTTGGGCCAACCGTCAATACGGTGGCGGAGCCGCCCACCTTCTCGATGATCGCCGCAGCCTCTTCCACCGCACACTCCTCGTGGGGGCTGATCGTGAATCCGAGATTGCGCGTCTCGATCGCCCTTCCGTTCGCCGTGATCTCGACGCGCGCTCCCGTATCGGGAACGCGCTTCACACATACGAGGATGTTCATCGCTAGCCCTTCATCCGATCGTTCGCCGGGTCGAACAGGGGCGCGGGTCCCACCACCGCCACCGTAACCGGATAAAGTTCGCTGAAGTACTCGACCTTCAGCTTTGTGCCCACAGCCGCGAACTCTGGCGGAAGGTAGGTCATCAGCAAATGCTTGCCGAGCGAAGGCGCGGTTCCGGCGCTCGTCACGAACGAACGCCGCCCGAGTGTGTCGGTGATCGGCTTGCCGTCGAGGGTCAGCACGGGTTCGCGGCCCAGCATGAATCGCGGCTCGCCGGCCCGCGAAGTGTGATCGTCCACCGTGAGTGTGCACAACGTAGCGGCTGGCTTTTCACTCGCCTGCTTCAAATACGTCTGCTTGCCGATGAAATCCTGTTTCTTTACGGAACGGCGCGTCAAGCCGCTCTCGTAGGCGTTGTATTCCATGTCGAGTTCGTTGCCGTAGAGGCGGTAGCTCTTCTCGATTCGAGCCGACGTACCGTAAACGCCGATGCCCACCGGAACGATTCCGTGTTCCTGGCCGGCTTTCCACACCGTGTCCCACAACAGCCGCCCCTGCTCCATGGACGCGTAGAGCTCCCAGCCCATCTCGCCGACATAGGAAATGCGGAGCGCCCAAACCGGCACCGGACCAATGCAGATCTGTTTGGCGTGCGAGAACGGAAGTCCCGCATCCGACAGATCAGCCGCCGTGATCGCCTGCATCACCGCGCGTGCTTTCGGCCCCCAGAGCCCGAGCGTACAAAGAGACGAAGTCATGTCGTGGAGCTGCACCGATCCGTCCCCAGGCAGGAGGTCGCGGAACCACTTGCCATCGATGCCGCCCTGCGCGCCGCCGGTGACGATGCGGAACGAGTCCTCCGCGGTTCGCGTGATCGTCACGTCGGACTTCATCTTGCCCGCATGCGTCAGCAGCGGGGTGTAGACGGCCTTGCCGACCGCGACATCCATTTGGAACACGGCAAGGCGCTGCATGTAGTCGAGCGCACCTGGACCCGTGATGTCGAAAATCGCGAACGCGCTCAGATCCACCATGCCCACGCGGTCACGCATCGCCAGGTGCTCGGCGCTGATGATCGGCGACCACCAGCGCGAATCCCATTCGTTCGGCCGCGGTTGGATCCGGCTGCCGTATTCGGCCAGCAGCTTCTCGTTCGATCCGTACCATTGCGGGCGCTCCCAGCCAGCGGTTTCAAAGAACACCGCGCCGAGTTCGGCTTCGCGGGAGTAGAAAGGGCTCAGGCGGATGTTGCGCGACGATGACCATTGTTCGCGCGGATGAACGATTCCGTAGGTGCGATTGTAGCCCTCGCTCGTACGGCTGACCACGTGACTGTTCGTTCGTCCGTAGGGATAGAAACGGGCTATGTCGATTTCGTTGGTGTCGAATTCGGTGTCGCCATGTGCCATCCACTCGCCGACAATCTTGCCTACACCCGGCCCCTCCTTCACCCAAACGGCGGCCGCCGACCACAGCCCCTTCACTTCCGGCGTTTCGCCAACCAAGGGCGCGCCGTCGGGAGTCAGCGAAAGCAAACCGTTGATCGCATATTGAATCCCAGCGCGCTCATCGCCCAGAAGCTCCGGGAGCAGTTCCAGCGCGTGCGCCATCTGCGGCTCGAAATCTTCCTTGGTGAAGGGAAGCTCGGTGGGCGACAGTTTCGATTCCTCGATCGATGGGATGTCGTCAGGCGCCATGAGAATCGGGCGATGCGCATAGGAGCCGACTTCCATGTCGCTTCCGTTCTGACGTTCGTACATGAGCGCCGTCATGTCGCGAAGGATCGGGTAGCCGATTTCTCCGCCAGTCTTGGCGAATTCTTCGATCGGCCCGACGCTGATCATCTGATGAACGGCGGGTGTCAGAGGAATCGACGCGCCCGCCATGCGCGCGATTCGCGGGCTCCACACACCGCAAGCAATCACGAGATACTCTGTCTGAATCTCGCCGCGAGAAGTGTTCACGGAATGAATGCGGCCGTTCTTGACCCCCACTCCGAGCACCTCGGTATTCGGGAAGATCGACAACGCTCCGGCTTCCTGTGCGCGCTCGCGCATGATGGTTCCCGCGCGAAGCGAATCCACCACGCCCGTGCGAGGAAACGACAGTCCGCCGCGGATGATCTCCGTATTCACGAACGGCATCATCTGCTTCACTCGAGCCGGAGTCAGCAGTTCGGCGTCGATATCCCACGACTTCGCCGCCGAAGCGCGGCGGAGCAACTCGCGTACGTTCTCTTCCGAGCGTGCGAGTTCGAGCCCGCCGCTTTCGCGAAACACCCCGAGTTCTTTGTACTGGCGAACGCTGTCGCGCGTGATTTGTACCATCAACCGCGAATAGTCGATCGGGTAGCAGAAGTTCGACGCGTGCCCGGTCGAGCCCCCTGGATTCGGGAAAGGCCCTTTGTCCATCAGAACCAGATCTTTCCAGCCCTGCCGGTGAAGGTGATAGGCAACGCTATTGCCAACGATGCCAGCGCCGATGATGACCACGCGCGCGTGGCTGGGTACGGACGTCATAATGAAATCGCTCCATTCATATCACGAAACCTGCTACACACCGCGCGAGGCCCGCCGGGCGGTTCTTCGTTCGCGGCGATTACCTGCGCCTGCCGCTTCGGCGCCGGTCCGATGATGTGCGAGCCACGCCATGCAGTTCGGGTCGTGATCCATCATGACATTCGCCGCGAGGATCGATTCGCGAATCCTCTCTTCGAGCGGATTCGTAATCGCACAGGTCATGCCCGCGCCGATCGCCATCGCGATGAACGCGGCGTTGAGTCCTGGCCGGTTGGAAAGCCCGAACGACACATTGGAGGCGCCGCAGATAGTGTTGACGCCCAGTTCGTCGCGCAGGCGCCGCACGAGAGAGAAGAGAGTCGCGCAGGCGGCGGGCAGCGCACCAACCGGCATGGCGAGCGGATCGATGATCACGTCGTGGCGCGGAATGCCAACCTGCGCGGCGCGATCCACGATCTTCTTCGCGATCGCGAAACGAACGTCCACGTGCTCGGAAATCCCCGTTTCGTCGTTAGCCACTCCGACCACCGCCGCTCCGTATTTGGCCACCAGCGGCAGCACGGACTCCAAACGCTCTTCTTCGCCGGTGACCGAATTCACCAGTGGCTTGCCCTTATAGACGGACAATCCGCGTTCCAACGCCGCGACAATCGAGGAGTCGATGCAGAGGGGAACGTCGGTCACTTCCTGGACCACCTCGATGGCGCGCGCCAGAAGCGCCGGCTCGTCGGCCAGCGGAATGCCCGCGTTCACGTCGAGCATGTGCGCCCCGGCGGCGACTTGGGCGAGCGCGTCGGAAGCGACACGTTCGAAGTTGCCCGCCGCCATCTCGGCCGAGAGCATCTTGCGGCCCGTCGGGTTGATCCGTTCGCCGATGATGACGAAGGGATGCCCGGGTCCGATGAGGACCGTGCGCGACATCGAACTGATTTCGGTGAACATCGCTACTCCTTCCCGCCGGACGCCTTCAATCGAGCCAGCCGATCGGCGGGGTACTCGTTTTCGAGATTCGCGGCGATCTGATCGAGCACCGGTTCCAATGGACCTTCGGCGGATTGACATTCCGAAGTCCGCCACTCGGCCAGATAGGCGTCAGTTCCCGCCGCGCCGGAGATCATGGCCGCGGCGTCGATCGCTTCCTGAAATCGCGCGGACAACTCGCGCGCGCCGCGCTGGGATCCGTCCCGCCCCTTTACCTGCGCGGGAATGTCGCGCCAGAAGATCACTTGGTATTTCGTCATTGCGTCCGCAGCTCCACGAGCCTCGACTGCAAAGCTCCGTAACCGGTCGTGCGGATCTCGAGCGGCAAATTCAACTTCGCCGCCGCCTCGACGGCCTTCGCGCGCAGGGTGGGGTCCGTTTGCTGAGCGAGGTAGATGACTCGCCCGTATTGCCCGAAATAGTCGTCGCGCAATTGCGGAAAGCGGTCGAGTCCGAGTCCGCGAATCACGAGCGCGTCGAACTCACGCACCAGAAAATCAGTGAGAAAGAAGGCTGCGTTCTCGACGCGGGAGAGTTCCTCGAATTCGGCTCCCGCGTACATCTCGTAGCAGTGCGGACCAGGGATGCGAGGCACCCTCTCCTGTTCGAGAACGGAGTCGAGCAATCCGCCCGTTCCGCAATCTCCGTAGACCACCGCGATTCGCTCGTAGTGTTCGCGCGCCTCCCGGATCCGCGCGCGTACCGCGTCCGGAATCCGCTCCGGACGATTGTGCAGCAGCGCGGGGACGCCGAGAATGTCCACGTCCCAGCGATTGCTGTCGGCGATCGCGCGCAGCTCTCGCGCCAGCGCGCCGCACGCGATGAAGGCGGACTTTCGTTTCACGCCGTCACCGCGTTCCGCCGCACTTGGAGCAACGCTTTCGCCGTCGTCACGGCGACGGAGGCATCGCGGCAATAGGCGTCGGCCCCGACGGCTTCGGCGAAGGGAGCGTTGACAGGCGCGCCGCCAACGAGCACGATCACGCGATCGCGCAGACCTTCTTTTTCCAGGCCCTGGACCACCGTTTTCATGTACGGCATGGTGGTGGTGAGCAGCGCGCTCATCCCGAGCACGTCGGGCGAGTGCTCGCGGATCGCCGCGATGAATTTGTCCGCGTCATTGTTGATGCCGATATCGTGGACCTTGAATCCGGCGCCTTCCATCATCATCGTGACGAGATTCTTGCCGATGTCGTGGATGTCGCCTTTCACCGTCCCGATCACCATCGTGCCGATACTGGGCGCGCCCGTTTCCGCGAGCAGCGGCCGCAGAACCGCCATTCCCGCCTTCATCGCCTTGGCGGCCATCAGGACTTCCGGCACGAACAGAATGCCATCCCGGAAATCGGCGCCGACGATGTCCATGCCCGCAACCAGGCCCTGCGTGAGCGTGTCATACGGGGTCATGTCACGCCGCAGCAATTCGTTGACGCCCTCCACCACTTCATCCGCGAGACCGTCGTAGAGATCCTCGTGGATGATCACGAGCAGTTCCGAAGTTTCGATCGCCGTCAAATCATTCTCTTCGCTCATAGCTCTCCATCCCGTGCGCCGGCGCCCGCCAATACCGCGTCGCGGCGCCGCTGTCTTCTTCTGGCCGGCGGAGTGTCCGGACCGCCCGGCAGGGCCATCGCGGCGACGAATTCGTCCTGAAACGAGGGCTCCACCGCGATCGACACGTACTCGACCATGTTGGCCAGACGCTTGGCTTCCTCCCGCGCATCGCGGTCAATCAGTGCGATGCGGGCACCGTCTCCCGCGGCATTGCCCACGGCGATCACGTTCGCGAGGTCGCACTCCGGAATCAGGCCCAAGGTCACGGCATGTCGCGGACTGATGAAGTTGCCGAACGCGCCCGCGAGCCGGATCTCACCGGCCTGTGTCACGCCCGCCCGGTTCATCAGGAGCTTGATGCCCGCGAACAAAGCCGCCTTCGCGAGTTGAATCGCGCGGACATCGTTCTGCGTCACCACGATCGGCCCGCCCGTGCTGGTCTCCGACGCTTCCGCCAGTACGAACTCCGGCGCCCGTTCCTGAAAACGGACGCGCGCGCAGGTCCGTGCGGCGTCATCGCTGAATCGCCCATCCGCGCCGATGATTCCCGCCTGAAACATCTCCGCGATCGCTTCGATGATGCCGCTTCCACAGATTCCTGTTGCCGATGCCACGGCCCCGGGTTCATCGCTCCAGAGATCGCTGCCGATCACTTTGAAACTCGTCGCGAACGAGCCGGGCCGAATCCGCACCCGTTCGATCGCGCCGGGAGCCGCGCGCTGCCCGTGGCGGATCTGCGCCCCTTCGAAGGCGGGGCCGGTGGGACTGGACGCGGCCAGAACGCGGCCGTCATACCCGAGCAGGATCTCCGCGTTCGTCCCGATATCGACAACCAGCGTCGCGCGATCCCGCCGGTGCGGCGCCTCGGCCAATAGGACCGCCATGTTGTCGGCGCCGTTCTGTCCTGCAATGCAGGGAAGCACGTGGACCCGTGCCGACGGATTCGCGGTGGTGATTCCGAGATCGCGCGCCTTCAGATCGAGCCCGCCGCTGACCGCGAGCGCGAACGGCGCCCCGCCGAGTTCCACCGGATCGATCCCGAGCATGACGTGGTGCATCACGCTGTTGCCCACCAGCACGAAATCGAGTACCTGCAGCGGGTCCACACCGGCTTCACGGACACACTCCGTCACGATGGTGTTCAGCGCCCCGGTAATCGCCTCGTGGAGCCGCTCAGTTCCATCGGCGTTGGTCATCGCGTAGCTCACGCGGCTCATCAGATCCTCGCCGAATCGTATCTGCGGATTCACGATGCCCGCCGTGCTCAGCAGTTCCCCGGTGCGCAAGTCCGACAGGTATCCCGCAACCGTGGTTGACCCGATGTCGATCGCGATGCCGTACAAGCCTTCGGCGTACCCGGGCTGAACCCTCAGGATCTCGGTGTCTTGCCAGACCGCGACCGATACCGCGTGGTTGCCATCGCGCAACGCGGATTGCAGATGCCGCAAGGCGAGCAGATCGATCGTCAGTCCGCGCAGTCCCCACTGTTCGCGCAGCGCCTCTTGAAGACGCTCCCAATCTCCGCGCCTGTCGTCCAACTCGGCGCGCTCGCATTCCACATACAACTGCCGCACCGCCGGACGCACGCCGATCCTGCGCTCCGTCGCGCCCTTGGCGATCACCTGCTTGTGTGCCTGGCTTTCCGGAGGCACGAAGATCGACAGATCGCCGCGGACTCTCGCCGCGCACGACAGGCGCCGGCCGTTGGAGCCACCGCGAGCGCTCCAGTAGGCTTCCTCTCTCGCCTCGATGGGTGTCAGATGACCGGCGCCGGAGCGGATCGCGTACTTCGCGAACTCACCTTCTTCCACCGAAATCTGGCACTTCCCGCACAGTTGC
Organism: uncultured Acidobacteriota bacterium; assembly: GCA_902825945.1. Classification (GTDB taxonomy): domain Bacteria; phylum Acidobacteriota; class Terriglobia; order Bryobacterales; family Bryobacteraceae; genus SYLY01. The sequence goes on from CADECY010000011.1 coordinate 26,840, forward strand.
CGCCCACCGCAGATCGACTCGATCCCGGCGCCGAGACTGCCAGCCGCGTCGAGAAGGATCGTCCCGTCCGGAACAGACCCCTGGTGTCCCGAAGGCGAGAAGACGACTCGGTGCCGCGCGGACATCAGCTCGCCTTCGCCGCCAGTTCCGGCTTGCGCCGCGCCATGAAGTCGAGCAATTCCTCGTCTTTCGCCGGATCGATGGCCGGAGCTTCGTACGAGGCCAGCATCTTCTTCACGCGTTTGTTGGCGCGCGCGTAGGCATCCTCGGATCCGGCCTCGGCCCAGGCTTCCGCCGACGTGTAGTCGAACAACTCGGCCCGGTAGAAGGCGGTGCGGAAGTGGCGCATCGTATGTTCGGTGCCCAGGTGATGGCCGCCGGGCGCCACCTCGGCGATCGATTCCATCGCCAGGGCTTCGTCCGAAAGGTCGAGCCCCTTCGACCATGTATGCAACATTCCGAGGATCTCGCAGTCGAGCACGAACTTCTCGTAGCCGGAAGCGAGGCCATTCTCGAGCCAGCCGGCCGCGTGCAAGACGAAGTTGGTGCGAGCCATGATCGTGGGCAGCATTACCATGACAGATTCGTAGGCCGACTGCGCGTCCGGAATCTTCGAACTCGTGAACATGCCGCCGCCGCGGAACGGCAGCTTGTAGTGGCGAGCCAGTTGCGCGCTCGCGTAAAGGCCCATTTGGCTCTCGGGAGATCCAAACACTGGCGCGCCGCTCTGCAGGTCGATATTGGTCAGGAACGATCCGTAGACGACCGGAGTTCCGGGCTCGACCATCTGTGCGAAAGCGATTCCCGCCAGCGCCTCCGCGTTCTGCTGCGCCAGCGTTCCCCCGATCGACACCGGCGCCATCGCTCCCGAAAGGATGAACGGCGTGATGATCATCGCCTGCCTCGCCCGCGCGTACACTTTCATCGCGCCGAGCATACGGTCATCGAACCGCCGTGGACTGCTGACGTTGATCAGCGAAATCACCGCCGGATTCTCGCGGATCTCCCGCGCGCCGAAGAGGATCTCCGCCATTCGAACGGTGTCGGCGGCGTTTTCCGCGGAAGTGACCGAGCCCATGAACGCCTTGTCGCTGTACTTGATGTGGCTATAGACCATGTCGAGGTGGCGCGTCTCGACCGGCTGATCCGATGGCTCGACAATGGTGCCGCCGGAGTGGTGCATGTACGGACTCAGGTAGGCGAGCTTGACGAAATTGGCGAAGTCTTCGAGCGTGGCTTCGCGGCGGCCGCGATCGGCGTCGAGCACGTACGGAGGTCCGTAGACCGGCGCGAAGTTGACGGCATCTCCGCCGACCGTCAGGTTGTTCTCCGGATTCCGCGCCAGTTGCGTGAACTCGGCCGGCGCCTTCGCCACGTACTCGCGGATCATCTCCGGATCGAAGTACACCATGTCGCCATCGACACGCGCACCGTGCGATTTCAGAATGGTCCGCGCCTCGTCATCATAGAAGGCGATTCCGAACTCCGAGAGAATGCGCATCGAAGCATCATGCAGCCGCTGAACGGAATCCGCGCTCAGCATGTCGTAGACCGGCGGGCTGTAGCGGATGCGCTGCTTCGCCATCGGCGGGCTCGCCGCCCCACGCCCTGCCCGCCGGGTCCGTCCCTCCAGATTGCGGCTCATGTCGCTATCCACGCTCCTTCGGTGATGACTTGCCAGCGCCCAGGCGGAAACCGATCAATCGCGCCGCCTGCTGACAGAGTTCGGCTAGCTTCGGATATGTCCCGGGCGCCATTCGAAACGACGGACCGGAGACGCTGAGCGCCGCGCGGCAGGTCCCTGTGGCGTCGAAAACGGGCACCGCCACCGCGTTCAATCCTTCCTCCAACTCACCGGTGTTCGACGCCCACCGGCGCCGGCGAATCTCCGCGAGCTCGGCCCGCAGGGCTTTGACCGACGTGACGGTGGCCGCTGTGTAGGATTCGAGCGGGCCTTCCACCGGATGTCCGCTGGTAAAAGCCAGCAGGACCTTCCCGTTCGCGGCGCAGTGGAGCCTGGTCCGGCGTCCGATCCAGTTTCCAATTCCGATGATCGCGGGGCCATCGGCTTGACCGATGTTGAGTACCTCTGTCCCGTCGAGCACCGCCAAATGAACCGTCTCGCCGGTCTGCGCGCACAGCCACTGCATGGCCTCGCGAGCGAGCGCCGTCAGATCGCGATTGCCGAGAGCCAGGAGCCCGATGCGGTTGACTTCCGGACCCAGCCGGAGCGCGCGCTTGCTCCGCTCGAGGAAGCCGCGATTGACCAACGTGGTGGCGAGCCGGGACGCCGTGCTTTTGTGCACGCCCAGCGTGTCAGCAATTCTGCCGACCGATAGTTCACGAGCCGTGTTGTCGAAGGCCGCGAGCACTTGGAGCACGCGGTCAGCCGCCTGAAGTTCGTTGCGCATGGTGCAACAATTGCGATCGCCGAGAAAGAGCCCGCCGCGGCGAGATCGAGGGCAGCATAGCAGACAAATTTCCAGAGTGTCAAACCGTGCGGGATTTTGTTGCACCATGTGCAACTTCTGCCAATCCGCCCGCGGATAGAATGAGCACCATGCGGCTCTTCATGGCACTCGCCGCGCTTGCCATGGCAAGCGCTTCCCTTCGCGCCAGCTACGGCATCTACGTGGGCAAGAACCTCACGGCGGATGGCAGCGTCTTCCTGGCCGGATACGGAGATGAACCGTCGAGCCACTGGCTGGAGATCATTCCCGCGCGGGAGTGGCCAGTGGGCGCCACCATCAAGGTGGGCGCAACTGGCGAATCGAATTATCCGGGCGAATTGATCGACATTCCTCAGGTGAGGCGAACGGCCAAGTACATCACGATGAACTACTCCGCCTACGCCGGATTCCCGGCGCCGATCACCAACGGCGGATTCAACGAGCATCACGTGGCGGCCCGCGACATCTGGTCGCCGTCACGCGAGGAGCTCCGCAAGATGACTCCGAAGCCGCAGCGCGGACTCAACTACAGTGACATTTCGAAGATCGTGATGGAACGTGCCCACACGGCTCGCGAGGCAGTCGAGATCGCGGGCGCGCTCATCAACCAATTCGGCGACGCGACCTACGGCGGCAACTCGCACCTGTTCGCCGATCGCGAAGAGGGCTGGGTGCTCATTCAGTTCGCGGGCGGCAAGGGACTTTGGGTGGCGGAGCGCCTCGGCCCCGATGACATTCGCGTCTCGCGGCCTGGCTACATCGGCGAGGTACCCGCGAACTACATGAACAATCCCGGGTTTCGAGGGTCGCCGAATCTGATTTCGTTCGCCATCGAAAAGGGCTGGTATGACCCGAAGTCCGGCAAGCCGTTCAACGCCAATCTCACCTATGGCGACGGCAAGATGCGGCACGAAGCGGTCGCAATGATGGAGCAGCGCCTCCGCAAGCTCGCTGGGAAGATCACACTCGCGGACATGATCGCTGCCGTACGGACTCCCGAGTTGACGCGCGATACCGCGGGCTACGGCCAAGTCGCGCACCTTCGCAAGACCGCGCATCCGGAGCTCGGTGTCATCTGGGTGGCGGCAACATCATCGCTCACCGCGCCATTCGTTCCGTATCATCTCGGCGTCACGGAGGTTCCTGCTGAATTCGGCCGGCATCGCTATCTGACCGAGGGCGAAGCGGCGCGGTTCATGGACCGTGAATGGCAAGGCGTCGAATCCACCCGCTACGCCTTCCGTATTTTCAAGCGGCTCTTTTATCTCGTCGACGAACATCGCGCCGAGTTCTTGCCGGAGGTCACGGCGGCGCTCACGGACTTCGAATCGAGGCTCGCCGAGTCGCAGCCACTGGTCGAAAAGACCGCGCTCAAGCTGTTCGAGGCCGGCGAGCCCGAACTCGCCAGAGCGCATCTCACCTATCGAAGCAGCACCGAAGCGATGAACTCGCTCGGGTTGGGAGAGGCTCTCGCGGCAAGCATCGAGGCTCGCACCAAGGTCCGTTTCGGGATCCGGAAGCCGAAGCGGTAGCGCGGCGCGTTGTTGCGCGATGCGCAACTTTCCCCGGTTTTGCTGGGCTTTTCGACCCGTTTCGTTGCACCCCACATTTGCGTGTGATATGCTCCCGTTCCAGCTACAGTGAGAATCAACTAGCGGTAGCGCCTTGGTTTCAGGGAGGTCGAGAGACATGGAACAGGGATGGGTTTCGCGAATGGCACGAACCGCGGTTCTGTGCGCGGCAATCATGACGGCATCGACAGCCGCCTTTTCGCAGGCTCTGAGTTCGCTTTCGGGAACCGTGACGGACGCGACCGGATCCTCGATGGCGAATGCGTCGGTCACGGTCGAAGACATCAATCGCGGACTCACGAGGAACGTGATGAGCGATGAAGCGGGGCGCTACGCGTTCCCGCAGATTCCCCCGGGGAAGTACAAGCTGGTGGCGAAGATGACCGGATTCAACGATGTCGTGATCGAATCGATCGAACTGCAGGTCAACTCGCCCGCGACCGTGAATATCGAGATGAAGCAGATCAGCGGAGTCGCGGAAACGGTGACGGTGAGCGCGCAGGTAAGCCAGGTGAACGCCACCGATGCATCGCTCGGAAATGCCATTGGAACCAAGGAAGTGCTGCAGCTTCCGATGTACCTGCGGAACGTGGTCGGGCTGCTGACGTTTCAGCCGGGCGTGACTTCCTTCAATACGAGCAGATCCGACGAAAGGAATGGAAGCGTAAACGGGGGACGCGCCGATCAGGCCAACGTCACGCTCGATGGAATCGACGTGAACGATCATCAGAGCCGGCTTGCCTTCACTTCCGTGTTGCGCGTGAGCGTCGACTCGGTGAGTGAGTTCCGAACCACCACCGCCAACGCGAGCGCCGATCAGGGACGCACTTCGGGTGCGGAAATCGCTCTCGTCACCAAGAGTGGAACCAATGAACTGCACGGCGCCCTCTACGACTTCCACCGCAATACGGTGACTTCCGCGAACTCATTCTTCAACAACCGGACGGGTATCAAGCGCCCCGCGCTGTTGGTGGATGTATTCGGAGCCGCGGCGGGAGGACCGATCCGGAAGAACAGGCTATTCATCTTCGGGAACTATGAAGGCCGGCGCGATCGAAGCGCGACGGGTGTTCTCAGAACGGTCCCTTCCTCGCAACTGCGGCAAGGTATCGTGCAATATCGGACCACCGCGGGCGCGAACCTCAGCCTGAGTCCGGCGGACCTGAGGAGCGTGGACCCGGCCGGGATCGGAGTCAACGCGCCTTTCCTCGAGTACATGAAGTCGTATCCACAACCGAATGACGCAACCGTCGGAGACGGACTCAACGTGCAAGGCTTCCGCTTCGTCTCGCCGCAGAGGACCAAGCTGGATGTGTATACGGGCCGCCTCGACTACGCGGTGGATGCCGCGGGAAAGCACAACGTTTTCTGGCGCGGAAATCTCCAGAACGAGAGAATCACGGGCGTTCCCCAGTTCCCGGGAGACCCTCCGAACTCGGTGCTTCTCGACAACGGCAAAGGTTTCGCCTTCGGATGGAACGCGAGCTGGCGGCCGAATCTCATCTCCACGACGCGATTCGGGCTCACGAGAGCGGGCGGGGAAACCACTGGCGTGCAGACGACGAACTTCATCATCCCGCAGGCATTCGACAGCCGGCTTGCGACGTCCAAGGGTGTATCGCGCATCATCCCGGCATATCACTGGAACCAGGACCTGACGTGGAATCGTGGCAGTCACGAATGGAAATTCGGCGGATCGGTGCGGCGAGTCCGGAACCAGTCGGTCAACTACGCGAACGCCTTCCATACTGTTCAGATGTGGCAGGGCTGGCTGCGTGGGTCCGCTTCCGAATTCGATGCGGGCGCTCCGGGACTGGCCCAGACGTTCAACTCCCCGTACCGCAACGCGGTGGGCCATGTTCTCGGTCTGATTCCGCAAGGGATTGCCCGGTACAACTACGGCATTGACGGATCCGTGATCCCACCGGGCACGCCTCTGAACCGGCTGTACGGCAACCAGGAGTACGAATTCTATGGACAAGACACCTGGAAACTGAGCCGCACGATGACTCTGACCGCGGGCTTGCGTTACATTCTGCCCCCACCACCGCGAGAGTTGAACGGACTGGAAGTCACGACCGACCAGCGGCTTGGCGATTGGGCCGGGCTGCGCTACTTGCTCGGTAACGAGGGCCGCTCTCAGGCGGAAACGGCACCGCTCCGCTACATTGCGTCGAACGGACCCGGCGGCCGGTCAATCTATCCGTACCAAAAGAAGAACTTCGCGCCAAGGCTTGCGCTCGCCTGGAGTCCGGGCGGTGATGGCTGGATCAAGAAGTTGACGGGCGGTCCGGGCCGCACCTCGGTCCGCGCGGGCTGGGGCATGTTCTATGACCAGTTGGGCCAGACCTTGATGAACTACCTCTCCTCGGTGGCGTCCTTCGGCCTTTCTTCTTCGATCTCGAACCCGGCCGGAACTCTTACATCGCAAACCGCGCCACGCTTCACGGGACCCTTCGATATCCCTGCCCAACTGATCCGCCCCGCGCCCCCAGGAGGACTTCCTCAGACTGCTCCGAGGGTTCAGGCCACCACCGGCGGCATCGACGATCGCATGCGAATTCCGTACAGCATGAATATGAACTTCAGCGTGGGCCGCGAGTTCTCGAATGGCCTTTTCGTTCAAGCGTCCTACGTGGGCCGGTTGGCGCGCAGCAGCCCGCTCGAGCGAGACCTGGCTTTGCATACCAACCTCAAAGACCCGCAGAGCGGTGTCCAATACTTCCAGGCCGCCGAACAGATGCTGAATCTGTGGCGGCAAGGCGTGCCCACCGCGCAGGTCGGCCGGATCCCCTTTTGGGAGAACCTCTGGCCAGGGGCCGCGAGGAACGGCTTGACGGCCACGCAGTCGATCTACAACGTGTTCCGCGCTTACAACGTCGATACCAGCGCGGTGGCATACGACATCGACATCAACTGTGCCCCCGCGTGTAGCCGGCTCGGACCGTTCTCGATGTTCAACGAACAGATGGCGGCCTTGACTTCCTACACATCGGATGGACGCGGAAACTACAACGCGCTTCAAATGACCGTTCGCAAGAAGCTGGGCAGCGATCTCCGTTTGGACTTGAACTACACCTGGTCCAAGTCGATCGACCTCAACAGCAACACGCCGCGGTCGCCCGGCGGATACAACCTGTCCCAGAACTGGGATCCGCGCGACCGGCGGGCGGTGTCGGACTACGACGTGACCCACGCCATGAATGCTTTCGCGATCTGGGAGACGCCGTTCGGAAAAGGGAAGCGATTCATGAGCAGTGCCTCGCGTTTAGCGAACGCCGCTTTGGGCGGCTGGCAGTTGACTGGCACATGGTTCCAGTCGTCGGGTCTGGTAACCTACGTCGGAAACGGAAGCGCGTGGCCAACGAGTTGGGGACCCAATCCGTACGCAACCCGGACATCGATTCCGGTTACCAAGACCACCAAGAATGCTCCTGCCATCGTGGGAGCCAGCGGCCCGAACATCTTTCCCGATCCGAACAACGGAGTGAAGTCGTTTCAATTCACGCTCCCTGGTATCTCGGGCAGCCGGAACGTACTTCGTGGTGACGGAACGTTCCAGATCGACATCGGCCTGGGCAAGCGCTTCTTCATGCCGTACAACGAGCAGCACTCCTTGCAGTTCCGCATGGAGACCTTCAATACTTTGAACTCGGTGCGGTTCGATCCGCGGTCGGCGAGTTTGCAACTCACCTCGGTTGGTACTTTCGGCCGCTACACGAACACCCTGAGCTCTCCGCGCCAAGTGCAGTTCGCCCTCCGCTACGAGTTCTAGCCGATGATCCGCTTCGTCGCGATACTCGCGGGCCTGTTCCACATGACCGTCGCCAACGCCGAGCCCGTTGTGATGAAGGTGACTCACAAGGTGCGCCACGAGCGCGCGGTGATGATTCCGGTTCGCGATGGGAAGAAGCTGTCCGCCGACCTCTTCTTTCCCGACGGACCCGGGAAATTCCCCGCGCTCGTGATGTATCACCCGTACCGCAAGGACGACATCGGACGCGGCGGAGCCGGCGATCATCACTACTTCGCCGAGCGTGGCTTCGTGGGCGTTCGTCTGGACGCGCGCGGAACGGGCACCTCGGAGGGTGTGAACACCGACGAATACCGCCTCCAGGAACAGCTCGACGGATACGACGTGGTCGAGTGGCTGGCGCGCCAGCCGTGGTCGAACGGCAATGTCGGCATGTGGGGAACATCGTACAGCGGATTCACGTCGCTGCAAGTCGCGCTGCACCGGCCGCCTCACCTGAAGGCCGTTGTTCCGCTGTTCGCCACCGACGATCGCTACACCGACGATTGCCATTACGATCGCGGCGGCAACATGCGCATGTACTACGATGTCGGCACCTACGGCGGATGGATGGTGGCGATGAACGCGCTGCCTCCCCTGCCCGAACTCGCCGGACCCCGGTGGGCCGAAATGTGGAAGGAGCGGCTCGAGAACAACACTCCGTACCTGCTCGAATGGATCAAGCATCAGGTGGACGGACCCTACTGGCAGAACGGGTCGCTCCGGCCCGGCTACGATCGTGTGCGGGTGCCGGTCTTTCTGATCGGCGGCTGGCACGACGGGTACACGAACGCAATGCTGCGAATGTTCGTGAACCTGAAAAGTCCGAAAAAGATCCTGATGGGGCCCTGGGTGCACACGCAGCCTGACTCGTCGACACCCGGCCCGCGCATCGATTGGAAGAACGAAGCCGCACGATTCTTCGCTCACTACCTGCGCAACGAAGACACCGGGATCATGCGGGAGCCGGCGATGCAGGTCTACATGCAGGAGACGCATGCGCCGGACCGCCGCATCGACAACATTCCGGGTGTGTGGCGCAGAGACAAGGCGTTTCCGCCCGAGGGAGCCGGCGAATCGGTCTTCTATCTGGCGGACGGCGGACGTTTGGAGCGCACACAGCCGGGTGGCACCAAGGCGGACACCTACGACTACAAGGCGACCGTCGGACTGAACAACGCCTACTGGTCCGCTGGTTCGATTCGCTACTATCTCGCGGATGATCAGCGGCAGGATGAGGGAAGGTCGCTCGTCTACACGAGTCCGCCGTTCGAAGAGGAGACGCATCTGCTTGGCTGGCCACAGGTGACCCTGCACGCATCGTCGAGCGCGAAGGTGGCCGCGTTCGTGGCGCGGCTGGCGGCGGTTTCCCCCGATGGCCATTCCACGCTGATCACGGACGGCGCGATCAACGGCACGCGGAGAAAGTCGCTCACCGATCCGGAACCGATGAAGCCGGGTGAGGTCTACGAATTGAAGGTGCCGATGGCGCCGAGCGGATGGATCCTGAAGAAGGGCGACCGGCTTCGGCTATCGATTTCGAGCGGCGATTTTCCGAACCTGTGGCCCACGCCGTTTCCCGCACGCAACAGCGTTCACTACGGGGGGACGCATCTGTCGAAGGTGGTGTTGCCCGTCGTGAAGAAGTCCGCGCTGCCCGCGCCGCAATT
>CADECY010000011.1:36423-132131 GCA_902825945.1 uncultured Acidobacteriota bacterium
GCATTGGCCGGCTCGCCCGCGGTCCAGGCCAGCGTCGCCGTTTATGTCGGCAAGAACCTCACCGCGGATGGCAGCGTCTTGCTGGCCGGCTACGGTGACGAACCGTCGAGCCACTGGCTGGTGATCGTGCCGCGAAAACAGCATCCGGCCGGTACGATGATCACCGTGGGTGGCACCGCGGCGTCCCGGCTTCCGGGCGAGTTGATGCGGATCCCGCAGGCGGCGCAAACCCATCGCTACATCTCGATGGATTACTCCTACTACGCGGGCTTCCCGGCGCCGATCACCAACGGCGGAATGAACGAACACGGGCTTGCGGTGCGCGACGTCGCGTTGAACTCGCGCAAGGAACTCGTGGACATGACGCCGAAGGACCAGCACGGCGTCAACTACAGCGATCTGGCGCGGATCGTTCTCGAACGCGCGAAGACGGCTCGCGAGGCGGTGGATCTCGCCATCGATCTCGTCAAACGTCACGGCGACTTCACCTACGGCGGCAATTCGCACGTCTTCGCCGACGCGGACGAAGGCTGGGTGTTTCTCACGTTCGCTGGGGCCAAGGGCCTGTGGGTCGCCAAGCGCCTCGGTCCGAACGACGTCTGGCTGAACTGGCGCGGCAACACCGGCCTCGGCTACGTGCAGGATCTGCCAGCGAACTTGCAAGACAGTCCGGATTACATGGTGTCGGACAACTTCGTGTCGTTCGCGACGCAGCAGGGCTGGTACAAACCGGGCGACGGGAAGCCTTTCAACGTGATTCGCGCCTATTGCCGCGACCGCTCCGGCGAACCATCGGGGCCGGAGGCACGCCAGGTCGAAGCCGCAGTCCGCGCGGCGGCTCCGAAGGTGGATGTGAAGGTCCTCATGGATCAGATGCACATCACCGGCCGCGATTCTTCCGGATACGGACAAGTGGCGCACCTTCGCGTGGGCATTCACTCGGATCTGCGTACGTTGTGGGTGGCACCCGGGCCCGGGGTCACCGCTGCCTTCGTTCCGTGGCGGATCGGCGTGGAATCGGTTCCGGAAGAGTATCGCCGCCATCGATACATCACGGCGGGCGAGGCCGAGAAGCAGATGATCAGCCGCGAAGACATGGGCGTGGAAGGGACCCGCTACGCCAACCGAGCCGTCAAGAGGCTCCTGTACCTGATGGATGAGCACCGCGATCAGTTTCTGCCCGAGGTGAGCGCCGCGCTACGCGCATGGGACGGCCGCCAACTCGCGGCGCAACCGGGAATCGAGCGGACGGCGCAGATCCTGCTCAACGCCGGCGAAGACGCATTGGCAAGGCGCTACCTGACCGAACAGGCCTACGCGGCCGCGGGAGAAGGTATGCGATTGCTCGAAGCGCTTGCGGACAGCATCGAAGCGCGCACCAAAGTGCTGTTCGGGATCAGGCCCGCGGAGAGCGCCGGTCCCAAATGAGTTGGGCCAGCGGCCTGGACTCGTCCGCGTACCACTCGCGAAGCAAGCAGATCCTCGGACTCACCGTCGATCCCGTTGTCTTCTTCGTCTCGGCCGGAGTTACGATCGCGGTCATCGCCGCGACGATCGCTTTTGGCGAATCGGCGGGCCGGTTCTTCGAATGGCTGCGCGCGGCGTCGGTCTCGAACTTCGACGGACTGCTCATGATGTCAGGCAACTTCTTTCTCGTATTCTGCCTGGCGCTGGCGGTATCGCCACTGGGCTCCGTACGCCTCGGCGGCGGCGATGCACGCCCGGACTTCTCCAACCTCGCATGGTTCTCGATGCTTTTCGGCGCGGGGATGGGGATCGGGCTGGTCTTCTATGGCGTGTCCGAGCCGCTTTCGCACTACGCCGCATCGTTCGCCGCTGACGCTGGTTCCGCGGGGAGCGCCGCGCCCCTGGGTGGCGCCGCCGGCAATGCGGAGGCATCGCGAAAGCTCGCTCTGGCGGCAACAATCTTCAATTGGTCGCTCCATCCGTGGGCGATCTATGCCGTCGTCGGCCTGGGCTTCGGGATCTTCACCTACAACTACCGTTTGCCAATGTCGCTTCGCTCGGTGTTCTATCCACTGCTGGGAAATCGGATTTGGGGCGTGGCTGGCGACGTGATCGATCTGCTGGCCGTGCTGGCGACACTGTTCGGCCTGGCGGCGTCGCTCGGCATGGGGGCCGAGCAGGCCATGGCTGGCATCACTCACGTCTATGGAGTTCCGGGAACAGCAGCGGGAAAAATACTACTGATCGGCGTCATGACGTTCTTCACGTTTCTCTCGGTCTGGGGCGGAATCGACCGCGGCATCCGCTACATGAGCGAAGTGAACATGGTGCTCGCGGGATTACTCCTGGTGTTCGTCTTCGCTTTCGGCCCGAGTCTGTTGTTGCTTCGGGAACTGGCTGCCAATTGCATGCACTACCTCGCGCGCCTGCCCGCGCTGTCGAACCCGATCGGCCGTACGGACGCGAACTTCTATGACAACTGGTCCGTCTACTTCTGGGCGTGGTGGATCAGTTGGGCGCCTTTTGTCGGCACGTTCATGGCGCGGATCTCGCGTGGGCGGACAGTGCGGGAGTTCGTGCTCGGCGCCCTGCTGGCGCCCAGCGTCCTCTGCATTGCGTGGCTGACCGTGTTCGGCAACACGGCGATCGAGCAGGTGGCGAACGGCTCGAACCCGGCCCTCGCGGCCGCGAGGCTCGAGTCGCAACTGTTCCTGCTCCTTGACGCGCTTCCCTACTCCGCGATTACCTCTTTCGCGAGCATCATCTTGATCCTGATCTTCTTCATCACCGGCTGGGATTCGGGCACGCTGGTGATCGACTGCATGACGTCGGGCGGGCGCGTGGATACACCGCTCGGACAACGAGTGTTCTGGCTGCTGCTGGTGGGCGCGATCGCGACCGTGCTGCTTCTGACGGGTGGTTTGACGGCACTTCAGGCAGCGGCGATCGCGGCCGGCCTGCCGCTGGCGGTCGTGATGCTGGTGATGTGCGTGGGGCTCTTCAAAGGATTGAACCTGATTCGAAAGGAGCGTTCGCGGGTGCCGGACTCCAACTCATGAGTTCGGAACCGCACAGCCAGGCCACTTCCTTCAGCGGCGCCTCACGTCGACGTAGACCGCGCTCAACCGGGGCGCGTCATGCACGTACAGCAACCGCCCTGGCGCGATCTCGCGTATGGACGTGTAGTTGAACCCCGTACGTTCGGAAATTACCCGGTGCGCGGACCACGTCTTGCCGCCGTCCACGCTGAACATCAGGCAGGACGCCGGACGGCCATAGCTGCACGCGAGCACTCCGTTGCTCATCATCACGAGATCCGGAGCGACGCGGCCCTCCTCGAGTTCGATGGGCGAGTCCCACGTCCGGCCGCCGTCGCGCGAGAAGGTCTGGGTCATGCGCGAAGTCGAAGCGCCTCGGATCACGGCCGTCATCTCGTTCGACGATGTCCGCGCCGCGGCTGGCTCACCGCCTGGGCCGATCACCGAGACGTGCCGCCATGTGCGCCCTCTATCCGAGCTCCGGACCAAATGCGAGTGGCGCACCGTCGTGGTCCGGCCATCTGGAAGCGCGGCCTGCTTGCGGCTCCAGACGGCCATCGTGATCGATCCATCGGGTTCGTGGAAGAGGTGGCGCTCGGCAATGGTCTGATCGCGCTTCGTCTCGTTGCGGTAGGCCGGAGGCAGTTCGATGCGGTTGCCGTGCATCATGAATTCCGACGCCGTTGGATCAAGATCGAGCGTTTTGCCGCCCACCGAACCATCGGGATGGAGCCATGTCCAGCGCGACATCGCGAGAATGCCCCTGTCTGGGAGGCGGATCACGGGCAGAGGCGTGAAATCCTTCTGGTCGAGTCCGGGGACCGGAGTCCAGGTGCGGCCGGCGTCGGTCGATTTCAGAAGGCCGTACGGTTCGTAGAAGGCGTCCGGACCTTGCGCGACGCTCATGAGCAGCAGCCCACCGCCCATGTCGTAGAGGTACGGCCGCGTCTGCCGGACCTCGGTTCGCGGAATCTCCCATGGTTCGCCGATCGTGATCTCGACGGGCTCTCGCGGAACGGGTCTACGAGACTTCCGCACGCCCAGTCGCACGTACTCCCAGATCGCGTTACCAGTGGCTGCCTTGGCGTTCGAGCCGAACTGGATGAACGGATCCGGGGAATCAGCCTTCTTCCAGAAGGCTCCTTGGCCCACGACGCGGCGCACGCCGTCCACCCAAACGCTCATGTCCGTTTCTCGGATTTCGAGGCGGTAGGTGTGGAACTCGCGCGTCGTATCCATCGGAATGAAGCGATCGGTGAAGGTCGCGGCTTGCGAGGCAAACAACGCGAGCCCTTCCTGATGGCGGCCATCGCTGGCGAGGATCGACACCGGAGCGCCGTCGCGCCACGGCCACAGCGACGCGGCGGTCTTGCCCTTCACCGATCCGGTGGTGGCGCCAACCTTGACACGGGCCTCGACCACAATGTCGTGGCCTGGCTTCGCTTTCCAGTTCGCGCGATAGAACCCGAAATCGCCGCCCTCGTCCCGCAGCCGCAACAAACCCGTTTCGACCGCCGCGGAGGGCGAGCCCGCCGCCTTCCACATTCCGTCGGGCAGGCGTTTTCCGTCGTACCGGACCAGCCATGTGACATCGGCGGCGAACGACGTCGCACTGAAGAGAGCGATCAGCCAACGCATTTCGGAAGCTTCTCCAGTCCGAGGAGGGTCACCGCCGCGCGCGCTCTTTCGAAAATGGCACGGGCCTCGGAAGCCGAAGCGGCCGACTTCGCGCACTCGCCGGCGTAGGCGAATCCGGCGGCCGCATACGCGTGAGTCTGCCCGAGTTCGTAAAGGTCCTCGGGGCTGCCGGGTGCATCGGCCACCTGGCGTTTGCGCGCCTCGATCGCCCTCTCGAGCCGGGCGATTCCGTTCTTACGATCACCGCGCCGGATCTCGATCACGCCGAGCACCTCGTCGAGATCCACCAGCGCCCGTGGCGCGCGATGGTCGGCGTCATCCGCTTTGGCCAGTTCCTCGCGAATCGCTCTCGCCTTGCCTGCCATCTCGTGGGCTTCGGGCAAGCGATCGAGCATCTCATGAGCGCGGGAGAGCAACTCGTAGTTGTAGCTGAGATCGAGCCGCACGCGGGGAAAGTCATGGCCCTTGATCCAGTCGAGGTCCACCATGAGCGATCGTTTCGCGTGTTCGATCGCATGCTCCGGCTGACGCAGGCGCAGATGCGCGAGTGCGATGTAGCGGTCGCACACGGCGAGGTTGTTGCGTCCTTTGTTTTTCTCATGTAGAGCGCGCGACTCCGCCATCGTCAGAATGGCCTGTTCCGGTTCGTCACGGGCCAGATGAACGTAGCTCAGCCCGAACAGCGAATTCGAGTGGATCTGTCCAAACCGCGCGCTTCCGGGATGGGCCAACAGCAACTGTTCGGTGATCGCGATCGCGGATTTGGCGAGTTGAAGCGACTCTTCGGTATCCGGATAAACGCGCGCGGCTCGTGCCGCCGCCTGAGCCATCCGCACCCGATTCTCCTCCGACGGCGCGATCCGCTCGGCTTGGCGCCGCAGATCAAGAGCCTTGCGAAAGGCCGCCATGGCGCCGGGATAGTCGCCGAGGTTCGAGCGATTGCGGTTCCCGAGAATCGCCGCGATCGACTGGTAGGCGCCGGCGATCTCCATGAGCAGCGCGGGATCGGCCGCGCGGGTCTGGCTGACGCGATCGAGATATTCGAGGCTCCGCTGGATGATCAAGTGGCGCGCCTTGGTGGTTCCTGGCACCGATGCCACGAGCGGGTCGATCTCATGGATCAGCGAATTCGCCAGCGATCGAACGGCCTCGAAATGCTGGCGTGCGATCCGCGCCTGCCACATGGCCACTCCGATTCCAACGCCGAGCGAGACCACCACCGCAGCCGCGGCTGAAACGGCGAGTTTGTTGCGCGCGATGAATTTTCCCGAGCGATAGAGGAACGAGTCGCGGCGCGCGGCCACGGGCCTGCCGTCCAGATATCGCTCGACGTCTTCGCCGAACTGATTCACCGTCGCGTAGCGATCCGCGGCATCCTTTCGCAGCGCCTTCGAGACGATGTTGTCGATATCGCCGCGCAGGGCCGACGGCGCGTAGGCCGAGTCCGCGAGCGGAGTTTCGCTGGGCCGGGTGGGGTTGCTCCGGCAAACCACCTTTTCCACGTCGGGCATCGCGGAGCTGCCCACGCGTTGCGCGCGCTTACCCGTCAGCATTTCGTGCAGAATCAAGCCCAGCGCATAAACATCGGTGCCCGTGGTCACCGGTTCGCCGCGCACTTGTTCCGGGCTCGCGTAGTCCGGCGTCAGCATCATCCCTGCCGCGGCGCGCGTCTGGGCGGGATCGTCGAAGTCAGGCTGAAAGATCTTGGCAATACCGAAGTCGAGGAGCTTCACGATGCCCTCGGCGGTCACCATGATGTTGGCGGGCTTGAGGTCGCGGTGGATGATCAGGATGCGGTGGGCGTGCGCGACAGCCGAGCAGATCTGGAGGAACAGGTCGAGCCGCTTGCGCAAGGGAAGTCCGCGCTTGACGCAGTGGTCCGTGACAGTCTCGCCCGAGACGAGTTCCATCACGTAGTAGGGCCTTCCGTCAGCCGTCGCTCCACCGTCGAGAATGCGCGCGATATTGGGATGATTGAGTAGCGCGAGGATCTGGCGTTCACGGCGAAAGCGGTCCGCGATACCGGATCCGGCGGCGGACCTCCGCGTGAGCTTGAGCGCGACTTCCTGTTGAAAGGCGCCGTCCACCCGCGAGGCGCGGTAGACCACGCCCATGCCGCCACGCCCGATCTCCGCCTCCACCCGATACGGTCCCACGCGTTCGCCGGGCTTCAGCTCATCAAGCGGGCGCCCGGTGGTGTCGCCGTCGCTCGCCGCGCGCAGCAGCGTCCGCGCTTCATCGATCGCCGGCTGATTCAGAAAGTGCGTCTCGGTGTCCTGCGCCAGCAATCCTTCGGCTTCGGCGCGCAGTTCCGGGTCGCCCGAGCAGACCTGGTCGAGATAGGCGGCGCGATCGGGCCGCGGCAACTCGCTCGCGTGCTGATAGATTTCGTCGAGCCGTTGGAACTTCTCGGGCGTCATCCGGACTTGGACAGTTCGTTCGCCAGCCACGCCTTCGCCATCTTGAAGTGACGGTTGCAGGTGGCGACGCTCGCTCCCGTCACCTCGGCGGTCTCCTCGATCGACAGCCCGCCGAAGAAGCGCAATTCGACGATCTTTGCCTTGAGCGGATCGAGCTGTTCGAGCGCCTTCAGAGCCTCGTCGATCGCCACCAACTCGCGGGACTTGTCGTGCGAGGCGACAAGCGCATCATCGAGCGAGAGCTTCTCCGCCGCGCCGCCGCGCTTTTCCGCCGTGTGCGCGCGGGCATGATCCACCAGAATGCGGCGCATCGTGGTGGCGGCCACACCCATGAAATGCGCGCGGTTCTTCCATTGCACACGCGTGTTGTCCACCATGCGCAAGTAGGCTTCGTGGACGAGCGCCGTGGGCTGGAGCGTATGGCTGCCACGTTCTCGCCGCAGGTAGCCGCCCGCCAGTTGCCGCAGTTCGCGATACAGCAAGGGCAGCAGCACGTCGACCGCGCCGGAATCGCCTTCGCCGATTCGCAGCAGCAGTTGAGTGACGCCGTGCCGGGATGCTCCAGTTTCGGTCAACTCACCGATTCTCCCACAAAGGGTGACACGATTCAGGCCGCCCGGCGCCGATCGAAACGGGAGAATCCGGATGAGATGAATCACGGCGCATTTCTCGAGACCAGCCGTAGGTGCACACCCGTCCCGAACCGGTTAGGTCTTCAGTAGGCGAGCTGGCGAAGGAGGACTGCCGGGCCCCCGCTGAACTCCGTCGGTCCCATGCCGTTTGACGAGTCCGCGAAGGCTCTCCGGACTCATCGGAGGGAACGCGAAGCTGAACAGATAACCGAGAAGCATCGTGAGCGCGAGGCCGAGCGGCGCGTACAGGAAGAACGAAGTTCGCGTGTAGGTACCGGTGTAGATCACCACGAGCAGACTCACGAGAGCGCCCAGGCTCGTACCTTGCCAGTTGGCCCGCAAAGTCAGGATTCCGAGCAGGAAGATGCCGAGGAGAATCCCAGTGAAAAAGCTATTGGTCTTGGCGGAGATCTCGAGGACAGTTCCCAATCGGCTGACGAACAGGCCCATGATGGTGGCGGTCACCCCCCAGAACAACGACATCCAGCGCGATACGCTCAGGTAGTGCTGGGCGGGAGCCTCGCGGCGGAAGTATCGCTGATAGAAATCGACGAGCGAGGCGGTGGTGATCGAGTTGACGCCCGAGCTGATACTCGACATCGTGGCGGCCATGATTCCCGCGATCACCAGGCCGGCCATCCCCGGCGGAAGCGCCGTGATGACGAAGTACGGCAAGACCCGGTCGGGATTGAAGCCGGCGGGCAAACGATCGGCGTGCTTCTCGAAATAGGCGAAGATACCGATGGCAATCAGAAACAGCAGCGTCGACGTGGGAGCGTCGATGAAAGCATTGGCGATGACCGAGCGCCGGCTGGTCCGGAGATCCTTCGCGGTGAAGTAGCGCTGAAGAACCACCTGGTCCACGCCGTACGATGCCAGGTTGATCACGAAGTAGCCGGAGACGACACTCCATACGGTGATATCGACTGTGGGATCCAATGTCCAGTCGGCAATGCGCGTCTTGCCCGCGGCACTGGCGATCGAGTAGATCTGCCCGATATCCCAGCCGAAGTCCGCCAGGACGTACAGACCGATGAACAGGACTCCGGCAACGAACACCACGGCTTGGGCGACGTCCGTCCAAATCACGCCCTCCATCCCGCCCAGCACGGTGTAAAGAGAAGTGCCGAGTCCCAGCGCGAGTCCGCAATAGACGAGCGAAACTCCGGTGATCTCGGCCAGCGCGATCGAAGTCGCGTAGATCATCGTGGCCAGCCAGCACAACCGCAGGAAGATGAAGAGAACGCTGGCGATGCTGCGCACGAGCGGGTTAAACCGCTTTTCGAGGTACTCGTAGGCCGTGTAGACACGAAGGTTGTAATAGAAGTTGACAAACAGGTAGAGGACGAGAGGCGTGATCAGCACGAGCGTGATGATGTTCGGATAGAGCATCAAGTTCTGCTTGTACACGTAGGCGGCTACGCCCATGTAGCTCACCGCGCTCGTATTCGTGGCCATGATCGAGATCGCCACGGGCAGCCACGACATCTTCCGGCCCGCAAGCAGGAAGTCCTGGGCATCGTGTTGCCGGCGTCCGAAATAGCTGCCGAGAACGATTGATCCGAGGAAGTAGATCGCCAGCACGGCCCAGTCGAGCCCGCCAAAGTTTCCCATTTATGCTCCCAATATCTCGTTCATTGCGCCGCCGATCACATCTATCGCCTCGAACAGCGCGTCGGGGGCGATCGTCAGCGGCGGCACGATCTTGAAGAATCCCCTGCCCGTCAGAAACATCAGCACACCTCGACGGAGGCAGTTCATGACGATCTTGTCCGCTATCTCACGGAGAGGTTCGCCACTCGAAGGGTCCTTCAGGTGAATGGAGTGAAACAGGCCGAGTCCACCATGCATTCCCACGTAGGGGGCATGCCGGGCCGCAAGCTCGGCGATGGCTCGGCTCAACTCCGCGCCCAACGCGGCGGAACGTTCGACGAGCCGTTCGCGTTCGATCACGGCCAGGCATTCCAGCCCGGCAGCCGCGCTCACGGGATTTCCTCCAAACGTGCTCGACATTTCGCCGGGCGCGGCAAGATCGAGGATCGCCTGCCTTCCGATGACAGCGGCGAGCGGCAACGAGGAACTGAGGCCCTTGCCGCACGTGATGAGGTCTGGCTCGATTCCGTAGTGCTCGAAGGCGAACATCCGTCCGGTGCGGCCAATCCCGCTCTGCACTTCGTCGATCGCGACGAGAACCTGATGCTGAGCGGCCCACCGCATGAGCCTCTGCACGTACTCGGCCGGATAAGGAGTCGTGGTCCAGCCGGGGATCCCTTCCAGGATGATTCCCGCGATCATTGCGGGATCGATCGATCGCCCGGCCAGATCCTCGCCGAATCCGCGTGAATCCGGACCGCCGGGAAGTGGCAATTGCCAATGCCCCAGACTCTCGCGCGCAATCCCATCGACGAGGCCCGGCGGCCCACCCGCGAGTTTGGCGGAAAGCGTTCGTCCGTGATAGCTCGACTCGATGGAGAGGATTCCGATCTTTCCCGGCGCGATCCGCAGGCCGTGCTTGCGCATCAAGCTCAGCGCGCATTCGTTCGCTTCGGTGCCGGAGGAGAAGAGGATCGCCTTGTTCAATCCGGCCGGCGCGATCGACACCAGCCGTTCGAGCAGTTCGCGCCGGACCTTCGTCGAGAACGCGTAGGAGAAAAGCAGCTTCCCGTCGAGTTGCCGGCGGATGGCGGACACGAGATCCGGGTGGGCGTGTCCGGCGTTCGCCACCACGATGCCACTGCTCAGATCGATCCACTGATTGCCGTGCGGATCGCGAACGAGGAAGCCCTCGGCGCTGTCCCAAACAATCGGCGGCAATCCCGCCATGGACAGTGGTTCGACCTTGCGAAGCCGCTCGATCTCGGCGATCGAGCCGGGAGCCGGAATGGGCGTGACGATGCGCCGGTAACGGGTCTCGACCGGCTGGGTGGGTACTGGCGTCAGATCGCTGACGTGAAGCGCCATCGTGCGACTCAGCCGCGCTTCAGCACGGTGGTGCGGAACGGTTCCAGCCGCTCGATCGCCTCTTCGCCATTTTTGGGCAGCCAGCGGAAGAAGCGGATCGAGATCGCCTCCGGAGTGAAGTCCGCGATCAGGAATCCGTTCTCCTCGAGCGCTGGCAGGCGCTCCTCCACTTCGATCGCACGCGATGGATACGGCCTCGTTCTCCGCCCACCGGATGGCCAGCCGTTGCCGGTGCCCAGCGCGCCGGAAAGGAACACGTTCACTGGATTCTTGCTCAGATCCACGGTGCCACCGCGGAGCAAGCGGGCTTCGCCATGGGCGTGCATGTCGCCGCTGATCCAAATGGGGACTCGTCCTTTCATCTCCGACAGTGTCCGCATCAGCCGGTCATGCTGCTTCAGCCAGCCCTCCTGATAGTAGGGCTTGTGGATTTTCGTGGTCAGCTTTCCATCTGGTCCGAGGATGTCCGGATACCAGTCGCCCCACTTGCCCGCGCTGAACACCGGTGGCATCGACGACAGGTTCATGAAATGGCCGGTGCGAGAATCAGCGGCGCGCGCTTTTAGCCAATCTTCGGCTTCGGGAGGAACGACCCAAGCGTTCGGACCCGCAAGCGAAAGGAATCGGCGGCAGTCGAACAACGCGACCTCCGCCAGATCTCCGTAGCGGATCGTTCCGAAACTCTCGCCGGTATCCCGCGGTTTGTCTGGCGCCGACGCTCCCGGCAATCCGAGCGGACGTTCGGCATCGGGCAGGAACTCGGGGAAGTAGAGACTCCGCGTTCCGCGTCCGAGTTGGAGCATGAAATGATCGGGCGGATAGGTGACGCGCTGCGCGTTGGCGTCGTCATTCTCGAAATAGTCGTGATCGTCCTGGAGGAAGAACACCGGTGTGCTTCGGAATCGGGTTCCATAGAGCCGGCCCACCTGCTGCTCGCAGACCCGCTTCAGCACGTCTTCGTTGGCGGTTCCGAGAACCGGCAGGTTACGAGTGAACCGGCCGGTCGAGGCGAGGATGTCTTCCGGATATTGCGGCGGAGCGCCGGTTTGGCGCAGATCCCAGTAGATGTGGTCGCCATTGCCGACGATGGCGTCGGGAGCGAGCGCGAGTGCCCGGTCGAACAGCCGCTGACGTGTCGCGATCGGGAGAAAGTTGCTGATGCCCGCTCCCGTGCGCAGGCGTTCATCGCCACCCGCGCAGGTGTAGATCAACAAACGGAACCGCTCGGCCTTGTCGCCTGGGCGCGGGAACGTCTTCACCGGCCACGGATCGCAGAGCGGACGCTTGCGCTCGTTCAACAGCTCGAGCGTGTGCGGTTGTCCGGGTGCCAAGCCCTCGGCATCGAACGACCAGAACAAACCCTGGGTGTCAGTGCGGCGGCCGGCAATGGTCCGCTTGCCGATTCGCAGCACCGGGGCTTGCTGTTTCTGGCGGAACGAGGCCTTTAGCAGGATCCGGTTGTCGTTGGAGGTGGGCAACAGGTGCGCGACCGCGCCGGCCTGCCAGGACGTGGCGGCCCCGCCAGCGGCGGCCGAAGCGGTGAGCAGGAAGGCACGGCGATCCATATCGCCTTGCAAGATACCACGGCGAACTGATCAGGCGTGATCGACAAGATCGATCTCGCGCTGGAGCCGGGCGGCTTCGCGCTGGGAGAAGTCCCAGCAAACGTACTGGAATCCCGCGAAGTAGACGGTGAGTCCCGCGACGAGAGGCCAATCGGAGGGCGTGTCCATCAGCCAACCGGCGAGCCCGATGACGGCACCCGGGGCAAGCGGCAACAACTGACGGCTGACGAATGCCCGATGCAAGTCGCGCAGGCGCGCCAGCTGCTCGCGGTAGTGGCTCGCGCATTCGTGCGCATAGCAATCGGCCGGCATCGGGCGCAGCCAACCTCCGCGAACGATCGTGTAGAAGGCGTTCGCCGGCGAAAGAGCGAGCAACGCGCAGCCGATGCGGCAAAGCATCACTTCACCGTACGCGGCCATGAGTGCGAAGAACAGCGAGAACGCGACCATCGAGAGCAGGCCGGCAAGGGCGCGGATCCGCTCCCGGCGCTCAAACGCCAACGCCGTGCGGCGCAGCAGACTCGAGGCAAGCGGAGTCATGGGCGGCTGGTTCCGCCAGGCCTGTTGGATGTTCGTCATTCGTGTGGACCCCTTGGTGGAATTGGCGCGCGAGCAGCGCTTTCACGCGATGAATCTTCGTGGAAACGGCGGTCGCGGTCATGCCGGTGATCACACCGATCGACGCGGCGTCCTCGCCCTCGAGATAGAGCAGGATCGTCTGCCGGTCGAACGGCCGTAGTTTGCGGATCAGTGTCATCAGCCGCTGGAGAGCGATTCCGGTGTGGACAGTGTCTTCGCCTCCGGCGGCGATCGGCTCGGCTTCCTCGAGGCTGATCCATGACGAGGTCCTCGCGCGCATCGAACGCGCGACGTGAGTCGCGGCGACATTGTGCGCGACGCGGAAGGTCCAGGTACGCAACGAGCAGCGTCTGTCGTATCCGCGCAGGCTCCGCCAGAGCGCCGTATGGACATCCTGGAGCAGGTCCCGGCGTACGTCGGGCTCCGCCTCGTAGGCCGCGGCGAGACGGTCGAGCGCGGGACCGAACTCGGCCGCGCAACGCTCATACAGCTTATCCATTCAAATAGGTAGTCGGCGGGTGATGGAAATTGTCACGCCGCTAGGTGGATTCCAATAGGCGACTCAGGTCTTTTCCTGAACTTTCCGACAACGATTCTCGCCACACGCGCGTCTTAGGTAAGAAAGGCGTCCCATGCGAATCACCATAGTTGCCCTCGTTTCGACGGCCGTTGCGCTCGCGCAACCGAGCCTGACCATCTATAACCAGAACTTCGCCGTCATCCGCGATTCGATCGCGCTCGACTTGAAAGCGGGCACGAACACCTTCCAGTACACCGGCGCAACGGTCCACCTCGAACCGGATTCGGTGATCCTGCGCGATTCGGCGGGGCGAACCGAGCTCCGCATCCTCGAGCAGAACTTCCGGGCCGAGCCCGTCTCCGAAGGGCTGCTGCTGAATCTGTTCGAGGGCAAGGAGATCGACTTCGAGGTCCTCACGCCCAGTAGCGGCGAACGGCGTCTGGTTCGCGGCAAGATCGTCCGCAGCGGGTACGTTCCGCACTCACGCGGGATGCAGATGTACGGAGGCGGCAATTACGCAGCGCGCCAGGTGGCGTACTCGCAGGGAGGTGGTGGACAGCCGATCGTCGAGGTCCAGGGCGCGCTGATGTTCGCACTACCGGGGCGGCCGGTGTTTCCGGCGCTTGCCACTGACGCAATTTTGAAGCCCACGCTCGACTGGCGGATTCACTCCGGGCGTGCGGCGAAACTCGACGCGGAACTGAGCTACGTTTCGGGCGGGCTGAGTTGGAAGGCTGACTACAACATCGTGGCTCCGGAGACGGGCGATCGGGTGGATGTCACCGGGTGGATCACGATGGACAACCAGAGCGGCAAGGACTTCGAGAACGCCCGCGTCAAGCTCGTAGCAGGGGATGTGAGCAAGGTAGAGCCCGCCCGGTTCGAACGGCTTCAGCAGTTCTCGAGCCAAGCGGGGCTTGCGGGAGCACCGCAGGTGACGGAGAAGGCGTTCGACGAGTATCACCTTTACACCCTGCCGCTCGCGACCACGCTTCATGACCGCGAGACCAAGCAGGTGGAGTTCCTGCGCGCTTCGAACGTCGCGTCGGCGCGCATCTACATCTACGACGGCGCAAAGATCGACTACCAGCGCTATGGGCGCTGGGACCCCAATGCGGTTCGCAACCAGCCCGAGTATGGCACTGAATCGAATCCGAAGGTCTGGGTCATGCGCGAATTCGACAACACGGAAGCGAATTCGCTCGGCATCGCTCTTCCCAAGGGACGCGTGCGCTTCTACCGCCGTGGCGATGCCGGGGCGCTCGAGTTCACCGGCGAGAACAACATCGATCACACGCCGCGCGGCGAGAAGGTCCGCGTCTACACGGGTGACGCCTTCGACGTGGTGGGTGAGCGCAAGCGCACGAACTTCACAACCGATCACAACCGCCGGATGCTCGACGAGTCGTTCGAGATCCGTCTGCGCAACCGGAAGAAGGAAGCCGTGGACGCGCGCGTGGTCGAGCACTTGTATCGCGGGACGAACTGGCAGTTGACCGCACAGTCGTCGCGACACAACAAGACCGACAGCAAGACCATCGAGTTCCCCGTGCGCGTGGAGCCGGATAAGGAGCTGGTGCTCACCTATACGGCCCACTACACGTGGTGATTTCTACGAACCCGCGCGCTTGGCGGTGAACTCCGACACGTTCTGGCCGCCCTCGCGCCGGAATTTGATCTCGGAGCCCGCGACGTTTCCCTTGAAGGTCCGCTTGCCGCGCTGCGTTTCGACCGAGAACGACACCGCGTCACCCGAGACCTTGCCATCTTCGATCTTCATCGTGTTATTGGAGTCGCTGACGGTGCCGGTGAGAGTTTCGCCGCTCACCTTGAACTCGAAGGTGGTTTCGACGGTGTTGCCGCCGCGCTGCACCTGCCCGGTCCATTTGCCGCTGA
Organism: uncultured Acidobacteriota bacterium; assembly: GCA_902825945.1. GTDB lineage: Bacteria > Acidobacteriota > Terriglobia > Bryobacterales > Bryobacteraceae > SYLY01. Next base: position 51,640 of record CADECY010000011.1, read on the forward strand.
TGTCGGCCGCGAAGGCGCACAAAGCGCCGGCGGCGAGAATGGCCGCGATGCGAATGAAGCTTGCCATGTTGGATCTCCGTTTCGAGGTCAGAAGAGGAACTTGAATCCGAGTTGAATCGCGCGGCCGGTGCTCTTCTCATCGGTCACGGTTCCAAAAGCGCGATTCGACGGACTCGTGTTCGGATTGGTGAACTGCACGTGGTTCATCGCGTTGATCGCCTCGGCGCGGAACTGGAAGGTCTTGCTTTCGGTGATCCGCGTGTTCTTGATCAGCGACAGGTTGAACTGATTGATGCCGTCGCCGCGAATTCCGTTGAACCGCGAGTTCAGGGCACGGTAGTTGAACGCGAGTTGGCGCGCGGAATTCGTCTCGAATCCCGCGCCGGTGTTGAACCAGCGGTCGGGTGTGCGCTGGGATTTCGGAAGCGGGATTGCTCGCAGGTCGCCATTGAAGATCGAATTGCCGAAGCCGAGGGCCTGTCCGCTTTGACCGGTGTAGACACCCTGCGCCTGCCATCCGCTCACGATGTGGCCTCCGATTCCCCGGGCCGATCCGAGCAGCCGTCGGCCGTTGCCGAAAGGCAGTTCCCAGATTCCGCTCACCGAGAAACGGTGCGGGAAATCCTGCGCCGAGATGACGCGTTCCGGATAGAGGTCGGCGGCGTTGAGCAGGCTGGTGGCCTCCATGAACTTCGAGAACGTGTAGCCGGTGGTGAACGTGAAGCCCCGTGAGAATCGCCGCTCGGCCTTGATCTGCAGCGAGTGATACCAGGAGAAGCCGTCGCTCGATGTCGTGGACGTGCCGGTGAAATGCGGATACGGCGAGAGCAACTGCGCGCGCGACGTGGTCGTCTGCGCGAGTCCGGTACCAGGCAACAACGGGTAGAAGGGATTCGGCACGTTGGCGGAAAGAAAGTCGATGGTCGCGGAGTCGCGGACCGGAGAGCGGCTCAGGTAGCTCAGCGGGTATGCGCCGATGTCGCGCGAAAACTCGAGGTGAGTTCCCCGGTTTCCGACGTAGGCGAGGTCGAGCAGCACGCGTCCCGGAGCCTCGTGTTGCACGCTGATCTGGTACCGCTGCATGTACGGGGTGAGCGGTTTCTGATTGAAGAAGGAGACACCACGGCCGAGGAACGTACTCAAACCCTGCGATGCTCCGGGCACCGCGAGAATTCCATCGACGAACGGATTACCGAGATTGGGCACGCGGAATGTCAGGCCATTGTCGAGCGTCGGAATGATGTCCGTGCGTTGGCTGAATCCGGACTGGATCACGTCTCCCCGGCGAACGCCGAGGTTGCCGAAGAAGACGCCGTAGCCAGAGCGAATCACGGTCTTGGGGCGAACCGCCCACACGATGCCGATGCGTGGCATGAAGTTGTTCGAGTCCGCCGAGTAGAGAGCGCGATTGCCGCTGCCCGCGAAGACAAGCCCGCCGGGAGCGGCGAAGCGATCCACCGGAATTTCGGCGATCGGGCCGCGGGCGTAGTTCGCTTTCGCCGCCGCTTCGATCGGGCTGCGCGCCGTAAAGTCGAAGCCCGCGACGCTGCGGTTGTGCCGCTCGGTGAGAGGCCCTTCGTACTCATACCGGAGCCCGAGCGTGAGCGTGAAGGTGCGGCTCACTTTCCAGTCGTCTTGGAGATAAAGCGCGTAACCTTTCGACTGTTCGGCGTAGCTCGCGTTGCGGTCGACATATCCGCCGGTCGGAATGCCGAGCAGGAAGCTCGCCAAGCCCTGGCCGAGCGGCGATGCAGGCGAATTGTCGAAGGGGCCTTTGGTGAAGTTGGTGCCGAAATCGAGCCGGGGCACCGCCTGTCCGAACGGATACGCCGTCTTGCGATAGACGCGAACGACGCCACCGTACTTCATCGTGTGCGAGCCGCGCAACGAGTCGACGCCAACGTTCAAGTCATGATTATCGGTGGCATTCTTGCTCGGATTGTTACAGCCGAGACTCGCGTAGCCAGCGGCGGCGAAACAAGGGAAAACGTAAGACTGAGGGTCGATTTGCGCCGCGAGTCCCTTGTCGAATCCAACCGACGTCATATCGAAGCCGAGGCTCTTCGGCTGGCTATCCTCGCGGAAGCGCGCGTATCCGTAACGGACATCGAGAATGAAGTGCGGGCTGAACGTGTGAACGTCGTCGATCGTGATTCCGCGGTTCCGGCGAACCAGGTTATTGCCGGTCGATTCGTTCAGGAATGCGTCGCGGTAGTTCTTCTCGATGTTCTTCGAGACGCCGAGGCGGCCGTAAAGACGGTTCCGATTCGAGATGTTGTGATCCACTCGCGCGACATGCGAGAAGTAGAGGTTCGGATCGGGCTGCGCGGGATCGGGAAAGTTATTGGTGCCATCATCGGCGCCATTGACGCGCGGCGCGCCCCAATACTTCGTGATCGGCTTGGTGAACGCGTTAATGCGGGAAGCCGGAATGATGTTGCCCGCGAAGGGATCGCGCTGCACGCGGCCGTTCGCAAGAAGCCGCGCGCTCGAGGGATCGAAGATCTGGTAGTTCGAGCCCACCTTCAGCAGATCGGAGAAGTCGCCGTTCAACTGATTCGGGCGCGGAACCGTGTAGGTGATGGGCCACGGCGGGGAATCGTGATGGCCTTCGTAGCCGTATGAGTAAAACGTCTTCTCGCGGCCGTTGTAAACCTTTGGAATCACGATCGGCCCCGTGTTGCTGCCTCCCCAGCGGTTGTACGAGAAGTCGACCTTCGGTTGCCCGCTCCGGTTGGCGAACCACTGATTGGCGTTCAACTCGGGTAGCACCTTGAAGTAGTAGGCGGTGCCATGCAGGTCGCGCGTACCGGACCGGACGCTCATATTGATCACCGCGCCCGACGTGTAGCCGACACTGGCATCAAAGCTCGCCGTCTGCACCTTCAACTCCTCGACGAGATCCGCGGGTGGCGTATAGGCGACGGTGTTGCGTCCGCCGCCCGCGCCTCCGAGGCGTGTCGTGTTCGACGCTCCGTCGAGCGTGACCTCGTGGGTATTCGATCCCGCGCCGTCGATCGCGAACGATGTCGTCCATCCGTTGTCGAAGACGCGCCCGCCCCAGAGTCCGAGGTCGGATGTTCGCGCCTGCGCGATTCCCGGCGTCAGCTCGAGCACGGCCATCGGGTTGCCGTGCAGCAGTGGAAGTTCGGCGATCCGCTTGTGGTCGACCACCTGTCCCATCGACGCCGTCGAGGTTTGCAGGAGCGGCGTTTCCGCCACGACTTCGACGCGATCACCCACCGAACCGATCTCCATCTCGAAATTGAGTTCGAGCCGGTCGTTGATGCGGAGTTCGATGCGGTCGCGCACCTGCGTCTTGAAGCCTTGGTTCTCCGCGGAAACTCGATAGTTGCCCGGGAGGAGATAGGGCAACTGGTAGATGCCTTCATTGTTGGTTCGTGTCTCCGTCTTGATGCGGGTGGAAGCGCTTTGCGCGATGATTTTCACGCCCGCGATCACCGCGCCCGACGGATCCGAAACTCGCCCAGTCATGCTGCCGCGGGTTTCCTGCGCGGAAAGTGTCGCGGCGAAAAAGATCAGTGGAAGGTACTTCTTCATGGGAATAGCCTCCGGAGAATTCAGCAGGCGGTCATTATACGTCCGCGCGTTATATGCTGGAAGCGACAACGCCGTGAAGCCCAGCCTCGCCCGATTCGCCGCCCTGAGCGCCGCCGCTACCGCCGCGTTATGCGCCGCGCCGGCCACGGGCCCCGCCGTTTTCGAATCGCGCTGCTCGGCCTGTCATTCCGGCGCCAAACCGGCGGCGGGCTTCGATATCCGGAGGGCGGTCGAGACGAAACTGTTCCCGCGCGCGGCATTGTTGGCGCGAGTGGAGAAGGGTCAGATGCCTCCCGGCAAACCGCTGCCGCCGGAGGAGGTCCGGGCGATCAAGGAGTGGATCGCGAGCTTACCGGTAGAACGTTCTCACTGGGCGTTCCAGCCGGTTCGCCGTCCCGCGCTCCCGCCGAAGCCGGGCGCGAATCCGGTCGACTCGCTGGTCTCTGCGCCAGGGACCCCGGCGTCGCGTGCGACGTTGATCCGGCGCGCCTACTTCGATCTGATCGGATTGCCGCCCGCTCCAGCGGAGGTCGAGGTGTTCGTCAACGACTCCGATCCGCGCGCTTACGACAAGCTGATCGAACGCCTGCTTGGGAGTCCGCGATACGGTGAACGCTGGGCACGGCACTGGCTCGATGCCGCCGGGTACGCCGATTCCGATGGCGGCGAAGCTGCGGACCTGCCGCGATCGAACGCGTGGCGTTATCGGGACTACGTGATTCGCGCGTTCAACAGCGACAAACCGTACGACCGATTTCTGATCGAGCAACTGGCGGGCGACGAACTCTCCGAGTACTACAAGCATGACAAGCCGCCACCGGAAACGATCGAACAGCTCGAAGCGACCGGTTTCCTGCGAATGGCGGTCGACGGCAGCCACTCCGGCCACACGCGCGAACTCAATCTCGACTATTTATGGAAGGCGCTGTTCGACACACAGCAGATCATCGGATCAGCGGTACTCGCTCTTCCGATTCATTGCGCCCGCTGCCACGACCACAAGTACGAGCCGATCACGCAACGTGAGTACTATCGCTTCCAGGCCTTCTTCACCGGAGCGTGGCGCCCCAACGATGAGAAGCCCCTGGTGACACAGAGCCGGCAGATCCTCGAAGCGAGCCGCCCCGAGAAAGAAAAGGCCGAGCGGGTCAACAAAGCGCAGGACGCCGTGGTCAAGGCGCTCGAGGGTCTGAAGAAGGCCCGCATCGCGCAATTCCAGTCGCGCCATCCGAAGGGCGACAAGGCGACGCCCGACGAACTGAAAAAAGATGTCCCCGAGTTTGCTCCGTTGATCGAGGGCATCGGAAAAGAGATCCAAGCGGAGATGGCGAAACGCATCGAGTATCCAGCCATTCGCGCTTTCTACGATCTCGACGCCAAGCCGCCGGCGACTCATGTACTGGTTCGTGGCGACTACCATGCACCGCCGGGCGAAGTGGTCGAGCCGGGTGTGTTCTCGGTGCTCGACGATCCCGCGCGGCCGTTCCAACTCCCCGCGCCGGGCGAAAAGTCCACGGGCCGGCGATTGGCGCTCGCGCGATGGCTCGCCTCACCAGAGCATCCGTTGACGCCACGCGTGATGGTGAATCGTATCTGGCTTCATCACTTCGGCGAGGGATTGGTCCGCGAACCGGACAACTTCGGACTGTCGGGCGGGAAAGCTCTGAATCAACCGCTGCTCGATCTACTGGCAAGCGAATTCGTGCGATCGGGGTGGAGCGTCAAGGCGATGCATCGGCTCATCATGACCTCCTCCTTCTATCGTTCGCGCCGCGCTCCGCGCCGGCTCGAGGCGGAAGCGTATCGTGACGCCGTGCTCGCGGTTTCGGGTTCGCTCGACGATCGGGCGTTCGGCGCGCCGGTCGAGGGTGAGACGAAGAAGTCGGGCGAGATCGGACCGAAGTCCGAGACGCGGCGGTCCATCTATCTGCAGGTCCGGCGCTCCGCGCCGCAGACGGTGCTCAACGTCTTCAGCGCACCGGTGATGGAGGTCAACTGTTCGCGCCGAGATTCCTACGATTCGGCGTCGCAGGCGCTGACACTGTTCAACTCCGAGTTCATTGCTTCCCAGGCGGAGAAGTTCGCCCAGCGGGTACGCGCCGAGGCGGCGCCCGGAAGCGAGGCTCAACACGCCTTCCGTTTGGCTTTCTCGCGGCGCCCCACCGCGAGCGAGTCGGACCACCTTTCCACGTTCCTCGCCTCCAACTCGCTCGCGGGCCTGTGCCACGCGCTGCTCGCGGCCAACGAGTTCGTATATATTGACTGACAGCGATGCTCCTCTCCCGCCGCCATCTCTTCGATCGAATCGGAACCGGACTCGCCGGCATCGCCCTTCAGTCTCTGCTGGGTGCCGAGTCGAAATACGACGTCGCCGTGAAGCGTCCGCATCATTCGCCGCGCGCACGCCGCGTCATCATGTTGTTTCAGAATGGCGGACCGAGCCAGGTTGATATGTTCGACCCGAAGCCTGCGCTGAAGCGGCTGCAGGGCCAACAGCCGGGCGAAGGCTACGTGAATCCGGTGGACGTGAAGAAGACCGGCAAGTGGTTGGGGAGCCCGTTCCAGTTCGCGCGGCACGGCCAGTGCGGAATGGAACTTTCCGAACTGATTCCGGAGACCGCGAAGCATGCCGACCGGATGGCGCTCATCCGGACGATGATCAGCGAACACTCGAATCACGAACAGGCGATCTGGAATTTCAATACAGGAGTGGTGCAGGCGGGACGTCCGAGCCTCGGCTCGTGGGTCGCCTATGGTCTCGGCACTGAGAATCAGAACCTACCCGCCTACGTCGCGATCCTGCATCCGAAGGGTCTGCCGGTCGATGGGATCCGCAACTTTACGAGCGGCTGGCTACCGCCTGTCTATCACGGCATGTCGATGCGCGCCGAGGGCGTGCCCGTGGTCAACCTCGAACCGCGCGGCGATGCGCGTGAGGCTACGGCGCGGCTCGATCTGATTCGCAAGCTCAACCGCGAACATCTCGACGCGCATCCGGAAAACGCGGCGCTAGAAGGCCGCATCGCGAGTTTCGAACTGGCGGCGCGCATGCAGGTGGAGGCGGCGGAGGTGCTCGACCTCTCGCGCGAATCGAAGGCGACACACACCCTTTACGGTACTGATGACAAGGAGGCTGGCATTCACGCGCGCCAATTACTGCTTGCGCGGCGATTGCTCGAAGCCGGTGTGCGCTATGTCCAGGTGCTGCACCAGGGTCAGCCTTGGGACACGCACAAGGAAAACGAAAAGGGCCACCGAACCGCCTCCGCGCGCACCGACAAACCAACCGCCGCGCTGATCACCGATCTCGCGGCGCGTGGTTTGCTGGAGGACACACTGGTGATCTGGGCTGGCGAATTCGGACGGACACCGATGTCGGAGGGTCCGGACGGCCGCGATCATCACAAGGCAACGTTTTCGCTTTGGCTCGCGGGTGGCGGCGTGCGCGGCGGCACGGTCCACGGCGTGACGGACGAGTTCGGGTACAAGCCGGTGGAGAATCCGGTGACGATCGCGGATTTCCACGCGACGATCCTGCACCTGTTGGGGCTCGATCACGAGCGATTGACCTTCCGGCACGGGCTTCGCGATGACAAGCTCACCGATATCCATCATCCGAGCGTGATCCGGCCGATCCTCGCGTAGCCGCTGCTAACGCTGCGCGCCGAGCATTGCCTCACGCCTTGCCTTGAACTCAGTGCCGGGCTTCCATTCCGGAATCTTTTCCGCCTGCGCGACGCGGAAGCCGACCTCGAAAAACAAGTGCAGGTCCTCGACTGCACCCGCGAGATCCCAATCCGCCTTCACCTCGTCAGTGACCTTGTGGTAATCCTTCGTCGTGTATTCGTCGCGCTTGGTCTTGGCGTAGCCTTCCGGCTTTCCGATGTACTGGTCGCCTGAATCGGTATAGAGCGCGGGCACGCCTTGCTTGGCGAACTCGAAGTGATCGGAGCGGTAGTAGTAACCTTTCTCCGATTCCGGATCGCCGATCAGCACGCGATCCTGCTCCTTCGCCGCTTCGGCGAGGACCTCGTCGAGTGTCGTATTGCCGCGTCCGATCACAACGATATCCTTCGTGCGGCCCCATTGATTGATGCCGTCGAAGTTGATGTTCGCCGCCGTTTTCGCCAACGGATAGAGGGGATGTTCGGCGTAGTAGCGCGCGCCGAGCAAGCCCTTTTCTTCCGCGGTCACCGAAAGGAACAAGATGCTGCGCTTCGGCCTCGTGGTCAGCTTCGAGAAGCCCTTCGCCAATTCGAGCAGTGTAGCGGTGCCCGAAGCATTGTCGATCGCGCCGTTGAAGATCTGATCGCCCTTCAGGTCAGCATTGCGGCCGAGATGATCCCAGTGCGCGGTGTAGATCAGGTATTCGTCCTTCAGCTTCGGGTCCGACCCTTCGAGTTTCGCGAGCACATTTCGCGACTGCACTTTGCGAACCTGGTTCTTCACTTCGAAACTCGCCTTGGCGCCGAGCGGTACGGGCTTGAAGTCACGGCTCGCGGCCTGCTTCTTCAACGCGTCGAAATCCTGGCCCGCGGCCTTCAACAGCTCCTTACCCTTGTCGAGGCTCACCCAGCCCTGCAACTTCAGCGGCGGCGTCACCTGCGGATCGAGATCGAAGTTCTCCTGCCCCCAGCTTCCGATCACGACCTCGAACGGATACGCCGCGGCTTCGGTCTCGTGGATGATGATTACCGCGTCCGCACCTTTCGCGACACCGATCTCGTACTTGTAGGTCCAGCGCCCGTAGTAGGTCATCGCCTTGTCCTTGAACAGGCCGGGCACGGGCGGATCGTTGATGAGCATGACGAGCGTTTTGCCCTTGACGTCGAGTCCCTTGTAGTCGTCCCATTGATACTCGGGCGCGACGACGCCATAACCGACGAACACCATTTCGGAATCCTTCACGGCGATCGTTTCGTCCAGGCGTTCGGAGACGCCGACGAAGTCCTGCAGGTGGGTCAGCGATACGGTCTTCGCGCCCACACGAATCGAACCTTTCGTCGCAGAGCGGATTCCGGCCAACGGCACGTTCTGCACGTAGGATCCGTCCGGATTCCCGGGTGCGAGTCCGAGGGCGCGGAACTGCCCTTCGAGGTACTTCACCGTTTTCTCTTCGCCCGGAGTTCCCGGACCACGTCCCTCGAACTCGTCGCTCGCGAGCGTCTTCGTGTGCGCGAGCAGTCCGTCCGCGGACATCGCTGCCTTGGCTTCCTTCGTGTTCGGAGCTGGCGCCGAGCATGCGGCCAGCAGGAGGATGGCAAAGGTGAGAGCCGTTCTTCTCATTCCTAGCAGTCTCGCGTAAACTCGTAGGCATGTCCAGTTCGAAGAAGATCACGCGCCGCGGACTCGGCCTTGCCGCGCTGGCCGCACCGGCTTTCGCGCAGACCGCTCCGGCCAAGTACACGGGCGCGCTCGATGGGACCGATGGCAAAGTGAATGCGACGCTTTTCGATCCGCTCGAATGGGCTCGCGCGCAGTACAAGTCTTCACCGTTGAAGATGACGTTCCGCGCCACCAATCGCAAGCAGGCCGAGGCGTGGCAGAAGAAACTGCGCCCGAAAATCGTGGAGTTGATGGGCGGATTTCCGGCCTCGAAATCACCGTTGAATCCGGTAACGCTCGAGACTCGCGACTTCCCCGGATACAAGCGCGAGAAGATCGCCTTCGAAACCCGGCCCGGCGTGATGGTGCTCGCTTATCTGATGACGCCCAAGAAGGGTTCGGGCCTATTCGCGCCGATGATCTGCCTGCCCGGACACGGCCGCGGCGTCGACGACATCGTGGGTGTCGATGACAAAGGGCGCGACCGCACGGACAAAGACGGCTATCAACACGATTTCGCGATTCAGGCCGTCGAGCACGGAATGGCCGCCATCGCGATCGAGCAGATGGCGTTCGGATGCCGGCGCGACAAGGCCGCGCGCAAACGTGCTCTCGGCACATCGTCGTGTCAGCCACTCGCGGGCGCGGCCCTACTGATGGGCGAAACGATGATCGGCTGGCGAGTTTGGGATATCATCCGCACGATCGACTGGATCGAGACGCGCAAGGAACTCGACGCACGCCGTACCGGTGCGATGGGGATTTCGGGCGGCGGACAAGCCGTGCTCTGGGCCGCCGCCGTGGAACCGCGCATCCAGGTCTCCTACATCAGCGGACACCTCTGCACGTTTCTCGAATCGATCTTCAGCATCGCGCACTGCATCGACAACTACGTGCCCGGGATTCTCGAATGGGCCGAGATGTACGATGTCGCGGGCCTGATCGCGCCGCGCCCCATGTTCGTCGAATCGGGCGATCGCGACAACATCTTCCCGGTGGACGCTGCCCGCGAGAGCTTCGCGAAGGTGAAGAAGATCTACGAGGTGTTCGGAGCGGCGAATGCGATCGAGCAGGAGGTCTTCTCCGGCGATCACCGCTTCCACGGCGTTCGCGGACTGCCCTTCTCCGCCAAGCACCTGAAGGCCTGAACTACTTGGGCGGCTTTTCGAGCTTGCCGAACATCTGTCCGCCACCGCCCTTGTTGTTGGCCCACGTTCCGGCGTAGTGTCCGCGATAGCAGAGCACGCGCGCGGTGTAGGTTCCGCTGCCGGGAAGGCTCACGTCGGTCAGCGTAATCACGGGCGTGTCGCCGGCCCATAGGACCTTGACGGGAACCGGCACGGTGTAGTCATTGCCGCCATATTGGATGCGCGCGTTGATCACCCACGTGTCGCCCGTCAGCTTCGACACCTTGCCTACCGTGTACTTCTCGTCGCGGATCGCGTCCGTGCGGAACGAGGAGAATCGGCCGGAGAGCGTCGCGCCCGACATCATCTCCTCGAACTCCTTTTCGAGGCGCGCGCGTTCGGACGCGGGGTCCTGCCGCGAGCAGCCCGCGAGCGTCAGAGCCAACAACGCGATCATTGCGTAATGCATGAGCTCTCCCATCATAGACCGCTACAATGAAAGATTACATGCTAAGAGTTCGCTTCGCGCCGTCGCCGACCGGCTATTTGCACATCGGCAGCGCGCGCACGTTCATCTTCAACTGGCTGTTTGCCAGGAAGAATAACGGTACGATGATCCTGCGGATCGACGATACCGATGTCGACCGCAACACCGAGACTTCGCTTCAATCGATCTACGATGGATTGAACTGGCTGGGTCTGAATTGGGACGAGCACTATCGCCAGTCAGACCGGCTGGAACTGCACCGAAAGCAAGCCGGGGCGATCTTCGACAAGGGGCTCGCCTATCGCGATTTCACTCCCGCGCACTCCGGTGACGACGAACCGGAAGAGCGCAAGGGCGCTTGGCTGTTCAATCCGGGGATGCCCGATCTGCCACGGGAAGAGAGTGACCGCCGTGCCGCAGCCGGCGAACCGTTCGTGCTGCGGTTCCGGGTGCCGCGTGGCGCTGGCCGCGTGATCCGGTTCACCGATGGCGTCTACGGCGAGCAGGCGAAAGCCGCGGACGATGTCGAGGACTTTGCGCTGTTGCGTTCGAACGGGATGCCGACCTACCACATGGCATCATGCGCCGACGACGCGGACCTGCGCATCACGAACATCATTCGCGGGCAGGATCACCTCTCGAACACCTTCAAACACATCCTGATTTTCGAGGGGCTCGGCGCGCAGGCGCCCGAATTCGCGCACTTGCCGCTGCTGATCGCACCCGATGGCGCGAAGCTCTCCAAGCGCAAGCATGGACCCGTGGTGAGCGTCACCACTTATCGCGACGCGGGATTCCTCGCCCACACCTATGTGAACTTCCTGTGCCTGCTCGGATGGTCGCCCAAGGACAATCGCGAGCAGATGACGCGCCAGGAACTGATCGACGCGTTTTCGCTCGCGGGTGTGAATCGCGCCAACGCGGTGGTGAACTTCTCGGAGGCCGACCCGATCGACCCGAAAGCGCTGTGGCTCAACTCGCAGCATCTGCGCGCATGGCCCATTGGCGATTTGGCGGCTCTGGTCAAGCCCGTTCTCGAGACCGCGGGGCTCGCGCCAAATCAGGACTTCGAGCACACCATCGACGTGCTGCGCAGCCGCTACGCGACGCTGAACGACTTTGCCGGTAAGGGCCGGCCGTACTTCTCGGATGAGTTCGAAATCGAGCCAGCCGCGCTCACGAAACTCGACACCGCGCCCGCTCGCGAATTGCTGCGCGAGTTGGCCGGACGCATCGAAGTGCTGCCCGAGTTCAGCGAGGCGAGCGTCGAGGAAGCAGTGCGCGCGCTAGCCGCTGACCGGGGCGTGAAAGCTGGCGTGATCATCAACGGATCGCGCGCGGCGTTGACCGGACAAGCGGCAGGTCCGAGTGCCTTCGCGATATTTGCATGCGTGGGACGCGAGCGTGTGATTCGCCGATTGAGGAACGTATAAGCACATGGTGATTTTGGGAATCGGAGGCATCCGAAACGATGCCGCGTGCGCCATCCTGGTGGACGGTGAGTTGAAGGCAGCGGTGGAGCAGAAGAAGGTAGCGCGATACCATCGCGTGGGCGAATTGCCGGAAGAGGCCATCCAATCCTGCCTCGCGATCGGCAAGACGGATCGCGCGCACGTCGACACGGTCGCTCTCGTGCGGCCGATCGGTGGCGGAACCGAAACGACACTCCACCTCGAGTTGCGTGCCATGTTTCCGAACGCGCAGGTGGTGGTGCTCGACCATCACACCGCGCACGCGGCATCGGCCTACTACGCATCGCCCTTCGATCAGGCCACGGTGCTCACGCTCGACCGCCAAGGCGACCTGCGGTGCGGTTCGCGCTGGAACGCGAAGGGCACGCACCTCGACCTCGATCGAGAACTCTATTTCCCCGATTCGATCGGCGACCTCTACACGCGCGTCACCGAGTTGCTCGGCTATCAGCCGAACGCGGACGAGCACAAGGTCCAGTGGCTGTCAACGTCGGGTGACGGCCGCTTCGTGCCACTCTTCGAGGAGATTCTCGGCGCGGGCTCGCGCGGCTGGCCCCGGCACGATCGCGGATACTTCGATTCCCACCGGATGGGCAAGGGCGGATTCTCGGCGCGCCTCTACAAAGCGATCGGTGTCGAGGAGGGCCAGACGATCCCGAACGACCTCCGCGCGCATGTCGCGGCGGGGATCCAGCGCGCCACCGAGCGGACGGTGCTGACGATGGCGGGCTCGGGCGAAAATCTCGCGCTCGCTGGCGGGCTCGCGTTCAACGCGCTGCTCGTCGCCGCGCTCGAGCATTCCGGAAAGTGGAAACAAGTCTTCGTCCAGCCCGCGGCGGGCAATTCAGGCACGGCGCTCGGCGCGGCGTTCTACGCTTGGCACAATATCCACCGCGAACAGCGCCGGTTCGGCATGGAGACGCTGTTCCTCGGTCCGGCTTTTTCGGCCGAGGAAATCAAGCAGGTTCTCGAGAACTGCAAGCTGCGTTTCAAATATCTGCTGACCACCGGTGAACTGATCGATCGTGCGGTGGAGGAGTTGAACGACCACAGGATTATCGCCTGGATGCATGGACGCATGGAATTCGGTCCTCGCGCACTCGGTAATCGCAGCATTCTCGCGGCACCGCAGAATCAGTACTCCACCGAAAACCTGAACGCATTCATCAAGCATCGGGAGCCCTTTCGTAAGTTCGCCGCCTCGGTACCGGCGGAACTGGCGGACCAGTACTTCGAAGCCGGCGACAACGCGCGGTTCCTCGCCACCGTCGGCCGTGTCAAGGCGGCTCACCGGAAAACGTTCGAAGCGGCGGCTCTCGGTGGCGATCTCATCCGCGTTCACAAGGTGAATCAAGCCGATAATCCGCTGTACTGGGAACTCCTGCACGCATTCGGCAAGGCAACCGGACTACCGGTGCTCTACAACACCAGTTTCAATCTGTTCGGCGATCCGCTGGTCTGTTCGCCGCGCGACGCGGTTCGCAGCTTCTATTCGTCAGGAATCGATTCGCTGTTCGTCGGCGGCTTTCTGTTGCAGAAGTAAGGACGGTACAGAACCGGCGGCCCTGTTGCCGCCTCGGATCCGGCGGCATCCTGGAAGTCCGGATGGCACGCCCCGACACTCCCTTGGTCCACTACATTTTGTACCTGTTCCTGTTGTGGGGCGTGTTCCGGAGCGTTGTGCTGAAGCTCGACGAGGATTGATGCCATGGCGCTCACCCGCAAGGAGCGCGATAATCGGCAGATGTCTCGCTTCCTTCCCGTCACGCTCTGGGCCCTGATCGCCCTTGCGATTCCATCGTATTCGCAGACCGCGCAAATCACTGGCCGGATAACAGACTCCTCTGGCGGCGTCATCGCAGCGGCCAAGGTGGAGCTTCGAAACACCGACACCGGGATTCTGCGCGGCTTCACGACCAACGCCGATGGCTACTATTCCGCGCCGCTGCTCGCTCGTGGCGCGTACGAAATCTCGGTGGAACTCGCGGGATTCCGGACCGCGCGCCGGCGGGATCTGCGCGTCGATGAAGGGCAGACCCTGCGCGCCGATTTCGCGCTCGAGGTCGGACAGGTGACGGAATCGGTGGAGGTCTCCGGCGCGGCGCAACTGCTGCAAACCGAAGAGACGTTCCTCGGAGCAGTGGTCACCAACAAGAGCGTCGTCGACCTTCCTCTGGTCGGGCGGAATCCGCTCGCACTGGCGGCTTTGCAGGCGGGAGTGCGAGCGACCGGACGCTTCGGCGATCTTCCGGTTTCGAGCTTCGACGGCTCGCGGGCATCGATCGGCGGAGGTCCGCCGTCGGCGAACAACTACATGATCGACGGTGTCGCGGCGGAGAACTTCACTTCGGGTGGCATGAACGTCACGCTGTCGGTGGACGCGACCGAGGAGTTCCGCGTGATCACCAAGAATCCCAGCGCCGAGTTCGGGCGCACGGCCGGTGGCGTGATCAACTTCACCAGCAAGGCGGGAACCAACCAGTTTCATGGAACAGCCTACGAATTCCTGCGCAACCGCTCGCTCAACGCGAACGACTTCTTTTCGAATCGCGCCAACCGCGGACGCGCGCCGTTCGTGTTCAATCAATGGGGAGCCACGGTTGGCGGTCCGGTGAAGAAGGATCGCACGTTCTTCTTCTTCAACTACGAGGAGTTCAAATTGCGGCAGCAGTCGCGGGAGTTTCGCACTGTGCCCACGCAACTCCAACGGCAGGGCAACTTCTCGCAGACGCTCGCCGGCGCCAATGCGCCGATCCTCGTCTACGATCCACTGACGACGCGCACCGATCCCGCCAACGCCGCCAACCGGATCCGCGATCCCTTCGCTGGCAACATCATCCCGGCGGCCCGGATCCATGGCGCGGCAAGGCCAGTGCTCGACTTCTATCCATTGCCGAACGATCCAGGCGCGGCGTTCACGCAAGCCAACAACTTCTTCGGGCAAGCGTCCGCGCCGACCGACAAGAAGATTCTCGGTATTCGCGCTGACCACTATTTCACGCCTGTCCGGCGCATCTTTGGCCGCTATACGTATGACCGAACGTTTCGGGCCTCACCTGCCTATTTCGGAATCGCCGAGAACGGAACGTCCGATCTCGTCTTCAATCGAGCGAGCGCGGTCACCAACTACTCCGACACGCTGCGCCCGAATCTCCTTTTCGAAGCTCGCGCTGGCTTGAATCGCTACGCTCCCGACCGTCCGGCGCGGAGCCTCGGCTTCGACGTCACCAAGGTGGGCCTGCCCGCCAAGTTGAACTCGCAGGTCCAACTGCCGCTCGTTCCGCAATACTCGATTGCGGATGTGACGGTGATCGGAGCCAATCAGACTGATCACCTGATTCAGGCCAACTACGCCTGGACCGGCGGCGGCACGCTCACGTGGGTGAAGGCGAGCCACACGATCAAGACCGGCGCCGAGGCCCGGATTTATCAGCTCAACAACTCGCAGGGCGGGCCCGTGATGCAGTTCGGATTCGGGCGGAGCTTCACGCGTGGTCCGAACCCCAACTCGACGGCGAACACCGTGGGGCACGGCTTGGCCACGTTCCTGCTCGGGACTCCGGACTCGGGGCAGGCGCGCCGCTATCCGTTCATCGCTTATACGGCCAAGACGCTGGGCTCATTCGTGCAAGACGATTGGAAAGTCACGCCACGGCTGACGCTGAATCTGGGCGTCCGCTGGGAGTACGAGGGCGCACTCACCGAACGCTACAACGCGCTGAGCAATTTCGATCCATCACTTCGCTACACAATCGGCGGAGTTGCGTTCTCGGGCGGCAACACGTTTCCAGGAGTCAACGGACTGGCGCGCGGGTATCGTGACAACTGGTTCCGGCAGTTCGGACCGCGGCTGGGTTTCGCCTATCAACCGCGCAAGGGAATGGTGCTGCGTGGCGGCTACGGAGTCTACTACGCTCCGACCACGGGGAATTTCGTGACTTTCCCTTATGTCGGCTACTCACGCGACACGCTGATGGTCACCTCTCGCGATGGCGGCTTCACGCCCGCCGACACGTTGACAGATCCGTTCCCGGGCGGCATTCTCACCCCCGAAGGCGCCGCAGCCGGGCCCGGCGCAGCACTGGGAACCAATGCGCAAGGGGCGCTTCGCAAGCTTGCGATTCCTTATGCGCAGCAGTGGAACTTCAATATTCAGAAGGAACTCGCCGGCCGTTGGCTCGCCGAGATCGGATACGCGGCCAATCGCGGCGTGCACATGCCCGCCAACCGCGCGCTCGATTTCCTTCCGGAGCAGTTCATGTCGCAGGGGGCACAACTCCAACAGCAGGTGAACAATCCCTACTTCGGCGTGATCACCACGGGCAATCTCAGCGCGCGTACCGTGAGCCAAGGCACTCTCCTCGACACCTATCCGCAGTTCGCTGGAGCGGGCTACATTGAACATTGGGCGAGTTCCACGTATCAGGCGCTGATGGCGCGCCTCGAGAAACGATTCTCAGGCGGCATGTCGCTGATCGTTTCCTATGCGTTCACCAAGACGATCGACGACAACACCGGGAACGGCGTGAACGGATTCTTCAACGGCGGCAGCGACGGAGTCCAGAATTGGAACAATCTTCGCGCCGAGCGTGCCGTGTCGACCATCAATCTTCCGCATCGCCTGGTGATCACACCGATGTGGGAAGTGCCTTCCGGCAAGTCTTGGAACCGGCTCACGCGGTCACTCCTCGGCGGATGGCAACTCGGCGGAATCTGGACGATCCAGAGCGGCGAGCCCATCAGCATCACGCAAAACGGCGTCGCGTTCGGCGGCAACCGCCCGAACGTGGCGGGTGATCCGAACGACAACACGGGCCAGAGCATCGATCGCTGGTTCAATACGAACGCGTTCGCCTTGATTCCCGCGTTCACCTTCGGGAACGGTCCGCGGAATCTTCCGCGCACGCGTACCGACAGCTTCTTCACCGTGGACGCTTCGGTGCTCAAGGATGTCGCGGTGATGGAGCGCGTGAAAGTGCAGCTTCGGGGCGAGGCGTTCAACCTCACCAACTCGCCGACGTTCGGCAATCCGGGGACGAACCGTTCCGCGACGAACTTCGGAGTGGTGGCGGGCTACGCGACGAACTACGATCCGAGGCGGATTCAGTTGGCGCTGAAGGTCATCTTTTGAAGGAACACGAGCAAACGCCACCCCTTCGTGGCCTGTGCGCTCTCGAGCGCCAAGCCTCTGGAGCCCCACAACTTTTCTCGTAACAAATTCCGCGCTGCCCGATAGTAGAGGGTGCGATGACAATGAGCGAGATCTATCGCGAGCATGCACCGGCGGTCTTCCGGTGCCTGCGCGCGTGGACCGGCAGCGACACGCTGGCGGAGGATCTCACGGCGGAGACCTTCTACCGCGCGATTGTCGCCGATCAGCCGGTACGCGCGGCGACCGCGCGCGGTTACCTCGTCGCCATCGCACGGAACGAGTGGCGGAAGATGCTCGTCAAGCGCGGGCGCGAGCGTCCGCTCGAGGTGGATACGGCCGCTCCGGGCGAATCCGGCGAATCCCGTGCTGACCTGCAACGCGCCCTCGCCGCGCTTTCCGCGCTCCCTGAAGATTTGCGCGAGCCGCTGGTGCTTTACGCGGAAGGCGGACTCAGCTATGAGGAGATCGCGGCACAACTGAACATTACACTCGCGACGGTGAAGATTCGGATCTACCGCGCGAGGCAGAGATTGGAGAGCTATCGATGACACTACATCCCGACATTCTCACCGATCTGGTGATCCTCTATCACGCTGGAGAAGCATCGCAAGCTTCGCGCGCGTTGCTCGAAGCAGAAGCCGCTCGGAATCCGCAACTCGCGGCCGCGCTTTCCGCACGGCCGGGAACCGGCGCGCAGGCGTTGCCGGGGAATCCCGCGCCCGACGAACGAAAGGTATTTCGCAAAGTCCGGACCCGCTATCAGGTGATTGCCGTCGCTGCCGTCTGGACATTCGTCCTGTTGATGCTCGCTTTGTTACCGCAGCGCACCACCTCTACGCCATTGATTATCGCGCTTCTTCCGTTTCTGTTGTTGATTACGCTGTTCGCCGCGGCGGTGGGGGTGCTGTATTTCTTCTTCCGCGGGCTTCGGTGATGCCGCTTCAGGCGGGCTCTCGCACCAGCCAGATCGCCAGGATTCCGAATCCGTAGATCATCGAGCAAATCGTGCCGACACGCGAATAGTCCCCGCCGAGCGCGCCGAAGAGCATGCCGGCACCGAGCACCCCGGCGGCGGTTCCGAAACGGCCGGAGTTGTAGGCGAGTCCGCTGCCGGTGGATCGCACGTGCACCGGAAACAGCGACGGCAGATAGTAGGCGAGCCAGCCGAAAAACGTCGTTCCGATCACTCCTTGCGTGAAGACCACGGCGGGAAATCCGGGCCGCAGCGGCGCGGTGAACTGGAACATCGAAACTGTCGTCACGAGCGCGCCCGCGCTGATCAGAAGATAGCTGCGGCGCGCGCCGAGCCATGCCGCGAGTTGCGATCCGCTCATCGCGCCGATGGTCGCGCCGATCGCCCACCAGGATTGTGTCGAGGCCTTGTACTGCGCGTTTGCCGCGCCCGCCACCGCGTCGGACCATGGGATCATCCACTTGCTCGCCGACCAGCCGCCCATCATCGGAATCGCGCTGACCGCGATCGCGGCGAGCGTCGTGCGGATCAACGCCGGCTGGAAGAGTTCGCGCAAAGGCGGAGCCGGTTTGCGCCCCTTGGATCGCGATGCGAGCCATTCGGGCGATTCCGGGAGCGCCACGAGAATCACGATGCCGAGCAGCGCGGGCGCACCGGAGATGGTGAAGATCCAGCGCCAGGAATCGGGCGTGATCGGCCAGATGCGCGCCAACTGAGAAAGCGTGAGGATACCCGTGTTGAGACCGGCCATCATGACGCCGGAGACGACGGGTTTCGAAGCCTTGGGCCAGCATTCGGCGACGAGCGCGATTCCGTTCGGCCACATTCCGCCGACTCCGAGTCCGACCAGGAATCGCAGTACGAGCATCTGTTCCTGCGTTTGCGCCCATGCTCCCATGGCCGCGAATCCGGAATAGACGAGAATGCTCCAGCCCATCGCACGCGTGCGCCCGATACGATCGCCGATATCGCCGAGCGTGATGCCGCCAATCGCCGCTCCGAGCATGAGCGCGGCAGTGAATCGCGCGAACCAGTCGCCGCCGAGAGCCGGAGTGAACGCATCACCGAGCAGATTCTTCGACACCGACAAAGAAGCCAGGGGCATGAGCCCGAGTTCGACTCCGTCGAACAGGAGTCCTAGGAACGAGGCCACCAGCACCGCGATCCGGGCACGAGGGGAAAGGGTCAAACGAGTCCTGCTTCCAGTTTGCGGAGGAACTCGATCGACCGGCGCGCGACGGTTTCGCCGTCCGGCTTGAAGTCGAACACCTCCACCGACAGCCATCCACGATAGCGCGTGTCCTTCAATGCGCGCAGGATGTTCTGGAAGGGAAAGTCCGCCGCGCCTGGATAGCGGCCGTCCATTTCGTTCAAATGGACGTGGCCGAGATGCTCGCGATACTGTTCGATCAGCTCAGCGTGCGGCCGTTTTTCCGCCGGCGTGTTGTGGGTGTCGAACATCGTTCGTATCGCCGGATTGTTCACCGCGCGGACCACCGTCATCGCCTCTTCAAGAGAATTGATCACGTTGCACAGGTGCGGCGCGAGGGGCTCGATGAGGATCGACACTCCGCGCGATTTGGCGCGGGGCGCCGCCGCGTTCAATCCGTCGACCAGGCGCTTGACCGCATCCGCCGGTGTCGAACCGTTGACGGCATTCCGTTGCCGGCTCGACCCGAACACCATCACGGGTCTTTCGCCGAGGTCGGCCGCGAGATCGATCACGCGATGGAAGTAATCCCAGCTCTTCGCGCGAAGCGCTGCGTCCGGTGTCGTCAGATGCAAGCCCGCGGGTGCCTTCAGGATATTGTGGATGCCCACGTATCGCACGCCCGCTTGCTTCATCGCATCGCGCGCGGACTTGCGTTCAGCCGGAGAGAGAGCGGCCGGATCGGCGCCCAAGTGCGCTGGCTCGACCTCGACCCCCGCATATCCGCACCGCTTCGCCGCGCGGCAAGCATCGGCGAAGTTCATACCGGCGAACGTCTCGCTGCAGATCGCCCAGCGGAAGTGCGATCGTTGCGCGGCCGCCATCGCCATCATCATCGAGCGCCGGGTGAGCATCTCAGAGATTGAAGAGGCGCTTGGCGTTCGAGGAGAAGATCTTCACCTCGTCCGCCGCGGGCAAGTTCATCTTCTTTACTTCGCCAGCGATCAGTTCCGGATCGACCCACGGGTGATCGCTCGAATAGATGAGACGATCGGGGCCAACGAAGTCGTATCCGTATTTGATCGCCATCGCCAGCGGCGATACGGTATCGAGCCAGATGTTGCGCAGGTAGTCGCTCGGTGGACGCTTGATGTTCTCGGCGCCGCGCTTCAACACCATCGTCTGATGGTCGATGCGGCCGATCAGGTAGGGCAGCGCACCACCGACATGCGGGCAGACGAGCTTCAGGTTTGGATGCTTTTCGAGAATGCCCGCGAGCACGATGCGGCCGAGCGCGATCGTGGTGTCGAACATGAGCCCGAGCCCGCCAGTCATCTCGCGACCCTTCGTTGCCTCGTAGGTCATCGGATACGCAGGATGCAGCAGCAACGGGACTCCGCGCCGCTCGGCCTCGGCGAACAAGGGGCGGAATTCGTCCTCATCCGGGAAACGCCCGTCGAGATTGGAGTAGAGCAGAATGCCCTTCATTCCGAGCTTGGTGACGCAGCGCTCGAATTCGGCAAGCATCGCATCGGTGGAATTGAACGGGAGTGTCGCGAGACCGAAGAAGCGCTTCGGATGCCGCCGCACGACATCGGCGATGAAGTCGTTTAACAATCGCGCCATCGCGGGCGAATCTTTGCCGAACAATTCGGGACCGGGATCGTTGATCGAAATCGCGGTCATCGCGATTCCGGCTTTGTCCATTGCCGCGATCTTTGCATCGACATCGGTGTGCGTGGGCATCAGCTTGCGATGCCACTGGCCGACGACGACGAAACGGTCAGCTCCCTTCTTGTAGACGTAGGGTGCGTCCTTGCGCTTTTCGAGCAGAGCGAGGAACTCGGAGGAGAACAAGTGGCTTTGGCAATCGATCTTCATCGAGCTCCCCTGCGCGGCGGCAGTCGCGGCGGCAGCGCTCGTCGCGGCGAGGAACCGGCGTCGTGTTTTCATGCGAGCATCTTTCTTACCACATTGCCGCCCACATCCGTCAAGCGGAAGTCGCGGCCCGCGTGGCGATGGGTGAGCCGGGTGTGATCCATTCCGAGGCAATTCAGGATCGTCGCCTGCAGGTCATGTATGTGGACACGATCCTCGGCCGTATTCAAACAAAGCTCGTCACTCTTGCCGATCACCTGCCCGCCCTTGATACCGCCGCCCGCGAGCCACACGCTGAAGCAGTTCGGGTGATGATCGCGGCCCGGATCTTCGTCGACACGTTCGAGCTGCCCCATTGGCGTGCGCCCGAATTCGCCCGCCCAAACGATCAGCGTCGAGTCGAGCAGTCCTCGCTGCTTCAAATCCTTGATCAGGGCGCCGATCGGCTGGTCGGTGATGTCGCAGTTCTTCTTCAGCTTCTTGTTCAGTTCCTGGTGGTCGTCCCAACTGGCGTGCGCCAGCATCACGAACCGCACGCCCTGCTCCACCATCCGGCGCGCGAGCAGGCAATTCACGGCGTACGGATTCATGGGCTCTTTGCCCACGCCGTAGGATTCGAGTGTCGCCTTGCTCTCCTTCGAGAAGTCGAGCAGCCCGGGCGCTGCCATTTGCATGCGGAACGCAAGCTCGTAGGAGTGGATGCGGGAGGCGATCGCGGCGTCGCCCGTTTCCTCCCGGTGCTCATCATTCAACTTGCGAATCGCATCCAACCGGGCGCGCTGCGACTCGCGATTGATTCCAGGCGGATTCGGAAGGTAGAGAATCGGCTCGCCGCTGTTCCGGAACACGACTCCCTGATAGGTGGAAGGAAGAAATCCGCTCGCCCAGTTCATCGATCCGCCGCTGGTACCGCGACCGGAACTCAGGACGACGAACGCCGGCAAGTCAGCGGACTCGGTTCCGAGCCCGTAGGAGACCCAGGCTCCGGCAGTCGGGCGCCCGAATTGCGTCGAACCCGTGAACAGTAGCGACTGTCCGGGGTGGTGGTTGAATGCTTCACTGAAAGTCGAGCGAACGAGACAGATGTCGTCGGCGCAGGAGGCGATGTTCGGAATGTAGTCCGAAAACTCGGTGCCCGATTGGCCGTGGGGCCGAAACGTGCGATCGCTGCCGAGCACCTTCGCGTCCGGTTTGACGAAGACGAAGTTCAGATGCTTCGTCATCGACTCGGGTAACGGACTGCCGTGCCACTTCTTCAACGCGGGCTTGGGATCGTAGAGATCGATCTGGCTCGGTCCACCTTCCTGGAACAGAAAAATGACGTGCTTCGCCTTGGCGTCGAAGTGCGGCTTGCGCGGCGCCAGCGGATTCGCCGGTTCGGCGCCCATGAGGTGGGAAAGGGCCGCGGTTCCGATTCCGCCAATGCAGTTACGAAGAAATGCGCGGCGAGTCTCCGCCGCAATCCGGTCGATCATGTCATTCCCTCGTGATGAACTCGTCGAGATTGAGGAGCACGCTCGCGACACCGGTCCACGCGGCTGCCTCCACGCGGCTCACGCCGGGCAACTCGAGCGGGCTCCACAGTTCCGCCGCGGCCGTGTCCTTTTCGAAAATCCCCGTTTGCTGGCGATAGTATTGCGCCAGCGTCTCGCGTTCGCTTCGGGAAGGCGGCCGATGCGCGCAGATTTCGAACGCGTGCCGGATGCGCCCATCGAGGTCCGCGTCCGGCGCTTCCCGCAGGACCCGGGCGGACAATGCGCGCGCCGCTTCCACGAACACCGGATCGTTCAGCAGGTTCAACGCCTGCAGCGGAGTGTTGGAACGATCACGCTTGCACGCGGCAACGTTGGCATCCGGCGCATCGAACAGCATCAACTGCGGATACGGAACGGTGCGTTGAAAGTGGATATAGAGGCCGCGCCGGTATCGATCGCGGCCCGGACTCTCGTTCCACTTCACCGAATTGCCGTAGGCGAGCTCCGCGACCCCCTTGGGTTGTGGCGGCCGCACGCTCTTGCCGCCGATCGCGGGATACAGCAGCTCCGATACGGACAACGCCGAATCGCGAACCAACTCTGCAGGAAGGCGCAAACGCGACTGCCGCGCGAGCAACCGGTTGTCGGGATCGCGCTGCTCGAGTTCCGGCCGCGTCTGCGAACTCTGGCGATAGGCAGCGGAGGTGACGATGAAGCGATGCAAGTCTTTCACCTTCCAGCCGGAGTCGACGAAGCGCGCGGCGAGATAGTCGAGCAGTTCCGGATGCGAGGGCCTTTCGCCCTGCGTGCCGAAGTCCTCGGAAGTTCGCACGATTCCACGGCCGAAGTACTCCTGCCACACCCGATTCACCGCGACCCGCGCCACGAGCGGATTCTCACGCGCGACCAGCCAGCGAGCCAGTGCCAGGCGATTCCGCTCCGCGCCATTCGGAAGCGGCGGCAGGAATCCGGGGACGCCTTCGACAACCTCGGCGCCATTCTTGCGATAGTCGCCGCGCACATGGACGAACGTCTTTCGGCGCATTGCGGCAGGTCGTTCGGCGATGGTTTGGGCTTCGGTGAGCGCGGGGAAGTTGGCGGCCAGTTCGTTCAACTGCTTGCGCAGTTCGGGGAACTTCAGTTCCTTCCAGAGTTCCTTGCTGATGACGCGATGATAGTTGATCACGAAGTGATCGGCCATCGAGTCCGCCTGCTTTTCGGTACGCCGGGCATCGGGAATGTCGATGATCGTGTCGGAGTTGTCGAGGTATTTCTGGAGCGCGTCGTAGGCGTGATCCCAATCAGTCCACTTGCCCGGATTCGCACGGGCCTCTTTCATCTTGGCTTCCCACCCGGGCTGCAATTCGGGGACGCGATACTTTTCGAGAAGTTCTCGGCGCTTGGCTCGATACTCCGGCACCGCCGCCAGGTACGGCCCCATTTCGCCTTGCATCGGCGCATCGATATTGACTTCGTCCGCGTTATTGAAGAAGGCGTAGAGCTGATAGAACTCGCGCTGGGTGACGGGATCGTACTTGTGATCGTGGCATTGCGCGCAGCCCATCGTGAGTCCGAGCCATACGGTACCGGCAGTGGCCGCACGATCCTTCACGGCCTCCGTGCGGAACTGCTCGATGTTGATCCCGCCTTCCCGATTGGTGAGCGTGTTGCGATGGAATCCGGTGGCGGCCCTCTGCTCTGGCGTTGCGTTGGGCAGAAGATCTCCGGCAATCTGCTCGATCGTGAAGCGATCGAACGGCATGTCGTTGTTCAGCGCTTCGATCACCCATTGCCGGTATCGCCACGCGTGCGGACGCACGTAGTCCTTCTCGTACCCGTCGCTATCGGCATAACGCGCGAGATCGAGCCACGGGCGTGCCCACCTCTCGCCAAAGTGCGGCGATTCGAGCAGCGATCCGACGAGACGCTCATAGGCATCGGGCCGGTTGTCGGCGAGGAATTCCGCCACTTGACCTGGACTCGGAGGGAGCCCAGTGAGGTCGAGGCTCACCCGGCGGATCAGGGTCCGCTTAGCCGCTTCGACCGACGGCGTAATGCTCTCGCGTTCCAACCGAGCGAGGATGAAGCGGTCGATTTCGTTTCGTACCCACGCCTCGTTCCGGACGATCGGCGGTTTCGGCCGCGCGACCGGCTGGAACGACCAGTGTTTCGGCGCTTCGGCCGCGGCGCCAGTGGGAGCGGTCCACGCGGCGCCCGCGTCGATCCAATCGCGAATCGTCTTGATTTCCGCGGCGGTCAAGCGCGGACCCGAGGGCGGCATCACGTTCTTACCGCGCCCCTCGATCATCGAGACCAGCTTGCTCTCCGCGCTCGAACCCGGCTTGATCACGCGCAGTGCCGCTTCGCGCGAGTCGAGCCTCAAGTTCGCCATCTGAGTCTTCGCGCCGTGGCAAACGAAGCAGCGCTTTTCGAGAACGGGAACGCCGCTGGCGAAAACAGCGCCGCCGAGCAGCCCAGCCATTACCAGGGTTTTCATGAAGGACGTTCTCATTATCTCCGCTTCACGCGCGGCATGGGGTGGCGATATAATGCCTCGCGTACCGGAACATCAGGGGGTAGCTGATGCGATCTCGCGTCCTGTCATTCGCGTTCTTCTGTCTGGCCACGTTCGCCCAGGGCGACCGCGGCGTCATCACCGGATCGGTAACCGACGAAGCCGGTTCCGCCATCCCGGCCGTCAGCGTGACCGCCACGCACATCGACACCAACACACAGTTCAAGGCAACCAGCAACGATGGCGGCGAGTTCAGCCTGCCTTCGCTGCCCACCGGCCGCTATCGCGTCTCGTTCGAATGCACGGGCTTCAAAAATGCCGTTCATGATGGAATCGCGCTCGAAGCAGGCGCAACGGTCCGTATCGATACGAAGCTCCCGGTAGGCACCGTGCAGCAGTCGATCAGTGTCTCCGCCGAAGCAACCGCGCTGCAGACCGACGACGCGAAGGTGCAGAACGTGATTCCCGACCGGATGATCGAGGGTCTGCCGACGGTGGTCAGCGGAAACATGCGCAGCCCGTTCGATCTCGCCGCGATCACCGCCCAGGTTAACGGCGGCGATCAGGATTTTCGCATCAGCGGCGGACAAGCGGGCTCGTTCGGCGTGATGCTCGACGGCGCTTCCGCCAACACCAATCGCGCCGGATCGACGCTGTGGGCCGCCGTGAACGCACCCTCGCTCGACGCGATCACTCAGTTCACCGTCGAGACCAACGGCTTCAAGGCGGAATTCGGACGTGCGGGCGGCGGAGTGGTGACGTTCGTGTCGAAGTCCGGCACGAATCAATATCACGGCAGCGCGTTCGACTTCATTCGCAACAACGCATTCGACGCGCGCGGATTCTTCAACAGCACTACACCGGTCTACCGCCAGCACGACTTTGGCGGAACGATTGGCGGCCCGGTGCGAATTCCGAAGCTCTACAGCGGGCGTGACCGTACGTTCTTTTTCGCGTCTTTCGAGGGCTTCCGCAATCGCGTGGGGGGAGTGACGAGCGTGGCCGCTCTCCCACCGGCGGAGTTTCTGAAGGGCGACTTTCGAAACGCCGTGAGCCGCACGCGCAATCCCGACGGATCGTACATTCAATACGGCGTCTTCGATCCCGCGTCGACCCGCTATGACGACGACATCAAGAACTATCTGCGCGATCCATTCCCGAACAACATCATCCCGGCGTCACGATTCGACGGTATTGCGCGCAAGCTGACCGAAATCGCCACACGCGATTTCGCGGGAGCCTATCGCACCGATGTCCGTCCGGGAACGCCCGAATACTGGCTCGAGAACTACTGGCAGCGCGGAACCTCGATCAACCCGAACAACAAGTTCAGCATCAAGGGCGATCACGTGCTGAGCGCCAGGCACCGGTTGTCGGGATACTTCGGCTATTCCAAACGCGAGTCCGTGCCTGGTCCCACGGGACCTCCGGGAATTCCCGGACTACTGAATCCGTTCAATCAGCTCGAGGACACTTCGCGTGTCTATCGCGGAAGCTGGGATGCAACGGTGAGTCCGCGAGTGCACAACCGCTTCTACTTCGGCGCGAACATTTTCCTCGACAACAATTTTCCGCTGAGCCAGGGTGGCAACTGGAAAGACAAGATCTGCGTGCCGAATGTGCCGGACTGCAATAGCAATCTGCCAGTGATTACCTTCGGCAGCGACTTCACACAATGGGGGGGCAACGGATTCAACGGCTCGGAGAACCCCACCTATTCCTGGAATGACGACATCAGCTTCATCCGGGGCAAGCACGTCTTCAAGGCAGGCTACATGTACGAATTCGCGCCGTACGTGGGCCTCGGACAGCAGTCCGGAGCGGGCACGATCACGTTCGCGGTCGCGAATACGGCTCTACCAGCGCAAGGCAGCCGCAACATCGGCGGCGGCGTGGGATTCGCGTCGTTCCTGCTCGGCGAGTCAAACGGCGCGACAATCCACACGCCGCGCCGCGTGGGCATGCGCTGGCGCTATCACGCGATGTACTTTCAGGACGATTGGCGCGTCACGCCGAAGCTGACGTTGAATCTCGGAATGCGATACGAGTTCAATCTACCGGCGATCAATGAAGGCGCGCGTTGCGCGGACTTCGATCCGAACCGGCCCAATCCCGGCGCCAGCGGGCGTCCCGGTGCACTCGTCTTCTGCGGGAGCGGCGAAGGCCGCATCGGGCGCGACACGATCCCGCCCGGCTGGTATCTCGGTTTCGGACCGCGGTTCGGGCTCTCCTACAACTTCGCGCGCAAGACTGTTCTTCGCATGTCGAGCGGCGCCAGCTACGCGCCGGTCAAGACCGTCGGCGGCTCCGCGCATTTCCAGGGCTTCAACCTGATCCGCGCCTTCCCCGATCTCACGGGCGGCATCACGCCGGTCTTCCGGATGGATCAAGGCGTGCCCGCGTGGCCCAAGCCGCCCTTTATCGATCCGACGTTCGCCAACGACGCCGATGCGGATTGGTGGCAAGGGCAGGAGGCCAACCGGTTGCCGCAAAACTGGTCGGCGACGTTCACGATTCAGCGCGAACTGAGCGGACGGACCGTGGTGGAAGCGGGCTACAGCGCGATGGTGGGCACGCACCTGATCGCGAATTTGCTCAACTACAACCAAATCGACGTCAGCAGGCTTCCGGAGAATCTGAACATCTTCACCGCGGCGGGCCGCAATCTGCTCAATACCGCTTTCAACAACCGCAACAACCTGCTCGCGCTGAACGGCTACTCGAAGCCGTATCCCGAGTTTCCAGACACGTTCACCCTCGCTCGCGCGCTGCGTCCATACCCGCAGTACAACAATATCAACACCGGCAGCGGCGGTGATCACAGCGGTCACTCGAGCTACCACTCGCTGATCGTCAAAGTGACGCGGCGATACTCGTCCGACCTGATGATCGACTCCTCGTACGTACTCTCGAAGATGTTCACCGACTCCGATTCGATGTGGGGTAGCGGCGCCGCGATCAGCCACTTCAACCGGCGCCTCGAGAAGGCGCTTTCAGCCTACGACCGCACACACGAGGCGAAAATCAACTACGTCTACGAACTCCCGATCGGCCCCGGAAAGAAGCTCTTGAAGAGCGGTTTGATCTCGAAGACGATCGGCGGCTGGCGCGTCGGCGCGGTGCAGCGCTACGCCAGCGGTGTTCCGCTTGGATTCACGGGTGCGTTCGGCCTGATCGCGATGGGGAACCGCCCCTACATCACCCAGTACGACGATTGGCGCGCACCGGTTGCGGGAGAGAAGTTCGATCCCGCCATCGACCGCTACTATCGCCAAGCCACCACGGCGTCCTGGAACGGTGATGTTCCCACGATCACGCAACAGGGCTGGTTCCCGTTGCAACCGCGGGACCGCGTGGGCAACATGACACGGGTGAATCCCAAGGCGCGCAACTTCCCGCTCTACAATGAGGACGTCTCGCTCGCCAAGACCTTCACCATTTCGCATGAGCGGCGCCAGACGGCCGATCTTCGTTTCGAAGCATTCAACGTGCTGAACCGGACGATGTTCGGAGCGCCGAACACGAACTTGAACGATGTCGCGAATCTCGGACTGGTGCGCACGCAGGCCAACGCCGCGCGCCGAATGCAATTCGCGCTGAAGATCTACTGGTAGAGCGAGGAGCGCGTTGCCGGTCCGGCGCGTCATAATGGTTCGCTGTGGCGGATTGGAATGATGATCCATTCCTGGACGTGCTCCAGAATATCGAGTTCTGCATTGTCGAGGAGTACCGCGCGGATCGGTTGCTACTCGATATGGATGCTAGGGACGCCGTCGATGCGTTGGTTCGCCACTACCGCTCGGAGGAGGAGCAGCGGACGCCGCCGGAGCAGCGTCTGAGCGCCCGCGCCCAGCTCGTGTTCGACAACGTTCTGCGGATATGCGAGTGGCGATTGGGCAGGATCGAACTGCCCGGCGACCCGGTGAAACGAATACCCATCTCGGAGTTGGTGAGGTGCCTCCGGAAGATCCAGAAGTCGATTCAACGTTGGGGGAAGCAGCGCGGAAACAGGGGCTATCTGGAATTCGTCAGCCCTTATATGCCGTAGAGTTGCGACTCAGGCCGACAGCAGCTTCGGCACCAATTTCCCTTCCACATCCGTTAGCCGGAAGTTTCGCCCCATGTGATGGTAGGTCAACCGCTCATGATCCAGGCCGAGGCAATGCAGAATCGTCGCCTGCAGATCGTGCACATGAATGCGGTCCTCGACTGCCTGCAAGCCCAACTGGTCCGTCTTCCCGATCACGGTGCCCGCGCGCACGCCTCCGCCCGCGAGCCACATACTGAAGCAGTTCGGATGATGGTCGCGGCCGTATCCGATATCGGTGCGCTGCTGCTGCGTCATCGGCGTTCGGCCGAACTCACCGCCCCAGATCACGAGCGTCGAATCGAGTAGTCCTCGCTGGGCAAGGTCGCGGAGGAGCGCCGCCGCTGGCTGGTCGGTGATGCGGCAGTTCTTACCGAGGTTCTCGTCGAGGTCGTTGTGATCGTCCCAATTGCCGTGCGTTACGAGCACGAAACGGACTCCGCGTTCCACCATGCGCCGCGCGAGCAGGCAGTTCACCGCGTAGGGATGCGTGGGTTCCTGTCCGACACCGTACGAGTCGATGATGTGTTTCGGCTCGCGTGAGAAGTCGAGCAATTCGGGTGCCGCCGCCTGCATCCGGAACGCGAGTTCGTACGACGCGATGCGTGCTTCGATTTCCGGATCACCGGTTGCGGCGAAGTGCTTCGTGTTCATCTTGCGCAGGACATCGAGCCGGTCCCGCTGGCGCTGGCGATCAATTCCGGCGGGGTTGTCGAGGTACGGAATCGGCGAACCGGTGGGCCGGAACGCGGTTCCCTGAAAGGCCGATGGCAGAAAGCCAGCGGACCAGTTGTTGCCACCCGCGCTCGGCGCCACTCCCGTGCTCAGCACCACGAATCCAGGCAGGTTTTGTGTTTCACTCCCGAGTCCGTAGGTGACCCATGAGCCCATCGAGGGCCGGCCGAACTGCATTGTGCCGGCCATCATCACCATCTCGCCCGGATCGTGATTGAACGCGTCCGTGTGGAGACTCCGCACCAGACACAATCGGTCGGCTTCGCGGCTCAGGTGCGGGAGGTAGTCCGAGATTTCGAGTCCGCTTTGTCCGTGGCGGGCGAACTTGCGCGGACTCGCCACCGCATTCGCGTTCGGCTTGATGAAGGCGAGCTTGAGGTCTCGCGTCAAGCTTGGCGGCAGCGGCTTGCCGTGCCACTTGGCGAGATCGGGCTTGGGGTCGAACAGATCGATCTGGCTCGGACCACCGGGCATGAACAGGAAGATCACCGACTTCGCCTTCGCGGCGAAGTGCGGCGCGGGAGCGGATCGCCCTTCGAGCGAGAGCAGGTGCGCGAGCGCGGCCGAGCGGAGGAAGTCGCGGCGAGTACCCATCATTCCCTCGTCAAGAACTCGTCGAGATTCAGGAGTACGCTCGCCGCGCTCACGCGATCGATCTTTTCCGAAAGCCACGCGCGCTCATCAGCCGCGGGTGTGCGCGCCAGCGTCATGCGGAACATCCGGTCGAGATCGCCATCCGCCCGCACGGCGAGCGCTCGGGCCGCCTCGACGAACAGTGGATCGTTCAGCAGTTGCAGCGCTTGAAGCGGAGTGTTCGAACGGCCGCGCGAACAAACGGGGCGATATCCGTTCGGCGCGTCGAAATTGGACAGAAGCGCGTAAGGCGCGGTGCGGCGGAGATCGATGTAGAGTCCGCGCCGGTATCGGTCACGGCCATTGGCCTCGTGCACCCGGACGCTAGGTCCACCGGTCTCGGGGCTGAGCAGTCCGCTGGCTTGCAGCGCCGAGTCGCGAATCGATTCGGCGGGAAGGCGGAAGCGCCCCTGCCGTGCGATCAGGCGATTCGCGGGATCGCGCTTGGCGAGCTCCGGCGTGATCACCGATGACTGCCGGTAGGCGGCGGAACTCACGATCGTCCGGTGCAGCGCCTTCATGCTCCAGCGGTTCTTCGCGAAATCCGCCGCGAGCCAATCGAGCAGTTCCGGATGCGATGGCCGTTCACCTTGCGAACCGAAATTGTCGGCGGTCTTCACCAGGCCCACACCGAAGTACTCCTGCCAGACCCGATTCACGAAGACACGGGCCGTGAGTGGATGTTCGGGCGACACGAGCCACCGCGCGAGATCGAGCCGCGTGGGCGGCCCGCCAGCCGGTGAATCGAGAGCGGGCAGAATCGCGGGAACACCCGGCTCCACGCGCTCGCGAGGATTTTTGTAGTCGCCGCGGTCGAAGATATGCGTCGTGCGATCGGGCCGTTCGTGCGCGAACACCGGGGCTTCGGCCATTCGCGGCAGCGACTCGTCGAGCGCGCGCAACGCCTTTCGCAGATCGTCGAAGGCGAGTTCCTTGCGGCGCTCCTTGGTGATCACGCGATGATAGTTCGAGACGAAGTAGTCGGTGAGCAGCTTGGTTTGCCGGCGCGTGCGCTTCTCAGGCACCGTGCGCAATATCTTTTCACCTTGATCGAGGTCGGTGCGAAGATCATCAAAGGCGTGATCCCAGTCGAGCCACTTCCCCGGATTCGCCGCCGCTTCAATCATGCGGCGCTCCCATTCCGGCATCAGCCCGGGAACACCGTACTTTTCGAGAACCTTCGCGCGTTCTCGATCGTAGGACGGGCGAG
This sequence comes from uncultured Acidobacteriota bacterium, assembly GCA_902825945.1. Lineage (GTDB taxonomy): Bacteria > Acidobacteriota > Terriglobia > Bryobacterales > Bryobacteraceae > SYLY01. The sequence continues at coordinate 83,420 of CADECY010000011.1, forward strand.
CGGCCATGCGCGGACCCGCTTCACCCGGCACTGGCGCGTCGATGTCCAGTTCCTCCGCCGTGTTGAAGAACGCGAAGAGCCGGTAGTATTCGCGCTGCGTGATCGGGTCGTACTTGTGATCGTGGCATTGCGCGCAGCCGATGGTGAGTCCGAGCCATACGGTTGCTGTCGTATTCACGCGATCGATCACCTGCTCCACGCGGAACTGCTCGGGGTCGATGCCGCCCTCGCGATTGGTGAGCGTGTTCCGGTGGAATCCCGTGGCAACACGCTGTTCGAGCGACGCGCCAGGCAACAGATCGCCAGCGAGTTGCTCGATCGTGAACCGGTCGAACGGCATGTCGCGATTCAGCGCCGCGATAATCCAATCCCGATAACGCCAGGCGTTCGGGCGGAAGCGGTCGGACCGGAATCCGTCGCTGTCGGCGTAGCGCGCCAAATCGAGCCAGTAGCGGCCCCATTTTTCACCGTAGTGCGGCGACTTCAGCAACGATTCGACCATCCGTTCGTAGGCATCGGGACGGTTATCGGAGAGAAACTCCTGCTGTTGTTCGAGCGTCGGAGGCAGCCCGGTGAGATCGAGACAGAGTCTTCGCAACAGCGCGGCCTTCGGGGCTTCCGGTGATGGTTTCAGCCCCTCGCGTTCGAGCCGCGCCAGGATGAAGCGGTCAACCGCCGACTGGGCCCAACCATTATCCTTGACCGCTGGCGGCGCGGGCGCGGTCACCGGCTCGAACGACCAATGCGCGGCCCCGAGGTGCACCGCGCACACGAACCCAATCCAGCAACGAATCATTGCAATAACAGCATATCGCCAACGGGGACACCGTATCGATAGAATGGATGGCGCTATGTCGCGCTTCTGGGCAGTTCCCCTCTTCTTTGCTTCCGCCGCTGTTGCTCAAGTCACAACGGCCACTATCTATGGAACGGTTCTCGATTCGACGGGAGCCGCGGTCCCTTCCGCCATCATCAAAATCGTCAACGCCGGAACTGGCGCGTCTTCGCAGGCCACCTCCGGCGGCGAGGGCGAGTTCACTTCCACTTTCCTCCCCGTCGGCCGCTACGACATCACCGTCGAGGCCAAGGGCTTCAAGACCTACAAGCAGTCGGGGCTCGACCTCACCGCCGGACAGCGGCTCCCGCTCGAAGCCCGGCTCGATGTCGGCAACCTCACCGAAACCGTCGCGGTCACGGCTGAAGCGCCGCTGCTCAACACCACAACGGCCGAGCAGCGGAACAACCTCGGCACGGACGAAGTCCGCGAATTGCCGACCGCTCGCCGCGATTGGACGAACCTGCTTCGCATCGGTACCGGCATTTCGACCGCTGGCAGCGGTGGACTCACGCTGAACGGGCTCCCTCCCGCGAGTTTCCGCCTGACGGTCGATGGCACTGACGCCGAAGGCGACCCCGAGCTTCCCTCGCTTTCGATGTACCAGAATTTCAACTTCGTCAAAGGCGTGAGCCTCGAGGCGATCAGCGAGGTGAACGTCGCGAAAGGAATCGCGTCGGCTGAAATCTCGAACACGATGTCGGGCAACGTGAACCTCATCACCAAGAGCGGCACCAACGAGTTTCACGGCAGTCTCTTCGAGAACAACCAGACCGAGAACTTCGCCGCGCGAAACCAATTCTCGGCGACGAAGGCCCCGATCGTGTTCAACCAGTTCGGCGGCTCGCTCGGCGGACCCGTGATCCGGAACAAGGTCTTCTTCTTCGGCGTGTATGAAGGTTATCGCGAAAAGGCGTTCCGGCCCATCAACGGCAACGTGCCGAGCGCGGAGTTCCGAACGCGCGCGCTCGCCGCGGTTCCTGCCTACAAGCCCTACTTCGACATGTTCCCGCTGCCGAACACACCTACCGCTCCCGGCGCCGTCACCGGCTTCTTCCAAGGCAACGGATCGAACACTTCGACCGACAATCACGCGATCGCCCGCGGCGACTATCACATCAACTCCGCGAATCTTCTCTCGGTGCGCTACACACGCGGACGCCCATTCCGCGATCAGCCGCGCGTAACCACGAATTTCCGCACATTCGAAGGGCTCACCGAAACCGGCACGCTCAGCCATACGCACATTCGCTCGACGTTCAGCAACGAATTCCGCTTCGGCTACAACCGCAACGACGTCCGCCGGCTCGACAACATTTTCACGCTCGCGGTTCCGGCTATCGGCGGCAATCTCGGATTCAGTGACGGCGGCGAGACGCTGTTCAAGGGCGGATCGACGAAGAGCTTCGAAGATGTGGTCGCGATGACACGCGGGCGCCATTCGATCAAGTTCGGCGGCCTTTACAACCGCCGCATCGCGGGCCGCGACAATATCGAGCAGCCTGACATCCGCTACGCGACCGTCGATGACTTCCTGGCCAACCGGCCTTTGCAGGCGCAGGTTACCTGGGGCGTGAATCCGTTCCTGATCCGCAATTGGGGACTCGGGTTCTTCGCGCAAGACGACTTCCGCGTCAATCGGCGCCTGATTCTGAATCTGGGCGTCCGCTACGACTACGTCGCGGTTCCGAACGAACGCGACGGCAGGCTATTCAATCGCTCGGCTCCGTTCGGATTCGGCGCGCTCCGTCCGGCCGATTCGGTCTATGACGCCGACAAGCTGAACATCTCGCCACGCTTCGGCTTCGCCTACACGGCCGATTCCTCTTCGAAGACCGTCGTTCGCGGCGGATTCGGGTCGTTCATGAATCCGCACACGCTGTTCGGAGGTCCGGTTGAGTTGGTCCGCAACGCGATCGACGAGCCGAGCCGCTTCATCTTCGTTCGCTCCGATATCGACCGCTTGAACCTGCGGTATCCGATCACCAATGCCGCCACGCTACAGTTCGCCAAGAATCCGAACGCGCCCTGGTCGAACACCTCGATCAACACGAACTTCCCGAACCCGTACAGCCTGCAGTGGAACCTGAGCGTCCAGCGTCAGATCACCGGGAGCCTCGCGATCGAGTCCGCCTATGTCGCCTCGCGCGGAATCAAGCTCAACTACGTGCGTGACTTCAATCAGGTGGATCGCGTCACCGGAGTGCGCAACCCGGCGTTCGGGCAGAACCGCTACTATGACACGTCGGACTCGAGCCGCTATCATTCGTGGCAGACGTCGTTGCGCAAGCGTATGTCGCGAGACTTCCTCTTCAACATCCACTACACGCTCGCCAATAACCTCAGCTACGGCGACGGCGATCTCCTGCTGCCCGACCAGCGTCCGCAGGACAACAACAACCTGGCGGCGGAACGCGGACCCACGCCGTACGACCAACGCCACCGCTTCGTGACGGATTTCCTCTACGAGATCCCGGCGCTACGCTGGTCCGGCTCCACCAGCCGTGCCGCCAAGCTCGCGCTCGGTGGATGGCAGTTCAGCGGAATCCTCCAGGCGAATACGGGAGGAGCTTTCAATCTCACGCAGCCCTCGTCCGTACCCGGCAGCCGTCCCGATTACGTTGGCGGAACGGCCATCAACAGCAACTATCGCGAGACGTTGCAATATCTCAATCCGGCGGCGTTCGCGCGGGTCCCGCTGATCGCGGCGAGTGGCGCCACCGCGCGCCCAGGAACGATCGGACGCATGGCTCTGCGCGCCCCCGGCGCGGTGGGCATCGACCTCGGACTCGCGAAGAATCTCGACTTCACCGAGCGAGTCCGCTTCCAGTTCCGTGTCGATATGTTCAACGCCACCAATCACACCAATCTCGGCGGTGTATCATCGAACATCACCGCTGGGAACTTCGGACGGCTGACGTCGGCCGGAGCCCGTGTGGTGCAGCTCAACGGAAGACTGAGTTTCTGAGGCAATGAACAGACGAGAACTGCTGCTGGCCGCCGCGAGCGCGGCCAGCATGCGCGGAGCCACGGCCGCGGGGATCGCACCCATCAAAGTCAACGGCAAGGAGGCGGCGGCCTTCTATTACGCGCCCGAGTGGGACAAGCCCTTCCTCTATCCGATCCGAACCGTGTCGGGCAAGGTGCTTTCGCGCGGATATCCGGTCGAGAAGATCGAGGGCGAACAGACGGACCATGTCTGGCATCGCGGCATCTGGTATGGGCACGGAATCGTCAACGGCCAGGATTTTTGGCGTGAACAAGGCCGCGACAAGACGTCGCGGCTCATCGTCCAGGGTAGGCCCGCCGTCAAAGCATCGAAGGTCTCCGCGCTCACGTCAATGGTTCCGCCCGATGGCAAAGCGATCGGCTCGATCCGCCAGGAATTCGCGATCGCCGACAAAGGCAGCCTGCGTTTCATCGACGCGACAATCACCATCCTCGCGGACGAAGGCGTCGCGCTCTCGTTCGGAGACACCGACGATGGCGGCTTTGCGTTCCGTCTGAACGACTCGTTCCGCCAGGATCGCGGCGCCAAACTCCGCAATTCGAGTGGACTCGAAGGCACCGAAAAGATCTGGGGCAAGCCCGCGCACTGGGTCGACTACTCGGCTGCGGTTGCCGGAACCCGCATGGGCGTTACGATCTTCGACCACCCATCGAACCTGCGTCATCCCACCGCCTGGCATGCGCGCGGCTACAGCCTGAACTCGGCGAATCCGTTCGCGTCGAAGAGCTTCAGCAAAGGCAGGGGGCCCGATGGAGCGCACACACTCACCGCGGGCGGCAAGCTAGAGTTCCGCTATCGCGTCGTGGTCCACGAAGGAGCGTTCGAGCCGGACGCAATCGAGGCCGAATACAAGAACTGGGCGAAGTAGATGTTGCTGCTCGCTGCCGCACTGGCGCTGCCCCCGCCTCCTGCCGTACTCACGCGGAAGTGTGGATCGTGCCACGGCGACGTCAAGAGCGGCGGACTCTCGATCGCATCCACGGAATCGCTGATCGCGGGCGGTGCTCGCGGACCGGCGATCGTGCCGGGCAACGCCGGCGCGAGTCCTCTGGTGAGATTCATTCGCGGAGAATCGGCGCCTCGCATGCCTCTCGGCGGGGCGCCACTGACCGATGGGGAGATCGCGGCGATCGAGAAGTGGATCGACGCGTTGCCGCGCACAGAGACCGGCGCGGCCCGGCAATGGTGGGCATTCCGCCCCGTGGAATCTCCCGCGGTGCCCGCCTCCACGGACACCTGGGCGCGAAACGAAATCGATCGCTTCGTGCTCGCCCGGCTCGGATCGAAGCAACTTCGCCCTTCGCCCGAAGCCGGCCGGCGCATGCTCGCGCGGCGCGCTTATCACGATCTCGTGGGACTGCCGCCGAACCCGGCCGAGTTGCGCGCGTTCCTCGATGACGCCAGTCCCGATGCGTACGAGAAGCTGATCAACCGGCTGCTCGACGATCCTGGTTTCGGCGAGCGATGGGGCCGCTACTGGCTCGACCTCGTCCGCTACGCCGACACGCAAGGCTTCGAAGCCGACCGCGAACACTACACGATGTGGCGCTATCGCGACTACGTGATCCGCTCGTTCCGCAACGACAAACCGTATGATCGCTTCCTCACCGAACAGATCGCGGGAGACGAAATGCCTGGCGCGGGCGAGGATGCCTTGGTGGCAACCGGCTTCCTGCGCCTCACGCCGCGCTTCGGAACCACGAACGCGCAGCAAGGCCGCCAGATGACGCTCGACGAGATCACGGGCACGGTGGGATCGGCATTTCTCGGGCTCACGTTCAAATGCGCGCAGTGCCATGATCATCGTTACGATCCGATTCCGCAGCGCGACTTCTATCGGCTGCAGGCGTTTTTCGGGACGATCGAAATGGCGGATGTTCGCGTGCCGTATTCCGATCCTGCCGAACTGGCCCGCATGAAAGCCGCGGCGGCCGGAGCACAGGCCAAGCTCGACGCCGCGCAGAAGCGGTTCGACGAGTACCAGCGCGGGATGATCGAAAGGCTCCGCTCGGCCACTGGGAAACAGGCGCCACCAGCGCGCCCACAAGCAGCGGCGGACGACGAGATGCTCGTGGGTGGATTCATCCGCAAGACCACGCCGGAGGTGGCTGACCTCGAGCGGCGGATCACACGCGCGATCGCCAACGGCGTCGTTCCGAATCCAGACGACAAGATCTTCACGCTCGACGAGAAGCAGAAATACATCGAGCTACTGAGCTACGTCGACGGCAATCGCGGCGGGCGCGACCTCGGTGTCCACCAGCGCGAGTTGCGCCGCTATCAGCCTTTCGCGCACGCGGTCCGGAACGTCCCGAACACCGGAGACCGTCCGTTCCTGCCCGTGACGTTCGTGCGGGTGAAGGGCGAATTCGACAAGCCGGGTGAGCCGGTCCAGCCCGGATTCCCGCGCGTGATTCTCGGCAAGGACGAAGACGCGGCGCTGACCACCGATCAGTTCGGAAACGTGCGTGGCTGGCGCATGCCGCTCGCGCAATGGATCACGCACAGGAGCAATCCTCTCACCGCGCGTGTGATGGTGAATCGCGTATGGCAACACCTGTTCGGCGCGGGCATCGTCGCAACGCCCTCCGACTTCGGCCGCAATGGCGCCACGCCCACCCATCCGGAATTGCTCGATTGGCTGGCCGCGCGTTTCATGGAAGATGGCTGGAGCGTGAAGAAGACGATCCGCCGGATCATGCTATCGGCTGCCTATCGCCAAACCTCCATCCGCGCCGGTGAACGCGAGGTTCGCGAAGATCCGGACAACGCGCTCCTGTGGCGTCAGAATCGGCGCCGGCTCGAGGGAGACATCGTTCGGGACATGGTGCTCCATCGAACCGGATCGTTGAACATGGACGCTGGCGGTCCCGGTGTGTTCGTTCCCTTGCCAGCCGCGATGAAAGAGCGGATGACGATCAAGAACATCCCGAGTTGGACTCCAACGGAAGGGCCCGAGGCGAACCGGCGGTCGGTCTACGTCTTCCAGCGGCGCCAACTGGAAGTACCGTTCCTCTCGACGTTCGACGCTCCGGTCCTGCAATTTTCGTGCGAACGCCGCACCGCCTCCACCACTGCGCTCCAGGCTCTCACGCTCCTCAACGACGAACTGGTGGTGAAGCACTCCGCCGCGATGGCGGAACGTTTGCAGGCCCGCGCTTCCTCGCGTGAAGAGCAGGTGGCAAGGGCGTTCGAACAGATCCTCGGGCGCGAGCCATCCGCCAAGGAAAAGGCAGAGGCGTTGGCGCTGCCGCTGGCGAGTCTGTGCCGCTTGCTGCTCAACACGAACGAGGTGCTCTATGTCGACTGAGCCATTTGTGTTGTCGCGCCGCGAATACCTGAGCCGTTGTTGGAACGGCATTGGATCAGTCGCGCTGGCCAACCTTCTCTCATCCGAAAACGCTCACGCCGCGCCGGACCCGATGAGCCCGCGCAAGCCGCATTTCTCCCCGAAAGCGGCAAACGTCATCCTGCTGTTCATGTCGGGTGGTGTGAGCCAGGTGGACACGTTCGAGTACAAACCCGCGCTCCAGAAATTCGCGGGAAAGCGCCTGCCGATGCCCGCTCACGTCCAAGGCGAAATCAAGAGCTTTCTCTCGCGTCCGCACGGGGCGGTGCCGCCCGTCGCACCGTTTCGAAAAGCCGGCGAATCAGGCCGCGATCTCTCGACGATGTTCGAGCACTTCGGCGATGTGATCGACGATCTCGCGTTCGTGCACGGCGTCGAGGTCGACAACAACAACCACGGGCCCGCGACGCTCCACGTCAACACCGGTTCGGTGCTGCAGGGCAGCCCGTCGGCGGGATCGTGGGTCACCTACGGGCTCGGGTCGGAGAACCGGAACCTGCCCGGATACGTCGTGCTGCACGATCCGAGGGGAGGCCCCGTCAACGGACCCGCTGTTTGGGGCGCCGGATACTTGCCCGGCGCGTTCCAGGGAACGGCGTTCCGCCCCGAGGGAACACCGGTGCTGAATCTCGAATCACCGAAGGGTGTGACGCGAGAACAGGCTCGCACCGAACTCGATTTCCTGCAGCGAATGAATCGCGAGCATGCCTCGGCGCGCACACAGGCCGGTGACCTCGAAGCTCGCATCGCCGCTTACGAACTCGCTTACCGGATGCAGGCGGAGGCGCCGGATGTGGTCGACATCGGCAAAGAGTCCGCCGCCACGCGCGCGCTCTACGGAGTGGATGATCCAGTCACGGGCCCCTTCGCCCGGCAGTGCCTGATGGCTCGGCGCATGGTGGAACGCGGAGTTCGCGTGGTGACGCTCATTCACGGCTGGGAGAACGGCACCTTCAGTTGGGATCACCATTCCGATATCGGCCGTCTGCTTCCGGACCGCATCCGCGAGATCGACAAGCCGGTTTCGGGCCTCTTGAAGGATCTGAAGAGCCGTGGGCTGTTCTCGAACACGCTCGTCGTCTGGATGTCGGAGATGGGACGCACGCCGTTCAACGAGGGCGCGGGCCGGGCACAAGGGCGCAATCACAATCAATACGGCATGGTGAGCTGGTTCGCGGGCGCTGGTGTCAAACGCGGCTCGACCGGAGCGTTCACCGACGATTTCGGTTTGCAAGCCCGCGAGAACGGGCGCCATATTCGCGACATCCACGCCACGCTGTTGCATTTGCTCGGGCTCGATCACCTGCGGCTGACACATCTTCACGAGGGCCGCTACAAACGCCTCACCGACGTAGGCGGCACCGTGATCAAGGAAATTTTGGCATGATGCCCACCTTCGGGTTGCTCCTGATGGCCGATCCCTCCGCGCTCGCCGGGTTCCTCGATCAAGCCGCGCGCGACAGCCACGTGCCGGGCGTGGTCGTGATGATCCAGCGCGACGGCAAGACCGTCTTCCAACACTCGGCCGGATTCGCGGATCTGGAATCGAAACGCCCGATGCGCGTTGATGACATCTTCATGATGGCGTCGACCTCGAAGCCGGTGTCGGCGACAGCGATCCTCACGCTCGTGGATCAGAAGAAGCTGTCGCTCGACGACCCGGTGAAGAAGTTCCTTCCGGAATTCGTGGGCACCTCCACCGTGCGGCAGCTGTTGTCGCATACCTCGGGCGTTTTCGGAAACACGCCCGTGCAACCGCGTTTGAAGCTGATCCGCGACTTCGACAAGACGCTCGCTGAAGCGGTCGATGGAATCGTGCACGAGCCTTTGGCCTACGATCCCGGAACGAAGTACATCTACGGTGGCGCGTCGTTCTGTGTCGCCGGCCGCATCGCGGAAAAGATCACCGGCGAAGAGTTCGACCGCTTCGCGGCGCGCGCGGTGTTCCGGCCGCTCGGAATGAAAGAGACGGTGTTCCGGACCAAACGCGACCTCACGGCGCGGATTCCGAAGCTCTACAAACACGAATCCAGCAAATGGATCGAAACACCCGCGGCGATGGACCGGCCGGGACAACGCGGCCCGCGTCCGGACGGCTTCATCCTTGTGGCGGGCGGCATCTACTCGACCGCCGCCGATATGTTGAAGTTCGCGCAACTCCACCTCGACGGCGGACGCAAGATCCTGTCGCGCGCGATGATCGACGAGATGCGGAAGAAGCAGACCGGCGCATTGAAAGAGAATTACGGGCTCGGCTGGCAGCTTGCCGCCGATGGCTCGGTGTCGCACGGCGGCGCCTACGGCACGCTGCTCTACGTGGATCCAACACGGAACGCGGCGGCTGTCGTGATGACGCAAACCACGGGCGCGGCGAAGTTCCAGGCCGCGGCCCGGAAGAAGATTCAGGAGTTTCTGCAATGACCATCACCCGAATGACCCGGCGCGGAGCGCTGCGAATGGCTGGCCTGAGCGCGCTCGCGCTGAATGCGGGCGCGGCGCCTTCCGGGCGGCCTCTACGCGGCATCTTTCCGATCGCGCAGACCCCCTTTCACGACAACGGCGAACTCGACATCGAGACTCTCGTGAAGCAACTCGAGTTCATCCACAAGGGCGGTGTGCACGGATACGTGTGGCCGCAGTTGGCGAGCGAATGGTCGACCCTCACCGAGCCCGAGCGCCGCAAGGGAGCCGAAGCGCTCGTCTCCGCGGGCAAGAAGCTGAAGCCGGCAATCGTGATCGGCGTGCAAGGTCCGGACGCGGACACCGCGGTTCGATACGCCAAGCACGCGCATGAGACCGGTGCCGATGCCGTGATCGCGCTGCCGCCGCCGGGCCAGCCGTCGCCACAGCAGACGCTTGCCTATTACAAGCAGATCGGCACAGCGACACCGCTGCCGTTGTTCGTGCAAGCTGTCGGCAACATGAGTGTCGAGTTCATCATCGAGATGTGGAAGCAGGTACCGACGCTCAAGCTGATCAAGGACGAAGCGGGCGAACCGTTGATGCGGGTGGCGGGCCTGCGCGAGAAGTCGAATGACGATATCAAGGTGTTCACCGGCGCGCATGGACGCACGCTGATTGACGAGATGTTCCGCGGGACTTCGGGTAGCATGCCCGCGACCGGCTTCGCCGACATCTACGCGTCGGTCTGGGATCTCTGGCAGGCGGGCAAACACAAGAAGGCGATGGACCTGTTCGGCAAGGCGTTGCTGTTCATCACCGAGGTACAGGTCTACGGAATCGTGTCGCTCAAGTACATCCTCGAGCTACGCGGAGTCTTCAAGAATCACAATATGCGCCGGGCCAGCGGAGCCGCGGGCAGCATGCTGGCGGCCGGTGGCCTGCAGGAGCGGGCGCAATTGGATGAGAAAGGCATGCAGATGCTGAAGCAGATGGTCGAGTTCGCCAAGCCGCACTTCCGCGCGTAGTCACGGCTCAGGGGATGATCGTGAAGTTCGTCGTGCCCGTCGTGATGTTCGACCATGGGCCCCAGCCGGCATCGGAATCCGGCGTGCACTGACCCGCGTTCGAAGAGGGGCACGCGCGCACGATTGCCTGGTGCAACGCGCTCGACGTGACAGAAAGCGACGTATCGATGAAAAGGCCCGGCGTCACTCCCGTCAGCACGGCCGCCGAACTTCCCTGGCGCGCCACGTAGTATTGATACCGCACCGCGTCCGGAATCGGCGACCACGCCAACCGGAACCCTCCCTGTTTGAACGTCGAATTATGCGTGGGCGATGTGATGAGGGGTGCGGTCGCGCTCGTCCCGCCGACCATGAAGCCCGAGGCTGGTCCCGTCACCGTGTTGCCATTCTGCGTGGCGAACACCAGCGCGTCATAGCGCCGCCCCTCCGCCCGCAGGAACGCGCCGTAGAAGTTGTTCTTCGTGATCACGTCGAGCGCCGGACCGTCGCGCGACAGATCGCCGACATAGAGCCGGTAGTCCGTGTTCGACCCATTGTCGCCCGCGATCCGGCTCCAACTAATCGTGATGTTCGGGCCATCGGCGACCACCACCGGCATTGGCGTCGCCACGATGGGCACGTTCGGACTCGCTCCAGTGGGATTGACCGCAAGCGTCGCGGCCGGTCCGCATCCGTCACCGTTGCACGCGTTCAACACAACTGTCGCCGCTCCCGCCGGAACCTGGAGCGAAACGTTCGGCGCCAAGACCTGCTTGGCCGCGACGGTGAGCGCGCCGCCTCCGGGTCCGGACTGGGCTGGACCACTTGGACACGGTACAGGTCCGCGTTGGTGACGGGGTTCCAGGTGAGGTTCAGGATGTTGCCGTTGATTTGGGAGACAAGGCCGGTGGGTGGAGTCTGGGCGAGGGGCGGGAGCACAGTTCGAAACGAAACGGTCGATACGATGCTCGAGCACTTCTCATTGCAGGCGCGAACCGTCAGCACGTACTGCGTCGAGGATCTCATCGTGAATACCGTCCCCAGGGTAGGCGTGTTGATGTGCAGATCAACCTGCGAAGGTCGCGTTGGCTGCTGATCGGTGAGGGTGACCTCGTAGCTCGTGGCTCCGGGCACCTGTTGCCAACTGATGAGGTTTGTCGACGAGGTCAGCACTTGACCACTCGACGGCGTCAAGACCGTGGGAGCGGAAGTTGGAGCTGAGCGATCCACGGTGACGTTGATGCTGCCGAAGCCTCCACAGTTCGCCTCTCCGTATCCGGCTGACGAACAGGCACGCACCAGAATCAGGTATGGGCCATCGGGAAGCTCCAGGCTCTGACTCGTGGCGGCCACCGCACCCTGTTGACTCGAGTGAACCAACACGGGCTGGACATTCAGCGAATTGTAGGCCCGAACTTCGTAAGCAAAAGCACCCGGAACCGGAGTCCATGAAAGGTTGACCAATTTGGTCTGAATCACCTGCCCGTTCGCCGGTGAGGTGATCGACGGAGCAGCCAAGTTCGCGAGACCACCCGCCTGCTGAATCGTAACCGCCGCTGTCCAGTGGGTGATGGTCGCCGATCGAGGACCTCCTGTGTTGGGAGCCACTGTCACGAAGACATCCCCGGGCCCGGACCGCTCTCCCGGAGACTGCACGGCGAGCCACGGCACAGTAGAGACGGGTGTCCACTGGCAGTCATACTGAGTTGCCATCGTAATCGTGACACGCTGCCCGATGGACACCGCGGGAAGCGACGGCGGAGTGAACGCGTACAAGCAAGGACTCTGGCTGAACGAGGCGGTGAAGGTGGCTGGTGAGTCCGGCCCAACTAGCGAATGCTGCTCAGGGGCACCGTTTGACCAGGAGCTATAGCTGTAAAGCACGCCGTTCTCGGCGTGAAGCCGGGCGTACAGTTGGTGTGGCGTTCCCGGTTGCCACCTGAGGGTGACTGGCGCCCGCAGCCACTGCCCGTCGATGACAACAATGCGCCCCTGAGGAACGGTATTGACGGTTACCGGTACAGCGGTGGGCCCGTCAACGAAACGCGCCACGAATGCACCCGAAACACCCGCGCTAGGAGTGTAGGAGCCCGGCGTTGCAAGGTCGGAGTCGCTCCAATCGAATCGATACTGCCTCGGTGTGGCTCCGGCGAGCACCGCGGCGCTAGCGGGGGTGAAGGCCGCCGAGAGCACCTCCGAGTCGGCAGCCAACACCGACGAATAGACCAAGGAACCGTCCGCGCGGAACCGCACCGCGAAGCCGCTGTCCTCGAACGTATTCCGCTTCCACCGCCATGAGCCGTCGAGCGGAAACTTGGAGCTACGGGTTCGGCCCCCGACGACGAAACCACCGCCGGCCGGCGCGGCCGCGACCGCCTGGGCGTAATCGTTCAGTTCGCCGCCGAACTGAGTCGAGAAGTCGATGCCGGTCCCGGAAGCATTGAGAACCGTCAGGAACCCATTGAAATCCGAGGGCACCTGGGTGGACAGGGCCGCGTTCTTCAGTGGAAAATCAGCAGAGTCCGTCGTACCCGCAACGGCCGCTCGACCGCCCGTATCGACAGCGATTGCGCTTCCAGTGTCACTGCCCGCGCCGCCGATGTAGGTCACGAACACCCATTGCGTACCAGACGCCGACAGCTTCGCGGCGAAAGCATCCCCACTTCCACCAGGCGCGGTCTGATAGGCGCCCGGCGTGGTTGGCAGCCCTGACCCGACCGTCCCAGTGACATAGGCGGCTCCAGTCGAGTCCATGGCGATCCCGCGAAGCGGTCCGGATGCGATCGACTTCGTGAACTGGATGGCCGATCCGTCGATCGCCAGTTTGACAACTACGCCTCCCCCGGCGCCACCGGTGAGCGTCTGGGATCCACTGCTTCCCGCCACCGCGATACCGGTAGCGTTCACCGCAATCGAATAGAAATCGTCCTGCGACGATCCGCCCAGATATGTCGCAAACGCAAGCTGCCCAGCAGAGCCGAGCCGGGCGACAAAGCCATCGGTGCCCCCACCACCCGGATCGGGCTGAACCGCGTTCAGCACCGGGAAGGTGGTCGAAAAGGTGTACCCCGCCACATAGGCGTTGCCGGACGCGTCGAGTGCCAAGCCATACAGCCGACTAATCGGGCTTCCACCCATGAACGTGGAGTAGACGAGTGCCGTCCCCGCCGGGTTCAGCTTGGTGACAAACCCTTGCTCTTGCGCGGGTGCCGTGAAAGCAGCGTTGACCATCGGAAAGTCGGCGGAAGTGGTCGTGCCCGCAACGACAATCGCTCCGCTACCATCCACCGCCACCCCGTTGGCCACCTCGACGCCAGATCCGTTCAAGAACGTCCCGTACTCCAAAATCGGATCAATCACCAAAGCCCGTTCCGCATCGTACTTCGCCAACTCGAACCGCACCACCGGACCCGCAATCCGGTACGACGCCGCTACCTCCACGCGCCGCCCTTCCACCTCCTGATACACCACAGGCTTCTTCTGACGCAGTTCCCCGCCCTTCGTCACCAGCACCAGATCCCCATCCGGAGCCACGCGCATCGACCGCGTCCCTTCATACGCCAGTTCGATCTTCGAAGCATCCGCGCCCGGGGCCACCACGAAATCGTACTCGAGCCGACGCTCGTTTCCGTAGTAGACGATGTCGACTCCCTCGTACACCGACTTCGCCCGGACCCGCGCGTAATGCGGCACACCCTCGCGCCACTTCTTCGGATCGTTCCCGCGATAGTAGTTCGAAACCCCCGGCAACTTCTCGAGAGCCTCGAATTTCGCCGCCTTTGATCCGCGCAGCTTCATCCGCACCGGATCACCGCCGGGACGCGCGAAGACCGTCTCGCCGCCCGTCAAGAAGATCGACATCCCGCCGCCGCGCGCCGTGAAGCGAACGCGCGAGTCGGTCTGCCCGAGATTCGGCTCGAAATGCAGCGGGATCGACCGCATCATGTCTTGCGGAGCGGGTACAGCGAGGGAGAGGGAAGCAGCGAGGACGCCAGTGAGCAGTTTCATCGGGAACGCAACCTTACCTAATAGATACTCTAAGTCTAAGTCTAAATCAACCACCCTAGCTGAAGACTTGCGCTCCGCTGGTCGCAAAGTCGTGCTCCGGGATCTCGAGCGCCTCCACCGCCTCCAATCCACCACCTGACCGATAGCGGTGCAGCGTCTCGCGGTAAGGATCCACGAGCCAGCCATGGCGGACGCCCCATTGCTCATGGCCGCGCATTCGGGCCATCAGGCCACTGTGCGAGTCGCCAAGGGAAACTACTTCCACCACCGCCATCGGCGGGCTCAGCGGGTACGGCGACGGCGGCCGCCCGTCGAACGGAGCCAGGTCTGCGATCCGCCACCGGCCTGGAGCAACCTCCATATCGATGGCTGGATAAGGAAACAGACCAGTCGTTTCACGTTGCCCGTACGCCGCGAACAGAATCTCTGTCTGAGCACTGGAATGCGCTGCATCGAGCGCGTTCCGCAATTCGTACTCCCGTTCGAGTGATTCCGGCCTCACGTCCCCATTATCATCGCCCGCTGTGGTAGCGTGAAAGATCAGGAAAATTATGGAAGCCCTAGGCATGGTGGAGACTAAAGGTCTCATCGGCGCGATCGAAGCGGCGGACGCAATGGTGAAAACGGCCAACGTGACGCTGCAAGGCAAGGAATATATCGGCGCCGGATTCGTCACCGTCACCGTTCGCGGAGACGTGGGCGCGGTGAAGGCCGCTACCGACGCCGGCGCCGCCGCCGCGCGCCGCGTGGGCGAACTCGTGGCTGTCCACGTGATTCCGAATCCGCACGAAGAAGTCGAGCGGGTGCTGCCCGGCAAGAAGAACGGATAAACGGCCGGGTTCGCCGTGTTGCACGATAGCGATCTCGTCTCTATTCAAGAAGTCCGCGCCAAGGTCGAGCAGGCCTACGCCGCCTTTCAGGAAATGCGCCGTCTCTCCCAGGACCGCATTGACGCGATCGTCGAGGCGATGGGCGAAGCCGCGCGCGCCAACGCCCGGCGCTTGGCCGAGCTCGCGGTGGAAGAAACCGGCTACGGCAACGCCAAGGACAAACTCGCGAAGAATCTCCTGTGCGCGGACTTACTCCCGCGCACCATCCGCGGCATGAAAACCGTGGGCGTGCTCCGCGAAGATCCCGAGAAGAAAGTGATCGAGATCGGAACACCCGTGGGAGTGGTGGCGGCGATTCTTCCCACCACCAACCCTACCTCCACCGCGATCTACAAATCGATCATCTCGCTGAAGGCGGGCAATACGGTGGTGGTCAGTCCACACCCGCGCGCGAAGGCCTGCACATGCGAAACGGTTCGCATCATGACCGAAGCCGCTCTCGCCGCCGGCGCGCCGCAAGGCGCGATTCAGTGCATCCACAACGCCACCATTGAAGGCACCGACGCGCTGATGCGGCATCCGCGAACGAGCGTGATTCTCGCCACCGGCGGCTCCGGCATCGTCAAGGCCGCTTACTCGAGCGGAAAACCGGCGTACGGCGTCGGACCCGGTAACGTCCCCGTCTGCCTCGATGCGAGCGCCGATGTCGCCGAGTCCATGGCAAAGGTGGTCACCGGTAAGTCGTTCGACTACGGCACCGTCTGCTCGAGCGAACAAACGGTCGTCGCGCTCGCGACATCGCGCGACGCGGTGCTCGGCGAACTGCGGCGCAACGGTGCCTACCTGTGCAACGCCGAACAATCGAAGGCGCTCGCGAAATTACTGATCGCGCCCAATTGGCGCATCAACGCGAACTGCGTCGGACAAGCGCCGGGGAAGATCGCGAAGATGGCCGGATTCGAAGTGCCGGACTCCACCTCGATCCTGTTGGTCGAGATCGGCGGCGTCGGCAAGGAACATCCGCTGTCCATGGAAAAGCTCAGTCCGGTACTGAGCGTGCTCTTCGTCAAGGACTGGGACGAGCAGATCCGTAACTGCCAGGCGATTCTCAAATTCGGCGGACTGGGCCACACCTGCGTCATCCACGCGAGAGACGATGCGCGCATCCGCGAATACGGCATTCGCATGCCCGCGTTTCGAGTGCTCGTCAACACGCCGTCACCGCAAGGTTCCACCGGCATCACGACTTCTGTTTTCCCCGCGATGACGCTCGGATGCGGCGCGATGGCCGGCAACGCGACTTCCGACAACGTGAGTCCACTGCACTTGGTCAACGTGAAGCGCGTGGCCTATGTCGTGCGCACGGTGGAACAAGCCTTCCCGGATAGCGGACCAGCGCCGGCGATCCCGGCGGGGCCGGTCGCGTCCGCAGTCGAGAGATTCCTCGCGCAACGCGGACTCGGCGGAAAGCTCGCCGCTCCTTTGTCCGCCCCGGTTGCACCTGCGCCCGCACGATCCACAGCCTCGGTGGTCGATCGTTTCCTCGCCGCTCGCGGGCAGACCTCTCCCGCGCCCGCCGCACCTTCTTGTGGGTGTTCGATGCCGGCGGCGATACCTGCGGCCGCCGCTCCCGCTCCACCGCCACCAACCGCACCGCCGGCTCCTAAGGTCGACATCTCCGACTTCGTCTGCGAGGCCGATGTACGCACGGCGCTTCACAAAGGTGCGAAGATCTATGTGGGACCGAAATCGATCGTGACACCCGCGGCGCGTGAACTCGCCAATCAGCACGATCTGCTCGTGATGGCTCAACGATGAAACTCGAACTGAACGACCTCAAGACGCGCATCGAATCCGCGATCGCGGCCAAGAACCTGATCCTGTTCCGCTCCTACGACCGCGAACAGGAGCGCCCGGTCCGCTGGAACACGCGAGGCTATCCGGAACCCGAGGGTTTCATCGACGCGGCGGCCAGTCTGGGAGCGAAAGTGATCTGCTTCCACGATCTGCGGTTCGAGACAGAGATTCTCGGCAGCGCGGTCGAGGAGATGCGTGAGAGCGGAGTCAGCCGCCAAGTGTTACGAGATTTCGAACGCGACCTCCGCAGATTCCGCGAATTCGAGGGCTTCCTGTGTAGCCTCGAGTTGAGTTTCGACCTCGGCGGAAGTACCTATTTGTACCAGATGCAGACCGACTGGTATCAGGAGTATCTCGAGAAGCTCGACTCGGTGGACGACTTTCTCGACGGCTTCGATGAAGATCCCGGCGACGGCCCCGACCCGATGGGTGGCTATTTCTCCAAGAACTGAGTCACGGTGAGCGGACGTCCGGCGCGTTGGGTCCTTCCCGAAGCCGATACCGAGGCGGTGAATCGCCTGCGGAGCGAGTTGGGTTTCAACCGCCTGACGGCGAGCATTCTCGCCCGGCGCGGACTCGCTGAGCCCGGGGCGGCCTTGCGATTCCTGCGCCCTGGTCTCGCCGAACTCCACGATCCGTTTCTGCTCCGCGGCATGAGCGAGGCAGTCCCGCGCATCGTCCAGGCGATCCGCGACAAGCAACCGATCCTGCTCTACGGCGACTATGACGTAGATGGCACCACCAGCGTCGTGATCCTCACGAAGCTGCTCGATCTCGCCGGAGCGGACTCGTCTTTCCACGTGCCACATCGCCTCCGCGACGGCTATGGCATGCATCCAGAGGTGATTCGCGACGCGGCCGCGCGCGGAGTCAAGCTGATCGTCTCTGTCGACACGGGCATTCGCGCGGCAGAAGTGGTGCGGCTGGCGCGCGAGTTGGGCGTCGACGTGATCGTCACCGATCACCACCTGCCGGAAGCCGATCTTCCGCCCGCCGCCGCGATCCTCAACCCCAACCAGCCGGGCTGCGATTACCCCGAAAAGAACCTCTGCGGCGCTGGCGTCGCGTTCAAGCTCGTGCAAGGCCTGATGCGATCACTCGAATGGCCGGAGAATCGCGTCAACAAGCTTACCGAGTCGTTCCTCAAGATGGTCGCGATCGCGACCATCGCCGATGTGGTTCCGCTCACCGGCGAGAATCGCGTGATCGTCAAACACGGTCTCTCCGGGCTCGGCTCCACGAACAACCACGGGCTGCGCGAGTTACTTTCCGTCGCAGGCTTCGGACCCGGCCAGGCACCCACCGCGGGTCAAGTCGCGTTCCGCGTCGCTCCGCGGATCAACGCCGCTGGGCGCATGGCGAATGCATCAGACGTGATCGAGATGTTCCTCACCGCCGATCCGATTCGAGCGCGCGGACTCGCCATGCAGTTGCACGAGCTCAACCAGGAGCGACAGGAAGCCGAGCAGAACATGATTCGCGAGATCCTCGAACGGTGCGAGGCCGTCCCGGTGAACGACTCCCAGCGCGCGCTCGTCTTCGCGGGGGAGGGCTGGCATCGCGGTGTCGTCGGCATCGTGGCCAGCCGCCTGGTCGATCGCTTTCACCGGCCTTCGTTCGTGTTGGGGATCGATCCAGAGAAGGGCTTGGCGCAGGGATCAGGCCGCAGCGCCGCCGGATTTCATCTACTCGAAGCGCTCGAATCGATGCCCGAGTTCTTCGTCAAGTTTGGCGGACACAAACAGGCCGCGGGCCTGACGATCGAAGCCGCAAAACTCGACCAGTTCCGCGAGCGCTTCAACGCGTGGGCGCTCGAACGGATTTCGGTGGACGACCTCCGCGCCGTTCGCGAGGTCGACGCCGAACTCGATCTCGAGGACCTCAATTCGGACTCCGTGGGCGAACTCTTCGAACTCGCCCCGTTCGGTTTCGGAAATCCCGCGCCGTTGTTTCTGATTCGCGGCGCTTCGGCGGCCGAAGAGCCTCGCGTGATGAAGGAGCGCCATCTGCGCCTGTTCCTGCGGCAAGGCCGCCGCGGACGGGTGGTCAAGGCGTGGAACTGGGCGGACCGGATCGAGATGTTCCAACCCGGGCGTTCCCTTTCGGCCCTGGTCAAAATCGAGCCTGACGACTATTCAGGCTACTCGCTTACATTGGAAGACGCCAGAAGCGAGTAACTCTTGCGGATCATCCGCCCAATCGACTCGCTGGGATTCAGGCGAGCGGCCTCCTCGAGCGTGACCCATTCCAGCGATTTCGTCTCGGCGGATAGCACCAGCGGCTCATCTGGATCGGCGGTCAGCAGATAGCGGATATCGTGGTGGGGATGCGCGGGCATCGCGCCGCGCGCCGGAATCATGTGGACATCGACATCGAAGATCGCCGCGCTGAGCGGCCGGATCGAGCCGAGGCCCGATTCCTCGCGTGCCTCCCGCAGCGCGCCTTCGAACACCGACGCATCGTCATCGAGATGGCCACCGAGCTGGAACCACGCGTCGAGCTTGGCGTGATGGGTGAGTAGGACCCGGCCCGAGCCGGGGTGGAGTATCCATGCGGAAGCGGTGATATGGCCTTCGGGATTGGCGGCGGAGAAAGGCAACTCCCGCGTCCGCAGGAACGAGATGGTGCGCGCGGTCATCACGGGCTCGTCCGGGCCCATCGCGCAGTGCGCTTCGAGTTCGCCAATCAGTTTCGGCGCCTGGTTTGCAAGGGTAATCACGGAGGTTCTCCTTTTCATGGTAGAGCGCACGGGATACATTCCGTTTTCACTTGGTGACGTCATGACGGGCCGGGTTCCCAGATCGGCGGCCGCCGGCCAGGCAAGCCCGGTGCAGGCCGCACAAAACACGGCGGTTCCAGATGAGCCCGTCGATGTGGTCGCGATCAGTTCGGTGCCGGATTCTTCGCTTTCCCAACCACCCCCGCCCGAAACGCCGCCGGTTGCCACCGGCCCCTCCGGGCGTCCACTTGTTAGCGCGGCAAGTTTACGTCAGCCCGACAGCTCTGGCGAGCGGCTGCCTACTCTTGCCTCCAACGATCTCTCCTACCTCGATTATGAAGATCCGGCGCCGCTCGTGCTGAACGAGCTCCGCAATCTCGGCGTTGATGCTTCGACGCTACGGTTCGATCGCTATGACGATCTCATCCGGAATTGGGGCGGCACATACACCAACCGCCTGCTCCGGGTGGATGCAGGCGGCGGGCGTATTCAAGACTATTCGATCGATCTCGCGCTCCGAAGCCCGAGGGTCACCGCAGTCGAGATCATCCGGCAGATGGGCCTTCCCTTCCGCACCTAATCTCGTTGCGCATTTCGCATTTCAGTTGAAGACGGCCCCGCCCGCTGGCAGCGGGGCCGCTCCTCTAGTTGGTGGCGATTGCGATCACCGGCGAGTTGTAGGTGAACACGAAGTCGCCCGATCCGGTTCGCGGCAGGATTACACCGACAGACCGGTTGTTGCCGGTCGGCGTTCCCGTCGGGATCTCGATCTGGACTTCGTAGGTCCCGATCAGTCCGACCGAGTAGGTGGAGCCTTTGAGGACCGCCGCCTGATCGTTGATGCCCACGACCGGTGTGATCAGCATTCGCTGATCAGCGATACCAGCCACGCCCGTCTGCGCCCTGGGATTGGTCTGGCCAGAGGCGGTGACGTAAATGCGGATCGTTTCGCCCCAGCGCGCCGGGTTCTCCGGAGTGACGAACGTGCCATTCGGCCGGAGCGCGGTGGCATACCGGCGGCCTTGGCTATCGGTGGTTTCGAAGATACCAGGTTGCAGGTCGACCACTCGCACGTTGGTAATCGTGCTTTGCGCCGACGCCGTCCGGATGATCACGTCGGTGGTACCGGGCAATACTTCGAACGGCACCTGAACGTTGATCGATTCCCGATTGTTCTCATTGCACACAGCCAGAATCGGAGCGGCGAACGAGCCGAACTGCACCTCGACGTTCGCAACGCGGGTCGGCCACGGACCGATCTGGTTGGGCTGGCCTTGGACGCAGCCACGAATGTCTTGCGCGAAACCGCGGCCCACGATCGTGAACAGGCCTCCCGGAGCGATCGCCCCCGGTTCGCCAGAGGCGCTATTGAAGAAGTCCGTACGTGTTACCTGCGGACCCGGCAGATTGACGCCGAGGGTGAAGGTTGCCGTCTGGACCAGACCTGTCGTCGATGCGTTGATGACGACCGACCCGGAGTTCGCACCCGCGCGCACCTGGATCTGAGCCCGGCCCGCCGTATCCGTTGTCTGGGTGATGTTGCCTGCGTTCGCACCCACGATGATTCCTGGGCCCGACGCCAAGGTGAACTGCACCGGTTGGCCCGGAACTGGCAAGCCACGATTGTCGTTGACCTGTACGATCAACGGCTGCGCGAACGGCGTGTTGATGAACGTGGTCTGGGCGTCGCCGCTCACTTTGCCAAGCGCGGAAACCACGGCCGTAATCCGCAGATTGAATACGACTGACGGATTGGTTCCTCCGTCCGCCACCACACGGATCGTCACCACACCCGGAACTAGACCGAGCCGGACGTTGTTCGTCGCACGGCCGAGGGCATCGGTGAAGGTCTCGGGATTGGCGATGATCGCCGAACCCGCGGTGACCACCCAGCGGACCCGCACACCCTGCAGGAACGATCCGCCGCCGTCGTCGAGTTGCACCGTCAACGGTTGCACGTTCTCATTCGGCGGAGCGCTCTGGTTGTCGCCCGTCAGCACCGTGAGCACGCTCGGTTCGCCCGGGTCGAGGGTAACAAACAGATTCCGCTCGAATTGCCCACCTACTTTGAGGGTCGCCTGACCGATGCCGGCCTTGCCCGCGAGTTTCACGTCGCATGACGCAAAGCCCTTGTCGTCGGTGATGACGACCGGACGCTGAGCACAACTCAGGACCGGTCCCTTGGTGGGATCCTGGTTCGCGGTCGTTATCGAGATACCCACTCCCCTGATCGACAAGCCCACTGCTAGTCCAGCCGCGGAGCTCACCCGCACTTGCAGCAAACCCGGTATCGTTTGTCCGGTCCGGCCACGAATGTTCAAGGGATCCGGCGAGAGTATCGTCACAGAGGGTTTCGGCGCGCGATTGCCGGTCCTATCGACCCCGAGGATCGTGACATATGACAGTTCCAGCTTCACATCGACATTGTTGATCGTCGCCGAAGCTTGCGCCTTGCCTGTATCGAAGCCTTCCGCCTCCGAGACATTCGTCGCGCCCCAAAGGTCATTGCGAGCGTAGCCTTCCGCATCGGTCACGGTGATGCGGCGGCCCTGAGTATCGGTAATCTCGCCCTCCACCCATCCGAAGCTGCGGCCGTCGGTGTCCCACTGTACTTTGATCCCGGCCGCCGGCTTGCCTGGCGCCGAGAAGAACCGAACCACATAGTAGTTTGGGCAAGGAATCGGCTTGAAGTTCTCATCAACCGCGTTTTGGCAGGTTCGCTCCCCCTGCACGATCATTTGCCCATCGCCGCTGACGACCTCTGCGTAGGGTCCGCCACCCGTGCTGCCACCGCCGCCACCGCCGGACCCGCCGCCCTGATCGGGATTGAACACGGTGAGCCGGATCGCGGTTTGCGGGCCATTGACAGGAGTCGCGTTGATCACGAAATCACCGGGCACTCCCGGCGCGGTGACGTTGATCATCGCGATACCGTCGCGATTGGTCGTAACCGAGGGCGAACCTTCGATGAGTGAGTTCCCAAGAGACGGCGTGAACGTGACGATCGAGTTGAACATCGGAACGCCGCTCGTCGAAAGTACCTTGACTCCGATGGGGAGCGTGCGCGCTCCAGCCGCCACGGCGGGCTGCACTGCATTCACCGGAAGCACGCCGCCGATTACTTCGGGAGGATTCGTTGCCGCCGGACCCGCATGAGCAAGCAGCGAGGCATCGCCTTGCACGCGGATCTCGGCTCCGCGCGAAGCACCACCCACGAGATTGATGTCGTAGAGAGTGTTCGCCGCGTTCGGAGACAGACGCTGGAGCGGAGCGAAGATCGAAGCCCGGAACGGGTTCGGGTATTCGCGGCTGAACACCACCTGATCGGCGATGGTCAGGTTCCCGACCGAGTTGAAGAACGCTTCGGTGAACCAGGGGTCCGGGGCGGTCAACGGCTCGGCGCCCGCGGGCGCGGCTGGCAGGGCGAGGTTGTAGAGCTTCTCCCGTGCCACGGCGTTGTTGTTAGTGATCGCATAGACGGTATTGTTCCCACCCACGAATACCTTCGCGATCTGCGCGCCGGGGAACGGGCTGCTGGCGCTCTTCACTTCGATGAACCCTCCCGGGCCAGCGAAGGTCAGGTTAAAGACATACACGAGTGTTCCGTTGGTCGCGGGATTGTTGTTCACAGCCACCGCGCGCGTGCCATCCGGAGTAAACTCGAGCCGCCCCACTCTGGCGCCGTTGATTGTGAACGTGCGGCGAATCGCGTCCTTGTCGATCGGGGTATTCGAGGTGAGCGGACGGAAGTTCGGGTTGATCTCGAGCACGCGGCTATCAGCGCTGATGTAGATCATTCCGTTCGGGCCGAGAGCGCCGAATGCCGTCGTGGGGAACCAGTCGGAGATCGAGATCGAACCTTGGATCGTCAACGTTGGGATGTTGACGAAGGTGACCTTCTGCCCCTCCGCGCTGATGAAGCATGCGAAACGCGAATCCTGGCTCCAGACGACATCGTTGGGCCGGAGGCCGACGTCGATGAAGTTCTGGATCCGGATCTCCTCGTCATTGTCGGTATTCCATAGCCGCATGTTTCCGGCCATGAAGACGATCCGTTTGCCATCGGGACTCATCGCGGCAGCCGTGACCGGCTGGCCGAGACTCACCGGCTGGCCGATCGGCTGGAACGTGGAGTTGAGGATCGTCATGCTCCCCTGCGAACTCCGCGAGATGACGTAGTACTTCGTGTCGGCCGCGTTGGGTGTCGGCTTGGCAAATACCGCGAAGGTCTGGTCGGAGGCAGTGAAGGTGCCCGCTTGTGTCAACGGAGTACCCGAATAGACAAGAGCGTTGACCGACGAGCTTCCAGTGTTGGGGATAAGGAAAGTGTTGTTGGCGGACAGCGTGGCAACGGACACCACAGCCAACGCTACAGCTCGAAAAGCTGGTAGACGGGACAAAGCGACCTCCAGGGGTGGGTGGGTGGGACGCGGGCGGACGCCTACCTATCTTAACACGGTGGGTTGCCGGGCGAAAGATAGGCAAACAAGGCGTTACAAGTACATCCGGAGGGCACGGTGCAA
The DNA here is from genome assembly GCA_902825945.1 of uncultured Acidobacteriota bacterium. Lineage (GTDB taxonomy): Bacteria > Acidobacteriota > Terriglobia > Bryobacterales > Bryobacteraceae > SYLY01. The sequence goes on from CADECY010000011.1 coordinate 107,958, forward strand.
CCCGGGGGCCGCGCCGCACCACCCCGAACTCCAACGTTGTCAACACGCCCCGCCAGGCCACCGTGTTGAGCGGCGCCACGGCTGTGTCGAATCCACCCACTCAGCGTCCGAGCCGCTCGCCCTTGGCCCCGGTGATCGGAGGAGCGGCGCCGATCACCAGCCCCAGGTACGACATGGCCAAGCCGCTGGATGTTGACTTGCGGAAGGAGCCGGTCCGCTGCCGTGGGTTCGCCTCCGGTGCACGTCAGGATGAGGTCGCCCACCAGTTCCGCCGCGCCCTCCGCTCGGACCGAAGGGGTCGCGGATTGGGCGAGACACTCGAGCGGGCGAGTTTGAGCCAGCAGGGAAACGGGCGCGAATACCAGCAGTGGCAATGCCAAGCTGGCACGATCAAGACGGCGCAAAAGCGGCCTCCGGTTGGACGCGGGCGGGACGCATCCCGACGATATCACTTTCGGAAGTTAGTAATCGTGGGCTCGGGTCATCGGCGAAGGGATTCGGAAGTGCCGCCCGTCTGCGAGGGCATCGGTTCGTCGAGCACCAGTCCGAGATAACCCATCGCGAGGCGCCGCGAGGCCGTTTCGGTGATCCAAGCGAATCCGTGGGCATACTGGAAATCGCACGCCGCGATCAGATAGCCTTGGAATCCGGGCGTGGCGGCGACAGCGCCGCCCGAGGAGAGCGACCAGACGAAGTGCTCGCCGCCGCCGATCGTTGGCGACGGATAACGAAGTGAGACCAGCTCTCCGCCAGACTCACCGTGAAAGTGGACCGTGCAAGCTCCGCTCCGCGATGGGGTACCGAGCCGGTCTTTGCTCGTGTTCACAATCGCGATGCCTGTGTCGAAGCCCGACCGGTTGGAGACGAACGGAAACAGGAGGTTCGTGCGGCACACGAGGATCGTGAGCATCGGCTCGCCTCCGGGAAGATCGAGGAATCGGGGAATCGGCGTGGTTGAACCCGCCGTGGACCCGGTGCTCACCGGCGCCAAGCCTCCCGCCACGAAGGCGGTCCCGAGCGAAGCCTGCCCCGCGCGATAGACGGCCGTCACCGTAATCCGGACCCGCTCCGATGCGGTGGTATCCGTCTCCGTGATCTCCCAGACCGCTTGGCCAGTTCCGCCGGTGATCGAGACCTGCGTGCCGCCGTCTACCAGTTCGGCGACGCCCGAGGCGATTTCGCTATCGAGCGGGAAGACCGCAACTTTGCCAGGCACCCGGATTTCGACGCCATTCGGAACGTTCGTGAACCGTGCCATCAGACGGGTTCCGTGATCGGCGATGCCGATCGTGCCTCGTTCGGAACCTGCGGCCAGCGTTCCGTCCTGCAACCGTTCGGGCCAGTTGGCCGTGGCAGCCGCTTTGTAGAAGCCCGATTCGGTTTGCGTGATCGAGCCCAGGACGTCTTGCGACTCGCCCGGAACGCTCGACGCCTGGCGGCGGAAGGCGGTGGGGAACCGCTCGGAGAATTGCACCGTCACGGTGGTTCCGTCGCAGCGCGAATTCAGCGTAGATGGCGGTCCGCCTTCGAGCAGGTGCTCGTTCACCGAATCACATTGGAAGCACTCGCGCGGGCCGAAGACTCGAAGGTCGAGCGAATTTTGGGCCACCGCAACGGTTGGCGTGGGATCGCTAAGCGGCAGAGGCGGCGGATTGAAGAATTGTCTGATCCCACCGGACGAACTGGAGACCAACATCCTGACGGGAACCGCCGGAACTATTCTCGTTCCCGGAACGCCCAGTTGGCTTGCATTCACCCGCACGTTTGTGATCCGAAATATTCGCGACCCGAGCGGTCCGGGGGGATCGAGCGGAACACCTTGCCACAGCAGCGAGTTATTACCCGCACGCCGAGCCTGATAGGCGTTCCCGCGATACGTCGGGTACATTCGCCCATCCGCGCTGGCGATGACAGGCGCCTCCACGTTCGGATCGTAAGTGCCCACACCGTTCGAATCGGGTGATCCCGCATGTGCCCCGCACACACCCGCGATCACGGTCTGAAACGTACCCGGCGTGATCGAGGCGGGATAATCCGGAGACCCACAAGGCCGCTGATCGGCCGGTGAAGGCTCATCGATGAAAAGGAGTGCTTCGGTGAACTCGATCAGGTTGCCTCCCTGAGTCGTCACGCGACTGGTGATGTTGATCGAGGGTTGCGTGAAGACCTGGATGTTGATTTGAGGCAGCGACCGGTCCGCGGCGACCGGAGTTCCACCGTTGCAGACAACGACGATGTCGCCCACCAGCTCCGCCACGCCCTCGGCGCGGATCGACGGCGGCGCCGCGTGTGCTTCGCACGTCAGCGGACGGTTCTGGGCCAGTATCTGGCTGGCGAACATCAGTGCCAACGGGGCGGTGCGAAGAGAGGTCACCGGCTCTTCTTAGAGCAAGCAGCTTGCCAACCGCATACCGTTGCCCCCTCGACCTCGGACGGAGGATATTCGCGGGGCCTGTGTCGTTGCCACCCAGATTGGTAACAAATGGAAACAGAGTGCGAGTCCGGGCGGCTTCCGTCCGCGCCAGTACGCGACTCGTGATCTCGGACGCCGGCTGGGTGAAGATCCCAGCAGACGATGATGATGTCGCCGGAGAGTTCGGCTGCGGATCAATCAAGGAGACCGGCGCCACGCGGCGAGCAACGGAGTCATGACAAACAGGACAGCGAAGAGCGCACGCCTCATACTCGAATCAGAAGGACTACAGAGAGATCTGGGCCCTCAAATACAAAAGGGAGGAGCCGAAGCTCCTCCCTTTTGGTTGTTGGCTTTCGCCAGACTCGGGTTTAGTGGCCCAAGGTCTCCGAACGGCTGCCAGTGCGGGTTGCAATGGCGTCGTCGAGGATCAGTGCCAGATAGCCCATCGCGAGCCGCTGGGCTCCGAGGTCGCTGATGAAGGCGAACCCGTGTCCATACTGGAACTCGCACTGAGCGATCACATAGCCCTGGAAGCCGGCCGTCGCGGTAACCGCGCCACCAGCCGACAGCGACCACACGAAGTGCTCACCACCGGTGATTGACGGCGAGGGGTACTTCAGGCAGACTTTGGAGTTGCCAATGTTGCCGTAGAAGTTCACCGAGCAGGCGCCCGTCTGCAGCGAAGTGCCGAACGGATCCTTGCTGGTGTTGGCGATGGCAAGACCGGTGTCAAAACCAGCCTGGTTGGACACGAACGGGAACAGAATGTTCGTGCGGCAGGAATTGATGGTCAGCATCGTGCGGTTGACCGCGGTGTCGATGAAGCGCGGCAGCGGAGCGGACGTGGTGCCCGCGGTCGCGACCGTGCTCAACGGAGCCAACGCGCCGTTGGCCGAGGAGGTGCCGAGCGTCGGCAGGTTCGCGGCCGTATTCGGACGGTAGGCGATGATCACCGGGATGTTCACCCGTTCGATCGTCGTCGTGTCCGCATTGACCACTTCCCACACCGCCTGACCGGTTCCGCCAACGATCGACACCAAGTTGATGCCACCGCCAGCGCCAGTCGGGTTCGCCCCGTTGCCCGGGAAGTTGAATGCGCCTGCGCCATTGGCGTCAGACGTGGTCAACGTCACCGTGCCCGTGCGAACGCCCGTGTTCAGGTTGCCGCCCTGCAGCGTGTTGATCGGTACCGTGTTCCGGACCCAGATCTGCAAGCCGTTCTGAACATTGGTGAACCGAGCGATCAGGCGAGTGCCGTGATCGGCCAGACCCAGCGCGCCATCCGACGTTCCCGTCGCCAGCGTGCCGTTCTGAAGCGTCGTGGGCCAGTTGCCAGTCGATGCCGACTTGTAGAAGCCGGTTTCCGTCTGGTAGATCGTGCCCAGGATGTCCTGTGCGTCGGTCGGCGTCGGGGACAGATGAGCAACCCGTGGATCGGGATCGCCCAGCGGCAGCCGGATGCTGCGGCGACGGAAGACCGTCGGGAACCGCTCGGTGTAACGCAGGTTGAACGCGATCGAGTCGCACTTGGCGCCTTGCGCATTCAACGCCTTGGAGTTGTCACCGAAGAAGTCCGTGTTGGCCGATTCGCACTGCAAGCAGGTCTGCGGATCCACAACCGAGAAGTCCAACGAGGTCTGCGCGACCGCAACCGTCGGAGTCGGATTGGTGATCGGCAACGCGATCGGGCCGCCACCCAGGGGACCGGCGAACACACCGGACGCGCTGGTGGAAACCAGCATCGCCACGGAGGCCGTCGAACCCGCCGGAACACCCAACTGGCTGGCATTCACGCGCACATTGGTGATGCGGAGGATGCGCGAGGTCAGCGAGCCTGGGGGATCGAACGGAATACCTTGCCACAGCAGCGAGTTGTTACCCGCGCGGCGCGCCTGATAGACGTTGCCACGATAGGTCGGGTAGCTGGTGCCAGCATCGCTCAGCGTCGGAGCCGCGACGTTGGGGTCGTAGGTTCCGATGCCGTTCGAGGTCGGCGAGCCGGCATGCGCGCCGCAAACACCCGCGATGACCGTTTGCAGGGTCGCCGGAGTGATCGAGTGCGGATACAGGCTGCCTTGGCCGCAGGGGCGCTGATTGGCCGGAGTCGGCTCATCAATGAAGAGCAGGGCTTCCGAGAATTCAATCAGGTTGCCGCCAGCGGTCAGAACACGGCTGGTGATGTTGATCGACGGCTGCGAGAAGAGTTGAATGTTCAACTGGGGCAGCGCGCGATTGGAAGCAACGGGGTTTCCGCCGTTGCAAGTAACAATGATGTCGCCCACGAGTTCGGCTACGCCTTCAGCGCGAATCGAGGGAGTACCCGCTGACTGCGCGACGCACGACAGCGGGCCGTTTTGAGCGAATGCCGATCCGGCGCCGAGCGCCAGGAAGGCAGCCGCTAGAAACGACTTGCGAAAATCAAGCATTTCCTTCTCCTTGTGCAATTTGGAAATCAGAATTGTGGAAAGTCTCTATCAACCTGAGCCTCAAAATCCCGTTCTACCGAAAGGTTTCGAGACGTGACGGCATCCCTCGGGGAGAGTCGTGGCACCGGTAGGTGTTCTCTCATTCTCTCTAGATTGCCGCCTGTTGATCATCTGCACCTGCGAACTCAACTTTTTGTTTTTGTTTTCGTTCTGTCTTGTTTTGTGCTCTCGGGATTCATTCTGGATGAATGCCAAAAGGGGTATAGATACACCCGGTCACATCAATTTTTACACCGAGCCGCGCGAGTTGTCAAGAGAAAACCTTCCGCCTTCACGGGCGAACGGAGCCTCGATACGCGCGCAGACCAGTCCCTGATGGTACCAGAGTTCGATTAGACCATCCGGCACAAGGCGTTGTCAACCTCGTGGCCCATTTTTTTCTTGAAACGGTGCCGGACCGTTCCATTATTGGATGGACACCACAACGGCCTTGGTCTGGCGTCCGGCCTGTTCGAGAGTGACTGGCAGGTCCGTGCCCGGCGGAAAGTCACCTGGAATCTGGAGGTTGAATTGAATCAGCCCTGGAAAGCCCGGCACCGCCCCCGCATAGAATACAGGGACCGAACGGCCATTGATCGTCGCGGTTGCAGGCGTTTGCAACACTTGCTGATTCCCTTGTGAGCGCAGGGGACCGAAGCCGGTGCCCGCAAGTACCAGTGCTTGCCCGCGTGGTGCCGGATTCAACGGTCCGTTGGCGCTGCCGTCCTGATTGGTGGCCACCGCGTGACTACCGTCTGTCGTAAACAACGCGGGAGACACCGGCTCGAGCTGAATCGTACGTTCCGCCGCTCCGTAAACAGAGGCGACCCGCACCACGTGTGCGCCGGGTTCGATTTCCAGCGGCACCCGGAAGGCGATCCGGAAAGCTTCCGCGGAAGTGATCGCGGCTGCTTCTCCGTCGATTGTCACCTCGGCTTTGCCACCTTGGGCCAAGCCTGTGCCCAGGATATTGGCCAGAACGCCCGGAGAGAGTTCCGGCAGTTGGCTGGCGGCGTTGACGACCGTGTCCGAGGCGAACGAGACTTCGAGCGGGGCGACCAGCCAGGAACCACCCGCGCGCGACAACTGGAACGCGGGTGCCGACGCGGGGTCAATCACCGAGCGCGACGGCGTGGGGCCGGTCTCGCTGAAAAGGACGGGCCTGGTGCCCGAGATCTCGACTTGGTAGCCCGACAGCGCTCCATCACAGTAGCGAAGCAAGTGCGTCGTGGGCTCGGTTGCGGGCGCGGTTCCCGAGAATGGTTGTCCGGGCCATTGCGCGGTGAGCCCGCACCGACCGGCTCGCGACGACGCATCGAGGGCGCCAGCGGCGGAAACCAGCAGGAAGCCGGCGTTCGAGGGCGTCTGGATCGCAAAGCGGATCGCGGCCGTCACCACGCCGTTGACCGGGGTCCCTTGTACCGCGAATCCGCCCGCGTATTCGTCGAGGATCGTCTTCCCGAACGCAGGCAATGGATCGTGGATCAGGATCTGTCCTCCCGGCCCGACGCCGATCGCCGCCACGAAATGCGAGCCCAACATGGTGTTTCCCGCAGTCATCGAAAGGGCGAGCAGGACCGGGGATCCGGCGGCGAGAGCATCCCGGATGCTGTTCGGTTCGGGTTGAATCGCCACCGGTTCGAAGCCGCCGCCGGTAAAGGCAGGGAGCCGCCAAGGGTTCACGTTGTTCGGCGAGATGCCAGGAGGGGCGATGAAGCCGTCGCACACGCGTTCACCACGCGGATCCGCCGCGCAGAGATCCTTCAGGAACGTATTCAACAGCACGGGATCGGCCAGACCATTGATCGATCCCGCCTGGGTCGTATTCTGGAGGTGCCGGATGATCGCAGCGCTCGCGGTCAGAAGCGCACCGTCGCGTCCGATCGTCGACGGCTCGTTTCCGAGCTTGGTGTCGCCGCTTTGTGTGAACTTGGGGAAATTGGCAAACGAACCCGGCGCCGAACGAGCAGTGAAGGTCACCACCTGCCGGCCAGCCTCGGCGGTTGCCAGGGCCGGAGCCTCGCTGAGACCGAGCCGCAGGAATGCCTGTGCCTCGCCCCGCGAGTCGGTCAACGCCGAAGGCTCCTCGATCGCGGCGCCGGGCGAAGGATTGAACCGGACTGGAATCCGAGCCAACGGACTCCCGTTTTCATCCCGCACCACGATTCGAAGCGGCAGCGGGAGGCGCGCACCCGGGTAGCCGGTCTGAAGGTCGCCGCGCAGCTTGGTAATCCGAGCCAGTGTTTCCGACGACGATTGAATCACATAGGAACCAACGGCGATCGAGTTGCCGTTGGTGTCGGCCGCGCGCAGGTTCACCAGGCCGGACTCGGCCCGGGCGGGGACCACGGCCTCCCAAGCGTACGCGCCGCTTTCGGTCGACACGACGAAATCCGGCTGATTGCCCACCGTGATGCGCAGAGTCGCGCCTTGCGAGAATCCGCCCGCGGCGACCCGCACACGCCCACCCGCGGCAACAGTCGAAGGCGTGGCCGAAATCTGCGGGCGGCGTGACTTTTCCTCCACCAGCACCTCGGTCTCGCCGGCCGCGTAGGAGACGGTTCCTCCCTCGAAGTCCTGCCGGCGGCGCCCGGAGAGGGCCACCTCCTCGCCGGTGGGAAGGCCCAGCGATCCCGCCGGTCCGCCTGAAGCGTTGTACTTGGCGAGAACCACCCCGCTCACGAAAAAGACCCGGTTCAGCAACGATCCGCTTTGATGAGCGAAGTAGGTGCCGCCCGTGAATGGCTGTGACAGACCGAGCGTGGCGGCAAACGTGAGCGAATTCGCCGGAACTCCGGCGGGCAGCCGGGCGGGCGAATTCTCATAGCCCTGCGCCGCCCAGCGCCCGAGGACCGGCGCCGTGACCAAGTAGACAGGGTCACCCGCTAGGGCCCCGCCTTCGAACAACTGCCGTCCGCCAGCCGTCTGGTCGGCCGTGGGATATCCGAGCGTTCCTCCCGGGCCGGCCAAGGAGTCGTATCGCGCGAGGATCGCGCCACTCACAACAAAGGCGTTGGCCGCTGAATCAGGCTTGGCGAGGAGAAAAGGAGTCGTTCCGTCGACGCCAACGGCTTCCTGGACGTACCCGGTTCCGGTTCGAACGACCGGGGAAGGTCCAGGCAGGCGCAGGTTCAGCCGGGCACGCGTGACGGCATCGAGAAACGACTGCTGGATCGCGGAGGTTGGCGCGCCTTCGCCGATCTGGCAGCAAGGAGCGCTCACGAAGAATGTCACCACGCGGCTGCTCTTGCCTTCGCTCACGGCGGTGATGCTGGCGCTGCCTCCGCCCACCGCCCGGATCGTGGCCGCCGCGCCGTTGGGCTCGACCGCGAGAATCCGGTTGTTGGAAGAAAGCCACGTGATCGGGCGGCCCTCGAGTGCGGCACCGTTGCCCGCGAAAGTGGAGGCTTCGAGCCGCACCGTCTCACCGAGATTCAGGCGAGCGGTCGGGGTTCCCACCGCGACCACGACGGTTGAAACCGGCAGCCGCAGGGTCGCGGTGGAACTGCCGTTGACATAGTCGATCGCGCCGCCCTCGAAGTTCTGGCGGCGAAGGTCACCCGAAACGATCACCGGATCGCTGGTGGGAAAGCCCAGAAATCCGCTGTGACCGCCCTGTTGCAGGTAAAGATCCCACACCGGCGGCTGGACCACCACGAGCCGGCCCGTCAAGGCTCCGGCGGTGTAGGTGAACATCCCGCCGCGCTGGAATCGCTGGAGCGTACCCGTGACGCCGGTACCCGCGCCCGAAGTCACCGTCTCTTCGGGCCCCGAGGCCGCGCCGAGGCGATTGATGCCGTCGAGCAGCCGGTAGCGGCTAAAGAAAGGATCGCGGACCGCGAAGTTCGTCCCGTCGAGCGTTGTCGTGTTGAACGCATAGACGAACAGGTAGTAGTTCTTGTCGAAGATCTGGAACTTGCACGAGTTGCCGTCCGTGAACGTGTTGGGGCAGGTCAGCGTGTCCACCACCGGGTAGCCCGCCGTGTTCGGGCCGACGCTCGTGTAGTAGGCGTACATTTCCGGCCACACTTGGAACACCGAGTTCACGCCTTCGGCCACGTTGTCGCTCGTGTTGGCGCGGACGAGCGCGTAGCGGACTCCGGCGGTGCGCGCCTGATCGTAGAACTCCTGAATCAGCCCGGTCGTTCCGAACCGGCGCACATCGTTGACCGGGGTCGAGGTGTTGATGTGGAAGTTGTTGCGGAAGTACGCTTGCCGGAAGGCGTCCCGGATGATCTGGCTGACCGGGCCGGAGCCGGGCTCCTGAGCGAATACCGGAGACAGAAGGACGGTCAGGAGGAATAGGGTACGGCGCGCCATCGAGGGATCGAACTATCTTAAGATAACAACCCGCCCTGCCGCCCGGAGTTGCGGGAGGGCGGGTTGGACGTCTACTGGTCCTTCATGATCTTGGTGACGCGCCGCAAGCGGCTTCTCAGCTCTTCTGTGGCATCGACCATCTGATTGGTGTCGTAGATCACGCGCGGAGTCATGAAGATCACCAGTTCGGTCCGTTCGCGGCTGTAGGAGCGCGATCCGAACGCGGATCCGACGATCGGGAGCCGGTGGAGGACGGGAATTCCGGCGGTCGACATCGTGCTCGACTCGTTGATGATGCCCGCGATCGCGATCGTGTCGCCATCCTGCACGGTCACCTGCGTGCTCACGTTGCGCTTGGAAAACGACGGCGACTGGATCGCTCCCGCGGCGGGCGGAATCGGCGCGCTCACTTCCTGATTGATGTAGAGCGTCACGATTCCGCTCGGATTCACCCTCGCGGTGATATTGAGCGTTACGCCGCTGTTGCGCGATTGGATCGAATTGGCGAACAGAGAGTTGCCTCCCTGCTGAACGCCGGTGACTGCCTGGGCGGTGAGCGTCGGGACTTCGGTCCCGACGTTGACCGACGCGGCGATGGAATCGGTGGCGATGACCGATGGCGAAGAAACCACCTTCGCGTGCCCTTCGGTTTCGGCGAGCGAAAGAAATCCGAGCAGTTCGCGGCTGGCACCCACGAGCGCGCCGGCGGAAAGAGCCACGCCCGCCGAGGAAAACGCCCCGAGCAGTTGACGGTCGCTTCCGGCCGCCCCCGTCTTGCGTTGTAGTGCGGCGGAAACACCGCTCGCGAACGCGCCGGTCATGTTCACCTCGTAGATCTTGGCATCGATCAGTATCTGGCGCGGCGGGATGTCCACCTGCCGGATCAGCTTGAGGATCTGCTGATATTCCTGCGGCGTGCTCTGAATCAGGAGCGTGTTGTCGATAGGGTTCGGGATGATCCGGGGGATTCGCGGCATTTGTGCGTACTGGCCGCCGCTCAGGTATTGCCCCGTCTGGTCCTTCGCTCCGGGCTTGGAGGTTGCCGGTCCGCCCTGCTGCGGGGGCACCGCCCCCGTGCCGAACAGAGGGCCTTGTCCGGCGCCGGGAAATCCATAGCCGTATTGCGGCATGTAGTTGCCGAGCATTCCCGCTCCGCCGTAACCGATGTTCCCGCCACCCATCATTCCGGGATAGCCGCCCATCATGCCGCCACCGAATCCGCCACCGCCGAAGCCGCCGCCCATCATTCCAGGGTAGCCACCCATCATGCCGCCACCGCCGAAGCCTCCACCCATCATTCCCATCCCGCCCATCATGCCCATTCCACCCATCATTCCCATCCCGCCCATCATGCCCATGCCGCCACCATAACCGTACAGGCCCATGATCACCATGGCAAGGATTTCCGACCGGCTGTACTTGACGCGATAGACGTAGTTGTCGATTGAACCCGCGGTGACCTTCACTTCGGTGTCGAGCTTGGCAAGCCACTTCTCCACTTCCTCGAAAGCGGCGGGGCTGGGCGCGATTCCGATGATCGTATTGATGCGGTCGACCGGCAGGAACCGGACCTGATTCTTCTCCGTGAGAGAGATCGATTTGAGGATCTCTTCGAGCTCGGCCGCGATATCGGTGGGGCTGCCGTTCTTGACCTCGAACAAGCGGACCCGCTGGCGGGCGAGCGAATCGCTATCGAACAGCCCGATGATGTCGAGCACGCGGCGCACGTTGCGCCGACTGTCGAGCAGGAACAACAGGTTGGCGGGCGGATAGCTGATGATTTTGGCGCCTTCGCCCACGAATGGCTCGATCAGCTTGGCCAGTTCGGCGACGCTCGCGTATTTGAGAAACAGCAGATGCAGAATCGCCTGTTCGTCTTCCGGCAGATTGGTTTCCTGCGAAGGCTTGAGCAACCGGGTCGCGTTGCCGATCGGCACGATGCGATAGATATCACCGGTTTCGACCATCGCCGCGCCGTTGATGCGCAGCACGAGATCGAGCAGCGCTCGCGCGTCCATCGGCTTGGCTTCGCCGTAGGTATTGAGCGTGACGCTTCCCTTCACCGCCGGGTCGAGGATGTAGTTGATCTTGAGCACGCGGCACAGCGCGTCAATCACGTCGGTCAGCGAAGCGTTGTTGAGCGCGAGCGACCCAGTGGAGATCGTGGGTCCGGCGGACGCCGTCTGCTTGGGTGGAGGCGTCTGCTGCGGAGCGGGTTGTTGTTGAGCGGGAGCGGCGGGTGCCGCTTGCTGCGCGCCGGCGATTCCGGTCCAGATCAAAGTGAAACTGAGAAAAGCGGCGGTCGTTTGTCGCATTCAGGCTCCGGTTGGTTACTTGGCCGCTGCGGCTGTTTTCGCGGCCGGTTGCGCGGTCTTCTGTTCAGACGCGGCGGGGGCCGCGTTTGTCTGATTGGCCGATGCCTTCTTCCAGGCGATCGCTTCGGCGCCCTTCAGTTCGGTCTTCCTGCGAGTCCACTTGGTGACGCCGAACGGCATCTTCCGTTCGAACTTCACCGAATCGCCGGCGTCGATCGCCTTGAGCATCGCGGCTTCCTTTTCGTCGTTGGCGGCGGATTCGTCAGCGGCGCTGGCCGGATACTTCGAGACACCGAATGGCGTGCGGCGGAACATCCAGGTCTTACCCGAGGCGTCGGTATGCTTCCAGAGTCCAGGTTCGACTTCGGTGGCGTCCTTGGGGAGTCCGGCGGGGCGGGCTTCCTTGGTCGCGGTGGCGATTCCGGGCTTGGGGGCGTCCGTCTTGGGCTGGGCCAAGAGCGCGGCCAACGTGAGCGAAGAGGTCAAAATCGTACGGCGAAACATTTGTTTTTTCTCCTTGGCGGCTTATCGGGCCGGCTCCCAGAAACAGGCGGTTCCGAACATGGAAGGTTTGGTGACTTTGCGATATCCGTCGCGGACGGTACCAGCGGGCGAAGTGTCGCCGGGCGCGCAGGCGTGGTTGGTTCCGCCGGTATCGATCCAGGCCTTACCGTTGGTCATCTTGTCGGTGATCTTTTTCGCCTCTTCGGCGGAGGTCACGTTGCCAGCGGCGAGCACTTGGGCTTGCGGCGCGGCAGGCGCCGGAGCAGCGGCAGCGGCCGGAGCGGCGGAGGGCTTCGCCTTCAAATCCACCACCTTCTTGGCGATCGTCTTGCCTTCCCATTCGAACTCGATGTCGTCGCGGGATGCCTTGACGATTTTGTAGTCGCCTACCTTGTCGCCTTCCTTGTAGCCCTTCTGCTGGCCGCCTTGGCCGGTGGACATGAAGATGGTGGCGCCGAATCCGAGGTCCATCACGCCATGCACGGACGGCAGCGGCGGCGGCTCTTTCTCTTTCGGCTTTTCGATGACGACGGTCGGATTGCGGTCCTTCGAGAAGAGAGTGTTGGTCGCGACTTCGACATAAGTTGCCGCCTGCACCGGCGCCGCGGTCTCGACGGTGGGCACCGGCGGAGCGGGGACGGGCGGCACCTGCACCGACAGGATGCGCTGTTCACGCTCTCGTGATTGGATCCACTTCTCGCGAATTTGCCAGCCGGCCGCGCCGACAAGCGCGGCGAGGAGCAGGTTCAGGAAAACCAATTTGCGTTTCAAAACACGATCCTCCCTTTCCGTTCCGGCACCAATTTCCGCGGCATGATTCCGGACACCGTCAGCCGGACTCCGACCGTCTTGCGCTGCGCGTCGGCGGCGCGCACCTGCAACTCGTGCGTCGCGATCAGTTCGGGTTGGGCCGAGAGGTCGGCGAGCAGATTCACGAGCTGTTCGATCTGGCAGTTGAACGACACCGAGACGAGCGTTTCGCCATAGTCCTTGCCGAGCGGCTGAATGGCGCCGAGGTCGCGCTGCACGATTTCGATCGGTGGCTGCTGCGCGCGCGCCACCTTGGTGACGGCCTGCATCAGTTGTGCCTGAGCCTGCGCGGCGGTGTCGGCGTTGAGGACTCCCTTTTCGCGCCCCACCAGTTGGGCGCGCACACCGTCAAGCACTTTCTGTTTTCCGGGAACGGTGGCGACGATCTGCCGCAGCTTCAACAAGCGCGCCTGTGCGGCTTCCGGCGTGGAGGCGTTCGAGCTAACGACTTCCGCGGTGGATTGCGGCCAGAAATAGACGATTGCCGCCAGCGCGCCAGCGGCGCCGAGCAGCGCCAACGCGCGGCGGTCACGATCCTGGATCGTCATCGCTGCTCGCCCTCCTCGAATCCGGTCCCGGCACCTTCCCGGGCGGCCTTGACGGTGAAGATCTCCATCGAAGTGTTGCCGATCCGCGAGAGCGCCTGCGCGAACTGCGAGTTCTGGAAGCGGCCCGATTGATCGAGCGCGCGCAACAGCGCGGTGGCGTTCTCGGCCTCACCCGAGAGATAGACTTCGGTACGGCTCAACTGGAAGCTCTGCAGCCAGCCCGGAGCGGCGATGATCGCGGTGGCTTCCTTGAGCGTTTCGATATCGGCCTGCGGACGTTTGCGATAGCGGTCGATGAGCGCCATGCGATCCTGCGCCGACTGCACGGCCTGATCGATCTCGCGCGCCTTCAGCGCTTCTTTTTCGAGCTTGCGGATCTCGGCATGGAGTTTTTCCACCAGCACCTTGTCCTGATAGGAATCCTGCCAGGCAACGGCTGCGGCGGCCACCAGCAGCAGCACGCTCAGGATGATCGTGGGGACGAAGATCCAGCTCGATGTCTGCGTGCGGCGCTCCTCGGGCAGCAGGTTCAGGCGAAGCGATAGACGCGGACACGCCGACGAAATGGCGGCGGCGAGTGCGAGCGAAGCTTCTTCGCGCGGGAAATCGGCCACGGCGCGGAAGGGCGGAAGCAGATCGGCGAATCCCGCGATTCCGGGGTCGTCCTCGATTCGCAGTTCGGCGAGGGCGACGCGGCGGATGCGGTCTTCCGGCATATCGAACATACCGGAGAAGACCGGGCGCGCCGGACTTTCGCCGTACACTTCGAGTCCGTTGGGCGATTCGTGGAAGGCGAGCATCGCGGCGGGCGGCGTCACCGACACCCGTGAGGCGGAGTACAGAGCAGCCGCGGAGAAGGAAAATCCGGCCATTCTGATCCCCGCCTCGCTGAGGAGGTTGGAATAGTGATCCACCACCTCGCGCTTGGTGATTCCCACGAGCACGGCGTGCGACGAGCCAAGGCGGGCATAGTCGAACACCGCGGAACCCTCTTCATACGGATGGAGCCCGTCCACCTGATATCCCACCGCGGCGGCGAGATCCTTCTCGCCCACGCCGGGCAGCATCAGGTGCCGGACCGTCACTTCCGATCGCGGCAGCAGCAGCCACACGGGCACGCCCGCGACGCCCGATTCGCGCGCGAACGCCGCGTATTCGTTGCCCCATTCGCTCGCCGGACGTTCCGTGACGTTTTCGATGCGGCGGAATCCGGTGACCTCGACACCCGAGGGACGCACGCGGGCCGCGACGATCCGCAGGTGGTTGCCTTCGACTTCGATTCCCACGCCGGTTCCGAATGCGAGCCACTTGCGTGAGCCCGTGGCGGGCGCCGTGCGATAGGCCTCGACAACCGGAGCTTCCGGCTGTGCGGCCTGTTCTACCATTGGCTCACCTCGGATACGGCCTGATCGTCCCAGCGCAGCACGTGGTAGCGCGGCGTGTTGTCGGGCGGCAGGAACTTCACGGTGGCGGCAACGGTCTTGCGCAGATCGGAGAGCCGTCCATCCTGCGTACGGAGCCGGGCGGTCGCGCGGAGCGTGTAGATCGTGTTGCCGCCGCCACGCCGCAGGAATCGCGCCACCGGACCGAGCAGCATCCCGATCTCGCCCATCTGGCGATCGGTGACGATGGGCTGCGCGCGGCGGAAGGCGAGCAAGCGCTCGATCGCTTCCGGCGGCATTCCGAACGCGGCAAGCAGGCCCGGTTCCACGGTGTTGACGTCGAAACGGTCGATCGAACCCCACACGGAGACACAGTCCTTGAAAGCGCTATGGCGGACCATGCGCCCCGAATTGTCCCGCGAGTAGTTTCCGTGAAAGAGTTCCGGCGTCATTCCCTTGACGTAGATCAGTTCCTCTACATCCTGTACAGACGCATGCCGGGGCCGGAAAGTCGGACCCAGGCTCAGATATTCGGCGTCGAGCGGACTCGAACCCGGTGACCGCCACTGCATGATCGCGACCGCGATCTGCTGCGCCTGAACGGGATCGGCGCCGATGGCGAGCAGCAACGCGGCCAATTGCTGTCCGCTGGCGCGATTGACGTCGAGCTTCGAGGTTTCCGGGATCACTTCGACGACCGCTTCGCCCGTTGGAAACGGGAAGATCATCCGCGGAATGTCGATGTGGAAGTTCGGCTTGGCGCCCTCGGCGGCGGGCGCGGCTGTCCGGTTCCCGAACTGGCACCAGAGCAGCGCGCGTTCGACGGCGCCTGCGGCGAGGTAGTGCGTCTTGAGTCCGTCGGAGAGGGTGGAGGCGCGCTCGGTCTCGCCGCGCACGGTGCTGGCAACCGAGAATGCAATCGCCGCCAGAGCCGCAGTGAGCCAGAGCACGGCGAGCAGTGCCCCGCCCCGCCGGGCGCGTTTACTGGAAGACCGCATCTTGCTCATCGATGTCCTTGTAGGCGAGGCGCGAGTTCCGGTAAACGCGAACCGGCAGCACCAGCGTGCTCATGGAGAGCTTCGAGGGGTCGGCCTCGATCGGGGCCATTTCGAGCCGGATCGCGGCGGGCGGCAGCACGCCCACGAAGCGCTGCACCCAGATCTTCTGGCGATTCTGGGGATTGTAGACCTGGTACGACATGCGGCAGAAGGCGAGCTTGTCGGCGATCACGAACGGCGCGGGTCCGAGTTCGACCGGCAGGAACTGTCCGCTGAACTGGCCGGTCAACGGATCGGGCGCCATGTTGCGGCACAGGAAATCGATCGACGGCGGACCCGTATACGGACGCTCGTTCACCACCAGCCGGACCCCTCGGTTCTTGTCGCCCGGAATCACGGTGAACTCGGCCACCTGCGGATATCCACGCGCGGCCGCGTTGATCGAATAGGTGGAGACGAAGCGCATCTGATTCTGCTCGCCTTGAAAGAACGGAACCATGCCGTTGCCCATGTCGTCTCGCGGGCCGTTGCACACGGTCTTGACGGCCATCATGTTGGCCACCTGCTGATCGAGAATCCGTTGCGCGCCGAGCACGCGGCGATTGGCAAGCAGCCGGTCATTCGTGCGTTCGAGCGTCATCAGCCCGATGCGCATCGCGTACAGGATGCCCACCGAGAGCAGACTCACGAGCGTCACCGCGATCAGCAGTTCGAGGAGCGTGACACCGCGCCGGCCGCGCCGATTGGATCGCATGCTAGGGAATCCTTCGATAGGCGTCGAGCACCATCGTTCGCCGCGCCGAGCCCTGCGTCCACCAGACTTCGAGGACGACGCGTTCGAGCGTGGCGATGTTGGCCGGCTGTCCGGGGATCGACTCGAACGGTTCCACCTGCCCGCGCCAGCCGCCGTTGACACCGGTTTCGCGCGGATCGAAGCGGCCTTCGAGCATGGTGCCGTAGCGGATCGCGGGCGCGGCCAGCAGTTCGTCCATGGTGCGGCGCGCGATCACGCTGGCCCGGTCGGAATCGGCGAGGCGCGAGGCGTTGCGGACAGAGGTCGAAAGCGCGGACATGAGGGTGCCGACGGCAATGCCCATGATCGTGGTCGCGACGAGGACCTCGAGGAGAGTGAAGCCGCGGCGGCGCTTGTTTCTCACTGCTGCTCCTGTCTTTCGACGATCGCGACGCTCGACACAGGGTCGAGACGGACCAGACGCCTGTCGCCACGTTCGTTGGCGAGCATCACCGCGATGCGGGGCGGAGCACCGCCCGGAAAGAGGAAGAAGCGTTGCGGCTGTCCATCACCGAGAATCCTGACGCCAACGGGCAATTCGACCCGCCGCCGGAACCCGCCATCGAACGACGCGGCGATCATCGCGCGCTCGGCGGGCACGATCGCCACTTCGACGGCGTGCTGGCGCCGCTCGGCGCGGTTCAGCGATCCGTTCAAAGTGGCGGCGAACTCATCGGCGCCGGAGATCAGCCGCAGCGACTCGATTCCGGAGCTGAGTGCGGGGAAAGTGAGGCCGACCAGCAGCGACAGGATCGTCACCACGATCAGCATTTCGACGAGCGTGACACCCGCCCGCCGCCGGTCAGTTCTTCCAGCTAACGATGTCCGCATGGATGCCTTCGCCGCCCGGTTGGCCGTCGGCGCCCAGACTCACGATGTCGGGCTCGTCGCCATGCTCGCCGGGAAACTTGTACAGGAACGGCCGGCCCCAGGCATCCATGGGAATGTCCTTGGGCAGGTACGGACCGTGCCATTGCGTGATGTTCTGCGGCATCGTGCGCAACGCGTTCAGCCCCTGCTCGGTTGTCGGGAACAGGCCCGTATCGAGCTTGTAAGCCCCAAGGGCGGTCATGAATGCGTCGATTTGCACGCGTGTGGCCGTGACGCGGGCCTGATCGCCGCGATTGAGGAGGCGGGGGCCCACCACCGCCGCGAACAGGGCAATGATCGTCACCACGACGAGCATTTCGATCAGCGTCACACCCGCTCGATTCCGTCTCCGTAGTCTCTTCATCGTCGTCTCCTTAACCGGCCACTTCGTTGATCGAAGTGATCGCCACCAGCATGCTCAAGATGAGCGCGCCTACCAGAATACCCATGGTCAGAATGATGATCGGCTCGAACAGCGACGTGAAGCGCTTGATCGCATCCCGCGTGTCGGTCTCATAAATATCCGCCATTCGCGAAAACATCGCGTCGAGCCGGCCCGTCTCCTCGCCCACGCTCAACAGGTGCGCCGCCAGCGGTGGAAACTCACCGGCGCGCCGCAACGGCTCGGCGATCCCTTCGCCGCGCTTCACACCCTGCGAAACGATTTCGAGCGAATTCGCGATCCGCTTGTTATTGAGGATCGCGCGAGAGATTCCGAGCGACTGCACCAGCGGCACGCTGTTGGCCACGAGAGTCGCCATCGCGCGCGCGAACCGCGCCGTTTCCGCCTTGCGCAGCGCGTCGCCGAGCAGCGGAATCTTCAGGCGAATCGTGTCCCACCACATGCGGCCATCGGGCGTGCGGATGTAGGCTTGCAAACCAGCGATCGAGGCGGCGATACCGAGTCCGGCGACCCAGCCCCAGGTCCGCACGAACGAGCTCACTTCCAGCATGATCTTGGTGGGCAGCGGCATCTTCAGGTTCCCTGTTTCGAAGACGCTGGCAAAGCGCGGAACGACGAAATACATCAGCACCAAAACGGATCCGAGTCCGACGAGGGACAGCAGCGCCGGATAGACCATCGATCCGATGATGTAGTTGCGGAGATCGTCGCGGGTCCGCTCGAACTCGGCGAGCCGATCGAACACCTGCGCGAGCGAACCCGAAGCTTCACCGGCGCGGACCATGTTCACGTAGAGTTCGGAGAAGTAGCCGGGATGCGCGCCGAGGCAATCGGCCAGCGAGCGTCCGCCTTTGAGCAGGCGCAGTACATCTTGGATGATCGCCCTGAATTCCGGCCGTTCGGTCAACTCGGTCGCGATTCCGAGCGCGCGGTCCACGGGAATCCCGCTGTTGAGCAGCGTCGAAATCTCTTGCGTGAAGAAGAGCACGCTGCGGCGCTTGTGGCTGTTGAACTCCGGCAGTTTGAACTCGAACGATTTCTGCTGCTGAGCGCCCACATAAACCGGCATCAGCCCCTGGCGCTTCAGTTCCGCCGCCGCCGTCCGTTCGCTTTCCGACGTGAGGGTGCCCACCCGGACCTTGCCGTCGGAGGCCACCGCGCGGAAATGGAACGAAGCCGCCATCGCCTTAGAACTCCTGCGTCACGCGCATCACTTCGTTCGAAGTGGTGACGCCTGTCGCGACCTTCTTCCAGCCGTCTTCGCGCAGCGTCATCATGCCGTGGCGGCGCGCCGCCGCATTCAGAAGGCTGGCGTCTTCATTGCGCATGATCCGCTGCCGGATCTCGTCGCTCAACTGCATCATTTCGAAGATGCCCACGCGGCCCCGATATCCGGTGCCGAAGCAGTGGTCGCAACCGGCACCCGCCCAACTCGGCACTTCTTCGCCCGTGGGAGTCATCTTCGCGCCGTCGGCACGTTTGCACTGTGGGCAGATCACACGGACCAGCCGTTGCGCGAGCACAGCGACCACCGACGACGTGATCAGGTAGTTCTCGACGCCCATGTCGGTGAGCCGCGTAATCGCCGAGGGCGCGTCATTGGTGTGCAGTGTGGAGAACACCAGGTGTCCGGTGAGCGCGGCGCGAATGGCGATGTCCGCCGTCTCGCGATCACGAATTTCGCCGACCATGATCACGTCCGGGTCCTGACGGACGATGTGGCGGAGTCCGGCGGCAAAAGTCAGCCCGATCTGCGGATTCACGTGGATCTGGTTGATCCCATCCATCTGATATTCGACCGGATCCTCGATCGTGATGATCTTGCGATCGGCGATGTTGATGCGCTTGAGGGCCGAGTAGAGCGTGGTCGATTTGCCCGATCCGGTGGGTCCCGTGACGAGGAAGATCCCGTGCGGGAGTTGCGTGAAGTACTCCATGCGATCGAGCATTTCGCCGGTGAAGCCGAGCTTACGGAGATCGTAGAACTGCTCGCCGGCCGAGCGGTCGAGAATACGCATGACGACGCTTTCGCCGTAGAGCGTGGGCAGCGTCGATACGCGGAGATCGACCTCGCGGCCGAGCGTCCGGATCTTGATGCGGCCATCTTGCGGAAGGCGGCGCTCAGCGATATTCAGCTTCGCCATCAGCTTCAGGCGCGAGATCACCGCGGCTTTCAATTCGCGGGGCGGCGGCTCCTGCAACTGCAAGACACCGTCGATCCGGAACCGGATCCGGAACTCGCGCTCGAACGGTTCGATATGGATGTCGGATGCGCGCTTTTCGACCGCCGACGCGATCATCGCGTTGACGAGCCGGATGACCGGCGCTTCCGACGCCATGTCCCGGAGATGTTCGAGATCTTCGGCACCTTCGCCATCGCCCTCGAATCCGGTGGCGAGTTTTTCCGCCTCGCCGAAGTGCCGGTTCACCTGTTCGAGGATTTCGGCCTCGGAGGCGAGGACTGGCACGACTTTCAGTCCGGTGACGTTGCGGACCGCCGAAATCGTTTCGAAATCGAGCGGATCGGCCATGGCGAGCATCAGGCCGTTGTCGTCGAAGCCCGCCGGCACGCAGCGGAACTGGCGCAGGAAGCGGCCCGAGAGCTTCGCCGTCTCCGGCGCGGCGGGCGGAGTTCCGTCGAGCGCGACCAGCCGGATCGAGAGCTGTTCGGAGAGAGCGAGCAGCACGTCGCGCTGTGCAACGAAGCCGAGATCGACCAGGATCTTTCCGACCTTGTCGCCGCGCTCTTTTTGCAGTTGGAGCGCCTGGTCGACTTCCTCGGATGTCGCCTGGCCGCGGGCGACGAGCATTTCGCCGAGTCGCATCGAGGTTAGTAAACCTGTTCCTGGATCGCGGACGTGGCAGCTTCGGGCTTGATGCGGCCGGATTCGATATCGGCGAGCGTGCGGCGCGAAGCCTGCATCACGATCTGTCCGGGCAGCCCCGTGACATCTTCCCAGGGCCGGTAGAACAGCGACACGCCGACGATCACCTGTTCGTCCATCGGCATCGATTTCAGACCCGTGGCCGAGGTGACCATCATGTCGCGCATCATCTTGCGGAGCATCGGCAGCCGCGCGAGCTTGCGCTGGCGGAGCCGCTCGCGCACTTCCGGCGACTGCACGGGAGCGAACGGAGTGGGCGCGGGCGACACGACGAGTCCGACCTCGGTCGAGAAGACGACCCCGACCTTTTCGAGATAGACGGCGCGGGTGTTGCCGAGTAGATCGAGCGGATCGTCAGCCGCGGCCTGGCTGATGCGGCGATCGAAGTTCTGTTCGAGAGCCTTCAGTTCGGCGCGCGAAACGCGCGGCGCGGCGGCGAACAGAACGGCGCACGAGGCGAGAGCGAGAACCCAGCGGCGGCTCATTGACGCACCTCGTAGTTGGAGGCGACGCGCATCACGTTCATCTTCTTGGTGAGCCATTCCACTTGCGAGGCAAGCGACACGACTTCGGCGCGATACTCATTGGCGAGCTTCTGCTCGTTCGCGGCGGCGAGCTTGGTGGCGCGCTGATCGGCACGCTTCTCGGCTTCGGCGATTCCAGCAGCCAGCTTGACTTCGAAGCTCTGGTTGAGGCGGACTTCGATGGCGGCGACGTCGACTGTGGGAGCCGCGACGGCCGGCGTTTGCGGCACGGGCGGCGTCAAGCCATGGACCAGAATCGCGCACGAAAGCATCGCGGCCGACGCGAACCCGAGCTTCGGGCCCGAGTTCCAGAATCGCTGCCAGAGCGAAGGTTCCGGCCGGGGAGAGCGCTCGGCGGCAAAAACCAGCCGGCGCGGCATCTCTTCCTCGGGAAGAGCCAGCAAAGCGGATTCGGTGATCCGCAGACGGTCGAGTTCCTCGGCGCAGCCCGGGCATTCGCGAACATGCCGGTCAGCCACCGCTCTTTCGGCGGCGGTCAGTTCCTGGAGGAAGTATCCTTTGACATCGATTTCCGAACAGTTCATTTTTCACACACCCCGTAGGCGGACCGGAGCCAACGTGCCTTTCAATGCGTCCAACCCGGAATACACGCGCGACTTGATCGTCGAGACCGGACACCCGAGAATCCCGGCGATCTCCTCGAACTTGAACCCTTCGTAGACTTTCAGGATCACCGCTTCTTTCTGGTCGGCCGGCAGCCGGTCGAGCGCTGCCTGCACCGCGAGCGAAGTTTCCATGGGCAGCATCCCCGGACCCCTCGGACCCGGCCCCGTTTCCACCAGCTCTTCGCCGTCCGGACGGTTCCGGCGCAGCAAAGAATAGGCTTCGTTATGGGCGATCCGGTAGAGCCAGGGAGCGAACCGGGAGGGGTCGTCCAGCTTCTCCAAGTGCTGGTAGGCCTTGAAGAAAGTGTCCTGCGTCAGATCGAGCGCATCTTCGCGATGGCCGGTCAGCCGCAGGATGTAGTTGAAGACCCGCTTCTCCCAGCGCGACACCAGACAGTTGTAGGCATCCACGTTGCCGTGGCGGGCCTTGCCAACCAGTTCCTTGTCGTCCGCTTCCCGGAAGAGCAATCCGTCGTCTCCGTTCCAATCGTATAGACGCCGGAGCGGGGAAAAAAGTCGAACCGGCGGATAGATTCAGTGTACGGCCCGTCGGCCGAGCTCGGCTTGCCGGAGCGTTGGCCGAACAAGAGCCCGTCGTCGCCGGGGTCCGGCAAGACTAGCGATTATTCGAATGCTCATTGGGAGGAGCCTGCATGAGGATGGTTACGCCTCGGACGCCGCGGGCGCGGGATGAAACAGGACGCTATTGGCGAAACTCTTGGCTTGGCGAGCTGGAGCGCATTCATTGTTGTTCGCCGCATTACTTGCGGAGATCCAAGTACCCGGAGTCTTCCGACCGTACCCGACGATCACGGAACCACGGAAGGGGCCGCTGCGGACCGGCGACAAGGCGGAACTCCTCTTGACGGTGTATGTCCAAGTGTCCCCAAGTCTCCGCCCACGGCCTTCTTCCTGCGATCGGCAAACCGCTAGCAGGCGTGACATTCATGCGGCGAGGAACTCCCTTGTTCGAGTAGCTCTTCTATTTCGCCATACGGGGACCCTTGCCAGCCGAGTATCGGCTGGCCTCCGCGCTGCCGGTTCGCGAGCCCATCTTCGAGTCCGTGCCGTGGCAAGGGATGCTCCTCAGGGAACGTATCGATCTCTGCTGAAACTGGGAACCGAACGCCAGCGCTTTCGGGCGTTGCGGGTGCCCTCGCCTCGCTGACGGCGAACCAATCGGACGCCCCGCTGCGCGTGCGGCAGCCATGGCGCTTGCGCGTGTCCATGACCGTGAGTCCTTGCCGTACCTCGCCGCCTGCTCGACGACAACGATTTCCAGGCCAGAGTCTGCGCTGTCGCGGACTCGCGATGTTCATCAACAACATACCGATCGGGCCGCATCATCCCGCCCCAGGAGAGCAGCTCTCCGCACGAGCGCGACCATGGCGCACTCCAGGCTGCGGCGATGGCTACGGGGCGGAGCCACTGGCTTCCGATCCGTGCGAAGCTCGAAGTGTCTCTCCCCTGCGCGGCATCCTCGTTGATACGATCGCACTTGTGGATACCCCCTCTTCATGCGGAGCCCTTGGCTTAGACGGTGTCATGAACGCGGCGCGCGCCATTGTAGTCGCGAGGACTGAGTATTCCGGTGTCCCGGCACCAACTCTCACCCTCGCAATCGACGACGCCATTCGCGGACGCTTTCCGCGCGCACACGCGTCCAGCTGCCCTGGTCTCGAACCTGCGGCAGCGCCCCCGTCCCATGCGTGGCATCTTCTTCTTGAAGCGCTCCGCCCGATGGGAGCTCCAACCGTTCATGAGCCCACTATCGAGTGGTGTGATTCCATTCTGGTTCTCGCACTTCTTCCTTCCTGACGAACTTCTTCCCGCCGAATACCGCAGACTCGCGAGAAGCCTTTCCGTTCGCGACCGGATCTTCCTGCTGCTGTTCTGGGCACAGACCCGCCAGCATCTCCAGCCCCATGACGCGGGCCAGATGCTCGATATCGACCGGGACTTTCCCCCGGCGAAGCGATCCCCGTTCGTTCAATCGAAGCTGGCGAGCCTCGCCTCCGACCCCAACCCTCGCCTACAGGCAGTTGGCGTCCGCGCTCAGATCGAGGCCGGCGATCTCGGCGTGCTCGCCAATCTCGCGACGGACCACCAGCGCCTCCGCTCGGAAGCACCGGTTTGGAAGAGTCTCGCCGAAGCACTCGCTCGGGACTTCCCACCCGTGCCCGGCGGGGCCGCTCGCCTCGGCTCGCTCGCCTCGAGCCCGGGCGACGACACGATGCGCAGGGCCGCGGCGATGGCGCTGGCCCGTGACAAGGACGGTTTTTCCGCTGTAGTGGGAGCTGTAGTCGATCATATGG